>JANMGV010000050.1:0-125335 GCA_031374825.1 Pirellulaceae bacterium
GGCTCTCTGAGCAATCAGACGCGAATTTTCAATTGCAGCTATTTCGAGAATGGAATAAAAGCGGAGTCGAGAAGATAGAAGAAAGGTGGGACCGGTGGGTTACCGACAAGCTCAATAAACTCGATACAAATCACGACTTCCGCATTACGAGAAACGAATTTCCACAGTCCGAAGGCGATTTTGGCCAAGTGGACGAAAACCAAGATGGTGAAATCTCGTTTGCTGAATATTACAACCTTAGAGTGCCCGAAGGATACAGAGCCCCTCGAAATAACTGAATCGGTTCGCGCGCCCCATAATTACTTTGTCAAATATTCGCTGAGGAATCGATCGCTTCGAAAGCAATTATCCTCGTAGCAAGGCTCCCGCCTTGCTACGCGCTGCTCCGGAGGCTCTGCCTCTATTTCCTCGGGCATCGCCTCAGCCCAGTTCCACTGGTTACAAGGCTCCGCCTTGTAACACACGGAATTGCGGCGTCCGCCTGCTCCCTTAAGTCAACCTAGGTCGACTCGATCATCCAATCCCGGAAGCACTGCATGCTAGGGGCAAGATGGGCAAGTCTAAAACCGAAGTTTGAATTGCCGAATGGAACGAAAACAGAAGAAGAAAGTTGATTCATTGGAACACGTCATTTCTTAATCGATTTCCCGCTATTAGCGGCTTGCCGAGCTTAAGAAGTAACGGCTTAAAAAGTAACGCTGTCCAGTTAGCAATTCGCGACCAGCATGCCAATTACTTTGGTCGACGGCTTTCGTTTTTTTCGGCTCTCCCGTTTCGGCAGCCGACCGTACCCAACCAGAATTGCAGCGTATTGCCTCAGATTTTGCTATTTGCCAGGAATTTCTCGGAATTATGGCCGTGACTACAATGCGTAAACGATAGGGTAATTGGAAATGAACGTATTGGCAGTAATCCCATCTATGCCCATCCACAGCTTTACAGCACCATGGTCAGCTATTCGCTGCTCAAATTCATGGTTCTTCGAGTTGGGAGCGAAACGATAGCGCGCCTATTACTTGAACGGCCGAGACCCAATGCACTTGTTCTATGAACTACCGCAAATTCTCGATTCTTGCAAATTGGAAATAACGACATGATTAAAAAAACTCTGATTCGACAACGGTCTATCCTTGCCAAGATCCGAGCTATCGGAGCACAAAATCGTCGACGCCTTCGAACCTATCGAGCGGCGTTCGAATTCTTAGAACAACGACATCTAATGGCCGGCTTGCCGCAACAGCTTATTATAAATCCTGGAGTTGGTTCCAACGGCAGTATTCCAGTGGCAGGCGAATTTGCCAATGTGAATGGGACCCTGTTTCTCCGAGCCTTTGAAGTAAACGCAGGGACAGAATTGTGGAAAAGTGATGGCACGGTCGCTGGCACAACTTTGGTAAAAGACATTGTTCCGGGCGGTAGCACTGCCGGATCGAATCCTCAACGTTTAACCAACGTAAATGGCACTTTGTTTTTCTTTGCAAAGAAACCTTCAACCACTCGCTATGACTTGTGGAAGAGCGACGGTACAGCAAACGGTACAGTGCTAGTCAAGGACTTTGGAAATGAAATAAGTAACTACACGGTTCCTAAACTTACGAATGCAAACGGAACATTGTTTTTCTTCGCACCGGAAACTGCGGGCCAGACCAAACTGTGGAAAAGTGATGGAACGACGACTGGGACTATTCCCGTTAAGAACACGGTTTGGACGTCTCTGTCCGAGTCGAATCAAGAAAACGTTAACGGCACTTTTTATTTTGCTGCCAATGACGGCACGACAGGACGGGAATTATGGAAAAGCAATGGGACTTCCACTGGGACCACTTTGGTTAAGGACATTGGTTCATCCGATTCCGTCTCATCTACTGCCTCCTTCACAAACGTCAATGGAACGTTGTTCTTCAGTGCACGTCAAGGGAATGGATACGAGCTTTGGAAGAGCGATGGAACCTCAAGTTCGACAGTTCAAGTCAAAGACATTTACCCAGGTATATCCCATTCAGATCCGCGAAATCTCATCAACGTAAACGGTACCTTATTTTTCCACGCCAGCGAAGGAACGGTCGGTCGTGAATTATTCAAGAGCGATGGAACGCAAACGGGAACCGTAATTGTTAAAGATATTCGGACTGGCAGCCAGGGGTCAGCGAGTGACATTAAATTTGCGAACGTGAACGGAACTTTATTTTTTATCGCCAACGATGGAACGAATGGCTACGAGTTGTGGAAGAGCGATGGAACAACCAGTGGCACTACATTAGTTAAAAACATCACCCCCGGGGCCGCCCCAGCTTTTTCTTCACAATCGCCTCGTCATCTAACAAATGTGAACGGAACATTGTTCTTGTCAGCCAACGACGGAACTAGTGGTATGGAGCTTTGGAAGAGTAATGGAACAGCTTCGGGAACCGTTTTAGTGCAGGACTTGAACCCTGGAGCCAACTATTCGGTTTCAGAACTTGAAGAATCGGTTCGACCGATCGCTGCAAACGGACGCTTGTTCTTTGCAGCAAATGACGGAAACCAAGGTAGAGAGCTTTGGACAATGGATGGTGGTGGGGAATCACCAGTTCAACTAATAGGTGTTCGAGGGATTGGCGTTGCCCCGTCTCCGTACAATCCATTTCAAGTGCAAGGACCGGGTGTAAAGGGAACTGGCGTATCGGGTGTCGGAGTACTGCCGCCAACACCGCCAACCGAAACAAGTCGAATCACCGACATTGCTGGGGCAGCAAGCTCTGATCCCAGAGACTTCACCAACGTCAATGGGATCGTTTATTTCACTGCAGGCGAACGCAACGTAGCGAATAGTCGACGGCTATGGAAAACCGATGGCACTATAGCCGGAACTGGAGAGTTGTTCACTGTTGGGGGTCTAACATATGCAAACCCTACAAAATTAATCAACGTAAACGGCAGATTGTATTTTTCCGCAGAATTCGCCACTACTACTGTGGGCCAAATGGGAGTCGAAGTTGGGGTGGTCAACGACAGTTTCCGAGTAAGGCATCTTAAGGACATCAATCCGGGTCCGGGTAGCTCGATGCCCAGCAATCTGACCAACGTGGGTGGTGTCCTGTACTTTACGGTCGACGATGGCACGGTCGGAAGCGGCTCCGATTTATGGTCGAGCAAAGGTGAAGCTGCCACTACTACTCTTATCGCCGACGACATTTTGTTCGGCACGAATGGTCCGAACAGCGGCCCCAGATATTTGACTAACGTGTCCGGAGTGCTTTACTTTACTGTTGACACGCCTGGGCTAGGCAGGGAAATCTGGAGAAGTTTTGGGACTTATCAAACGACCACGATTGTAAAAGACATCCAGCAAGGCATTGGCAACTCCGACCCCAAAAATCTTACCAATGTTGGCGGTACACTGTACTTCACGGCCAATACCGCAAGCTCAGGTCGCGAACTATGGAAGGCGACAAGCATTAACTCTGCGGAAATTGTCCAAGATATTAATAGTGGCGTTGGTAGCTCGGATCCAACCTCGTTAGCAAACGTCAAAGGTAACTTGTACTTTGCGGCCAATGACGGGACGACAGGACGCGAGCTTTGGATTCATGCCACCTTAAATAGCACAACCACCAGGGTAAAAGACATCAATCCAAATGCCGCAAATTCGGATCCAGATGACTTGACCAATCTTAACGGAGTGTTGATGTTTACAGCCAACGACGGTGTTGTCGGTCGCGAGTTATGGAGGAGCAACGGCGTTCCGGCAGGTACTGTCATCGTCAAAGATATTCGTGTTGGTGCAACCGGTTCGAATCCCGATGATTTAGTGGCTCTCAACGGTAAACTCTATTTTTCAGCCGATGACGGACTGACCGGCCGCGAGCTTTGGACGAGCTCTATTGCCAGCAATACCGTAACCCAAGTTGCCGATATCCGGCCAGGCGCGTTAAGTTCACTGCCCGTATCGATGACTCCGGGGTCATCGAATCTACTGATCTTTAGTGCTACCGATGGCGTGAATGGCCGCGAAGCTTGGGTGCTCAAAAACCCTACCGTAGGAGGCAGTTCCCTCGGACCACAACAAGTGAACCCGTCAGACAGTCCGTCCGACATGCCTGAAATGGGACCCAACATCCCCTTTGGTGGATTGTCGCCGAAATTGTTGCTACCAAATTTACCGTCGGAATTCGACAACCGACCAAAGTTACAAACAAAGCGTGATCGTGGCGAAACAGTGCTCATTGAAAACGCCGCTACGGCACGGCATCGGAGAATAGACGCGTGTTTCTCAAGCAATCCAGCCCGCACTCGATCCACTACAGATGAATTCTATCTGGACATTCGAGCAGCGAGCGTCAGCGAAGAATTATCAAATCTACTCGTCGCCAATCTAAATTCGTAACAAACAACTCAGCCCTGGAAGATTCCACCTGGTTACAAGGCTCCGCCTTGTAACCCACTGAATTGCAGGCTCCGCCTGCCCCGCGAGCTATCCAACATCCACTCGATCATCCAATCCCCGACGCAAGGCACATTATTATTCCGCTGACTTTCCTTTTTTCAACCCGAACCGAGATTACTTGCGATGTCCGACTAGTTGCGGCCGTTTGGTTGGTCCGAAGGAGACGTTGTACTCGCTATCGAAGGTCACTTGATCGTCAGTAAACGTAAGTCGCATGGTCTGCACAAAGGGCGTTTCGTTCAAGCATATTTTCAGCGTGTAAACATTGTCCGCAGTCCATGCACCACTGGTCGCTGCTGATTGTTCTGAGCTTGGCCCAAAACGCACTTTGCAACGATGCCAATCACGCAATCCGCACGGAATGGTTTGTGTTATTTCATTGGCTTCGAGAGTCAATATCGTGCCTTGATTGCCGTTCGATTCGAGCAGGATGCTGTCGATTTTCTGGTCATTCTTGTCGAACGAATATTTCTTGCCAAGAAACTCTTTCGACATGGGCGTCGAACTTTCGCCGATGACAAGAGGCAGTTTCAGGCTCTTTGTCCTTTGGGTCAAATGATCGACTGTGACTTCATCGTCGGCTAGGGGTTGCGAATGGAACGCTGGCAGGAGTTTGTCCCATACGAGATTTAGCACTGCTTGCATATTGCCAACGCCGCTTGTGATCGCAACAACCGCATCTTGCTCCGGCAAAACAATGCAGTATTGGCCAAACGCTCCGTCGCCGCGATAACAACCATGGCGGCATCGCCAAAACTGAAAACCGTAGCCTTGATCCCAATCGCTGGCTGGATTACTGCCATTCGAAGTTTGTAAACTGGTTGCTGCCTCGACCCATTCAGCGCTGATCAATTGCTGACCGTTCCATTTCCCTTTCTGAAGATACAGCAGTCCAAATTTTGCGATATCTTCGGTTCGAACATTCAGGCCATAGCCCCCAAGCGATACGCCTTGAGGACTCGTTCCCCAAGTTGGATTTTCGATCCCGAGCGGCTCAAATAATCTTGGCTTCAAATATTCCAAGACCGGCATCACTGTTTGTTTCTGCACAATCGCAGACAGCATATAAGTTGCCGGTGTGTTGTACATAAAATGCGTTCCGGGTTTGAACGCCACGCGATGCGCCAGAAACGTTCTGGTCCAAGCTTCCTCGGTGCCGAATTTGGGTTCCGATTCGTGTCCCGTCGCCATCCTCAGTAAATCGCGAACCCGCATCGATTTGAGCTGCTGACTGGGCGACGCGGGTAATTCGTCAGGAAAGAATTTTGCTACTTCATCATCCAGGCTGAGTTTGCCTTCGGCAATCGCCATCCCAACGGCAGTCGACGTAAAGCTTTTGCTGAGTGAATACAATTCGTGACGCGTTACGGCGTCGTACGGAGTCCACCAGCTTTCGGCAACAACGTGTCCATGACGTATCAGCATGAAGCTGTGCATGGACGTAATGTCACGATCGGCCGATTCGACAAAATCCAGCAAGGCCTTGGACGAAACGCCTTGCGCTTCTGGTAGACTTCGCGGCAAGTTCTTGGCACTATCTTGTGCTTGACAAACAGCACTGCAAAGCAAGCAGGCGAGGATCAGCATCGGGGGCTTCATAGTTAACAATCCTTGGTGAGTTGGCTTAGTGTTTGGAATAGTTCGTCGAGCAGGGTAACGAAAAATTTTATCGCAGAGTCAGTGTTCCACCGTCTACCGGAAACGCAGACCCCGTGATAAAGCTGGCTTCGTCACAGCATAAAAAGAGGGCCGCTGCCGCGATTTCGTCGGGCGTTCCCATGCGTCCGATCGGTTGGTATTTGGACAGTTTTTCAAACATCTCGGCTTCGCGGCCCGCATAATTCTTGGCAATGAAACTATCGACAAACGGAGTATGGATTCGGCCCGGTAGGATCGCATTGCAGCGGATTCCAAAAGGCAGAAAATCCTTCGCCATCGAATAAGTCATTGCCAACACCGCACCTTTGCTGGCCGAATAAGCGAACCGTTCGGCGATGCCAAACTGAGCGACTGTCGATGCCATGTTGAGGATCACACCGCCACCTTTGGCAGTCATATTGCGAAGAGCAGCTTGCGAGCAGTTTGACACGCCGTTGACGTTAACCCGCATGATCCGATCAAAATCCGCAGCCGATGTATTCAGAGCGTTTCCGACGTGCGCGATTCCGGCATTATTGACAAGAATGTGAATTCTCTTACGTCGCGACAGTATCTGTTCGAAGGCGCGATTTACGTCTTCGGGATCGCCGACGTTACAAGTCTCGCCGTTCGCGTCGTGACCCGCATCGCGAATTGCTTTGACGGCGGACTCCAGCGCCGCAGGCTGGTTGTCAAGAATTTCGATGGTCGCGCCCTGTGCTGCAAATCGCGTGGCGATCGCTTGTCCTATGCCCGAAGCGCCGCCGGTGATCACGGCGATCTTGGAGCGAAGGTTGAAATTGTTTTCGTTCATGGTGCACCGCAACGGGTAATTAATTCAAGTAATCGGTGAGGGGAGCCAAATAGTTTCCGTCTGGCTAGTGATTGTGTCTAGGCACTGTATTGCAAACGGAGCGGAACGCGCAGGCCATATCCAAGCACGCGCCCGTATGGAGCTGACCTACGTTTTCGCGATAGATTTTTTGCCAAGGTGTCGCATTGTCGGGGGCGATCAAGAAAGCAGAAATATCGCGAGCCATCCATTCGGCTTCGGGGACCAAGGCATCGACGCGTCGTGATCGCAAGTCCACTCGAATTCGGTCGCCCGTCCGCAATCGAGCAAGTCCGCCGCCAGCAAAGGCTTCGGGCGAAGCATTCAAAATCGATGGGCTCGCCGAAGTGCCGCTTTGCCGACCATCGCCCATGGTCGGCAATTCCTTGACGCCTGCTCGAAGCAGCGAATCGGGTGGTAGCATGTTGACAACTTCACCACTTCCTGGAAAACCGATTGTGCCACAACCGCGTATGACGAGCATCGTGTTATCGTCGATATTCAATTCCGCGTCGTTCAATCTTGCATGATAATCTTCCGGACCATCGAAGACTACGGCGTTACATTCAAAGCAATCTTCATCGCCGGGCTTGCTCAAGTAGCGTTTTCGGAACCCTTGGCTGATCACGCTGGTCTTGATCAAGGCCGCTTCGAACAAGTTACCGGTGAGGACAAGGAATCCTGCACGCGTTCTTAAGGGAGTTTGGACGCTATGGATTACTTCGCCATCGGGATGCGCGGCATTGGCTACATTCTCGGCCAACGTCTTTCCCGTGACGGTCAGGGCCTTTCCATCCAGCAATCTGTGTCGCAACAGTTCACCGATCACGACCGGCAGTCCGCCTGCACGATGAAATTCTTCGGCCAAATGATGGCCAGCGGGCTGTGTGTTGACGATTAATGGCAATTCGTAGCCTTCGGCTTCCCAATCCTTGATGTGTAGTTCAACTCCCGCGTGCCTTGCGATGGCCAGCAAATGCGGCGGGCAATTCGTACTGCCGCCTATAGCGGTGTTTACGCGTATTGCGTTCAGCAAAGCCGTTCTTGTGATGATTTTGAGTGGGCGTAGATCTTCGCGAACCAATTCAACAATGCGTTTTCCCGTCGCATGAGCCGCTTGACCTCTTTCACGATAAGGAGCCGGAATACTCGCGCTGCCGGGGAGTGCCATACCCATGGCTTCGGCCAAACAGTTCATCGACAACGCCGTTCCCATCACGTTGCAGTGACCCGCGCTAGGCGATGAAGCAGCAAGCAAGTCCATGAATTTTTGATTGTTGATTTCTCCTGCCGCCAGCCTACGTCGTGCTTCCCAAATGATAGTTCCCGCGCCCGCTAACTCGCCATCAAGGAAGCTGTTGAGCATTGGCCCGCCGTTGAAGATGATCGACGGCAAGTCGGTCGTTACGGCTGCCATCAATGCGGCTGGCGTGGTCTTATCGCAGCCGGTCGTAAAGATCACGCCGTCGAGTGGATAGCCATACAAAACTTCGACCAAGCCGAGATACGCAAGGTTGCGATCGAGTGCGGCTGTCGGTCGTCGCACGGACTCTTGCAAAGGATGCATCGGAAACACCATCGGCACGCCACCCGCATCGCGAACCCCGTCGCACAATCGCGAAACGTTTTGCAAGTGAGCGCGATTGCACGGTGCCAAGTCATTTGCCGACTGAGCGATACCAATGATCGGACGCCCGCTTTGCAGTTCGCCAGGCGTGAGACCGTAGTTGAGGAACCGCTCCAAATAGAGAGCCGTCATGCCCGGATTGCTTGGGTCATTCCACCAGGATTCCGATCGTAGTCGCACATTCATAAGTTTATTTTCGGCCTTGGCATCGAGATGACTTGGGTTTTTAGAAATTTCCCTCGTAGCAAGGCTCCGGCCTTGCTACGCGCTGCAGTTGAGGCTCTGCCTCATCCTTTCGGTATCGCATGCAGCACGCTGACTCCACCCTGCGATGGATCAGCAGGCAGAGCCTGCGGTGCAGTGGGTGGCAAGGCCGGAGCCTTGCCACCAGGTGCTACTTGCCACCAGTGAACACCAGACCATCGATCCAACGGTCGCTATCGCTTCTAACGCCAGTCCACGACGACATCCAGTAGGCAGGGCATTTTGGCGTATGCTCGTGCGCTGGAGTAACGCCAGTCTTCCGGTCTGTCTACGTAACCACGTTCAACGGGATTCCGGTGTATGTATTCGATCTTTCGCCACAGCATTTCATCGGTGGTCATCAATTGCGGGTGGCTTCCAGCCTGCCATACTTGGAAATCTTGATCGGTACGATGTCTCAACTTATAGAAATGAAGTTCCTGCAACAGTATTTCCATTTGTTTTGACTTCATCTCACGTAGTATCATCGTGGCGGTATAGGACTTAGACTCTCCGACGCGTTTTCCAATTTCTGGTCCTGCGGCGATCCAGTGCAAATGATTCTCCAAGATCACCCAAGCGAGCAACTCAATATTTCGCTGACGCTGGAGAAACTTCCAGCTCTCTAAAATGATTTCAACTAAATTGGGTCGGGAAAATACAGGCAACCAAGCCACGATTGTCCTCGTCAAAAAATAAGGTCCTTAATCCGTTCCGAATTGGTAACGAGAGCGAGGCATGATCTGTCCGCGTACTTGGTCAGAGTTTGTGAAAAGACGCACAATGATTTTGACGTTTCCGGAACGATTTGACAGGGGGTGCCAGTTCACTTTCTTTGTCCGAGTGTCGGGCTGGCACTGCAGGCAGAGCCTGCGGTGCAGTGGGTGGCAAGGCCGGAGCCTTGCCACCAGGTGTTTTTTCCCTCGTAGCAAGGCTCCGGCCTTGCTACGCGTTGCACTTGAGGTTCCGCCTCATCCTTTCGGTATCGCATGCAGCACGCTGACTCCACCCTGCGACGGATCAGCAGGCAGAGCCTGCGGTGCAGTGGGTGGCAAGGCCGGAGCCTTGCCACCAGATGTTTGTTGCCATGCCACCAGGGAATGGTTCCGTTCGCAGTCGCACAGTTAGACGTTCGTTTTCGGCCTGGGCATGGATATGACTTGGGTTTCTAGAAATTCGCGAAGCCCTTCTTCGCCGCCTTCGGCTCCGATCCCGCTTTGCTTGACGCCGCCGAAGGGTATTTCAGCTTTCAAAGGTCGCCATTCGTTCACACCGACGATGCCGACCTCTAGTCGACGCGAGATTGCATGGCATTGACTGAGATTGCTTCCGTACACGAAACCCGCCAAGCCGTAAGGTGTGTCGTTAGCGCGCTGGATGACTTCGTCGACGGTCGTGTAACTTAGCAAGGGGATGATTGGTCCAAAAACTTCTTGACACGAGATGACCATATTGTCTTGCACATCACTCAGGATCGTCGCGGGAAAGAAACTACCCGATTTCAATGACTTATCATCCTGGAAACTAAAATTCTGAGCGACGACTCGGGCTCCTGACGCGACCGATTGATCTACCATCGCACCGACATCCTGACAAGCTTGCTGGTGAATCAAAGGCCCGGCATCGACACCGTCAGCCAGCCCGTTGCCAATCCGAACCGCAAGCAACTTTTCGGCTAGCACGTCGATAAAGTTCTCTCGAATATCGCGATGCACAAAAACGCGATTTGCGGTCACGCAAACTTGGCCGGACACAAACAGTTTAAGGCGAAGCAACTGCTCGGCTGCGAACTCAAGATCTGCGTCAGGCAAAACAATAAAGGGAGCGTTGCCACCCAGTTCGAGCGACACCCGTTTGATTCCTGGTGCCGCGGCGGCCATCAAGGAACTGCCGGTTGCCGTCGAGCCTGTCAAACTCAACACGCGAACTGCAGGGTGTTCGGCCAACACACCACCGACAACAGAACCGCGACCGGGGACAATTTGTAATACTCCGTCCGGCAGTCCTGCGTCTTGCATCACAGGCCCTAGTCCAAGTGCAATTAACGGCGTTAATTCGGCGGGCTTCCAAACGGCGCTGCAACCTGCTGCCAATGCCGCAGCAACTTTTTTGGCACCTTGGGCAAGGGGGAAATTCCAAGGTGTAATGAGACCGGCAACACCTGCGGGGCGTTGCTCCACAAAGAATTCGCGGTTGGCTTCCGGGTGCGGCGCTATACGACCATAGATTCGCCGCGCCTCCTCGCCGAACCATTGAAAGAAGCTGGCTGCGTACTCGACTTCGCCAATAGCCTGAGCGTAAGGCTTTCCTTGCTCAGCCGTCAGAAGTCTCGCGAACTCATCTTTGCGATAAAGCAACAAAGCCGCAGTCCGCTTGAGTACCTGCCCCCGCTGGCTTGCCGCGACTTCCTTCCACTGCCGTTGGGCGCTCACTGCGCCTGCGATGGCAAGATTGACGATAGAAGCATCAGCTCGGCTGACGTCGGCGATCTTCGCACCGGTTGCGGGATTAGAGACCGCGATCGCTTCTGAACCGCAGTGCCACTGGCCATTCACCCAGGGACGCGTTTCAAACCAAAAATCAGGAAGTGTTTTCATGCAGGCAAGTTCGTGTTTTTGAAGTCGATGGCAAAGTAATAGAAAATAACGAAGTTGATTTAGAGGCTAATTGGTGTGACACCGTTCCAAGACGCTTTCGTAAATGCGTTCGGCGTCCGCTTGGGATACCTCGCGCGGATTAGGGTCCATCAAGCGGCGAATAGCTACAGCATCTGCTGCCATCGCCCGGAAAGCTTGTCGCGGAACGACGGTTTTGGCAAGTTGATCTTGGAGACCAATAGAACGTGCGATCGAATCTAACTTGTCAGCAAAGGATATCGCATCCAGTTGGCCCCAGTGGAGCGCGTTGCTCAAAGCAGAAATGCCCTCCGCACAGACGGGGCCGTTGTGACGCATCATTTCACCGACAAAGCAACCGGTAATGACACCGTGCGGGATCGGGTACCGACCACCAAGCGGCAGCGCCAATGCGTGAACGGCACAGCACGATGAATTGGCAAAGGCCATTCCAGCCAAGTGCGATCCAATCGCCATATCGTCGCGAGCCGTCGTGTTGATGGGCTCACGGCAAACGATCTCAAGTGAACGTCCGATATGGCGCGCCGCTTGCAGAGCCAACCCCAACGCGAGCGGCGTTGCGACGCGTGCCAGGTAGGCTTCGATTGCATGAACCAATGCGTCCATTCCAGCGGCTGCAGTTATATGCTGCGGCAAACGATCCGTCAGTGCAGGGTCGATGATCGCGATGTCGGCAAGGATGCAGGGATCGACCACGCCGACTTTGTTACCCGTCGATGGGTCCGTAAGAATCGCAACAAAGGTTGCTTCGGATCCCGTGCCCGCCGTCGTAGGAATGAGGATCGTCGGAACGCCTCGTTTTTTAGCTTTGCCGATACCAACAAAACTTCGAGCAGGTTGGCTATGCCGAGCCACGAGGGCTGCTACTTTCGTCGCGTCCATAACGCTGCCGCCACCAAGTGCAATGACGGCCTGTGCTTGGCACGCGATCATGCGAGCCGCGATTGTATCGACAACGTCGATTTCCGGTTCCGGAGGCACATCGATAAAAGTATCGACAAGCAAGTTTGCATCGCTTAACGGCAGTGAAACTTGTTGCAATAATCCGGCTGCTGCGACTCCGCTGTCGCTCACAATCATGACTCGCTCCCAGCCATTCGATTCGCAAATAGCAGTCAGCGACAAGCTTCGACCGCGGCCTGTTCGCACGAGGCGCGGGAGATTGTTTTCGAATATGTGGGATTGGAAAGTCATATGCGAATTGTAACCGGATGGATAAAGTGTTGCATTGCATCATTCGGTTCGAACTGCGAATGTCGTGGAACCAAGATATCTAACGAGGCATCAAATATCGCCGAAAGTTCTCCTAAAAAGCCGAAGTGGATTTTACTTTTTACGGCAATTTCAAGTAGAAATGCATCGCAGCTTTGCGTAGAATCGACATCCCACAATCAACCCCTCTCAAGCCAATCACCATCAGGCGATCCCGCGATCTCCGTCGGCGCAATAAAGAATGATTCCGTTTCCTTGGAAACGAATTTCGCTGTTCGTCCTTGTTCCCGTTTGGATATTCCTCGTGGGTATCGGGGCGTCGTACCTCTATCGGTATGAAAACGGTGGCGGGATAGTTGCCCAAGCCCCTGGTAACTGGCCGGTCGATATTCCTCTCGACCAAATCGCATTGGCCCAGTCTGGTCCAACGTTATTGGTTTTTGTCCATCCTCGCTGCCCATGTTCGGCTGCGACGTTAGGCGAGTTGGAGCGACTGGTTGCCAGTGCGAGAGATCGCATGCGGACGTATGTCGTTTTTTGGAATCCAAACCAAGCTTCGCCAGACTGGACGCGGAGCGCTTTGCGCAGTCAGGCAGCATTGATTCCCGGAATTCACTGTTTGGACGACATGGGTGGTGACATTACACGTCAATTCGGTGTCGTAACTTCCGGGCAGTCTTTGCTGTACTCAGCCAAAGGTCAATTGCTCTTTGCAGGCGGCATCACGAAGTCACGAGGGCATTTCGGAGACAATGTGGGTTCGGATACGATCAGAACGATTGCCTTGATGGGCGGTTCTAGAATCGATGAACCCGTTTGTTCTGATGTCTATGGATGTTCGCTGGTTGATCCGCAGATTATTTCGGCGGTAAAACCGTAACTTACACGAAGGGCTTGGTTGTAGTTTTCATGATGAGTTTAGATAGCCGAGCCGATACGATATTCCAAGCACACCAGGATGCGATCCGCAAGCAAGCGGACTACATGTTCGGTGGGTTGTTGACTTTTCAATACGTCGCGGGCATCCTTGCCGCCTTGTGGGTGTCGCCCCGGACATGGATTGGTCAAGTCAGTCAACCGCACGTGCACGTTTGGGCAGCAACGCTGTTGGGTGCAGCGATTATTAGCTTGCCGCTTTTCCTAATTTTTGCAATGCCTGGTCGCACGATAACGCGGCACATCATCGCAATCGCTCAGATGCTCTATTCGGCGTTGTTGATACACCTTTGTGGAGGACGCATTGAAACGCATTTCCATATTTTCGGATCGTTAGCTTTCTTGGCCTTTTATCGCGACTGGAAAGTGTTGGTGACGGCGACTGTCGTGGTGGCGGCGGACCATTTGATTCGAGGCATCTATTGGCCGCAGTCGGTATTTGGTGTTTTGGCGTCGAGTCCCTTTCGAGCATTTGAACATGCTGGGTGGGTCCTGTTTGAAGATTTCTTCCTGATTTGGTCATGCCGTCGAGGCACGCTGGAAATGAAAGATATTGCTCAGCAAAGGGCCAAACTAGAAGCGACCAACGAGATCGTCGAATTGCAAGTCCGGGAGCAAACCGCCAAGTTAGCGGCCAGCGAGCAGGAGTTACAGTTGGTTGTTGAAACTTCGCCGACCGGGATGATGACGATCGATCAAGCGGGTCGTATCGCGATGATGAATGTCCAATCCGAGAAACTGTTTGGATATTCTCGCGAGGAACTTCTGGGCCGGCCTTTTGGTGAACTCTTTCCTGCACGACTCAAGACGAGCTTGGCGGAGATTGGCAGTAATTTTTTCGCAATGCCCCAAGTCCGGGCCATCGGGTCGATGCGTGATCTATACGGCTTACGAAAGGATGGGACGGAGTTTCCAATCGAAATGGGATTCAACCCACTGCTCACCGAGAAAGGTGTCTTTGCTTTGGCGTCGATCGTCGATATCACGCTACGAAAACAGGGCGAAGCGATCCTTGCGGAGCGATCGAGAATGGCCGAATTGAACGGCCGAATCGGACTGGCGCTCTCGCACCACGACGATTTGCAACCGATTCTCCAGCGTTGTTGTGAGGCATTGGTCGAATACATTGACGCAGCGTTTGCAAGAGTCTGGACGGTTTCCGACTCAGGCGACATACTCGAATTGCAAGCGAGTGCTGGTATCTACACACATCTTGACGGACCTCATAGCCGAGTGCCGATAGGGATGTACAAAATAGGACTTATCGCGGCGGAGCGAAAGCCCCATTTGACCAATCAAGTAATTGGCGATTCTCGAGTTGGAGATCAAGATTGGGCCAAAAGCGAAGGGATGGTAGCGTTCGCGGGCTTTCCGTTGATTGTCGATGACGTGCTAGTAGGAGTAATGGCGTTGTTCGCACGTCATGCCTTGCCCGAAGCAACATTGAGTAGTCTGCAATCCCTCGCAACAGCGATGGCCATTGGTATCCAACGAAAAAACACGGAACGAGTTCTGCGGCAGGCAAAAGTCACTGCAGAGGAAGCGAGTCGAGCCAAGAGCGAGTTCCTGGCCAACATGAGTCATGAGTTACGGACCCCGATGAACGCCATCATCGGGTATAGCGAAATGTTGACCGAAGAATTTCAAGACCTTGGCCATGAGCAATTCATTCCAGACATCACCAAAATCCGTTCGGCCGGAAAGCACTTGTTGGGCCTTATTAACGACATCCTCGATTTATCGAAGATCGAAGCTGGCAAGATGGAAGTGTTTCGCGAAAAATTTGACTTCGACTCTTTCTTGCAAGATGTCGTATCGACGGTACAGCCGTTGATGGAGCAGAAATCGAACAAGCTGACTTTGCAGAAGGCCGAAAAAATCGGTGTAGTTCTGTCTGATCAAACGAAGGTGCGGCAGATTTTGTTTAACTTGTTGAGTAATGCCGCCAAGTTTACTGATCGCGGAGAAATCACGCTCCAAGCCAAGCACGTTCAGCGCGATGATGCGCCCTGGCTTGAACTGAGTGTCTCCGATACGGGGATAGGCATGACGCAAGAGCAACTGGGAAAAGTATTCGAAGCATTCACGCAGGCCGAAAGCTCAACAACGCGCCGGTTCGGAGGAACTGGTCTTGGGTTGACGATCACCAAACGATTCTGCGAAATGTTAAGCGGCGAATTGACTGTTGAAAGCCAACAGGGGGTTGGCAGCAAATTCACAGTTAATCTTCCGCTCGTTGACCAGAAGTCAGTTGAAGAGTCGACAGATAGCCTATCCGCTCAAGCCGCCCCGACGCCCATTCGCAGGAACGAAGTCCTCGTCGTAGATGACGATGCAGACGCCCGCGATCTCATGGAGCGTCACTTGAAGAAGCAGGGATACGCCGTCATTACTGCTCGGTCCGGTGCCGAGGCTTTGCAATTGGCGCGGCAACGATTGCCGATGGCTATTACGCTTGACGTCATGATGCCAGGAATGGATGGCTGGGCAGTCTTGCAGGATTTAAAAGACGATGCCACAACGGCCAGCATTCCAGTCGTCATGATTTCGATGGTTGATAACGCGGACCTAGGTTTTGCTTTGGGAGTTGCGGATTATTTGACTAAACCGCCGGATCGCCAGCGGTTAGACGAAATACTGAGCCGACATCGAGCGAAACAATCGCCATGCCATGTTCTGATCGTGGACGACGATAAAGATAGTCGTGAATTGTTAGTGAGGCTTGTTGAAAAAACGCCTTGCGATATCCAAACTGCCGAAAATGGTAGGCAAGCTATGGACTGCATTGCAGAGCGACGACCCGATTTGATTTTTCTTGATTTGATGATGCCGGAGATGGATGGTTTCGAAGTCGTTGCGGAATTAGCGCGTCAGGGGCTGACGAAGATTATTCCTATCATTGTTTTGACGGCAAAAGAACTAACTCGCGAAGATATCGAACGTTTGCAAGGCGGCGTCACGAACATTCGCAGCAAATCAGGTTTGTCGAGAGATGATTTGTTTCAAGAGATTTCCTGCTTGCTAGAGCGATGCTGTTCGAATCCAATAGGAGGTGGAAATGCCACGCATCCTGATCGTTGAAGACAATGAGATGAATCGCGATATGCTCTCCCGTCGTTTGCAACGTCGTGGGTTCGACGTGATCTTGGCGGTGGATGGCCAGATGGGTGTTGACGTCGCTATTGCGGAAAGCCCAGACTTAATCCTGATGGATATGAGTTTACCCGTGATCGATGGTTGGGGAGCAACCCGAATTATCAAGACAACCGCCGCGACCCAAAATATTCCTGTGATCGCACTGACCGCGCATGCTATGGATGGAGACCGTCAAGCGGCACTTGACGCAGGTTGCGATGAATACGATACCAAACCCGTCGATCTCGAGCGTTTGCTCGTCAAGGTCCTTGCTCTTTTGGAAAGGAATACACAGTCGTGAGTCAATCGCTGGGTAAGTTGCTCGTTGTGGATGACAACGAAATGAATCGCGATATGCTCTCTCGACGATTGACTCGCCGAGGGTATGAAGTAATCACGGCACCGGATGGTCAGGCTGCTCTCGATCGCATTGCCGAGCAGAGCTTTGACTTGGTCATGCTCGACATCATGATGCCCGGTCTCTCCGGTTGGGAAGTCTTGGAGCGTATACGCGATAAACATTCGCGGCTCGAGCTGCCCGTTATCATGGCAACTGCCAAGGACGGTAGTGAAGACATCGTGAGGGCGCTCACGCACGGTGCCAGCGACTACGTGACCAAGCCCCTGGATATCGAGGTAGTATTAGCTCGGGTTGGTACGCATGTCATTCTCAAAATGACGCATGAAAAATTGCGTTCCGCCAACAAAAAACTCAAGAAGGACTTGGCCGCTGCCGCGCACATTCAACGATCGCAGTTACCGCTTCAAACGCCACTGCTCACAGGCTGCGAAGTCGCTTGGTATTTTCGTCCTTGCGATGAGTTAGGTGGTGATTTTCTGAATGTGTTTGATATCGGGTCCGATTATGTCGGTATGTACTTACTGGATGTTTCTGGGCACGGTGTTCCCGCCGCTTTGATGTCCGTCGCCGTCAGTCAAGCTTTATCACCTAGCTCTACAGATACGTGCATCGTCAGCGCGCCCGACAGGTCAAAAGATGATGGTCCGCTTCGCGTTACGCCACCGGGGCAAGTAGCCGATAAAATCAATCGCCGTTTTCAAATCGTTCCCGACGCGCAACAATTCTTCACTCTCGTTTATGGACTGTACGAGCACAAGACGCATCGATTCCGGTTTACGTCCGCTGGCCATCCGCCAGTTATTCATCTTCCACGCAAGGGTCGGCCTCGGGTCATCGATTTCTCGGGCGGGCCACCGATTGGTCTTTTCCAACAAGAAGAAGGCGTATTTGGTCCTTACGAAGAACAAGAATTGACTCTCGGTAGGGGAGATCGATTGATTCTCTATTCGGATGGAGTCACCGAAGCGATGGATGCCCATGGTCAAATGTTCGGTATTTCGCGATTGCTTGAACATATCGAAGCAACCGCCAACAGCAAACTTCAGGATTCGGTGGATGACCTGCGCGATACGCTGTTGAAATGGTGTGGAGAATCTCACTCTCCGGCAGATGATATTTCGATCCTGATCATTCAAATTGCCGAATGACGAACGCTTGAGAAAGATGCGTTTGAAAACGGGTTTGTCAGCGTTTGCGTGGCATCTGCGGACGGTTCGAGTTGATTCGTGGTCGCCTCGTGGTAGGATAGAGTTTCCTTAGACCATCCCCCACCCACCCTAGAAATCATCCATGATGCCGAAATTTTCTAGCCTCGGCTGCTGCGTTTTGATTGCGATTGGGACTGCCGTAAGTGCAGGTGAGCCCGTCGTATTTAATCGTGACATTCGGCCGATCTTGTCCGATACATGCTTTCAATGTCACGGGCCGGACGAAGGTCAACGGCAAGCGGGGTTGCGTTTAGATATTCAAGACCTGTCGCGGCAGCCTGCGGAGTCGGGATTGGTCGCGATCGTGCCGAGCAATATTGACCAAAGCGAATTGATCAAGCGAGTTCTGACGACCGATCCCGATCTTCGCATGCCGCCACCAGACTCGGGAAAATCGCTGACCGAGCATCAGGTCGATTTGCTTGAGCGGTGGGTTCGCCAAGGAGGCGAATATCAAGGTCATTGGGCCTTTATCGCGCCGCAACGACCACAAGTCCCGGATGTTGTTGCGAAAAAACAAGTTCGAAATGATATCGACCGATTCATTCTGAGCAAGCTTGAAAAGTTAGGTTTCGAATTTAGCCCTGCTGTCGACCGCGAGACCCTGCTTCGCCGAGTGACACTAGACTTGACCGGATTGCCGCCGACACCTCAAGAGCGTGATGCTTTCTTACAGGACACATCTCCCGAAGCTTACGAACGCGTTGTCGACCGTCTACTCCAGTCGCCCCATTACGGCGAGCGAATGGCAATTCAGTGGTTGGACTTGGCTCGCTATGCAGACAGCAACGGTTACCAAATCGATAGCAGTCGCCAGCAATGGCCTTGGCGTGACTGGGTCATTCAGGCTTTTAACGACAATATGCCCTTCGACCAGTTCACGGTAGAACAAATTGCAGGTGACATGTTGACCAATGCCTCGTTGTCACAAAAAGTAGCGACGGGCTTTAACAGAAATCATCGGCTGAACGGCGAAGGCGGGATCATTGCAGAAGAGTGGCGCGTCGAAACGGTTATTGATCGTGTCGAGACAACCGGACTAACTTGGCTTGGGTTGACACTGAATTGCTGTCGATGTCACGATCACAAATACGATCCGATCACGCAACGAGAATTCTATTCCCTGTTTTCGTACTTTAATAACGTCGCCGAAAGCGGAACGTTGCAGGGAGAATCACGAAACACCGAACCAACCATCCCCGTCGCAACCTCAGAACAACAAAAGGAATTGATGGCCTTTGAACAAGAAATTCAAAATGCCGAGTTTGGTCTGAGCAAGCAGCTCGAGATTTTGCCTCAATTGTTAAGCCAATGGGAGCCCGAATTTAAGAAACAAATCGATGCCAGCGGAGCGGCTTGGTCAATCCTCGAACCAAGCCAAGTGATTTCACGCAGTGGAGCAAGTCTCACGCGTCAGTCGGATGGCTCGTTCTTGGCAGGTGGTGAAAATCCTGGCAACGATATCTACACGATTCAATCGCCGCTAAGGCCTGGACTATGGAGTGGGTTTTTGTTGGAATGCTTTCCCGATCCCAGTCTGCCCATGCAGAGCTTAGGACGATACCCCAACGGCAATTTCGTATTAACGCGGGTTGAGGCAGAAATTGCGGCACCGACGCTGCCAACTCCTAACGTCGTCAAATTCACTTATGTCGAAGCAGACTACTCTCAACAGGGCTGGGATATCCAGAACACAATCGGCAACGACATTTCGAAAGGCTGGGCGGTGGATGGCCCAACGCGTAAAGAAATTTGTCGCGCGATGTTCTTATCGGAGGCTCCCTTTACGGTTCCCGAAAACGCAACCATTACGATCCGCCTCGTTCAAGAATCACTGAATCAGCACAATATCGGACGTTTTCGAGTTTCTGCTACGGGACTCGCTCGGGGAACGGTTGCGATTTCCGGCAGTCAAATTCCCGATTCGATTCGCGGCATCCTAAATATCGCGGGCAGTGAACGAACGCCGGAACAAACTGCGGAACTAGCGGCGTTCTACCGAAAGAATGCAGACGGACCCATTCGCCAAGCCGAAGCGAAGGTCGCGCAAGCTAAAAAGCAAAGGGACGACTTTCGCGCTACTTGGCCCACCGTGATGGTCATGCAGGAAATCGAAAAACCCCGCGAAGCGTTTATACTTGTGCGCGGCCAATACGATCGTCGCGGGGATTTGGTGACAGCCACAATCCCGGCCGTCTTTCCTCCATTGCCCGAAGGTGCTCCGAATAATCGGCTGGGTCTAGCTCAGTGGATCGCACATCGTAACAATCCGCTGACGGCGCGTGTTTGGGTCAACCGTATCTGGGAAAATTTCATGGGAACAGGCATCGTTAAGACTTCGGAAAATTTCGGATCGCAAGCAGATTTTCCAAGTCACCCGGAGTTGCTCGATTGGTTAGCCGTCGAATTCATGGAGCCAACTCAGATGCCTAACATTGCTGGTCGTTCGGCCCATGCATGGGATACGAAAGCTCTTCAGAAACTTATTGTCATGAGCGCAACGTATCGCCAATCGGCTTCGCATCGTGTCGACCATACACTCTTGGAGCGAGACCCTGAAAATCGGCTGCTCGGGCGTGGGCCGCGATTTCGGCTTTCCGGCGAAGTGCTTCGGGATCAAGCTCTCGCGATCAGTGGCCTCTTGACGAATAAACTCGGTGGTCCCAGCGTCAGGCCGTATATGCCGGATGGCGTATGGGATGAAACGAGCGTGTATGGTGATCTTCGCAATTATCAGCATGATAAGAATGATGGGCTGTACCGTCGAACTTTGTATACCGTTTGGAAGCGAACCGCCGCGCCCCCGACCATGCTGTTATTCGATGCACCCAATCGTGAAATTTGCACGGTCAAACGATCGCGGACCAACACGCCGTTGCAGGCACTGTCGCTTCTCAACGAAGTTACCTTTGTGGAGGCGTCGCGTAAACTTGGCGAACGCATGATGCTGGAGGGCGGTGCGACAACGCCGGAGCGAATTGCTTACGGTTTTCAATTGGTAACGGCGCGCAAACCTAGTGACGGAGAGTTGCAAATTCTCGTTCGAGGCTGGCAAGATGATTTCGCGTTCTACCAGAGCGATCGGCAAGCAGCGGAGCAGTTGGTCAAGCATGGCGATTCCGCTTCGAATGTTAACGATATCGCCGAGTTGGCAGCTTATATGATTGTGGGAAATGTTTTGTTGAACCTTGACGAGTGCGTTACTCGGGAATGAGCGATATTTCTTTACGATTTCAAAATCGAATAATCGGTGACGAAGTGATCAGAAACGAATCGACAATGGCAATGAACCGGCAACAGTTTTTGCGAAGCGCAGGTGGCACGCTCGGATTAGCGGCTTTGGCTTCGCTGAACAGCAATAGCGCACAAGCAGCGCCTCAAAGTGGGTTGCCTCATCACGCTCCGAAAGCTAAGCGGATCATTTACTTGTTCCAATCTGGCGCACCTTCGCAGATGGACCTTTTTGATTGGAAGCCCGCCTTGGTAGATCGCCGCAATGAGGACTTGCCGGCAACCATTCGCATGGGGCAGCGACTCACCACCATGACGTCAGGTCAATCGAAATTTCCCGTAGCACCAACCGCTTTCAAATTCCAGCAGCACGGCGAGTCGGGTATGTGGTTTAGCGAGATCATGCCGCACATGGCTTCGTTGGCGGATTCGTGGTGCCAGATTCGCTCGATGTATACCGAAGCGATCAATCACGATCCAGCGATTACGTTTTCGCAAACCGGTGCCCAGTTAGCAGGTCGACCGAGCATCGGCTCTTGGGTCAGTTACGGGCTGGGTAGCGAGAATCACGACTTGCCGGCGTACGTCGTGTTGACTTCATTTGGAACAGGGCGACCAGACGACCAACCGCTTTACGATCGGCTGTGGGGCGCAGGTTTCCTGCCTTCGGAGCATCAAGGCGTCAAGTTTCGTAATCGCGGCGATGCAGTATTGTACTTGTCGAATCCAAGCGGCATGTCGCGCGATATGCGACGACGCACGCTTGATCGACTATCGGAGTTGAACGGCGAGCATTTCAATCAAGTCGCCGATCCGGAAATTCAGACTCGCATCAGCCAATACGAAATGGCCTTTCGAATGCAGATGAGCGTTCCCGAATTACTTGACATCTCGGATGAACCCCAAAGTATTTTGGACATGTATGGTCCGGATGTGAAAAAACCGGGAACCTATGCTTCGAATTGTCTACTAGCTCGCAGATTGGCCGAACGCGATGTCCGTTTTGTTCAGCTTTTCCATATGGGATGGGATCTTCACGGGAATTTGCCGAACGCCATTCGATTGCAATGCCGAGATACCGACCAAGCGACTGCGGCTTTGATCACCGATTTGAAACAGCGTGGCATGTTTGACGATACATTGATCGTATGGGGTGGCGAGTTTGGGCGAACCGTTTATTCTCAAGGCGATTTGACTCCAGACAATTATGGTCGAGATCATCATCCGCGATGTTTCACGACGCTATTGACGGGAGCAGGGATTCGCGGTGGCGTAACGCACGGCGAAACGGACGATTACTGTTACAACATCGTGCGCGACCCGGTTCATGTCCATGACTTAAATGCCACCATCATGCACTTGTTGGGAATCGACCACACACGATTGACCTACCGCTTTCAAGGTCGTGATTTTCGCCTAACGGATATCCATGGCGAATTGGTCAAGCCCATCCTCGCCTAGCTCTTTGTCTCGGCGCATTCTTTCGTTTCGAAAGTAGAGCAATTGTCCTTAAGTGATCGGCCAACGATTGAGAAAGTCTTTTTCTACTCTCCGTCGCCAACACGAAATTCAGCTTGGACGATGAACTAGCCTGCTGTTTGCTTTGCAAAGACTTGCTCCGGAGTCCGCACAAGTTACGGGTTGGGTGCCGCCAGAGTTCCGTGATTGAGAAATCGAATGGTTGGCGCGATGGCTCGTGAGTCGCTCGGTAGGAATGAGTGCAGCACCGGCACCGTCAGGGTTTCAGCTCCGGGTAGCGAAGTCTCCTCGAGTGTCACAACCAAATCACCTTCGCGATCCATAAGCGGGTTTCGCAACGAGGAATCGGATAGATCGCCTGCAATAATCGCAAACGGGACCTCAGGCACAGCCAGCCGCCGCTGGATCTTTTCCCATTGTGGTCCAAGCTCGATGCCGGCTTTCCCCGTCAAGATTTCAAACAGCCCCATCCGCGAAAGTTTTGTTGCCAGGGAACTGCCATTGTTTGGTGGCCCCAGCATCACGACGCGATCGAGTCGAGGGAGAACGCCTCGCGGATCATCCAACAGCCAATCGCCGATTGCATGTCGAACGACAATGTTACCCAGACTATGGCCAACCAAGCTTAACTTGGGTTTACCTGGTAAATTCTCTGCCCAATCCCGAAACGCAGCCGCGTGATTTGCGATCGACGCCCGCGTGCTGGCATAGCCAAACGCGGCGGGCTCCATCTTGCTTTCGCGTCGGATGGATTCCGCTAAGGAATTCATCGAGCTATTGGTTCGCATTAACCCGTGAATTAAGACAACGACATGCGTGGCGTTAGGCGTGTTGTCTGCCAACGCGATAGCGTCGAGCTCTTTTTGGCAGGCTTGTCGACCGCCCCAAGCCCGGCGCGTGTTCTTGGGGTCGAGCAATCGCCAATGGTCCGTCATGACATTATGTTGCAATCGCCATCCATGATACCAGCGATGATCGGTCCAAAATTGCTTGCCGCCCAAGGTGGGTAAAGGAAGATTCGGAAGTAGTCGATTGTCGTCCATCTCTTCTACGATTTCCCCGTCGGTGATTTCCTCGTGGGCATTCTGACAAAAAGCTGGTTTCAAATTCAACTGGCAGACAAACGCGATTGCCAGCAGACAGCCAATGAATCGATCTGTCATATTCATTCTTCTCTGAAGCCAAGTGCGATTATGAACAAGGATGTAAACCGAATTTTTTGTGAATGCAAACCACCCGAGTGTAATGCAATCGAGCCCATTGTTCTACAGAGAATCTAAAGACGAGCCGCAAGTTTTCGAGGTTTAGCGATCGAACAAGCTGCTTCGGATTTCGTCGACCAAGCTGGCGCTTTCGGCCATCGCGGCTTGAAAAGCAGGCTTGCTCAAACAATACAAGATCGTATCTTCGAGTGTATCAACGCTTGCATTGCGAGGTTGGCCAGTCAACAAAGCCATCTCGCCAAAAAAATCGCCCGGCCCGAGTTCGGCGACTACTTTATCTTCTGGACCTTGTTTGACGACCACTCTTCCTTCGCGAATGAGATAGAAACGGTCACCGATATCGCCTTCTTGAATGACACGCTGTTTAGCAGGAAAAGTCTCTGCAGTCATTTGATCTGCGACATTGGCTAAGGTACGTGGCGTGACGCCTTCGAATATTTTGCACTGCGCGAGCATCTGCGAAATGATCGCGGCTTCTTGGACAAGAACGTCCGAGCGAATTCGACCATCAATGAGATTCACGATGCGATCTGCGACATCCAAGATGCGGTTATCATGCGTGACGATGATAATGGTTGACGAATTTTCTTTCGCCAACTGCTGGAGCAATTCAACCACGGTGCGACCGCTTTGTTCGTCCAGCGCCGCTGTGGGTTCGTCAGCCAGGATCAGTTGTGGCCGATGGACTAATCCGCGAGCGATCGCCACACGTTGTTTTTGACCCCCGGAAAGTTGCTTGGGTTTGTGACCGGTTCTATGACCCAGGCCGACCGCCTCGAGCATTTCTTTGGAAGTTTGATTTTGTTTGCGACGGCTGCCTTTCGGATCCACCAGTTCGAGGGCCATACGAACATTTTGTGTTGCCGTGAGCGATTCAAACAAATTATGAGCTTGAAAGATAAAGCCAACTTTTTGACGGAAGTTCATCAGTTCGCGATTGGTGGATGAATGCAACGCTTGTCCGAGAACATACAACTCGCCTTCCTGAACTCTTCTCAAGGCACCGATCAAGGTCAGCAACGTCGTTTTGCCCGACCCACTTGGCCCCGTCATGATGATGATTTCGCCTGGGTGGACAGTCAGGAAATTGTCGAACAAAACCTGTTTGCGAAGATCGCCTTCACCAAAATAATGCTGCAAGTTTTTGGCTAAAATCGACGGTTCAGCCGCACCGCGAAGACGCGAACGGAGCCCCAAATTGAATGAAGTGGCTCGTTGAGCAGTCTGGGGAGCGGATGGAGTTTGCAGTGCCAAAGGCGTCTCCCGATTGCTGGCCAAGAAAGGATTTTGCGGGTTATTACGATTTGTAAGCTTGGGTTAGCCCAAGACGGTTCAAGAATTGCCGGTTGGCTAGGATTAAACAACAGCTTATTCAATCTAGTTTAGAATAGGCTAGAAACCAGTTCCAATCCTATATTTGATTTTTCGACCGTAAACGCGCGTTGGCAGTTGTCCCATTCGGGATTTGAACGAAACATTGGATATCTAATCGTATTATGCCGTTAATCGACTGTCCGCTGTCAACCAAATTGATCGGTAGTCTTGCGACACCGCTACAGACACTTGCGTCGTGAAAAAGCAGCAGGGCAGGGGAGAAAGAATGTACCGAAGGTTAATTCTTCAAATTAGCAACCAATGGATGCGAGGAAATCGCGTCACCAATTCAATGACCTGCGCGGTTATTCTGGCTGGCGCGCTTTCGTTTGCAGGTTGTGATAAGCCCGTGCCGGTCCCCGCTAATCCTCCCCCACCCGTCAACACAATTCCGCCTCGAGTGATGGCTCAAGGCAAACTGCTTCCTAAAGCAGGTGTTCTTCAAGTTGCAGCAATACCGGGCGACCGTGTCGAACAAGTTAGAGTTCAAGCAGGCGATATTGTTCAAGCAGGCGATGTGCTTGTTGTTCTTGCCAGCGAATCCATTCGGCGAAATGAATTATCGATTGGTGAGCAGAAACTGACAGAGGCCAAGAGCCAGTTAGAAGGAAAACGCAAAGAAGCCGACCTACAAGTGCGCTCCGCAGAGCTGGGTGTTAGCCAAGCGAAGCTGCAAATCGAACAAGCCGAGAAAAGTCTGGACGCTGCCAAACGCCAAGCCACGCAATTATCGGCGGCCAAAGTTCAAGTCGAACGCTTGATCAAATTGAGCTCCGACCCCAAGACACGCGGACTCGTAGGATCCCTCGAAGCCGAGCAAAAGCGGATTGAGCTTGATCGAAATCAGAGTCAATACGAACAAGTCGTGCTCGCCGCAGAACAAGCCGTCGCACTCGCTCGCTTGGGTTTCGAAGTTTCCGAACGCAAGCTTCAGCTAGCGACGGATAGCAGGGCTTTGGTGGATACGATGGTTCCCATCGGATCGGCAGAGCAACAAATCGAATTGCTAAAAAAACAAATCGAAGTTAGTCGCGTTCTAGCTCCGATTTCGGGAGTTGTGTTGACCGTTTCCGCTAAGGATGGCGATATGGTTTCCCAAATGCCGTTAATGGAAATGGCGAACTTGTCCGAAATGGTGTGCGTTGCCGAGGTAAGCGATGCAAGCGTCCGATTCTTAGAAGTCGGACAGTCGGTAATCATGGAGTCCGCTGCGTTGACAGAGCCTTTACATGGTACGGTTCAGCGGATTGATCGCATGGTCGGATCGCCCCAAATGAAGATACCTAGTCCTTTGGCCAAAACCGATTTTCGCGCCGTTCCTGTTTGGATTGCGATTGACGACAAGGACAAAGACGCAGCTGCAAGGCTCGTTCAACTGCACGTTGACGTAACGATCGAAATCCAACCGTCGGCAGAACCGGTAAAAGACGCGGTCCCCGAATGAACGTCGTGGCGAAAGATTGGCGATGCTGATGTTTCCTCGAAGAACATCGCTGGCACTCCTCAATGTGTTGGCCAGTCCCACACGGGCCATGGTCTCCATATCCGGCGTTACGTTCGCACTGCTGTTGATCTTTGTGCAATTGGGATTTCGCCATGCCGTAGCCAATACGGCTTCGATTATTTTTGGCAAATTGAAATTTGATATCATACTGCGTTCGCCAGAATATCTGCATCTCTATGAATCTAGAACTATCGATCGTCGATTCCTTGAACTTGCAGCCAGCCATCCCGAAGTAGAAACAATCGATCCCTTTTGGATCACCCTCACCAAGTGGCAAAGCCCAGACGGCAAGTCGATCAATGCGATGGCAATGATGGCCATGCCGCCGGGCCGACAGTTGTTTGACGTACCTGAATTAGATGCCAAATTGCCCCTGCTCGACAATCCCAATGCGGTGCTAATTGACCGGGCGACCCAGGAAGATTTCGGTCCCAAGTCCGGACTGAAATTCGGTGACGATGATATCGGTGCAAAAGGAGAACTAGGACAACGGCAAGTCACCATCGTGGGACACGTCTTGATCGGTACCGGTTTGGCAACCAATGGAGCCTTGATGATCAGCGATGTCGGCCTTGGCATGCGTTCACCAATCGATGTAAGTCGCCAAGCAAGTTTGGGGTTGATCCGCGTGAAGCCCGGAGTGGATGTCAATCAAGCTGCCGACAAAATTCGACAGTGGCTTGTCCAGCAGGATGAACACGCGCTGGAGAAGGTCATTGTGATGACTCGCGACGAGATGATCGCTTGGGAGCATCACCGCTGGCTGAACGAAACACCGATTGGAATCATTTTTCAGGTCGGCGTCGCACTTGCGTTCCTTGTCGGTGCAGCCATTGTGTACATGGTGCTCGCGCAAGACGTATCCAACCGACTGCCCGAGTACGCCACGCTCAAAGCAATGGGCTATTCGCAAATGTACTTGGCCGGGGTTGTCCTCCAGCAGGCGTGGCTATTGAGCATTGCAGGTTGGTGCTTCTCCGTCGTCCTTTCGGACACACTTTACCGAATTACTGCCGTCCTGGCTGGAATCCCAATCCAGTCGACGGCCATTCGAATCGCTGGCGTTGCTGTTTTGTCAGTATTCATGTGCACGGTTAGCGGACTGTTGGCATTGCGCAAGCTTTGGAAAGCAGAACCCGCGTCGCTATTTTAGTATTGAAGCTCGGGCCTTTTTTTTAAAATCAATATGATCGCATCAAGCCGAACACCCTTAGCCTGGAAGAACTTGACCTGCGAACCTCGCAAACTCGGTCTCGCGGCAGGTGGCGTCGGCTTTGCTGTCTTGCTGATGTTCATGCAAATTGGTTTTCGGAACGCACTGTTCGACAGTACAGTCCAAGTCGCTCAGTTGCTGAAAGCGGATTTATTTATCCTTAGTCGCTCACGGAATAATTTGCCTAACGAACAACGGTTCAGCCAATCGACCTTGGAGCAAGCTCGCGGTATCCCGGGCATTCGCGACATAGTTCCCATTTATATCGAAAGAGCCGCTACCGAGTTGCGCGTGATCGGAAATCCATCTCGTTTGATTCGCGTCATTGGAGTTCCACTCACTGGCACGGTCTTTGTCGACAGGGATATGGATGATAAGCGGCAGATGTTAACGGACCCTCGGAGCGCGCTGCTGGATCGAATGACCAAGACCAGTTATGGCTTTGAAAGAAAGAATCTCGCAAAGCTACGTGAACAAGAAGTAGAATTGTCGGGCAAGCAGTTGCGAATCGCAGATTGGGTGCAAATCGGAACCGATTTCGTGCATGACGGGTCGCTCATTGTCAGCGAGGAAGCAATACGTCACTTTTTTCCATTGCGAGCAGGTGGACGGGATGATTCGCTAAAGGTTGTCGATTTTGGATTAATCCAACTTGAGCCTGGGACCAATATCGAGCAGGTTCGAAAAGCCGTGCGTGCGTTGGCACCAGATCAAATCGACGTGATGACCAAAAAGGAAATCGTGCGGCGCGAGATCAAATTTTGGGGAACTGCAACTCCGATCGGGATCATCTTTACGGTTGGCACCGTGATGGGATTGGTAGTGGGCACCATCATCTGTTATCAGATTTTGTATACCGACATTACGGATCACTTGGCAGAGTTCGCGACGCTAAAAGCGATGGGATATTCCTCGACCTATTTTGGCCAGTTGGTCTTGATGCAGTCGATTTACCTCACCTTCATAGGCTTCATTCCCGGCTTTGCAGTGACGGTGGGTCTGTACACTTTGCTGAGTAAGACCACTGGCTTGATCATGTTGCTTTCAGTCCAGAGAGTCTTGTTCGTTTTTATGCTGACGCTAGTCATGTGTATTGTCAGCGGTCTACTCGCCGTGCGTAAACTCTGGTCTGCTGACCCCGCGAATCTGTTCTAGTTCTTCGGCGATTGTCAAGCCTACGGTTTGCAAGTTTATAGAACGAGATAACATACCTGCAGGCAAATTTTCGTTAAACCGCGGCGAGATGCCTTATGTTGCTTGTCATTGGGTGCGAGTAAAATATCGTCAACACGTAGAATGTTTCTCAACGCGCCTTGCTAGTAGTAATGCGTTCAAGATTTAATTCCCCGCAGATTCCCACCTATGTCAAACTATGAATCAACATCCGGACGTTCTGCTCATAGTTTCATCGAATCTGTTTGTCTCTAAAGGAGAGTTACCGTCTCAAGCCGTGTCGATTCAGGACACGACGAAAGTCTGTTAAAAAATTTATGAGTACTCCTGCGACCTCCCATGTCGATTCGTCTGAATTGTCAACGGAATCGGAGAATGACCCCAATCTTTGGCCACGCATGCGACAAGCAACGGGCACGGTTTACGGCGATATCGGTACATCGGTCTTGTACACGATCATGGAAATTACCCGTGAAACCATCTTATTCAAGAACCATCATCTGCAAAAAGAACAGATGACCGAATTGATTGCCAAAGGTGGTGACTTGGTAACGCGTCAGGAAGCGCTTGGCGGACTCAGCCTGGTCTTTTGGGCGCTCATCTACCTGACAGTCAAGTATGACCTGATGATCATGCGAGCGGACAATCGCGGCGAAGGTGGGGAGTTTGCTCTATGGAGTTTGCTCAAAGGTTACACAGGCAAAGTATTCGCATTCTCGGGATTGAGCTTCTTGGTCGTAGTAGCTGCTGGCATGTTGGCCGCCGACGGGATCATCACGCCGCCTATCAGCATGCTCGGAGCGTTTGAACCTTTGGGTGAAACGTGGGCGATCATTGTGACCTTGATATGTTTGGTGATTTTATTCAAAGTCCAGTGGCGAGGTACCAGTAAAGTTGGAGGCCTCTTCGGCTGGTTCATGATCTTCGTTTGGTTTCCATGGATTGCAATTAAAGGTATCGAATGGATATTCAAGAGTCCTGAAGTCTTCCTCGCAATCAATCCTATGTATGCGTTCCAATTCTTGGTTCATTTTCCATTTATAGGGGCGTTGGTTGTTTTGGGCGTGGTGGTGCTGGCGATCACGGGCGGAGAAGCCAAGTATGCCGACATCGGACACTTTTCGAAATCGCATAATAGTCAGGTGCCCGAAGGCAGCAGCATCGATCCAAAAGACTCAGGTCGAATCCCCGTCATGGTGTCTTGGTTTGCGTTTGTGTTGCCGTCACTCGTGCTTTGTTATGCGGCCCAAGTTGGATACATACTGGCCAACGGCGTGCCTCCGCGATGCAATACTTTCTACGCCATTACACATAAATTCAACGTGGAGTGGTTGGATCACAGTTTTTTGGTTGCGGACATGGCAATTGCCGCAGTGGCTGCTTTTATCGCTTCGCAAGCCGTCATCACCGGACTGTTCTCGATTATCAAGCAAGCGATCGCTTTGGGATTCATGCCGCGGTTCCGAGTCTTGTACACCAGCCCTCATGGCGAAGGCCAAGTTTACTTGCCGGTCGTCAATTGGTCGCTGTTTTTAGGTTGCGTCGTCGTCACATTGATGTTCCGATCAGCCGGAAATCTGGCAGCGGCATACGGTATCGCGGTAACGGCCACGATGGGGATAACAACCATCATGTTCGGCTCGGTCGCTTATTATCGATTTGGTTGGAAGTTATGGAAAGTGTTTGCCATTTTGTCACCGATCCTTGCGGTTGACGTTGTCTTTTTTGGAAGCAATTTGCTGAAACTTGGCAGTGGTGGTTACTTCCCGATCCTCATCGCGAGCGGTTTGATTGTCATCATGACCACTTGGCAGTGGGGCCGCGAAAAACTTGGCAAAGCCTTTTACGATTTCGGCGTTCGCGAAGGCAAGAAAATCGAGTGGCTCGTGGCGCTGCGAGATATGTTGGACGATATCGAAATTACGTTAAAAGAAAACTTGCCCGCAGCTCGTTCGCTAATTCAAGGTCGCCGTCGTTTGGTGGAAAGCGATCGTGCGGCGGTGTTTCTGTGCTCGCGGCCGGTCAAGACCGTAAACGATTACGTGCCGGTTGCTCTCCGTGTCTTCTTGAAAAAATACGGAGTGCTGCCGTCTCACGTCGTCTTGATGCATGTCAATCAAGAGTCCGTGGCCTATATCAGCAATAGCGTTCGATACCAAGTCATTACGCTTGGACATGATATAGACTCGGTGGTAATCAACTACGGATATATGGAGCAACCGGACATTCGCAAAGCTCTGCGCGAGCTCCAGCGACAAGGACGAATTCGCATCGCAGCCGAGCGATGGATCATCGAAGTAGGTGAAGAAGAAATCATCTTGGACCCAAAATTGCCATTTTTCCTAAAACTGCGCGTATCGCTGTTTAGCTGGATCTTAAGGTTGTCGACCCCCGCTCATAAATATTTGGGCCTAGTGTACGACGCCGCCGTTTCCAAAGAAGTCATCCCTGTAGTCTTCGGGATCGAAGCCGCCCGAATCGCTTTGCCCGAACTTGAAATTGTCGACACCGAAAAATAGCAACGCTGGAACTTTGTCTTTGCACCGCAAGAACCGGCTGCCCGGGGCTTGTCCCCGACAGCCGCAGTTTTGGCGTCCTAATGCGCTGGCCCTCCGTCATTGCACCGCAGTGATCGGCTGCCCGGGGCTTGTCCCCGACAGCCGCAGTTTTGGCGTCCTAGTGCGCTGGTTCACCCATGATCGCGCGTTGGTCATACTCACCAAAGGTTCCAACAAACGCGCTGAAAGACAACACAGGCCGCATCCCATAAACCCAGGCGACGTTGTTCATCAACGACAAGACAATTTCTTCTGGAGCTAATTCCATATGGCAACCCACCGCGAGATGCATATGGTCAGCCAATAGCGCGCAACGACTCAAACGCAACTTCTTTGTGCTCGCCCACATGACAGTCATATTTCGCACTTCGGCTAGTTTATCTCGATCAACGTTCCGCCAACGCCCTTCGTTGACCAACACCAAGTGCAAGTTGTACCAGTAATCCCCATGATTTGTGGTCTGCTTGATCGTCAAATCCATCAAAGGGTCAACGTACATCAGTTCATTTAAGACTTGCTGAGAGTGTTCAGCAGCCATCGGGTGGTGCTGAGGTTGTTTAGCTATATAGGCTTCAATGACTTCCCGTTCCTGTGTCCCGAAACTGCGTATCGCGTAGTGAGGGCGAAGCGCTTTCGGCTCATGTTCTCGCATTGCGTATTGCATCCGACCTTTCATTCGCTGGATGAGCCAAATGGGGCTGTGCGATGGTTTAGCACTTACAGCGAACTGAACTGCGTCCGAATTAAGCCAACGCCATGAAAGAACTCAAAGCTCGTCGACCTCGAGTGATTCTTGGAAAGCTCCCAGCCACAAATTTTCATGGAGTGGGGCTCGCAAGAAAATCGTAACCGCCCAGCGAAGCTGATAAGCGAAAGTACAATTCTCGGTCGTATAAATGGCTTTCGGCTTGTTCATAGTACGCCAAAACTTCGAGTGTCGGAGACAAGCTCCGAGCACTCGGGTAACGCGGTGGTTTAGTTGAAATTTCATCGCAAGATTGGCTGCTCAGGGCTTGTCCCTGACAGCCGGAGTTTTGGTGTCCTAGGGCGTTGGGCCTCCGTCTTTAGTACGCCAAAACTTCGAGTGTCGGAGACAAGCTCCGAGCACTCGGGTAACGCGGTGGTTTAGTTGAAATTTTATCGCAAGATTGGCTGCTCAGGGCTTGTCCCTGACAGCCGGAGTTTTGGTGTCCAAGGGCGTTGGGCCTCCGTCTTTAGTACGCCAAAACTTCGAGCGTCGGAGGCAAGCTCCGAGCACTCGGGTAACGCATTAGTTTGGTTGAAATTGTATCGCAAGATCGGCTGCTCAGGGCTTGTCCCTGGCAGCCGGAGTTTTGGTGTCCAAGGGCGTTGGTCCTCCGTCTTTAGTACGCCAAAACTTCGAGCGTCGGAGGCAAGCTCCGAACACTCGTACGGTAAAATCTCCGAGTACTCGTATCCAGCGTGAATAGCAGTAGGAATCCGTGTTTACACTCAGAACTTCTTGCGTTCGGGCGGGGACTTCTTTTCGGTGGGAGCGGTTTTTGACCCGTTGAGGAGTTTGAAAGGTAAATTGAATAGGTCGAAGTTCATCGACGGAAGTGCAGCGGCAGTACCGTTCACTTCAGCATTGGGGGGCAGTTGTTGCATATCGAATTGTCCGACCAAAACGATTTGTCCAGGAAGCTGCGCCAAGTGAAACTGGCCACCGCGAAACCATTGCAGCCATGGTGCAATGTATTCCGCTGGTGGTAGTGTATGCTGCGAAGCGACTTTGCCATCGTAGACGGTGCTGGTCCAGCAGCCCGCGAACGGGCCGTCCTCGTTCAACTGGTATTCTCCACCTAGCGGGCATTGCATCTTGCACTGTAGGAAACGCTCGGCTACCAAACGAGATTGGCTTGGGTCGATCCGCAATTGTTGTTGAAGGGCGTCCAGCAGAAGTAAATTACCTTGCGTGGTTGCCGCTCCGCGACGATACCAAAAGGTGTTGACCCAAGTACTCAGCTTGCTATTCGACAAATCGCCGACTTGCAAACGGACCTGCGCCGGGTCGGTAGCAGGAACGGGTCGCAAATACAGAGCACAGTTTTCTAGTATCGATCGATCGAACGACAAAACGCTAAAACCGCCTCCCTGCCATCGCCAAAGCCCAAGCAGTAGCTTGGAGAAACCCATCACATCCGGAGGTGGACCGCCAAGCCCCAGCGGCAACCGATCGAGGTATCCCGGCAGTGGCCACGCACCGAGATACCCGGGCGTTGCTTGTAAGGCTCGTAAAGTTTTGATAAGCCCTTTATTCTCGGCGGGCTCTGGCGGAATCATGTCCTTGACGCCCAAGAACATGACATGATTCGGCGGACGATTAGCGCCAAGTCCAACGCCCGACAAATGCACTTGGATGTTGGCCACATCGTCTGGTGGAAGCTGGATCTGCGTTTCGATCGGGGGTGCCAGATAAGTCGACAGCCAACCATACTTCTCTTGTCCAAAAGGTGCCACGTAGGCTTCGACGGTAACCCGTTCCAGTCCCTCTCGATCCGGATTAGCGAATCGCCGAAGCCCCACGACGAGCGGATCAGTTTGCTGCCAGTTGTCTCGATAAAAGGTTGAGTCCAGTTTGTAGACGGCGGCTTCCTCGGGAGAAATTTCAGGGATTTCGGCATCCGCGATGGGCAGGAAACTGCCACGTGCACCGCGATTGGCGTCAATCCATCGGTCACCATCCCGAATGATCCGTGAACCATCTGCCCGCCTGTCAAAATCGGCTGGCAAAAATTCGCCCGCGATTAGATCTTCGACAGACTCATTGGGTTTTCCTTCGGCGCGGGCCATCGCTTGAGCCAGTTCCACCATTTCGATATGCGATATAGCGGATAAACGCCGACGCAATTCGATTTGATATTCGGGCGAGAGAAGCTGCTGAAAGAACTGCGGGGACATGTAGGCCATCATGGTGTAGTTGTTTTCAAGCGGCATCAGCAGGCGTGCGTATCGAAATTCCGGAGAGTCTCCCAGTGAGCTTTGGCCGTGGGCTATCTCGGTGAATCGTTCTGCCAAGCGACGGCTAGTTGTGACCAAGAGGTAGTTGTCATGCACCACCATGAACGATCGAATCGCATTATCGGGTGTGCTAAGCAAGGTCGCAGGATGATCGGCAATCGTGAGCTCTTCTAACCGCGCCCCCGTCGATTCCATTTGACGAAACGCCGTTTGTCGTTCGGATGCGATGCTATTTACAAGTAGATCGATATTTTTGGCTTCAAAGACGACTCCTAATGTCGGTCCTTCTTGGGCATACAGGTCGTTGCCGATGATTGCCATATCGCCGATAACTTGATCACCAAACAGCTTGGCAAGAACCGTTGCTTTCGTGTTCAGCATCCGCTCGATGCGCAGGTTGCTTTCGAAATTGAGACCGCGCATGGTAACCATTTGTGAAAGCTCGCCACTTCGACTATCCGATAGATCTTTAAACCAAAGGTAATTCTGGAACGATCCAAATCGCAAGTAGAAACACTCGGGCGGAACCCGTTTTGAGATGGTCTCAATGGGGATTTGATCGGGAACTTTGGGAAGCTCTAGTTGTCGCCAAGTCGGGGCGTCCGGTAGACGAACGGGAGTGGCAGATAAATCTCGATCGGGCATGAGTGCTTGACGGCGAAATACTTCTCGCATCGACTCCGTTCCGGCTAACAACTCTAAAGTCGATAGCGGGCCGTTCCTTTTCGATTCTCGTTTTAATTCGGCTTCCGTCCGCAAGTCTGGGGCGGGAAAGTCAAACCTTCGAGCCAATGTCAACGTTAGATACGTTTGGATCAATGGTGGATAATCGCTAGCTGCAACTTGCCGTTTGGCTTGGTCGACATAGTCGTCCCACCATTCGTCCAAGAGTAGTCGATGCGGTTGGCGAATGACGGGATTTTCAGGATTGATCGTAATCTCCTGTTCGACATCTCCGGCTAAGCGAACTCGAAGTGGGTTCTCGCCTCGAAACAGAAATGACACTTTGAGGATCTGTGGAGGTTCAATGCGATCTTGCGTGTTGCGAACGGCATTGCGAAGTCGATCGACAAGACCACCTTGCCCGATGCGGCGCGGTTGATTTTCGTTGGCTTGGCGAAACGGCAAAGTCGCTGGCTTGGTGACAATCGCGGGGTAAAAAATTCGGCTTTGCTCGTCCTGAATCAAGACGCGTGGCAATACGCCTTCTTCAAGCGGACCGAGAAAAACCGAAAAAGTCGCCACACCAAACGGCTGACCGGCAACGGCGCGGACATCCGTGATATTCGATTCCTCCGGCCCAATGCGCCCCGCGCTGGTTGGTTGTGCGAACGCATGATGGGAAAGAAAAAATACCAAACATACGACCGTGCTTGGCAGAAATAGTTTGTACAGAGAACGTCGATCCGTCATTTAATTACCATGCTTCAAAAGAACTTGGGTTGCCGAACGATGTATTCTACCGATTACATCCCGCAGAGAAGCCGAATACGGAAATTCCATCTACGCATTGCTATCAATACTGTGGATTCAAGCTGACCATGCACGATCAGGATTTGAAAGGACTGTTGGTTCGGCTAGCTTGAGCAGTTGAATAGAATCAATCAGCTCGCGAACGCGGTATGGCGAGGAAGTCGGTTCGATCTGCACACGAAACGATTTTGTTTGGCCGCCAGCAAGGGAAATCAATCTGCCTTGTAGTTCTTCAAACTTGCGAGTATTCGGAAAACCCGTTGCCGGTTCAATTCCGACAACGTAGCCTTCCTCGACCGCCATCGTGTTCTTCCAAATAGTCATGTAAGGCAATGTTCGCGTGTCGAAGCGCACGGCCACTCCGTTTTCAGCTTTATGATCGTGGAGTAGAGCGGTCGACCAACCATTCGCGTCGGCAATAGGCTGCGTCAAGTAAACTTGTTCGGCGAATCCGTCCGTCGGTGCTTCGCAGACATCCCAGCGTTGGTAGTTTACCGCTGCAGCAGCGTCCCGCGGCGCGACTCGTCGGCATGCGGCTACTATCTGCGACCCTGCTTCTAAGATTGGTTGGCCGATATTGATGTGATAGAGGAGTTGCATGGTTGTGGGACGCGAGAATAAGTTAGTGACCTTGTCGGTCATCGCGATTGTCGATTGTCCGGCTCGAAATTGAATGTGCGTGTGCAGTCGCAATCCGTAGATCAAGAAACGCGATTCATCAACAATGCTGTGAACATCGAGAGTTCCTGCCAAAGGATCCAATTCGACCGCCAGAGAATGCGTGGGAATATTTGCGATGCGACCATGCAACGGGTGTTTAACATGGCCGTGCGAATCGTATTCCGGAGCACCGTTACTGTGTAGTCCGCATCGAACAATGAACTCATCGAAGCCCTCAAGCCAACCTATGCCGCTGGCGTCATGAACTGGCACGAAAGCAGGATGGACAGGGCCAATCATCGGACTTTGCCATCCGATCTCCAGATCGCCAAGCCAACATTTCCAAATCCCCATGCCGCGAGTTGGAAGGATAGCGGTTTTGAGTGTGCCTGTGTCAATCCAAAGAACATCGACGCCGTCTTGTTTGCCGCCGTGCAGTCGCTCCCACTTGAACGCAAAAGCTCCCGCTTCAGTTTCCATTCTGCCGGGCAGTTCTTGGCGAGTTGACTGCAGGATTCCGTTTTCAATCAGTTGCCATCGCTTGTTTTCATTCATAGCCATTCACGCATTGGAACTGCGGTTAGTAAAACGATCTAGAGCCGTGCGAACATCGGGCGACATGAGCAAGGCAAAGAACTGATTTTTTTCGGCGTCCAAGCCCGCTTGAAACGAAAAACGCAGTCCTTGTTCGACGGCTCGCACGACTGCCAATTGGGACGGAGTGAGTGTGCCAAGTGTTGGGACGAAAGCAGCAAATGCAGCCAAGTTCTCTGTAGGTTCCTTCAATTTAGGACTCTCGGTTTCAAATCTTCTCGGGGGCCTTGACGAAAGGCCTCCAAGAAATTCATTCAGGCATGGCTGCAGCTCTTCTGGTCGGCAGGACGCATCGGCCAACCCGATTTCGATTGCAGTCTGCACGTTAACCGGATCGCCTTTGACGAGCATCTCAAGTGCTTTCTCGATTCCCACCAAACGGACGAGGCGCTGCGTCCCCCCCCATCCGGGAATTAAACCCAGTTTCGTTTCTGGCATTCCCAACTGAATTCTGGGTGTATCAGTTAGGAAACGGTATCGACATGCCATCGCCAACTCGAGCCCGCCCCCCAAGCACGCGGCTTCGATCAATGCGACGGTCGGCATCGGCAATCGGCTCAAGCGATCGTAGAGGCGCTGACCGCGTTCCAAGAAAGCCTTGATCTCCGCATCGGATTCAATCATCGCAATTCGTTTCAGATCGGCACCGACGGCAAAGCCCGTTGATTTGCCGCTTCGTAAAACGAGCGGTTTATTGCCTGGAATCGAAAGCCCCACTTCGTTGAGCAACATTTCGAGGTCGTCGAATACCGATTCCCAAAGCACGTTGACCGACCGTCCGGCGACATCGATCCACACTGTCGTGCGATTGACTGCCGAAGAATCGATTCGAAAGTGCTTAAGTTCGATGCTCATCGCTGTTCAATCGGTGTCCAGGATTTCGATTCGGGTCCAATGTAGTCGGCCGAAGGTCGAATCAGGCGATTATCGGCTCGCTGTTCGAAAACGTGAGCCGACCAACCCGCCGTTCGAGCCAGCACGAATAATGGAGTGAACATGGGAGTTGGTATGCCCATGCAACGATAAGCCGACGCACTATAGAAATCGAGATTCGGAAAAATTTTCTTCTCGCGCAACATCACCGCTTCGATACGTTCGGAAACGGGATGCAAAACGGTATCTCCGGCCCCGTCGCACAGTTTCTTCGCCCAAACTTTGATGATGTCGGAACGCGGGTCGTTTTTCTTGTAAACGCGATGACCAAATCCCATGATCTTGGCCTTTTGTTTCAGCATTTCCAGCAAACCGCGCTCGGCTTCGTCAGCCGATTGGAACTGGTCGATCAACTCCATCGCGGCCTCGTTTGCGCCGCCGTGCAGCGGTCCTCGCAAAGTCCCAATACCTGCCGTCGTTGCCGAATACAAATCGGAAAGAGTCGACGCGCAAACGCGCGCAGTAAACGTCGACGCATTGAACTCATGCTCTGCGTACAAGATCAACGAGACATCCATAGCCCGTCGATGCAGCTCGCTCGGTGCTTTTCCATGCAGCATGTTTAAAAAGTGCCCGGCGATCGAACTGTCTTTGGTTTCGACGTTAATTCGTCGGCCATGATGAGAAAACTGATACCAGTAAGCTAACATTGACGGCAAACATGCAAGCAGCCTCTCGGCGACGCGATATTGATCCGCAAAAGTCGCTTCGGGTTCTAAACATCCCAAGATAGAACATCCCGATCGAAGCACATCCATCGGATGCGATGACGCAGGCAATTGTTCGAGCGCCGTTGCTAGAGTCGCTGGCAAACCGCGGCCCGCGTTCAGTCGCTTCAGGAAATCGCCAAGCTGATTCTTGGTGGGCAACGCTCCGTAAAGCAACAAGTGGGCGACTTCTTCAAAGCTTGCGTGCTCCGACAAATCCTCGATCGAATACCCGCGATAAGTCAGTCCTGCACCCTCCTTGCCCACGGTACTGAGTGCCGTTTGTCCCGCAACGATCCCTGCCAAACCCGCTGTAGAAGTCGTCATATCGCCTCGCAGAAAAGATACTAGTGCCTAAAAGTTTTCAATTCAGGTAATTGGAACAAACGGAAACGTCTTCCGTCGATTCGTATTAGTGGATCTCGAAGATGCCTTCGATTTCGACTGCGATTCCCGAAGGCAATGCGTTGGTGCCCATGGCGCTACGAGTTCCCACGCCGAGGTCCGAACCGTACAGATCTACGAACAACTGGCTGCAACCGTTGACAACGGCAGGTTGTTGATCGAAAGCGTCGGTGCAGCGGACCAGACCCAGCAATTTGACCAATCGAACAACGCGATCAAGGCTGCCTAAGCCAGCGCGCAAAGTGGCGAGCATTGCCAAGCCGACTTGCCGTGCTGCTTCTTTGCCTTGCTCCTGTGTCATGTCGTCGCCGACGCGTCCGATGATTAGCGTCCCGTCATTCTTGAGCGGTCCGTGGCCCGACAAATAGGCCAAGTTCCCGACAATGAGCATGGGCTTGTAGAGCCCTACAGGTTTTGGAGCAGGTGGCAATACGAGACCGAGTTCAGCAAGTTTCTTTTCAGCAGACATGGCAACTCATCACTTCGAGAAAAAAATGGAAATTGACTCCATCGTTTTATAACATGAGTTGCCCGGGATGGCATCCCCGCGACACGCCAATCATCTCGCTGCCGCTAGTGCATGGATCGTTATTTGCGGCGCATGGCTCGCTGGATATCGCGTTGCGCATCGGCTTTCTTGAGAGTTTCACGTTTGTCGTGGACCTTCATCCCACGGCAAAGTCCGATGACACATTTCGCTTTTCCGCGATCCGTGAAATACATTTGCAAGGGAACGAGCGTAAGACCTTTTTCGGTCGACTTGCCGCCAAAGCGTTTTCGTTCGCGGGCGTGTAACAGCAATTTGCGTGGCCGTTTGGTTTCGTGATTCCATACCGTGGCTTGTTTGTATTCCGGGATATCGCAACCGATCAGCCAAAGCTCGCCATCTCGCATCCTCGCATAGGCTTCGTCGAGTGAGCATTTGCCATTTCGCAAGCTCTTGACTTCGCTGCCAACAAGCACCATGCCGCATTCGACCGATTCGATGATTTCGAAGCGATGTTTCGCTTTGCGATTCTCCGTAATCAGTTTGTGCGTGGGCGTCTCGGGTTTGGCTTTCGCCTTGACCGGTTTGGGTTTTACTTGGGGGTTGGGTTGGGATTTTTTCTTGTTCACTTTGGACCGTATTTTACTAGCAAGCGTCGAAACTGTTTTTATCTTAACGCCAACCTACCGCTGAAAGGAAGGGATTTGATGCAAACCGAGCATTTCCGAGCAAAGCAACGCTTTCGAAAGGGACGGTGTCTACTACAATGATCACAGACTGAGCGATCATTGACAAATGAAAAGGGTTTCGGGTGATGGGTTTCGACTTACCAATTGTGGGTGATAGTGGCGAAGGCAGCGTTTGCGGTTCGACCGCCACAACCGGTTTTGAGCCTTCGCGGCGTCTGCCTCCATGGCTTCGTCGCGAAGTCCCCAAAGGGAACGCGAATCATTTTACAGCAGGGATCTTGGACGAATTACGACTGGAGACAGTTTGCGAAAATGCAAAATGCCCGAACCGCATGGAATGCTATTCCCAGAAGACGGCCACCTTCATGATCTTGGGCAACGTCTGCACGCGACCTTGCGGTTTTTGTGCCGTTTCGCGAGGACGACCCGAAGCGTTGGAGTTGGACGAACCGGATCGTGTTGCCGAAGCGGCTTTGCGGCTGGGTCTAAAGCACGTTGTCTTGACCAGCGTAACCCGCGACGATCTCCCCGACGGCGGAGCTGAGCATTTCTATCAAACGATCCTTGCGGTTCGCAAAAAGACCGGAGCGGCAGTAGAAGTTTTGACTCCGGACTTTGTACAGTGCAAACCAGCCCTCGACCGAATCGTTGAGGCTGCTCCCGATGTATTTAATCACAACATGGAAACAGTCCCGCGCATGTATCGACGAGTCCGCGGCCCCAAAAGCGATTACCGCTGGACGTTGCAGTTGCTGGCTCGCGTCAAACAACTGAACCCCGCTATCAAAACCAAAAGCGGATTGATGTTGGGACTGGGAGAAACACACGACGAGTTGCTTGATTGCTTAGCGGATCTGCGTGCTCACGAATGCGATTTGCTGACGCTGGGCCAATACCTGCAGCCTGGGCCAAAATATTTGCCCGTCGTCCGGTATGTGCCGCCCGACGAATTCGCGGAACTTGGAAAGTTAGCCGAAAACATGGGCTTCAAACAAGTTGCCAGCGGACCATTTGTACGAAGCAGCTATCACGCGCGCGATATGGCTGAAGCATAATTAATGCTTGCCCTGCTCATGGTCGTCCACCGTTAGCACCTGTGCCAACGATGTCCTTGGGAGAGATTAGAAGCATGATACGATTCGGATCGACTCGGCTAAATTGTCGCTTGACTAGTAGGACATCTTTTCTAGCTTGTCTTGTTTTCTCCGTAATCGCGCCATGCGTGTGGGCATTCACTCAGCCTCAAGCGGACAAACCTCAATCACCGGTCGAACCGAAAGACAGCCTTCAGTGGATTCAATGTGCGCCAGGCTACTGTGTCGAACTGGTTGCTTGCGAACCTCAAGTCATCGATCCCGTTGACGTTGCCTTTGCCGATGACGGCAGTATGTGGGTCGTCGAGATGAGCGACTACCCGCGCGGGCCGGTCATTCCTGGCGATTCTCCCAAAGGACGCATTCGTCGGCTGCAAGATCGCGATGGCGATGGATTTTTTGAAACGGCGGAATCATTCGCCGATCAATTGCTTTTTCCCACTGGGATCCAGTTGTGGCAACGCGGGGCGATCGTGACGGCGGCTGGACAATTGTTGTACTTGGAGGACACGGATGGCGATGGACGAGCCGATGTGCGACGCGCTTGGGTCGAAGGCTTTGCACAAGAAAACTCGCAGCTACGAGCCAATCATCCTACATGGGCTTGGAATCAATGGCTCTACGTCGCCAATGGACTTCGCGGAGGCGAAATTGCTGTGCGGAGTGATGCAGAGTCGAATGCCGCTCAGAAATTTCAGCTCGCAAGCTACGACCTTCGATTCGATCCGGTTTCGCGAAAGTCAGAACTGATAACGGGCGTTGCGCAATTTGGATTGACGTTTGACGATGCAGGGTATCGCTACGTTTGCTCCAATCGAAATCCCTGCATCGAAATCCTCATCGAACAATCCGATGTCGCCCGTAGTCCGCTGGCAGGAATCAGTCCGTTAATCGGAGACAGTCTTCCTGCCGCAGAACAATCTATCGTAAGGCCCTTAGCGGATGCTTGGACGACATCGAATCTCCACGCTGGCCAATTCACGGCAGCTTGCGGTGTCCTGATGACCAGCAGCCGTTACTTGCCGTCATCGCCGAATGGGCATGTCCTGGTTTGCGAGCCGAGGGGCAGTCTTGTGCATCATCGCCAACTGATCAGAAAGAATGGTAGGACATTACCCGCCGACGAACTCGCACCACAGGAATTTGTAGCTAGCCAGGACTCTTGGTTTCGCCCCGTCAACCTCAAGATGGGCCCGGACGATGCGGTTTACATTGTCGACATGTATCGCGCGGTGATCGAACACCCGGACTGGGTTCCGGAGGAATTGCAGCATCGCCCTGATGAACGTTTTGGCGACGACCGCGGACGCATTTACCGCATCGTGAAATCCGACAGCGCACCCGACAGTAACGAATGGAGGGCATTGTCTGCCAATGCGCTATCTCAGCAAACCATTCTTGAAATCGCGAAGCTCGTTGATCATCCATCTCGCTGGTACCGCGAGACGGCGGCCCGATTGCTTTTCGAAAAGAGTTTGCCGGAGGAAAGTGTCGCAGTACTCAAATCCATTTGTGTAAAAGGAAGCACCCGCGACGGCAAACTACGAGCTGCTGCGTTACTTGATCGGTTCGAGCGACTGGATCAAGCGACGTTTGATGCGCTCTTGAGCGATGCAGATGCGGCAGTTCAAGCGGGCATGTGGCGTGGGAGAATTGGTTTCGTCCCGATAATCGGGGCTTCGCCACTGACGGTCAACGCGGGTCAGATTCAGCGAGCATTGAATTCGGATTCCTTCGATGTGCAGCTTGCCGCATGTTGGGCTTTGTCCGATCCGTTGGCGACTGGCTTACAAGCAAACTGGTCTGGTAACCGTGAAACCATCGATCCGCTCGTGTTCGATTTCGCTGCGTCGAATGTCCAAGATGGTCGAGCTTGGATGGCGGTAACGGCCAAGTTTCAAAATGAGCCAAGATTGTTGTTTCGCGAAGTGTCCGAACGCTCAATGGAGAAGTATCGCGGGACGGAGATTAGCAAGCTTGTTGATTTCGAACTCACTTGGCGGGCACTCGAACGATTGGCGAGCACATTGCCGGGGAAACCCGACCCATCCCGCGAGCCAACGATTGAACGAGTACAAATCGCGCGCTGGATTATGAACACGGCCAAGGAATTGGAAGACACAAACGTTTCTATCTTTGAAAAACGCTGGCGACTGGCCTGTGTGCAAGGTGTCCTGAAAGGTCCCTTTTCCGACACCGTCCGATCCGATCGTCCTTTTTGGGAACAGTTGGTACAGCTATCCAAATCGACCAGCATCGACGAGAGTTTTCGAGGTGCCGTGGTCGATTTGTTTGCTTGGGGTGCATCGGATATTGTCACACCGATTCTTTTTGAAATTAGTCAGCAGGAAAATCCTCTGCTCGCGCGTCGAGCTGTCGCCGCGTGGGCTTATCACGATGATGATCGGCTGTCGACATTCCTGCTGCAAAGGCTTCCGTCGGCTAGCCCCCAAGATCGAATCGAATTTTTCTCGGCGATCGTTTCGAGCGAGAAAAGGCTGGCGGCGTTCTTAGAGGCCATCGAATCCGGTGCGCTTTCGATCAAGAGCCTTGACGCAACGCAAATGCAACGGTTGCGAACGGTTCAGCAACCCGCTCTGGTTCTTCGGATAAACAAAATTCTGGAAGGAGCCGTACAGGCCGATCGTGCTGCCGTCGTCGAAAAGTACAAGTCGTGCTTGGAATTAGAAGCAAACCTCGTTAATGGCAAGGAGCTATTCGTCAAGCATTGTTCAGCTTGCCATAAGATCGCTAGCGACGGTTTTGCCGTCGGGCCCGATATTTCCGACTCGCGAGTTCACATTCCGGCCCAGTTGCTGATTTCAATCCTCGATCCGAATCGGGCGATCGACAATAACTATTTTCGCTACTTGGCGGTGACTGAAGATGGCCAAATTGTCGAAGGTGTGATGACCGAAGCGACGGCCAACACGGTGACGTTACGGGGTCAGAATGCCAAGGTGACGACGCTCGCGCGATCCGACATCGCGGAATTAAAGGCGACGGGTGTCTCGCTCATGCCTGAGGGGATTGAAGCACAAATCTCGCCCCAAGAAATGGCGGACTTGATTGGTTATATTAAGAATTGGCGTTACCTTGATGGTGCCGTGCCTTCCGAAGTAATCAAGAACTAACGTTCGATGGCTTTTCGTAAATCGTTAAACCGGAATTGGCGTTACGATCAAGTTGCTGACTTTACTGCCTCTCTCGATATCTCCCAATAAAACATATGATTACTACTGAGTTACGTTACTCACGATACAAGGACCTGAAAATGTTCCGAGCCGGAATGATTCTGTTAGCGTATTTTTCGACAAGTTCGTTTTGCTTGACGGAATCTCCTGAAAGTTGGACTCGTTTTCGAGGTCCCAACGGATCGGGTGTGATCGAGAAAAGCCGAGTGCCACTTCCTTGGAAACCGTCCGACGTCCGTTGGGAAATGGACTTGCCCGGCGAAGGAAACGGTTCGCCCGTGATTTGGAATGGTCGCGTGTATGTCTTGAGCGGCGATCCTGAGTCGGCAACTCGATATGTGATTTGTGGTGATTTGGAAACCGGAAAAGTCATTTGGAAGAAAGATTACGCGACCAAGCCTCACGCGTTGCATAAATTCAGCAGTTATGGCTCCAGCACACCGTGCGTTGATGAAAAATTGGTGTATGTGGCTTGGGCATCCGATGAGAGTTTGACGGTCAAAGCCTTTACGCACGATGGTGAGGAAGTTTGGACGCGTGACTTTGGACGATACGTGAGCCAGCACGGTTTTGGAACTTCGCCGATCTTGGTCGATGGCAAACTGATATTGTACGATTGCCAAGATGTACTCGAATTGCCGCCAGGAGTCGAACCCGGCAAGAGTCGAATGCTGGCCCTCGATCCGGCAACTGGCACGACGCTGTGGGAAACTCCAAGGACGGCGACCCGCGTTTGCTACGGTGTACCGTGTGTGAAAAAAGACGATCAGGGTAGAACCGTCATCCTCGACGCGAATACCGGCGATGGCTTTTTCGCAATTGATGCGTCGAATGGAAAACCGCTTTGGAACAAAGTCACGTTTGACAAGCGAGTTTGTAGCAGCGCAGTATTGGCGGGTGATCTGTTGATCGGTACTCAAGGTTCCGGAGGCGGCGGCAACATCCTTGTCGCAATGCAGTCCGATGGTTCCGGAAAAGAAGTCTTTCGTATCACCAAAGCGGCTCCCTACGTTCCCACCCCGGTCGTATTGGGCGACTTGGCGTTTCTCTGGGCAGACAACGGAATTGTTTCATGTATCGAGTTGCCCAGTGGCAAAGTCATCTGGACGGAACGTGTCGGAGGGAATGTTGCTTCCTCTCCCATTATTGTTGCCGGGCGTTTGATAGGAATTTCAGACGATGGAGCGGTAACCATCATGGCTGCTTCGCGAGCGCCACAACAACTCGGCCGTATCGAATTAAACGCGCTCGTGCGCTCGACGCCAGCCGCTGATCAAGACCATCTCCTCATTCGCACTTCTTCGAAACTCATCTGTATCGGTGCCAAAAAGTAGCTTTCTCGAAATCACTTGCGGTGATGGGTTTTTCATGCAAATTGGGAGCTTTTCCCAGAAATTAGAAATTTCTTTCTCCGTGTGACCTAAGGTGTCCTGCGACTCGCGATAACTATTACTGTCAGGAACAACACTGACAAACATGATCCCAAATCGCAGTCACAAACAAGTTCAATTCCGTCACGGAGGGTTAAGGAAATGGCCAAGTTTTACGTTCAAAGCGGCACGTTGCGTTCAGTTATCGACACCGATGAAACCCAAAAAGCAGCACTCTGGGTTGTGCATCGTGTCATGCAACAAATCGCACCGATCTACGATGACTGCACGTTGACCCCTGATCAAAAAGAAGACCGTGCAATGCTCGAAGGTTTGCTGGTGCTTGACGATTCCATTCGGATTAGCGAACAAGGTTTTGATCGCGATGATGCAACCGAAATCGAAACGTTCGAAGCTGTCATGCACTGGCATCAATTGATGATTGCGTTAGATAAACTTGAAAAGCTTTTGTGAAGAACACGTCTCTAAGATGATACAAGGATCATTAGAAAAATTGTGCCGTAAGTCCACGAGTACCACCGAACCCCAATCCTCCTGAAAAGCAAACGGGTTCTGTAAGTTCTCAAGCCTGGTCGAAATCGTCTAAGGTTTGTCGCTTCAGCAACAGATCCATAAAGAAGCAGCTACGAAAATATTTTTAGGGAAACGAAAACCAAGAAACCAACAACGACAAGATAGCTTGCGGGCCCATCTCCCGCATCGCAAGAGTCGAGTCGTCAAGAATTATCCGATCGTTCTGTCCACGTCCGACATAGCCAGGAGCAACATGCCGAATCCCATGTTGCTTGCTGGCTATGTTCGTTTTCCGAGTTAGCGGAAATATGGAGAGCCAAATAGTACTTCCATGGCAAGTTATTCAATTCCGAGTGCCACGCCGTCTTTGCGACTTTCCGTTGCGCCTTCGAGGATACCTTTGGTTCGATTGATTAAGATACCTTGGTAGCCACCCATACCAGCACCACCTTCGGATTGAACTTGATGGCCTAAAGCTTTCAATTTGTCGATGGTGGCAGTTGGGATGCCGGATTCGGCCAAAACCGTTCCGCCACCAGCTTTCATGGGTATTCCGGTTGGTGTCGCACTGCCGTCGTGTCGAATTCGAGCGGCATCGCCTGCCATTTGGATGTTCATATCAAAGTCGATCATGTTCACTAGGACTTGAACGTGACCCTGAGGTTGCATATCGCCACCCATCACGCCGAAAACAAAATGGGGAAGTCCGTTCTTGGTGACAAAGGCAGGGATAATGGTGTGAAATGGCCGCTTGCCCGGTTCAAACTTATTCGGATGACGCTCGTCGAGCGAAAAGAGATTGCCTCGGTTTTGTAGCGCGAAACCGAGTTGCCCCGGAACAACTTGGCTGCCAAAGCCGTGGTAGTTGCTTTGAATCAAAGAGCAGCAATTACCTTCTTTGTCGACAACGCACAAATAGATTGTGTCACCATGGACCAGTTTGGGGTCGCCTGGCGGTACATCTACGGCCGAGCGATTCAGGTCGATGCGTTTCGCTTGGCGAATGCTGTACTGTTTGCTGATAAGTTCGCGTACGGGCACATCGCTAAAATTCATGTCCGCATAAAATTGCGCGCGATCTGCGAAGGCTAATTTCTTTGCCTCGATTAACAAATGCAAGTATTCCGCAGAGCCCCATCCCATCGACCGAACATCAAATTGCTCGATAATATTCAGCATTTGCAAAGCTGCGATGCCTTGACCGTTGGGTGGTAGTTCCCAAACATCGTATCCGCGGTAGTTTGTGGATACGGGATCGATCCAGTCGTTGGAGTGTTTTTCAAAGTCGGCCTTACTGAAAAAACCGCCGGCCGATTTGCTGAAGGCGACGATTTGATCGGCAATGGACCCTCGATAAAATTCTTGTGCGCCTTGCTGGGCGATTGTTCGGTACGTTTTTGCGAGGCGAGGATTGTGAAAGACATCTCCTGCTTGAGGAGCTTTGCCGTCAATCAGGAACGTGGCAGCCGAGTCAGGTAAAGTTGGCATTAGTCGCTCCGCTCCCCGCCAATAGCCAGCGATGACAGGAGCGACAGGGAATCCATCTTCGGCTAAATGGACCGCCGAGGAGAAAAGATCAGTCCAAGCGATTGTGCCAAACCGCGAATGCAGATCATGCCATCCGGAAACGCAGCCAGGCACGCTCCAGGACAGCGGGCCATCAAGCGGGATTTGCTCTAGTTTGCGAGCGCGTAACTCGGCAAGCGACAGTTCGCGCGGGCTGCGGCCGCTGGCGTTTAGGCCATGAAGCTTTTTTGTTTTGGCTTCCCATACGATCGCAAAAAGATCGCCACCGATGCCGCAACTCATCGGCTCGACGACGCCCAATACGGCATTCGCTGCAATCGCGGCATCAACGGCGGAACCTCCCGACCGGAGTACGTCGATGGCGGCTTGGGTTGCGCGGACATCGCTCGTGCAAGCCATTCCGTTGCGAGCATAGACTACGGACCGGCTTTGGTGGATCGGTCCGTTCGTTGGGCGATCGTAGGCAGCAATCGGAGTTGACTCGGTTTTTGTTGCATTACCAAGTTGCTGACCTTGAGCGATGTACTTCGAGCCGGTCATTAATAACATGAGAAGACTCCCAGCGACAATTTTCGAACGGTTCATGATGCAACGACCTCGTACACTTGGTAAGCATGGGATGCGTGGCGATTGTGGACTACGTTGGTGCGCGCCAAAACCTATTTTACAGCTCTTTCGGGCAAGCAATTTGGATGAGTTGAAAATTGCTCGGACGGGGCGTGAGCTGCCAAGATTCGGACTCAAACTCAAACCAAGCGATCGCTGCGGTAGGCATTGCCGAGAACGTCTCGCCGAGCGAGGAGACCAGAGACTCCAGACCGGGATTGTGGGCTACTAATAACAAGCAAGTGTGCTGCGATTCAGTTTGTCCAATTGCCTCTAAAAGAACCGCCGGAGAGGCAAGGTAAAGTCGTTCGTTCCATTGCGTCGGACCTCGATATTGCAGCGTCTGAGTAACGATTTCCGCAGTTTCGCGCGCTCGGCATGCAGTGCTGGACAACACGATATCAGGAACCAAATCGTGCTCCGTTAGCCACTCTGCCATGAGCGGTGCGGATCGCCTGCCGCGAGGATTGAGTGGGCGTTCAAAATCGGAGAGCGTCGCGTCATTCCAATCGCTTTTGGCATGCCGCATTAACAAGAGAGTTTTTTTCATAAGTCCACGATTTCTGGATTCGAGCGAACATTCATGAGTCCCGTCTTGCTCGGACGACCAGCATACTCTGCGACGTATCGCGGGACGGCATACCCTGGCAATCGCGATTCAAGCTGCGTGATCAACTCGCGTCCCCGTTCCACGGATACTTGAAAATGTGCCGCTCCTTGAACGGGGTCGAGTTGATGCAAGTAATACGGAACAACGCCCAAATCGATCAATCGCTCTGAGAGCTCAAACAGCGTTTGGGCATTATCATTGATGCCTGCGAGTAGCACTGACTGGTTAAGCATGACAGCCCCGGCCCCACGTAATTTTTTAATCGCATCGGCGACTTGACCATCAAGTTCACGAGCATGATTTACATGAAGCACCATCCATTTCGCAAGTCGAGTTGACGTATACCAACTCAACATTGCGTCACATATGCGCTGCGGCAAAAAAATCGGCAGACGCGTATGAATTCGGAGTCGGCGTAGGTGAGGTATGTCGCTGAGCTGATCCACAAGCCAAGCCAGTTTGCTATCGACAATCGTCAGTGGATCGCCGCCGGATAGAATCACTTCGGAGATTGTTGTGTCTTGCCTAAGGTACTCTAAAGCCGGAGTCCATTCGTCCTGTGAACTTGGTTGTTCACTGTAGGGGAAGTGTCGCCGGAAACAGTAACGACAATGAACGGCACACGCACCGGTGGTAATCAACAAAGCTCGACCTTGATATTTGTGCAACACTCCCGAAACGGATTGCGCGTCGAGGTCTCCGACTGGATCGCTCACGAATCCCGGCACGGTTTGCATTTCGACTGCTAAAGGTAGGACTTGGCGGAGTAGGGGATCATTTGGATTGCCGATCTCGATGCGTTCAACGAATTCTTGTGTGACAAATAACGGGAAATCTCGAGATGCCTCTTGGGCTTGTACAGCCCACGACTCGGGCAACGCAAGACGCCGCGCCAATTCCAAAGGATCGCGAATCGCACGGGCTAAAGCACGCTGCCAACCGACTGGCTCGGTGTGTAAAAGTGTCGGGGGTTCAGTTGGCAAAGCGCTGACGGTCATGGTGCGAGGCTGTGGAGAAAGTTGTAGGAGACGATGGAAAATGGAAACAAATCGCAAGCGACAGGGATGCTGTGTTCAAGCCGACTTTGCGATGCCGTTTGCGTTCGACCATAAGTGAGTTGGACTGCACAACATACTAACCTGCGACATGAGATGATCGTAAAGTATCGACAATTTTTACTGCAAGCCTCGAAAACAGTTAAAGGCTACCAGAAGTCATTACGGAGCAGAATTGCCGACGACGGTTGATCGTTGTTGTTGCATTGAATAGCTAGATTTGCGGGAAACATCGCGCGGATGCGTCTTTTGGGGCCAAAAAGAGTGGTTTTGATTGACAATAACTGCTAGATCAGACTTCGCAGAAATCGCCCTTCAAGCTAAAATTCTCGATTCGTATTTTGGCATGCCGAAGACGCGTGAGTGACTCGGCCAATTATGAGTTCATTATTTTGGGACAAGTGTTGTGGGGACGTACAAAACAAGCGATTTCAAAAAAGGCATCAAAATCCAAATCGATGGTGAGCCGTATTTGATGACAGAAGTGCAGTTTGTAAAGCCGGGCAAAGGTAATGCGCTTTACAAATGCCGTATGAAGAATCTCGTGCGCAATACGATGTTGGATCGAACTTACAAAGGCGGCGATGAGCTCGAATCGGCCGATATTGAAGAAATCGATACACAATATCTTTACCGCCAAGGCGACGTTTTCGTCTTCATGGATACGGTCTCCTTTGAACAATACGAATTGAGCGATTCACAAGTCGATGACAATTGGAAGTATCTCAAGGAAGGGATGGCTTGTACGATGATGTTGTACAATGGCAACCCAATTATCTTTGCGCCTCCCAATCACGTTGAACTCAAAATTGTGGAATGCGATCCAGGTGCCAAGGGCGATACGGCCACCAACGTGACCAAATCCGCCAAAGCAGAAACGGGCGGCGAATTCACCGTTCCCGGATTCATCAAGGAAGGCAACGTTATCAAGATCGACACGCGCACTGGCGAGTACATCGAGCGAGTCAGCAATTAGTTCTGTCTCAACTGTTCGAGTCTTGTTTGGCTACATCGAATATCACGGCAAGCAGGCCTATAACAGGTAGGCTGGTAACTTGTGAGATCCTACAAGCACGATCGGCAATCGAGTCGGTCGTGTAATGAGCAATTATCCTGATGACGTGGCCTTGGAAGAGGGGGCTTGCTGGTGTCTAGATTTGCTCGAATAAAAAAATGCGTACGGCTATTTCGATTATGGGTTTCCGTTTTAGCTGTAGCCGTTTCGCTTCCGGCTTGCACGGACAATTCGGAAAAAAAACAAAAGGCAGCACCGCACGCTGTCGTCATAAAAGACAAACAAGCGGCCACGCGAACGGCTAGTCCGTCTGCAATCCGATGGTCGCTTCCTCTGGGCGAAAAAGGACTCGACGCCGTCCACCATAACGGTCAAGAGACTCGCCATTTTTCGATTATCGAGACGCTGGGAGGCGGCGTAGGAATAATCGATTTCGATGGCGATGGACGTGACGATATCTTCCTGCCCGGCGGTGGTTATTGGCTTGCGGACAATACGACAACGGGCTCACCGCATTCTCTTTTGCGAAATATGGGATCACTAAATTTTATCAACATCGCCGGTGAGTCTTCTGTCTTGGAAAGCAACGACTATTCGCATGGAGCGAACGTGGGTGATTTTGATCAAGATGGTTTCGCCGATCTGCATGTTTCCGGTTTAACTTCGAATCGCTTGATGCGCAATCAAGGCGACGGAACGTTTGAAGATGTTTCCGCCAATTGCGATCTCGTTTCCAACGGTTGGTCGTCCTCCTCCGCTTGGGGCGACTTTAACAAAGACGGACAATTGGATTTATACATTGCGCATTACGTGAAATGGTCCGCAGCAACCGAGCCCCATTGCAGCGATTCCCATGGTGAGCGTGATGTTTGTGGTCCGACCGATTTTCAAGGGCAGGAAGATGTCTTGCTCTATCAAACCGGCGAAGGCAAGTTCGAGAACGCGAGTTCCCGAATTCTACAAAGCCAGGGTTCGCGTGGACTGGGCGTTGCTGTTGGTGATTGGGACAGCGACGGCGATTGCGATATCTATGTTGCGAATGACGCGAATCCCAATTTTCTGTTTTCTAATCAATCCGATGGGACGTTTGAAGAAAAAGGTGTTTCCAGCGGAACTGCCTTGGGCAGCAATTCGTTTCCCGATGGAAGTATGGGAATTGGCGTCGGCGATTTTGATGGCAATTTGCATCCCGATTTCCTCATTACCAACTTCGATGGGCAATACAGCGAACTGTATACGAATCAGGGCAAGGAATATTATCGGCTGGCGACTCGTACTGCGGGGCTTATGGCTTTGGGAAACGGAACTGTCGGATGGGGTATTGTTTGGAACGATGCGGATTGCGATGGTGACGAAGACGTCATGTTCTTGACCGGGCACCCATCCTACGGTTCCCAGCATCGCAGTTCACTTCAGAAACCGGTCTTCCTGGAAAACGAACTCGGCCGACGCTTGATCTCACGTGGTTCCGAGGTTGGAGATTTTTTTAGCGGCGCTGCGCAAGGACGAGGTCTGGCGATGGCGGATTTTGATTTAGACGGCGACTTCGATGCAGTCGCATCCCAAATCGAACAGCCCGCTCAGCTACTTCGAAACGATTCGGAGCGAGTCGGCAATTATCTAGAAATCGATCTTATTGGAACTGTCAGCAATCGGGACGCCATCGGAGCGATCGTGGAATGTCAGGTGGGCTCTCAGAAGTTCATTCGTCATCGTTTCAGCGGAGGAAGCTACTGTAGCTCCAACAGTCGGGTCTTGCATTTTGGGTTGGGCAAGAACGAAAAAGTCGACCAAATAACGGTAAAATGGCCAGCGGGCAATTCGACGCTGCTGAAAGCTGTGAACGCCAATTCCCGAATCCAAATCGTCGAAGAGCAATCGCCGCTCGAATAAGCTTGAATTCAAGTTTGTAAGCTCGGATTCGAGGATAGGATTCTGACCGATTTTCTCCAACCAATAAAAAACGCTTTGGCGGAAACCAAAGCGTTTGAATTCGATAAAAATCAAATCTGCGAAGCAGCCTATTTCTTCTTCTTCTTTGGATCGGCTTCTTCTTCCTTCTTCACTTTCTTCTTTTTCTTAAGCGATATCTTCGGCACGCGGACCTTAGGCATACCGACTACCGATTGCTCGTCGGTCCATTTATTCAGGTCTTGTAATCGCTTGATCCGTTCAGCACGAGTCAAAACATTTCGGCTCTTAATCGCTCCAGCGCGAACTTTAAGGCTCTTATCTAAAGTCATTCCAACACTCCGACTCATGGACGATATCTTTGGGAAGCCCGGCATTTTAAGGGAATGAGCGTGGCTGTTCAAGGCAAATTTGAATCTTTTGTCAAAGTTTCAGTCGCCAAATAGGTACAAAATCGGTGGTTACCCCCCTTCCTGACAAGTTTGTTCGCCAAAACGTCACTTCCCGTCAACCTTCGAGTCGATCCCATTCGCTCGGTTTGCAACGCTATCAGTCGTTTTACGTGAGAATTAGCAGGAAGACTTGGCTGGTGCGACTGCGTTGGTAGGGTAATGGCAAACATTACTTGAGAAATTGTGTTCCGATCAAGGTGGTAGATTGCGCGACCTCTGTTTCAGAGTTTTAAAAATAAAACGCACCCAGGGGAGTTAACCATTCGTAATAATCCGAATTCGCGGTAGAGCGTTCGAAGTAGAGCGGATAACGCTTGCCAATCGGCTAACCGCAACGCAAAATGATTCCTGTGGCTTTTCTAATTTATCACTCGCAGCATCGGTGGCTGGATGCAGTCAACGACAAGATGGCGTTGGTTCGTTTACTCGCTGATGGCGTTGGCGTTAGCACTTGTACCAACGTATTTTCTGCTTCCGGTTTGGATCGCTTCGAATGCTCAGAGTGCCATCCTGGCTGGCGATGCAAAGAATCAGATACAACGCCTTAACACTTGGGAAAGCGTGCTGGGAAAAAATGCAAGGTTCGAGTTCGCACGAGCTGAAGCCTATCGAAAATTAGCCGATCCCCTTCGCTTGGAAAAACACGTGAACCGAGCGATCGAGCTTGGCATGTCTGCGGATCAAGCCAAACAGCCACTCTGGTTATGGCTTGCACAGACGGGTTTTACGGATGAGCCTTACAAGCATTTGGGGCCAATGTTGCAATCGTATGCGGGGCGCGAGTACGAGGTCTATGAATCGTTTTTGAAAGGATATGCCAAGACTTGGCACCTTGGTGACGGACGCAGGGTGATTGAATTGTGGCGAGAACAGAATCCCGATAACCCGCGAATCAATTATTGGGACGGCGTCTATCGTGCAGTTGATTATCAAATCGCGCCCGCGACCCAGCTATTGCAGAAAGCAGTCGATCAAGATCCTGAGTACTGGGAAGCGAGATTGCGACTGGCCGAGTTGCTAGTAGAACAGTCTAAGTTACCGGAAGCGGAGGAGCACTTTGAAATATTGGTGCAACTCAGGCCCGAGGACAAAGCCATAAAAGTTGGTTACGCACAGTGTTTGTTAAACCAAGGGCGGGCTGAAGAAGCTTGGACCATTTTTAAACAGGTTGTTTCCGATGGTCCTGAAGATTCCGCTTTCCTTTACAGCAAAGCCCAATCTGCTCTCGACGCCGGCCATGCCGCCGAAGCCCAAGAGATATTGACCGAGTTGGTTGATCGCTGGCCAGAAGTTGCGCCATTTCGAGAGTTGCAAGCGAGAACGGAGCAAGCGCTGGGGAATGCTCAAAAAGCCGAAGAGTATTTTGCGATCGCCCGAGCAAGCCAAGCGCGACAACCCGAGATCGACAAATTGATTGCATTGCTCGATGCGAATCCTTCGGATCTGGAAATCCGACGTCAGCTCGGTCACTTGATGATGTATTACCTGTCACCGGAAGCTGGCAGTGGCCAAATCTTGTCTGTCCTTGCCATGGAAACGCGCGATGCAGTCTCTCACCAATTGATGGCGGATTTTTATCGCCGAGAACGCATGACAACACAGTCGCTTCGTCATCAACAAATGGCCGAACAACTCATGCCCGAAGTTCCCGCTCCTGAGGTCGGGGTGATCAGCAGTGGGGACTGATTTATCAATCCGGTTTCAACTGAACGGCGTTCGATGGAAATACCGGCCCGCTTTGATCGTGCTAGGCAGCGTTCTCGGACTCATTGCCTGTGTCGTAGGGTGCGATGCGAAACCAAAGCCAACCCCGCTTGAATCTCCAATTACCAAGCCCAACCTCTCAGCGAAAAATAGCAGTACAGAGTCGAAGAGCAAACAAAGAACGACAGCGGCGGCAAACGCCGAAAGTCCTTTTCGTTGGGTGCAACATTCCAAAGATATCGGAGTGGACTTTGTTTATCGGAATGGTGAAGAGTCTTGGTTGTACGGTATGATCGAGACCATTGGTGGTGGAATCGGCTTGGTCGATTACGATCGAGACGGCGACGATGACTTGTTTCTGCCCGGTGGAGGCAACATCGCTAATGACAAATCGATCTCACCTGTTGAAAATTCCTTCTTTCGTCGAAATGGTAAACTGCAGTTTCAACAGATCGCTTCGCAGGCCTTCGTTGACGGCAGTACTTGCTACTCATTCGGTGCTACCATCGGGGACTACGATCAAGATGGGTATCCCGATATTTTTGTCACGGGTTACGGCGGTCAGCAGATTTTTCAAAACATGGGTGATGGTACCTTTGAAGATGTGAGCCAGAGAGCCGACCTTCAAAACAAAGAGTGGAGTTCGTGTGCCGCATGGTGCGATCTCAACAATGACGGCAATCTCGATTTGTATGTTACGCACTATGCAAAATGGAATTGGGATTTAGAAAAGCCCTGTTTCTCGAGGAGTGGTCAACGCGATCGATGCGTGCCAGCGGATTTCGAAGGGGAAGCGGATCAGATTCTGATTCAAGACGGAACCGGCGCTCTCCTCGATCAATCCGGGTCGTCACCAGCAAAGCCTAGTCGCGGACTAGGTGTCGTCGCAGGGGATTGGGATGTCGATGGCGACATTGATCTCTACGTTGCCAATGATGTGAACCCAAATATCTACTTACTCAACGACGGTCACGCCAAGTTTGAAGAAATTGGAAGCCGCTCGGGAACGTCGCTTGGCAGCCGATCGGTACCTGACGGCAGCATGGGCATTGGCGTGGGCGATTTTGACGGAAACGGGCTTCCTGATTTTTTGGTCACCAATTACCAAGATGAATATTGCGAGCTATACGCGAACCAAGGAAATGCTTACTATCGACTAGGTACACGGCCGGCCGGTCTCATGGCACTTGGTAGTCGGAACGTGTGTTGGGGCACGAATTTCCTTGACGCCGACTTGGATGGTGACGAAGACGTCATGGTAGTGTCTGGCCATACATCGCGATTTCCATCCGGGACGACGCTACAACAACTGCCCTACATGCTTGAGAACTTAGAGAAAAAGCGCCTGATTAATCACTCTGGCAAATCGGGCGATTTTTTTGCGAACACATACCCCGCACGCGGTCATGCTGTCGGCGATTTCGATGATGATGGCGACGTGGACTGTATTGTTTCGATGATCGAGCAGCCGACGATTGTCTTAGAGAATCGGTCGGAGCATCTTGGTCATTATCTCTTTGTCGACCTAGTTGGAACGAAAAGCAATCGCGACGCGATTGGAGCTTATGTGGAATGCAAGCTAGGCGATGGCAAGATCGTCCGGCATCGATACAGCGGTGGGAGCTATGCAAGCTCGAATTCGGCTTCGCTTCATTTCGGATTAGGATCGGCCAAGTCGATCGACCAAGTAACCGTTCACTGGCCTTTAGGCGGCACGACGGTTCTTGAAAACGTCCCCGTAGATCAGAAAATCCAAGTTATCGAGTCCGTCCAATAACTAGGGGTTGGGTGTTTCCGACTGCTCAATGATAGGTGAAATGGACATGCCACCGCTAGCTCGTAGCTCTAGCGAGTATTTCATGCCTTCGCGAACTTTGACGGATACGGCTTCGCCGTTGGCAGCGCGAATGCCCATCTCGGCAGCGCGGCGCGGATCGTTTGCAAACTCCCAAAAATCCTTCCAGATTTCCTTTTCAAAATCGCTCATCACGCCGCCTCGCGCGTACGCTTGCGGTCGCATACCAACCTCGTCCAGCGAGTAACCATCGATGGGAGATTGATTCTCTCCAAAAATTCTCCGAAAGAGGCACAGGGACGTGCCTCGCTCGAGGTCGGCTTCCTCGATAAACTTGTCGTCGAACTTGACGATCCAATTGTCGACGTAAATAACATCGCCATGCAATTTGAATTCGCGCTGATCCGAAATCGTATCTCCATTAGGTGACAACTCGACAAATCGGACGGTGGTAGTTATCTCACCCGATTCTTCGTTTTTGTCTTGGTGAATAATCTCGAGTCTCGCAAGCCGTTGATCGACCTTCAACAATTGCAGCGCCGTTTCGAGACGATTGATACGTTCTTGCTTTTCAGCGACGTCGATTTCGAGATCGTTGACTTGTTGGATTTTGCTCGCCAATTCCGTCTTGGCCGAATCCAACTCCAGTTTTGCCGAAGTTAATGCTTTGTTCGTTTCTCGCAGTTCGCGGTCGCGTTCCGAGTACTTGGAATAAAACGAATACCCGCCGATGCCTGCCCCACCCAAAATCACAACGGCGATAAAGGTTCGAACAGCCGAATTGATGGTTTGAACGGTTTCAACCACTTTTCCCATGGCTTCTGATCCTGAACGATTACGGTGAAGTGCGATTTCCGGCGGCGATTCGTCGACGAATGTTACTAGATCATAGCTCTTCGTATCGTCGTTACGGCGACGCCAAGCGACAACTTAGGGCAAATATCCCTGGAACGGACTTTCGGAAAAAGCCCAACCTTCGGGTTATATCGACCGCGCGGGTTGTTTCCAACAAATCGGCGTTAAAACGCTGACTTGCACCCAGCTTTCGGTAAAATGAATTTCGTATGAAAGCGAGTTCGTTCGAGCCCGTCAATTGTTGGAGATCGAACATGACGAATTACAAAGATGATTTGAATGGTATCAGAATCTGTCTGAACCACTCGCAAACGCTGCTGGAACAGTCGATGTTGGAGTTGGACTGCCTCTTTCAAAAATGGGCTCGCCGACCATTTGCATGGGCCGTACGGCATAAGCTAATCAGCGAGCTAGATGATTTTCGATGGATGCTAGCCCAGCACTTTCGGAGAGTTGTCGGCGAAGATTATCTCGCCCGCGCCGCCGACGTGACGCCCACGTTGTACACCGATTGTCGTGAAATCGCTAATTGGCAAACAAGCCTGTTGGAGCAACTCGATCTGATCATAAATAGTGTAAAGTGCTTTCCGCGAGGCGATATTCGCGCGGCACTTATCGCCGAACGGTTTGAAAATCTGCACCGCGAAGTCGTTTGCGAAGAGCGCGAAGAATGTAGTTTAGTTAAAAGAGCCTTTGATTAATTTTGGGAGTTTTGTTGATGCGAATAAAATTGACAGTTGTCTGTTTAGCGTTCCTGTTTGCGGGTTGTAATCCGCCTGCCGATTCGGAGCCTACAGCGGCAACTGTACCGAACGTTGCGGTCAATCCACCTGCCGCCCAAGTCGCACGCGTCGGTGTCGGACAACAAGGCCGCAGTTTAGATAATGAACAAGGCGTCGGGAAAATTATTTCGGGACCGGCGAGCGCGTTTTTCAATACGAAAGAAAAAATCGCTTTCGAGATCGCCGTGCCTCACGCCGTGAACTTGTATCAAGCCGAAAAGGGCGAGTATCCAAGAACACATGAGGAGTTCATGGAAAAGATAATTCAGTTCAATCGAATCGACCTGCCCAAGCTGCCGCCCGGAATGCAATACCAATATCATGCAGACGATCATCAACTCTGGGTCGAACCGATTCAAGCTGCTGACCAAGCGGGAGCATCCCAAGAAGACTCACCTTCGACTGGTAATTAGTTTCGTTCCTGCACGCAACTTGAATCGCGATGCGTCATGAATACGATCGCATCGCAGCAGGAAACTATTATCGCGGTTCAGCGTGAACAACTTGGCCGTTGATGATCGTGTGCGTGCAATGGCTGGTGTACTCGAATGGGTCTCCGTCGTACACGGCGACATCGGCGTCTTTGCCGATTTCCAAAGAGCCCACGCGAGCCTGGATGCCAAGGATCTTTGCAGCTTCGATCGTAATGGAGGCCAAGGCCGCTTCACGATCGAGTCCATTTGCGGCCGCAATGGCTGCTTCGAACAAGACGACGCGAGCCTTTGGTACATACGACTCAAAACCGCCTTCGATCGCAAACGGGATTCCCGCTTGTTTCAATTTGGCTGCCGTCGAAAAGCTCAAACTTTGCCGATCGCTCGTTGACCGTGCCATACTGGGATGCAACAAAACCGGAACGTTTGCTTGTTTGATTTGATCTAACAACAGGAACGACTCCGAAGCACTCTCGAGCCACAGCCGAATTCCGAATTCCTTGGCAAGCCGCAGCGCCGACGAGATATCTTGTTCACGATCGGCGGAAATCATCAAAGCTTTTTCGCCACGTAACACCGCTGCCAAGGTTTCGAGTTTTAGATCGCGCGCGACAGGATCACTATCGGGTTTAGCTTGGGCGGCGTTGACTTTTTCCATGTAGCGTTGGGCCGCGATCAATTCGGTTCGCAACATGGCCATCATCTTGCCGCGAGTGCCTGGGCTGCCCTTGCCGGTCTTCTTGGCTCCTTCGGACAACGTGCAAACAACAACCGGACCATCCTGAATCAGCCCATCCTCAACGGTGTTCCCCGTCAGTTTGACGATAATGGTTTGCCCCGAAATTAGCTCGCCCGGACCATGCCCCGTGTGAACAGTCGTGACACCAAAACCACGTATCCACTCAATAAGGTCGTCCTTCGAATTGTAAGCGTCCAAGGCTCGCAACTCGGGTTGCATGGGCGACGAGCTTTCCAGTTGATCCTGGTCTTGAGGCGAATTGAGTATTCCCGCCAAACCCACCGATGTGCGAACATCGATGAGTCCCGGCGTGACGTGCTCGCCGTCGATGATTGTGGCTCCTTCTGGAATGTTTAGTTGGTCGGACTTGGCTATCGCCGAAATTTTGCCGTCGACAAGTAGCACAGCAGCATTCTCGATCGGCTCGCCAGCCATGGTGTGAAGCCATCTTGCACGTACCACAACTGTCTGCCCCGATGCGTCTTGGGGAAATCGCGAAAAGCACAAAGCGACGAAGAGGGCCGCTGTCCACAACCGCGAACTTAAAAACTTTCTGAACCAATGGGCATTGAACTGGAACATGGATAGATGTTTCTGAAAATAGATGAAAGATGATCGCAGTGAATATTCTCGTGGGAGCCAAAAATCTACTTGGCGGCCTGCCAAGGTTGATCGTAGCAGCAAAGGAACGGATCGATATCGTCGCCTGCTCCATAGCCGCCTTCGGCAGCTCTTAGGTCGTCGGGTCGTGAGCGGTCAAATGCTACACGGCCTTCAACCCAAGTTTGTTGAACGTGACTGTAGACCGATAATGGATCGCCATCGAATAGGACAAAGTCAGCGTCCTTGCCTGCGGCCAACGATCCGACGCGATCTTGCAATCCAAGCATCTCGGCTCCGGCAATAGTTAACGCCTCAAGCCCGCGTTCGCGCGACATTCCTCCGCGAATACCAAAGGCGGCCATTCGCAAAAATATTCGCGAATCGGTGATGCGATCGTCGGTATGGAACGCAACGCGCACGCCTGCTTCGTCAAGTATCTTGCCAGTGTCATAGCGCAGATGACGAGCTTCAAGTTTTCCGCCCGGTGAGTCGAGCAAAATAATAGAGCAGGGGACTTTTGCTGCAGCGATTTCCTTGGCAACACGCCAACCTTCGCTGACATGATGCAGTACAACCGACAAACCAAATTCTTGTGCAAGTCGCAATACGGTAACGATGTCGTCGTGGCGATGCGTGTGATGATGAACGATTCGTTTGCCCTGCATGGCTTCGACGAGCGCTTCGAGATTGAGGTCGCGCGGCGGCCGTTTGCTGGCGTCGTTCCCTGCAGCAGCGATCTTCAATTGGTATTCGCGTGCTTTGATGTACTGCTCGCGGACCAAGAACGCCGATTTACCGCGCGTGCCAGGAAAAGGAGCATCGCCGATGGAGTTGGTACCGTTGGCCATCTTCAATCCGCCAATGGGATTGCCTTGGCCATCACGGATCAATATGTCATCGACAGTCCGAGGACCACCATCGAAAAAACGAAGCTTGACATACGATGTTTGCCCGCTGATCAAATGACCAGAACCCGGCATGATGTTCAGAGTTGTCAGTCCGCCCGCCAACGCGCGCCGAAAACCTGAATCGCGCACATTGATCGAATCCATGATCCGCACACCCGGCTGAATCGGATTGCTGCTGTCAGCTCCTCCAATATTTCCGAGGTGGCTGTGAGTACAAACCAAACCCGGCATGATCCATTTGCCTTTGGCATCGATCGATTCGGCACCCGTCGGGATAGCCACATCCGTAGCGTTACCTACCGCGACGATCTTGTCACCGCGAACCACCAAGGTTCCTTCGTCGATGACAGGGCCGCTGATTGGGATAATTCTTGCACCGACAAACGCTCGTGTTGCGCCGCTGTTGTCAGCCGTTTGGCCAAAGCCAATGCGACCTGCCGCCGCGCACGCGACCATAGAAGACTGAACAAGGAATCGACGTCGATTCGACATTTGCATTTTCCAGCAATAGAGGTGAAGCGTACGAAATCAGTCCGTCAACAATCGACCCTGACTCCAAGACAAATAAAGTCAGTGCCACGAAGTTCTCGCGACTGAGAGTGATTTCACAATAGTTCAACCACTTGGATTGAGCCAGTTGTGTAGCGGACTTAGAAGGTCAATTTTTTCAAGTTTGCCGATCGATTGGGAACTAGGCGGTGCTCGTTTGTAGGAATCCCGTTGAAATTCGTTTACAATACGTCCACTACTCGGATCGTTGTGTTCGAACGCCGATTCCCATTCCTGTTTTAATCCGCAACCAGATGAAAAGGGTTTGCTATGGCTCGCGATATTTTGTTCGTCTTGAAAGAGAATTTTTCCGATGGTCCGGGCGTCCCTTATTTTTGTCCCGACTGTGCGTATATCACGGGCGTTTTGACGTACTTTCCCAAGCTGCGTCATAACTTGGATGTCCGTTATGTGGAATTCCCTAGGCCTCGCAAAGAAATCGTCGACTTGATCGGCACCGAGCATCAGGGGAGCCCCGTGCTCGTCTTGGGCGCTCCGCCACCGATGGACGCGATGGAGTTATGCACTGGTCAAGTCAATGGTCATTTCTTTATCTCGGGTCCCAAAGCCATTTCGCAATACTGGTCCCACGTCCACGCCATCTCGCGCCCGCATTAGTTGTTTGCCACGCCGCTGATCCCCACCAATTTAATACCACTGCTTTTATACCAACCCAACTTCGACTGATTTCATCCGACCATTTGTTTAGTATGGAATTGTTCCTTTCCCATTTGTGTTTTCACACTTTCCCCGCCCCGCCTGCTTTGAGGAGCACTGTTCGTGAGATCTATTTGTTTGATGTTGATCGGTTTTTTGACTTGGCAATTGGTTCCGTCCCAAGCACTCGCACAGGGTCCTGTGCCGCAATGGATTTGGTTGGCCGCAGAGCCATTGCCGCAGAAAATTGTGGTTCGTAAAAAGCTTGCAATCAATGCGCCGATCAAGAAAGCTGTCGTTGCGGCAACTTGCGATAATCAGTTCACGCTGTTTATCAACGGACAACACGCACTCGCAGGTAGCGAATGGACACAGCTCGAATCGAGCGACGTCACGAAACTACTTCGGCAAGGCGACAACATTATCGCAGTCGAAGCGATCGACGAAGGCGGCTTGGCAGGATTCATCGCGCGCCTCGACGTGACTAGCGACGCGGACAAAACAACTTCGCTCGTTACCGACAAATCCTGGAAAGTCTCACTGCCGGTCGATGGGGACTGGAAGTCCGCTGGATTCATCGACACGTCGTGGAAAGGTTCGAAAGAATTTGGCCCAGCCGGTGGATCTGGCTTGCCATGGAGCGGAAGTATCGACGCGAGTCGAATCGCTGCTGCGGTGGGGCAAGCGTTGCCGCCCGCCGCAGCCATCGCGCAGCTCGCCAAAAACGTAACCGCCAAAGGCGATTTCAAAGTCGAAAAGATTTTCGACGTCCCGTCCTACATGGGCTCGTGGGTAAACTTGACGACCGATCCCCAAGGCCGATTGATTGCCAGCGATCAAGGCGGAGCAGGGCTGTACTTGATTCAGCCTGCCAAGCTTGATGATCCTAAGTCCGAAACGCGCGTCGAGAAACTGCCTGTTCGACTAAGCGGTGCTCAAGGACTGCTGTGGGCCTTCGATTCGTTGTACGTGATGGTCAATGGTGACAAACCGGGTCTCCATCGCGCGACGGATACGAACGGCGATGGCTTGGTCGACTCCGAAGAATACTTGATGCCCGTTCCCGGCGGCGGCGAACATGGGCCACATGCACTGATATTATCACCCGATGGAAAATCGATATTCGCCGACGCGGGCAATCACACTCCACTACCCGAAAAAGTTTCAGGAAGTCGGTTACCTACCAATTGGGGCGAAGATCATCTGTTGCCTCGTCGATGGGACGCCAATGGTCATGCTGCTGGAATCCTCGCGCCGGGTGGCTGGATCTGCAATGTCGATCCAAGCGGCAAGCAATGGCAAGTTTTCAGCTCGGGTTATCGAAATCAATACGATATTGCATTCAATGCCGACGGCGAATTGTTTTCGTACGATGCCGATATGGAATGGGATTTTGGTTCGCCTTGGTACCGCCCCACGCGTGTATGCCACGCGACGAGCGGCAGCGAATTTGGCTGGCGCAGCGGTACTGGAAAATGGCCAGCTTACTACGATGACTCGTTACCACCGGTAGTCGATATCGGTCCTGGTTCGCCTGTCGGAGTCGTATTTGGTTACGGTGCCAAATTCCCTGCCAAGTACCAAAAAGCCCTTTTCATTCTCGACTGGACGTACAGCACCATTTACGCGGTCCACTTGACTCCTGATGGCGCGAGCTACAAAGGTCAAGTCGAGGATTTCGTCTTCGGCCAGCCTTTGCAAGTGACGGATGCCATCATTGGGCACGATGGTGCTATGTACTTCACAGCCGGAGGTCGCGGAACACAATCATCGCTTTACCGTGTGACTTATACCGGCTCTGAGTCGACCGCCCCAGTCGACTACAAAGACTCCCGAAATGCGGAGCTTCGCGCACTGCGTCACCGACTCGAATCGTTTCATGGGCCGGGCGAGGCCGACATGGATTTAATTTGGTCCAATCTCGGACACGCCGACCGTTTTATTAGATACGCTGCACGCATTGCCCTTGAAAATCGACCAGTGGATAGCTGGCGTGACCGCGCGCTTCACGAAACAAATCCGCGAGCAGCTATCACCGCGCTCATGGCGTTGGCTCGTCAAGGCAAACCAGAAGATCTTGATAGCGTCTTGGCTTCGCTCGGCAAAATCGATTCCAGCAAGATCGCCGAATTCGATCAACTCGCACTTGCACGAACCTATCAATTGGCATTCGTTCGCTTGGGAAAACCGTCCGACGAATGGCGAGCCAAATTGATCGCGAAATTCGATGCTATGTTCCCTTCGAAATCGGAAAGCTTGAATGCCGAAGTCGTACAACTGCTCGTTTTCCTTGAGTCGCCTTCCGTCGTGTCCAAAGCGGTCGCACTGATGGACGAACTTGCACGTCAAACGGAACCCATTCCACAATGGAGCGAAATTGCCAAACGCAACGCTGGCTACGGAGGAACCGTCCAAGCCATGATGGACAACATGCCACCCGTTCGCGCAATCCATTATGCGTTTGTGTTGCGAAATGCAAAAACAGGCTGGACACCCGATTTGCGTCGCACCTATTTAAAACTTTTTAACAAGGCAGCCATGCATCCAGGCGGCGCGAGTTTTCCCGGATTCCTAAAACAAATGCGCGATGATGCCCTTGCCACAGTGCCGCCCAGCGAACTTCCCCTCTACGATGAAATCCTCAGTGTTCCCTTAGGAGGCAAGCCTTATGACGCCACTCCGGCAAAAGGCCCGGGGCGAAAGTGGAGCAAAGCCGATGCGCTTGCCGAGTTGGGCTCCGAAATCAAAGGTGCCAATTTCGATTCCGGACGTAACCTGTTTCATGCAACGACGTGTGCCAAGTGCCACCGGTTTGCAGGAGAGGGGGGGGCGATCGGACCTGACTTGTCGACCGCAGGTCGAAAATTTGCATTGCCCGACTTGATGGACGCGATTCTCGAACCGAGCAAAGCGATTTCGGACCAATACGGCTCGCATCAAATCCTGACCAATGACGGAACAACGCTTCTGGGCCGCGTCGTCGAAATCGGCGATGAGTACCACGTCTACACGCTCGACGCGAACGCTCCACCGACGGTCGTAAAAAAATCGGATGTCGAAGAAATGAACGTTTCCAAGATATCGCAAATGCCGGTCGGGACGATGGATGCTCTGAATCCGCAAGAATTCAAAGACCTCATCGCCTACATCCTGTCAGGTGGCGATCAGAACGCTGCGTTCTTTAAGTAACCGGTCAAGCACCCGTTATTGCCACTAATCATCACGCTACATTCCGTCGATCGTCTCAATCGGACTATGATTATGATCGGAATGAGCGTGTTCGGGCTCGATGTATCCAATCAATGCTGCCGTGAGGATACCCAGTAACAGTGCTGCGGTGAGTCGCATGCGATTGTGCGAGTGAAATTCCATTTCGGGCAAAAGATCGGACAACGAAATGCACAAGAAAACACCGGCCGAAAAAGCCAACCCTATACCAATCATTTGATTTGCAAATTGGCTTTGCTCTAAAAGCCCCAACACGAGCAGTCCCGCTCCTAAAGGTACCATCAAAGCAAACCCGAGATTGACGATAAAGATCGTTCGGGTCGAGCGGCCATCGACTCGCATTAGACTGGTGATGGAAATTGCATCGAGCGGCTTGTGAAGCAAAATTGCCAAGAATACACCTGCGCCCCAAAACGCAAATCCTTCGGAGCTATGCGAATCCGCCGAAACGGCTGCCGCGAGAGCCACGCCATCGAGCAAAGTATGCAGGCCCAGCCCAATCAAAACACCCAACCATCGTCCCGGCTCGCTTGGTCCATGATCGTGATCGCAGGAGTGTCCGTGGTGCTGATGCGCATGGTCGTGATCGTGTGTCGAATCGACATCGGCGGGCTCGTCGTGGTGCGCGTGCTCTTCGCAAAGCTGTTCTTCCATCGCCGGACCAAAGTCGGCTGGCCCGTGCTGGTGAAAATGAAATGCCCGAAGCAAAAAGAACATGACCAGTAACCCAGCCATGACTGACCAGGTCACCGTATCAATCCGCTCCATTCCGACTTCGACAATCGCATGCGGCAGCAAATGAAAAATCGCTATGCCGAGCATCAACCCACCGACAAAGCTGATGACGACCTGCATGCGAGTATGCGTGAGGGCAATCAGCGATGGCAGCCAACCACCCAAAGTCGAAAATAAAACGATCGCTACCGAATAGCTGACAAGCAGCCATAGGGCCGACGGATCGATCGCAGTAATTGCTTCGCGAGAGCCCATGGATATCGATATTCACCGAACGCAAACTGACAACAAAAAGACAACCTAAAAGTCAGCCGTCGCGGGATCGGGACAGTCAGAAGCTTGCTGCACTCCGTGTAGCCGCAAACCCGAAAAATCCTTTGCCACACTTGGCAATCAAGTCGCCATTGTGGTTGGTTGTTGGCCGATTGCCTAGCCGCCAAGTTGCTTGACGGATTTGTCAGATGCTTGTTTCGCCGTGGTTTGCAGATCTGTTTTACTTAAAAACAGGGTCTTGGGTGTTATTGCCACCGTCGCTCGTCAGCGTCAAATAGCCAATATTGTATTTCTTGGCTTTCGTTTTCGCCAACTCAGGCCAATAACCGGGCAACGGAATACCGATGTTCGTCATGCCTTCGACGTGTCCATCCAAGAAAGCGACCGATGCGATGCTCCCATGGTGTCGGAAGTGCGTATTCGGAGCAGTAAATAGTTCGTAGTCATCGGGACCTTGCAAGAAGAAATTCTCGGTCACACGAATTCGACCGGTCGAGGACCAAGGCAATTCGATCCGTGCGGAATCCGCGAATGCGATCACGCGATGCGTGCCTTGCGGAGCGAAATCGGCAAGCCGATACGTGACCGGCGTAGGAATGTAATCGGGAGCCGGATAGAGCGTGGTTCCGAGATTTTGATTGTAGCCATATCCACCCGTTTCCCCGTCGAACAATAGCTCGAGACCCGTCATGCTGGGACAACGAACGAGTCCGCGACTGTTTTCGTAGAAACGCGGAAGAAAGCCTTGTTCGCGATCAACGGTATTTGTGTCGTAGTCGACTTCGCCAAACCACATCACCACTTTCGGCCAGCCCGGTAAATTCGTTGGTGGCAGGACCTTGAAGGTGTCGTGATAGTTAATCATGGCCAAGGCAAGTTGCCGAATATTATTGTTGCATTGCGCTCTGCGTGCCGCTTCGCGAGCACCCTGAACTGCAGGTAGGAGCAGTCCGACTAAGATCCCGATGATGGCGATAACGACAAGCAGTTCGACGAGTGTAAAAGCAGATCTTTTCATGTGATCAATCCCAAGATGTGATCGCCACGTAGGCACGCAAGCGGACCCGTCGCCGCAAATGCAGAGGCGAAAGTAGCCGAGAGAGCCAAAATGGAAATCGAGAATATGGAAATGCGCAATCGCCGCACCATGCAGTTCGATTGCAGCCGCCGATCCTACCCTGGAGGATACGAACAACCTCGACGCGCGGTAGGTCTTCTGACTTCCAGCGTTAGGTAATCCCGGCCTTCTCACATCCCGCTCGGACAATTCGAGCGTCAAGCAAAATTGCAGACGTAATGGCTTTTCAGATTGTGAATTACCCTGGGTTTTCTTTGGAAAACCCCGCTAGTTACAGCGGCCGGGCCGTCTTGGAATCGCACCAAAGTTCCCTGTTTCGCAGTCGGAAATTTTCCCTCCTGCCACCGCACGCGTGATAAAGACTATAGCAGCCCCTAACCACAAATCAACCAGCCAGATTCGCTTAGAGATTTTTCTTACAAATCAAAAATCCCGATAATAAAAGCACTGGATACAGCCAACCAATGACAAAACCAAGAAATATTACGACCACGAAATCTTGCAACCAAGAAATACTTTCACTCGCAATTCCTAACTCCCCTTCTCCTCAGTCTTCTGAGGAGAAGGGGTAGGGGGATGAGGAGTCTTGTTCGGAAAACGCACACGGAAGGCTTGAATTAAACTTGTGCAGGAGTCTTTTCTAGTCGTCCACTCCATGCCTATCCAACGAGCGATTTACGCTCTATCCGCTCCGTCTCCCAACCCAGACATTCTTTCCGAATCGCGCCCGGCCCAATCGTTCAGCGTCCATCGTCTGACGCAATACATCCACCAACTTTGTTTTACCGTTTTCACAATCTTTACAAAGACAGAATTTCCGTCGACTTGCAACCCCGCATCTTCCCCGCGGGTGCAGTTACCATCCGACAATTCCGCGTTGCGAAAACTCTCAGTCGATTGCAGTGCGAACTATTGCGATCAATTGATCGACTGAACCAACTGACCGCAGGCGGCTTGGACGTCGGAGCCCATGGAATAGCGGATGGTGGTAAAGATGCCAGCATCGCGTAGGTAGTTGGCAAATCGCTCTCGATCCGGCCGAGGAGTCGGTTGCCAATTCGGTGCGTAAGAAATTGCGTTGTATGGAATCAAGTTGATAATGCAAAATGCGCCGTCAAGATAATCCAGCAACGCCTGTGCGTCATCCAGCGAATCGTTGACTCCTTGAATCATGATGTACTCGATCATGATCGGGCCTTGATGCCGATGCATCCTTGGTTGGCTCGCGATCCATTGCACGGTCTCGCGCAATTCCTGCCAATCGGTTTGACGAGTCCACGGTACGAGCTTGGCTCGCAAATCGGGATTAGCGCTATGCAAGCTCAACGCAATTTGAATCCCCGGATAACGCTCGACCAAACGTCGCATCGCATCGGGAATTCCGACCGTCGAAACGGTGACTTTCCGATGCGGCAAAGCAAATAGCTGCGGGTCCAGTAGCCAGTCGATCGCTTGGTAGAGGTTTTGCTCGTTATGAAGCGGCTCGCCCATTCCCATGAATACTACGTTGCGAAGACGACGATTTCCTCGCAGAGACCGCTGTCCCGCCAAGCGTATCTGCTCGGTAATTTCCGATGCCGTCAAGTTCCGCATGAGTCCCATTCGCGCCGTTGCACAAAACGTACAACCAGCCCGACAGCCGACTTGAGTAGAAACACAAACGCTCGTGCGCGGCGTCTCGGCCTGAATCAGGACTGTCTCAATTCGAGCGCCGTCGCGACATTCGAGGACCATTTTGACCGAACGATCCAACGACGACTCGCGCGCCTCCAGCACTCGCAATGGTTCCCAATCAAACGACTCTCGCGCAGCCTCTTGATCAGCCGGATCGAAACGCGACAGAGCTTGATCGAAGGGTTCGAGAAGTTGGCAAAGCGCAACTTTGGTGCGACGAATCCTATCGGGCTGTATCCGACGCGAGCGACGAAATGCTTCACGCGCTTCGTGCTCGTAGAAAGTCGGTATAGTGTTCGAGTCCATAGGTTCGCTTCGTACCAATCGCCGCTACTTCGCAAAATAGGGGCTGTTGGGATTACCGCCACTACGCAAATAAGCCATCAAGTCCAAAATTTCTTCCTCGGTCAACGTGTTTACCAACCCGCCTGGCATTTGCGATACAGGGCTGGGTTTGGTTTCCGATATTTCGGTTCGTTCGACGTTTGTGAAGTTTCCTGGATCGAGCATATTGGTCATGATCATCAATGTATTGCCATTCAAGTTCGCGACGCGACCCACAATGACACGTCCATCGTCGGTTAAGAATTGTGTCGATTGATATTGGTCGCTGATTTCTTTGTTGGGTTCGATGACCGAGGTTAAAAGATCCTTGGCATTGAACCTGCCTCCCACTCCGGTGATATCGGGACCTTGAATGCCGCCTTGGCCTCCAAAGCGATGGCACTTGTAGCACTGGGCCACTGCAAACATTTGTTTGCCGCGTTCAAAATTGTAACCGGAGGTCTTAGCATCGAGTTTGCCAGCGAGATCTTGAACCATCCAGTCACGAACATGGTTACGGGGAGCCAAGTCGGCCAGCGGGTCTTTTTGTGGAGGCAAGTTTTGGACTAGCTCACCCAAGGCTTGCTTTTCGGCATCCGTAAGCTTTTCCATCGCAGCTTTACGGATGTTTTCGATGAAACCACCAAACGACGCTCCACCGCGTGCACTGGCAATGTCAAAGAACCACTGAAAGTAAGCTTTGCGTAGTTCGGGAGTCCACCCAGCGGCTTGACGCAGGCTGATAGCGTAGTGAATTTGTTCATCGGGTGAACTTGCAGAATTCATTCGCGCGACCACTCGGTCGACAATCTGCGGTGCCGACAAATAAATTAGCACTGTCGCCAATTCGCGATTGAGGGCCACGTCATCATCAGAAGATGGGAAGTGCGAATTCAGTTGCTCGACGATCTTGGAACGCCGCTCAGGGGTGCCCTCGCCAAGCCGAGTAAAGCTCAATTGATATGCTCGCAGCAATTCCAATTTCTCGACGCGAGACAGCTTTCCCCAATCCAGTTGGACCAGTCGATCATGAATAGCGGCTTGATCGGTTGGTTTGCCAGACCGAGCCAACGCAACGGCTCCAGTGATGGCAGATTGAGCAGACTTTCCCGAGAGGGCTTTATCGCGCCAGGCGTCGACGGGTTGGTGTTCGAGCGCGATCCGGGCAGCAAACCGAATCGCGCGATCTGGATTTTCAAGTTCAGCCAATGCAGCAGAGACGGCTTCGGGTTTGAGATTGCGATGAAAGACTTCGAGTTGGCGGCGAACTTGGCGTGCCGTTGCGGCGTCGGCGTTATCGAGGACCGGGGCAGGGGCTGTCGAGTCCTTTCCGGTATAGCTAATTCGGTACAAGGCAGACTGCACTTTGCGTCCGCCGATGGCCATATACATGCTGCCATCAACCGGGTGAATCACCATATCCGTGACGGGCATCGGTGCGGCTGACAAAAATGGCTCAAAGGTCGACGTGTAACTCGCTCCCGACGGTGTCATGTGGACAGCGTAAACAACACCATAACTCCAGTCGCCGATAAAGAGAGCTTGTTGGAACTTGGCGGGGAATTTCGCGCCGGTGCCAAAACAGATGCCGGTTGGTGAACCGGGCCCGATATTGGCTACAGCACCAAAGCTATCAGCGAAATACTCCGGCCATTTGCCGGTACCGTTGCGCCAGCCAAATTCTGCGCCGCTAATCGCGTGATTGACTCGCGTCGGACGATACCAAGGCGTACCAATGTCCCACTCCATGTCGGCATCGTATGTAAACAAATCGCCAAGTTGATTAATCGCAATGTCATATTCGTTCCGAAATCCCGTTGTCACAATTTCGATATCCGATCCATCTGGATTAAAGCTGAGGATGAATCCACCAGGGGCCAAGCGATCTTTCATGAATCCGCGTGCATCAGGCATCCGGCCCAACAGATGATCTTCGGACCAATGTCGTGGCACTCGCGATTGTTTTGCGATTGCGGGAATGTCCGTTGCATTGCCAGCGCACAAATAAAGTCGTCCATCTGGTCCCGGAATGATCGCATGAGGACCGTGCTCGCCAGCCGGATTCATTGGAATCAGATGTTCCACTTTTTCGAACTGGTCGTCGCCGTCCAAATCTTGCAAGCGATAGAGTCCACCACCGGAAGGTCCGTTACCGTTTACGTCCACGTAAAGGCCGTCTTTGGTGTGCAACAATCCCTGAGCCATTCCAATGTCGACTTGGAGCATTTCGACTTTGACAGGACTTTGCGTCACGTCGACTCGATAAAGCTTGCCATATTGATCCGAGGTTATCAGTCGGCCTTTGAGATCGACGCACAAGTTCACCCAAGAACCTTGTTCTTTGATAGGCACTTCGTAAAGGAGTTCGACTTGGAAGCCTTCCGGCACTCGAAACGAAGCAGCAGGTGTAGCACCCAACTGTGCACGCGTTTCGGCAACGAATAGGACCAGAACTAAAAAAGCGATGAGGCTGGGCGTCGGAATATTTCGCATGTTAACTAGGTTTCCGGGCGAACGAGGTGGGAAGGAACGAGGTTTGCGAAGATAACAAAACTCTAAAACATACTCGTCAGGCAGTATAATTGCGCATCACATGCAGTGGAATCGCCCCACCGTTTGTAGTAGAAAATGTGGGCATTGTAGTCGCAGAGGATGCGCCAAATTCTTAGAAATGGTCAGGAAAATCGCACACGATGAAACCCGCTCAGCTCAGGAGGTTGGCAAGCGCAACGTGGGCAGTTCTTGTATTGCCAACCGTATTTGGTGTTCTTGTACCAATTGGAATCGTACTAATCGATTCATGGCGAGGAAAAGGACTTTCAATCGGCTTAGTCTTTTTCGTGTTGGGGACAGGTGTTGTGGCTTGGTGTGTAAGGGATTTCTTTGTAATTGGTCAAGGGACATTAGCTCCCTGGGACCCACCGAAAAAACTACTGACCAGCGGGCTTTATCGTTTCGTCCGCAACCCGATGTACGTAGGTGTAATCTTAGTTGTAGTTGGGTGGTCGATTTACTTTGGTAGCCCGGTCGTTGGGCTTTATTCGGGCGTCATGGCAATTGTATTTCATTTACGCGTGATGATATACGAAGAGCCAACCTTGGAAAAAGAATTTCCCCAAGATTGGCCCCAATACTCGCGTCATGTCGGTCGATGGCTGCCGCACAGGATCATGCGTAGTTAAGCAAGCCTGGTCCGTTAGAGACCCGCTTCGTTTGCTTTTTGGCCCTTGTGATAGGTCGTATAGACATAAATGGGAATCGGCAAATCGCCTAAGTGCTGTTTGATCAGAGGAGCAACTTCGGCCCAATCGAGACCGCCTACTCCCGTTGCCAATTTCGGCATCGCCAAGCTCTTGACGTCGCCCTTTTCTAGTTCGTGTCGTAATCGCCGAAGGCAATGATTCACATTGGCAACAGTTGCACGACCGGGTTTTGAACCGTGAGCGACATCGCCATCTTGTGTCATCAAGTTAAACACGCGAACTCCGCCGACTCCGCCCCAAACCCAAATTTCCCCGGGCTTGGGATGCGCTTGATGCGCGTAGTGTCGATAGTCTTTCGACAACGCAGGCCAACTTTCGCGAATAGCAAGTGCCAGTCCACTATCAAAATGGTCATTCGGTGCCACGCCATGCGCAATCGCTTGTGCACCACTGAGGAGAATATCGCCACTAACTTCATGAAGCATGTCGTTTTCCTTTGTCATCCAAGCCAGTTTCTTCTGGCCACGTCGAACTACTAAACTGAGAAAAAGGTCTTCGGTGATATCGAATCCTAGACCTGGTAACCTCAGCCCTCAATCTATCCGATGCGACGAAACTCAACCAGCGGAACTTGTGCCACCCGACGTTGAAAAGATTTCGCTCGAATCGATTTGCCACAAGCTGCGTTGTGCAAAAGAATCGCTACGCATTGCAATTGAAGAGGCTATGAGATTCAATCGGACTCGCTGCGTCGAACACAACAATGAAAATTTATCCGGCAAGCCAATCATTTAGTTGGTCAAGCATTCGTTCACTTTGCCACCACCTGGAAAAAGTCTGCACGTGACTTTCTAGCAAAGCCGTCTCGCTAGCGATGATCGTCTTGATGGAAGTCTTCGAAAGCTTGCATCGATCTTTTTTCAAATGATGAAGACGTTCTAGGATAACGAACGTATCGTGAATGTGTCCCAAATCCTCTTGTGCCTTTTTAAAACCTTGAATGAGCCATTTAACATCCGAGATGTCGGCTTGGTCGATGACTTCCAGCTGATATCTGGCGTGTTTGCAGCAGATGCGAAATTGATGAAGTGCATCTTTGACGGGTGGTTCCGACTGCAAGGGGTGCTGGAGTGCGAGCAAGTCTTCTTCTAATTGAGACCGAATCAAATCACGCCAAGAATCGTTCTTAGCTTTGACGTCTTTGGTGACCAAGCGGAGTCCTGTGCTGATTACGTCGTCTGTCTTTTTCGCTTTTGAACGTGAAAAATGTGGGTCCGTATTGGATTGACTGGGTTTGGTGGAACGGGCCAAGTCGACAATAAATTCACCAAGCTCTTCTGTAGGCACCAAGGTTGTCCATCCCAAGCTTCGTTGGATGAAGACTTCGGTGTCTCGTAATAAGCCCAGACTCCGCCGACAATCGCGAAGTGTGCGGCGTACGGATTTGGATTGCTTGGCGTTGAGATACGGCGCAAAGAATTGCAAGCACGAACTGGCGCGGCGCAAATCGACCCGCATTGGATGGACATCGACATTGCGTCCCTTCAAAATCGACCGTAAGCCTTTTCGTACCGCTTTCAAACGTTGACCAAGGATCTTAGCGATAACGACTTGCGAAGGTGTTTCGTCCATCGTCGAAGCGTCGGCGGGCTGGAGAGTGTCATTCATAGCCAATTCTTTCACGCTGGATTCACTCATTTGCGATCCATCATGGAAAAATTGCTAAGGCGATCCTTCAACCAATCAACCGTTGTGCCTCGGTCATGCTCGGATTCTGTTAGCGGGATGTATTCCTTAAGCTGACATTCCAAAACTGCGACGGTCGCCTCGGATGCGTCGTGACCGAGGTTCGCTCGTGATTGAACACGTTCGCGCATGGTTGCTATATCGCTCGCGAACGGGAGCAACCAACATTCTACTTTCAATTCATCCGCGAGGCGAACGAATAAATCGCGCTGCGATTTCTGAAGGCAGGCGGCATCTAAAATCACGCTATGGCCCGCATCTAGCGTAGTGTGAGCGAGTTTAACAAGTCGTTGATAAGTCGCTTGACTTTCGCGTTCGCTATAGATTCCACCGCGAACCGACGACTCACTTGATTGAAGTGCAGCGATCCCGTGAGAGCGTTTTCGTTCGATATCGGATCGAATTCGAATCACTCCTGGAATTCGAAGTAGCGGTTCAGTACCAAACGTCTTGCCGCTGCCACTAAGACCATGAGTCACAATCAATATGGGGCGTCGCGCATCCAGCAGATGATCAGCGTAATCGAGATAATCATTTACTTCGCCAAACGCTTTTTCGACCAACGCCGGATCATCGCGATGTTGGTTGGCACGCATCGCTGCCGTCTTGGCTCGGATCATGGCTCGATAGAGTTTGTAATTGGTCAACACCCGTAGACCTTCAAAATCCCCCGTTGCTTCGAGGTAACGATTGAGTAGCAGATTCGCGAGATCCCGGCGATTGTGATCTTCGAGGTCCATCAGCACAAACGCCAGATCGTTCATGACGTCAATCCAACGAAAGCTTTCATTGAACTCAATACCATCGAACAATTGAACTTGATCACCATACCAGATCAAATTGCCAAGATGCAAATCGCCGTGGCACTCGCGAACCATCCCGTCGCGCCTTCGGTTTTCGAATTCCATAGCTAGCTGCCCAAGCAAGTTATCCGATTGTCGACGGACATGGGCGAGCTTGGCAAGAAGTTGTTGGGGCAGCGGACCAACCAGAGCCCGAAAGTTGTCTTGAGCATCGGCAGTAATCTGTTCGGCGGTCGCCCAAGGTTGCTTCGTCGTCAAGCGAGTCGCCCCCGCATGGCATTTAGCGAGTATTCCGGCAAGTTGTTCAACGTGACTTTCGACCAGCGTTCCCGCTCGCAGCATGTTCAGCAACAAAGCCGACTGAGGAAACTCGTGCATCTTGATGCAGTATTCAATCACTTCCCCGTCGCCGCTCAGGTTGATTCCGCTTGACGATTGGCATATCGGTACAACCGAATCGTAAATGAGCGGCGCGAATCGTTTGTTGATTCGCAGTTCTTCTTCGCAGTAGTGTTTGCGAAGTTCCAGTGTGCTGTAATCCAAGAACGGATTAATGACAGGCTTCTTGACTTTGTAAGCCCATTGTCCAGTCAGGAACACCCAAGAGATATGCGTCTCCATGACACGAACCGGCCCGTTTGTGTCCGGAAAGGTTCTTTGGTCCGACATGGCTTCGAGAAGATTCATGCCTTCATTCTAACAAAAGAGCGATGCAATAAAGTTAGCGAATCTTGTTTGCAACAAAGTAGGCCACACCGGTAAATAATCAGACCAGTTCGCGACCTAGCATCGCTGCTCAGAGCATTTGGTGGAACAAAATTGAACGCGAAATAACTAAGAACGTTTTTCCCGAACGTCAAGTCATTAAACTTCGAATCGCCATGCCTCCTGTCAAATTGCTGACGGACGCGAAGCCTTTACCTTGAAGCCAGCAGGCGGCGACGTGGGCGCGCTTGCCGGAATGGCAAACGACAATTGTGTCTTGGTTGGGATCGAGTTCTTGCCAGCGGTCGATCATTTCATCGACTCCGATAGCAATCGCGTTCGGTAAGGGCAGATCTTGACGCTCTTTGGCCGTTCGCACATCGACGACTTGTTTGTTCGTCAAGTCGAAATCGGGAGGGACGACAGTAGGGGTGTGATCCAGGTCATTGCAAGCTGTAAAGGCGGCCATGTGAACTGGGTCTTTAGCACTGCCGAAAGGTGGCGCGTAGGCTAAGTCCAACTGGGCCAAATCGCGGACGGTTCCGCCAAAGTGCACGGCGGTTGCAATAATGTCAATTCGCTTGTCGACGCCATCGCCGCCGACTGCTTGCGCACCGAGAATGCGGCCACTGTCCGGAGAATACAAAAGCTTGAGCTGCATCGACTGCGCGCCGGGGTAATATCCAGCATGATGGGCGGCTTGGATGATGGCGACGCGATACGGCATCTTGCGAGCTCGTAAAACTTTTTCATTGAGCCCCGTGCAGGCTGCGGTCTGGTCAAAGACGCGAACGATTGCCGTGCCCAGGACCGAACCCATCAAATCAGATTTTCCCGATGCAGCGTGCGCACCGGCGATTCGCCCAGCGCGATTTGCTGGTCCGGCAAGTGGCACACGCATGGATTCTTGAAGTACACCATGTTCATACTCCACCATGTCGCCAACAGCATAGATCAGCGGATCCGAAGTTTGCATATGCGCATTGACTTGGACTCCTCCCGTTTTTCCGATCTCAAGACCGCAACCGCTGGCAATCGCAGTTCGGGGACGGACGCCTGCACCGACGATTACCAAATCTGCTGGAACGGACGAACCATCTTGCAAGCAAACGGCCGTAACTAAGTCGCCGTTCATTTCGAGGCGTTCGATGGATGCGGATAGCTTGAGCGATACGCCTTTGTTGGACATGTGCTCCTCAATCAACCTGGCAAAAGGTCGATCGAGAGGCGGTAAGACTTGGGGGTCCCGCTCGACGACGGTTACCGCCACGCCTCGCCGATGCAACTGCTCCACGACTTCCAATCCCACAAAACCGCCACCGACGATGACTGCACGAGTGACGCCGGACCGCATTTGTTGCATGATGCGATCGAGGTCATGCATGGTCCATAAGTGAAACAAGTTTGTGGCTTGAGAGTTCCAAAACGGTGGCGATATCGGTTCGGCACCGGTGGCAAGTATCAGGCGGTCATAACCAAGCGACTGAGTCGTCTTGGTTGCGTGATCGATTACGGAAATGGTTTGCGCCGCACGATCGATGGCGGTGACTTCGTGCTGTGTCTTAACCTGAATGCCAAATCGCTTTTGAAAAAGCTCGGGCGTTGCAACGAGTAACTTTTCACGCTGGGCGATTTCGCCGCCGATATGGTAGGGCAGCCCGCAATTCGCAAAGGAAATCACCGGGCCTTTTTCAAAGATCGTAATTTCCGCGTCCGCGTTCACACGCCGTGCACGCGTCGCTGCCGATGCACCACCCGCAACACCACCGACAACGAGAATGCGCAGTTTTTTAAGTGACTCGGCCATCCAATTCATCCTTCATGCAAAGCGGATTATTCCAAAAGCAAATCTTGCGAAATGATGGTTCGCTACTTGGTCGAACACGTCGCACTAGAACCCTTATTCCAAGGCATCGCGCGCAATGCTCCAACCATGGGGCAGATATCGGTAGCGCCGGAGAAAACGAGACCCGCTCCGATAAACGCAGATAAGCCATAAAAACCCGGATGCACCCACGTTCCGAGCGCTGTGCCGATCAATACCAAGCTCCCTGCGACGATCCGCATCTGGCGATCAACAGCGATGACGCCTCGTCCTCGAATGAGAGGAAGTCCTGCCGCCGCGCAAGCCGCCGTCCCGCCTAGGACGTCCACCAAGTTAAGATTGGATTGCGACAATTGCTGGCAAGCTTTGGCGCTCCGCGTACCGCCTTGGCAAATCACGAAGACGCGATTCGTTCCATTATTGCAGCATGCTTTGACCGCGTCGGCAGTTAACGAATCCAAGGGCACGTTTCGGGCACCTTGGACATGCATACGACCAAACTCACCAGGAGTACGTACATCCACTAGGACGGCACAAGTGTCCGATTCAAGTGCTTTGCGTAGTCCCTCTGGATCGATTGTTCCAACGCTCATCATCTATTCTCCACTTGCGAATCGTTTTTCAATACACTTCAAGAGCCCACTCAAAGCAGGCTCGGTAACTTCGTAATAAACAAACTTGCCCTCGCGAACACTGGCCAACATCCCGCATCGTTGCAGTAGTCGCAAATGTTCGGAAGCCATCGGGCTGGAAATATGGCACGCTTCGGCAAGCTGCCCGACGGTGTACCGCCCATGCAACATCATGTGGACCATGCGCAGCCGATTCGGATGTGCAAGCGTTTTCAAGCACTCGGCCGCTTGCTCAAGGTTTGCATCGGTAAGTTTTATGACCGACGTTTTAGCTGTCACCATTTTTCGGCTCCCTTTTTAGCCACTAATCTCACAAATAAACATATCGGAACATGACGATATGTCAATGCATGGATTTTCAAGCGAATCCCAAAATTCAACTTGACGACTAAGCGAGATTGATGGATTAGAAAGGCAGCAAAGTAACCAAACCGACGCGAATCCTTGTCAGCGTTTCCCTTTTAGTGATACGGGAATTCACAAAGAAAGAACAATGCCAGTCGTCAGGCGGTATAATTCACTTCAGCGGTTGTTATTAGAGTTTATTCAAGTTGGGATGTGCTTGATGTTTTGGTGGATAAAAGAACCACTCCAAATTGCGTTTTTTCCTGTGGTTGTTTGTTGTTGTATTGTTTTCGTCGCGAGTTGGATCGCGAGCAAAAACTTCATAAAGGCGTTGGTTGTTTCAATCATCGCCAGCATCGTTATTTTTCCCGTTGTTTTTATTGTGATTCTCAAATCAGTGGATTCCGGGCGATTCGGAGGATTTGCATACCCAAACAAAGCCGCGATCACGCACTACAAAGTTGCCTATTGGATGCCAGCCAAGGCGCGGGACATCACCGTCTATAGCAACGCCATGGGGCATGTCGCGCGGTTTCGGATCGACAATGATTCGCTCATCGAGTGGTTAAACGAACAACGAGAGCGAGGCGGAGAGGGACCGGTTGCTTGGTCGGAAAATTCGAACGTTGCCAATCAGAACGTTGGGTTCGAAAAGCTAACTATCGAAAGCTTTGAATTGTACTTTCGGAATACGGGATGGGAGTATCCCGATGACAATATTGAATTCCAGGGACCTCGCGCCTCAAACGGAGCGGGGTTCACGGTCTACTATTCGCCCAAACAAGGCTATGTCTATTTAAGGGCGGGATATTGGTAACGACTTGCACAAACTAGACTGGTTTTACCACTTATGAAACGATTGAGAGCAAGTGCATGTTGCAATACTTCGTCCCCAGGATTCCGCTCTCGGACTTGAAAACCATCTGCAAAGCGGCGCTGCTGGGTGGCTTGGTGGGCGGGCTATATGGAGTGCTGAACGATCAAATCACGTATTCGATTTCCGCTGAGTACTTTAGTAAACTCAAATTCAAACAGTTCTATTACGCAGATCTCGGCTTAGGTGATCGACCGTTTGCTGCCGCAGTCGGTTATCTATCCTCGGGTGTTGTCGGGTTTATCGTTTCTTGGTTTCTTGCTCGACATTTCATTTCCAACCAAACTCCAGTCGCCTCATTCAGGCAAATCCGATTTGGCTTTGCAATCATTTTCGGGGTGACGATGCTCGGTGGCCTCATTGGGTTCGCCTACGGAATTTGGCGAGGCCCTGACGCAGACTACGATGTTTGGTCGCAGATCATCCGTCGGCACGACATCAAGGACGAGTGGTCTTTTGTTCGTGTCGCTTATATTCACAATGCAAGCTACTTGGCGGGTGTTGTCGGCACGATCCTGGCATTCATCTTGGTTCATCCTGACGGCCAACAGCGAAACGGGACTAAATCACAACCGACAAGTCAAATTGTATGATGGCCAGTCGAGTACAAACCGAATCCGATTTCGTGCTCCTAAGAAACGAATCGCCTGAACAGTCGGTAGACGCACAGCAATTCTGTCCCTTCTCGTTTCAGCTTGGCGCGGTAGAATTCGCGAATCGCATGGTCATGTAGCGCCGTGGTGACTCTTGAAATGTTGGATGTATGAAAACAGAATTCGAATTTGATTTAACGCTTGCCATAAAAAACATTTCCAACGAGATGGGATTGCCGCAGGGCCAAGTATCGTCGGCTGTGGAATTGCTGAGCGCTGGCAACACGATTCCATTTATCGCTCGATACCGCAAAGAAGCGACAAAAGGGCTCGATGAAATCGCTCTCCGCGCTATTGAGGATGCATTGGAAAAAGCGATGGCGCTCGCCGCTAGAAAAAATACCGTGCTCAAGACGATTGCCGAGCAAGGCTTGCTCACAGAGGAATTGAGAGCCAAAATCGTCGCATGCGACGATCTACAAACGCTGGAAATTCTGTACCTGCCATTCAAGCCGAAACGCCGGACGCGAGCGACAATCGCACGCGAGCAGGGGCTGCAGCCTTTGGCGGATTTACTGCTACGACAAACCAAGCTCGAACGGTCCAAACAAGAAACGTTAGCCAAGTACATCAACGCTGACCTGGGCGTTCCCGACACGGCTACCGCGCTGCAGGGTGGGCTAGACATTATCGCGGAGCAATGGTCGGAGTATGCAACGACACGCACCATGCTCCACGAGCACGCAATGAAGTTCGGCAATGTTACATCGCAGGTAAAACGCGGAAAGAAAGAAGAAGCTGCAAAATTCGAAATGTACGTCGACCACCACGAGCCCATCAGCAAAGTTCCTTCGCATCGCCTCTTGGCAATGCTGCGAGGCGAAGCCGAAGGAATACTTCGAGTCGGTTTGCAATTGGATGATGAGCGCGAGATGAGCGAACTGAAATCGATGTTGGTTCACAACCGGCAGTTCGAGTTCTTTGCCGAATTGATTTCGACCGTCGAAGATTGTTATCAGCGACTGTTACTACCGGCAACAGAATCGGCTGTCATGCAGGTGCTCAAGGAACGAGCAGACGAAGAAGCGATAAACGTATTCGGCAAAAACTTGCGCGAATTGCTAATGGCCGCACCTGCCGGACCGCGTGTGACGATTGGAATCGATCCTGGATTTCGAACCGGATGCAAAGTCGCAGTTGTCGATGGTACCGGGAAATTTTTGACGAACGCCACAATCTACCCAACGCCACCCCAGAATGATTTAGCGGGAGCGGGCCAGACGTTGCTGGGGCTAGTCAAAAAATTCCATGTCGAACTGATTGCTATCGGCAACGGTACCGCTTCGCGAGAGACGGATGCCTTCGTCAGTGGCTTGATTCGAGATAATAAATTGCAAGTAACCAGGGTGATGGTGAGCGAATCGGGAGCGTCGATTTATTCGGCAAGCGAACTTGCGGCAAAAGAATTTCCCAAGCTCGACATTACGGTACGCGGCGCGATTAGCATCGCGCGTAGACTTCAGGATCCGTTGGCCGAGCTGGTCAAATCCGATCCCAAATCGATCGGGGTAGGGCAGTACCAGCATGATGTGAATCAAAACTTGCTCCGAAAATGCGTTGATCGCGTTGTCGAGAGCTGCGTTAATAACGTTGGAGTGGATCTAAACATGGCCAGCGTGCCTTTGTTGTCCTACGTGGCGGGAATCGGACCCAAACTGGCTGAGAACATTGTCGAGTATCGAAACGCAAACGGACGGTTCAATAATCGTCAGGAATTGTTGGAAGTCCCCAAGCTTGGCCGGAAAGCCTTTGAACAAGCTGCCGGGTTCCTCCGCATCCGATCTGGGGATCAGCCCCTAGATAACTCGGCTGTTCATCCGGAGTGTTATGCAATCGTCGGTCGCATGGCAAAGAGACTAGCCACCGACGAAAAGTCGCTCGTTGGGAACGCGACGCTTAGCCAGAAGCTCAAACCGGATGAGTTTGTTGATGGTCCATTCGGAATTCCCACGATCGTCGACATCATATCTGAACTTGGCAAACCCGGACGCGATCCCAGAAGCGAGTTTCGAGTCGTCAAATTTGCGGATGCGGTTCACACTTTGGAAGATTTGCGAGGGGGAATGGTTTTAGAAGGTGTCATCACCAATGTCACGCATTTTGGCGCTTTCGTCGACATCGGCGTCCATCAAGACGCGCTCATTCACATTTCGCAATTGTCGAACACGTTTGTAAAAGACCCCAACGAAGTCGTTACCGTCGGCGAAATTGTACGGGTGAAGGTGCTTGAGGTCGATATCCCAAAAAAACGGATTTCCGTGACGCGAAAATTCTAAGCTATGCCTCACCAGAACAGCAGCAATCTAGATGAGTCGGATTCAAAGTGACCCCGGCCTTAGACTTTCTCACACGTCGACTAAGTCGAGGCAGTTATGCGATGAAACTGGTCTCTGACTAATACTGCTGCAGATCCCGATTTTGAATGATGATTTGCAGCAGGTTGTGCCGTTGAGTACGTTTCCGACTTTTGCGATGCGGTTAGGGAACAGGTGCTAGCAACGGAAGATTTGCTTGCGTGGAGACGACTACTCCCCCAGGTTTTTCGACGGTGATCGCAAAAGCTTTTGGAGAAATCACCTTTAGCTTTTCGTGAATTTCGATAATCACCTCGCCTTTTGAATTGACGTCGAAGACGCCACCATCGATCGGCTCGTCGTCTCGAGAAGGGTCGATGATCCAAAGTTGATACTGTTCTTTAGTTGGATCGTTTACCGGCAAGTTCGTAAAACGCATGTAGCCTTCTTGTCGTTCGTTGCTCCATACTACGTCACCTGTTACGGGCTGGCCGAAAGGAGTCTTGCCAGGTGCCCAGGCTACTTGGATCAATTCCGTATCGGCCTTTAGTAGTCGAGCTCGTTTGCTGGCAAGGGAGCTCAGCGATCCACCGCGACCGGAGTACATCAACCCAAAGGCGACAAGAAGAGACGCGGCCATGCACAGCCAAGCAAAAACCTCGCGACGTGTCAGCGTGTAATCGCTCATGACCAGAGTCTTGGATTTACCGCCTAACCTGACTTGTTCCCTGCTCGTGCTGAGTTGGAATTTCGAGTCGAATAAAATCTTGTCATAAAGCGATTTGGGCAACGGCGTATGACGGCGTTCTTCGAAAGCTAATTGGATGGCTGCGGCTACTCTTTCTAACCGCTCTAACTCGATTTCTGTCTCCTGGCTGTCGCGTGCAATAAGCTCACGTTCCTCCTCGGTCGTTAGATTACCCAGGATACGACCTGCCAACAGGTTATCCAAGCCATCACCGGGATACATCGAATTGCTCACAGTGCATCTCCTGTCATATTTGGATTAAGAGAACGGCTCATACATTCACGCATCTGAATCAACCCTCGACGGGCAAGCGACTTGATCGTGCCCAAGGGCTTGTCCAGCAAGTTCGAAATTTTCTCGTGTGCTATACCTTCGTAAATCGACATTTTTAAAACGTCACGTTGATCTTCTCGAAGCCTCTGTAAACACTCTGCTGCCTTTGCAGCTTCGTCTCCCAAGTCCACCGAGTTCGAGTCACGATCGGAAGCAATCGGATCGGCGGTAAATTCGTCGGACGTGGTTTCAATGGTTCTATTACGTTTTCTAGCTCGATCGATCAGACGTCGCCGGGCCAGGACTGTTATGAAAGTTGCCTCCGATGCAATACTAGCATTGAATCGGTGGGCGTTCTGCCAAACCTCAATAAATATTTCTTGCACTGCATCTTCTGCATCCGCAAGCGTCGGCGACATGCGTCTCGCCATAGACCAAACCAATCCTCCGTACCGATTCAAGCACTCGGCAACTGCGTCTTGATCGCCAGCAGTTAGTCGCTCGAACAATGGTTGTGCAACGATCGCGGAATTCACTTTGTAGTTCGCTTATTGGAAAAGATGACTAAATGCGCTGCATGTCGAAAACGGGACGCAACGATTCGTGGGCATTATCGCCCTGATCAACTATACCAATAGGTAAATCCGCGATCAATCGACCGCGGATTTACGAAACACAACTCAATTCACTGACCGGTTGAACGGTTTCAATTTGCTTGTTGAAATTTCTAACCAGTGAACCGAACCAATTCACTCAAGAATCCTAGCGATTTACTAGTTTTTCGAGGAAAGCTGAGTGTACATACTGTCGATACCGCGACGCAGAATCCAAGCTCGTTGGGTCATGCTGTGCTCATTGACGGCTTGATCTACAACGGTGCTGATTTGATTCATCATGCATGGCGTTGCACCTTCGATGCCAGTCGACATCAATTCAGTCATCGCTGCATGGTAGACGTTCGCACATTCGCCATGATGACCAGCGTTAAACATGTGAGAACCTTGAGCAACTGCGTTTTCGAGACGGCGGCGAGCATCAGAAACTTTGAAGGATGGCATCAAGACTGCGTCGATCACGTGAATCACGCCATTGGACGCGTCGATGTCGGTTTTGATCAACTTGGAAGAATTGATCTTTGCTCCATCTTTGCCGACGGAGATTTCGATCTTCGAGCCTTCGAGCGTTGTTGCCTTCTTCGCTGCCACTGCATCTTCGGAATAGACGCGTCCTGCGACGACGTGATACTTGAGAATGCTGATCAGCTTGTCCTTGTTCTCTGGCTTGAGCAATGACTCTACGGTACCCTTTGGCAACTTGGCAAATGCTTCGTCGGTAGGTGCAAACACCGTGAATGGACCTTCGCCGCTGAGTACTTCGACCAGACCAGCAGCCTTGACTGCAGCTAGCAACGTTCCAAACATCTTAGCGTTGGTCGCTACGGTTGGGATGTTGTCGCTCGATGGGAGAATGACCGAGTCGATGACATGGATCACGCCATTGCTGCATACGATATCGGTTTTGATGACCTTTGCGTTATCGACAGAAACAGTACCTTTGTCCACAACTACGTCGATACGTTGCCCGTTGAGAGACTTTGCTCCACTGACTTTTACCACATCCGCAGCCATTACGGTGCCTGGTACTACGTGGTAGGTGAGGATGGCGGCAAGCTTTGCCTTGTTCTCTGGCTTGAGCAATGTTTCGACCGTGCCAGCAGGCAACTTCGCGAATGCATCGTCGGTTGGAGCAAAAACGGTGAATGGGCCTTTTCCCTTGAGTGCGTCGACAAGATCAGCAGCACCCAGAGCTGCAGCCAGCGTCTTGAAACTACCAGCCTTGACAGCAGTGTCGACGATATCGTCTGCACCACGAACACCAGCGACGGAAACTACTGAGCACAGCAGTGCCAAACCCAAATTACGAAAATTGAACTTCATGCACAAAACCCTTTGACTTGAACTACTCTTACCTGCCAAGCGTTACATCAACTCAGCTATCACGGGAATAAGTTCGCGGTGGATTACAAGTTGGATGCAACGAATTTTGAAAAAAGAAGTTTCGCTCCAGTTCGTGGTGTGCTGGTATTTTTTGCGGAAAAACGTGCACTTGACCGATTGCTATAAAGAAAGCTGGCTTTCGTCAGATCCACCAAGGATTTGCGTTCATTATGACACTTTTGACTTTAGGATTTGATATATGCCTTCCATAGCGATACTTGGTGCAACTGGCACGATTGGACGATGTTTAGCGAAAACTCTGGTCGCAAGTGGTCAATCGGTCGTCTTGATCGGACGCGACGAAACGAAGCTTGATGAACTAAGCGGATCACTTAATTCGCCTTTTGCAGCAGTCGACTCCTCCAATTCAGCATCACTACTGGATGCCTTGCTGCAGAAAGAAGATCAGGCCGGTGGATTCTGCGGCATCGTCAATTGCATCGGATCGTTGTGGCTCAAACCTATCCAAGCCACCAGCGATGACGATTTTCGTCAAGTGATCGAGACGAACCTTTTCACCGCGTTCTCCGCAGTTCGAGCGGCAGCAAAACTGTTGCGCGAGAACGGAGGTTCGGTCGTCTTGGTTGCTTCAGCTGCCGCAGAGATTGGGCTTCATAATCACGAATCGATCGCCGCGGCCAAGGCTGGAGTGATTGGTTTAACACGATCGGCTGCCGCTTCGTTAGCTTCGTACAACATTCGAGTCAATTGTGTCAGTCCTGGAATGACGCGGACGGAAATGACTCGTAAGATCTGGGAAAATGCCGCCAGTGAAAAAGCTTCGCAAGAGATGCACGCGCTCGGTAGGATCGGAGAGCCAGAACATGTCACGTCGATGATGGCTTTCTTATTGAATCCCGCCAACGATTGGATTACGGGACAAGTCATCGGCGTTGACGGAGGATTGTCTAACATCCAGCCACGTCGAAAAATGACTGTATAATTTGCAGTCCGCAAGTGCGTACCGCTCGCTCTTGAAGATCGTGGCAATACGTTCGATTCATTCTTGGTTGGGATTGAGGTTTCACTTTGCACATCGCGCTTGTCTATCCGAACCAACTATTCGACAAGCACCCGATTTTCCGCTACGTGGACGCGGTGTGCTTGATCGAAGATCCATTGTTCTTCTCGCAATACGCTTTTCATGCACAGAAACTTGTGCTTCATCGAGCCTCGATGAAGCACTTTACTGCGGAACTTGAGAAACAAGGAAGGCAAGTGATTTATGTCGAGAACGAAAAACTATCTGCCACTGGTGACATAGTCAAGATACTAAAAAAGTTCGGAGCGAAGCGTGTTAGTTTCTTTGAGCCTTGCGATGACTGGTTAACCAGGCTGCTGACGGATGCTTTGAAAATGGCCAAGTTGCAGTACGCTGTAATCGACCATCCGCATTTCCTAACACCTCCGGAAGTGTTCGACGAATTCGTCGAAGGCAGAAAGAAACTGTTCTTCACGGATTTCTATATCAAGCAACGGAAACGGCTGAATGTGTTGCTTGATGAAGAAGGTGAACCACTGGGAGGCAGATGGAGTTTCGACACGGAAAATAGAAAAAAACTTCCAAAAGACATTGTGTCTCCGGCGATTACTTGGCCCAAGCCTTTGTCCGAAGTCAACGACGCCTCTCGCTATGTGCGAGAACAGTTCCCGAAGGCACTAGGTGAGATTAACTCGTTTCGTTACCCCGTCACGCCGAAAGACGCGAAGAAGTGCTTGACGGATTTTCTCGATCGACGCCTGGAGAATTTTGGAATATACGAAGATGCGATTCACGACCAGGAAAGTTTTTTGTTCCATTCCGTCTTGACCCCGGCGCTCAACATCGGATTGCTGTCGCCAAAGCAAGTTGTCGACGCAGCACTCGAGCGTATCGACCAAGTGCCGATGAATTCGCTAGAAGGGTTTCTCCGCCAAGTTATCGGCTGGCGCGAATTTATCTTGGGAGTTTATAGGACGCTGGGGCGACAGCAACGAACAAAAAACTACTGGGGATACCATCACGCGATTCCCGATTCCTTCTATGACGGTTCGACGGGGATTGATCCGGTCGACACGGTTATCCATCGGACATTGCAGCACGGTTATTGCCACCATATTGAGCGTTTGATGATCCTCGGCAATTTCATGTTGCTATGCGAGATCGACCCCGACGAAGTCTATCGATGGTTTATGGAGCTATTCATCGATTCGTACGATTGGGTCATGGTCCCGAACGTTTACGGCATGAGCCAATTTGCTGACGGTGGGATGATCACCACCAAGCCATACATTTCCGGCTCAAGTTACGTGCTCAAGATGAGCAACTTTCGTCGTGGGCCTTGGTGCGAAGTATGGGATGCTCTGTATTGGCGATTCATCCACGTTCACCGTGATTTCTTCGCCAGCAACCCTCGCATGTCGGTGATGGTCGCGCAGTGTAATAAGATGGGGACCAAGTTGGATCAACATCTAAGCACCGCCCAAGCCTTTTTAGATAAGCTGCACGGGTAAATAGCACTCACCGAAGTCCGTTTTCGGTACACGGAAAAGTAATTGCGAAGACGGACTTCGACGATCTAGCCTTCGGGATCATCTAGCAGCGTTTGCAGGCGCGAGGCAAGTTCGGGTTCGAGGCTTGCGGGCCATGTGCTATCGATCAGACCGATTTGAATCATGTCGATGAGGTGGGTTTGATCTTTCCGCAGAAAGCTGTTGAGCTTCATGCCGACCAAGGCTCGAAGTTCCACAACCCGTTTGCCTTCGATCAATTGAGCCTGTTCAACTTGCAGTGCCGCACTCACGTACTCGGGTTTCACTTTTCTTCCAGCGAGCAAAATATGGATGCCTTGACTCGGTTTGCCGTCTGGGCCGTCCAAGAAAACAGTGACGTTCATTACCGCGTCGCGCACGAATCCAACGCCCGCCAGTGCCTCAGTGGCCCGATCCAGGTCTTCCTCTTTGAGCAGCAAGTCGACATCGCGCGTATTGCGGACAGCACCATCATCGATCGTGGCAACCCAAGCCGCGACGGCGTTCCCACCGATAATGGCATACGGTATCGAAGCCGCTTCTAAAGCGGCGCAAGCTCGTTCTAATCTTTCACGTACTTTTTCCACGGCACCAAACATCCGGTCAAAAACGAACGGGGTCTCTTCACGCACCAACAGTTTTTGCTCATCAGCATTCATGGCGTCATTTTAATGCTGGAACTCTCAAATCCCAAGTGAATTTCGAAGGCAAAAAGCCAAATTGTAGCAATTGCTAGAAGAGTCCAATCGCAAGCTTACACTTAGCCATGAACACGGTGATGTCTCATAGTCGTTAAGCTATGGAATCAGAATAAGATCGATCTAGCCTTATAGAGAAAGATGTAAGGCCTTGATTTCGTCGTACTGTGGTAAGGAAATTTTAACCTCATGAAATCACATTCCAATCGACTCAAGGCCAACATTGCGGCGTGGGTGTTCGTTTTTAGCACACCTTCGATCTTTGCTCAGAACCAAAAGGCCGACAAAGTCACACGAGTCCCGACCTACGAAGAGCTCTTTGAGAGATTTAACCAAATCAACAGCGAGTTGTCGGTGGTGTTTAATGACAAAGATCGGATTCCTGAATGGGACGCGTTTGTCGAAGAAGGAAATCGCTTGCATCGTGAGGCCTACAACGCATTTTCAAAAGTATCACAATTCGAATATGGCGAATACAAGGGTACTATTACGCCGTTGGTCGCGGAGCGAATAGACAAAATCAAAAAGCTTCGTGAAGAACGGGCGAGACTGCGAGATCCTTTCTACGCCGTAATAAAACGCGACGGAATTGAGCGAGCAAAAGAACGACAACAAGAGATGGAAAAGAATGCAGTTCCTCCAACTCCCCAGCTCCACGCACTTAAGCTCGATCCGGCACACTTTCCACGTATCGATGGGTCGACAAGCACTCAGCCGCTAGCCATGTTGGTTGGTTGTAGAAACTTTGATGTGGGGCACTCGTGGGTCGATAACGTGGACGTCATGAATCCGAGAAGGAAACCTTCGCCATTTCGAGATTATGACGTCCACGATATCGAACTGAGATTAGCCGAGTTTAGTCTGGCTGCTGCAACGGATAAAGCAGATGATCGATTTGCAAGTATGTTGAACGGCGTATTGATAAAAAATGCATCGACTCATTCCGCATACACGAATATCGTCGAGGGCAAGAGTGAATTGGCGCTCATCGCCAGGCGACCAAACCAAACCGAGCTCGATTTTGCATTGTCCCAAAAGAATGCATTGGACGTGGAGCCTTGTGCGTTGGATGCTTTCGTGTTTCTCGTAAACGATAAGAACCCTGTTCAAAACTTAACAAAAGAACAAATCCGGTCGTTATACAGTGGCGATCTCAATCGATGGAATGAGGTAGGCGGAACACAGGATATTGTAGTTAAGCGATATCGCCGACCGGAGAATTCGGGAAGCGAGGTGCTGATGAAAGAAATCGTCATGAAGGGCATTCCCATGATGCAAACCCAAGAGTTTGTTGAGAACGGCATTATGAGTTTCGTGTACAACAGGGTAAGTACCGAACCGAACGGTTTGGCATATTCCGTTGGTTACTACGAACGATTTATGGCTGGAAGTGCTCACACTCGGGTAATCGCAATTGATGGAGTCAAGCCAACGCCGGAGAATATTCGTAACCGCTCCTATCCCTTTATCGCAGAAGTCGTCGCAGTCATTCAAGCCGATCTACCAAAAGACTCACCCGGCAGACAACTTCGCGATTGGCTGCTTTCCCCAGAAGGGCAGAGCGTGGTCGAACAAAGCGGTTATTCGCCTATTGGACCGACCGTTCCTTGAATTTAACTTAGTAACGATCATTAGTCGCGAAGAGTCTTTTCGTACGCGGTTCGAAAAATTGGAAAGCCGGAGGTGCCAATGATCATCGAGATTGACCCAACAGTAGATTTTGCTTGCAAAATGTTGCTCGGATATCCGGAGTTGCCAAAGTTGACGATTCACTTCCTGAATGCCATTTTGCCACTGGAGTCTCCCGTCGTCGCAGTTGAGATCGTAAACCCAATTGTCCCGCAGGAGTTTGATACCGACAAGTTGTCGATTTTGGATATCTTGGCGATCGATGATGCCGATCGCAGGCTAAACATCGAAGTCCAGCGCACAAAGCCCGGGTGGCTTGCCCAACGACTGACCTATTATGCCGCGACGCAACTGGTTGATCAGATTGGCGAAGGCGATAGTTATCGAAAACTTAGACCATCCATCGGCATCTGCATCTTGAATGCGGTCATTTATCCAACTTTTGTGCCCTAAGATAGTGAATTCCGATTGCGAACTAAGGGCGGCTTGGAATTGACGAATTGCTTTGAAATTCATGTCCTGGAGTTGCCTAAGTATTCGGTTACTGACGATACTAGTGTTATCGCGAATCCCAAGGATCAGTGGATGTACTTTTTTCATTTTGCCAAGGGATCGACTCGCGAAGCATTGTTGAAGCGATTGAATGATCCCATTTTCGAAACAGCGATTGGAGTTTTAGAAATGATCTTGCGCACACCCCAGCAACGACTCCACTACGATGCCCGGCTGAAATGGGAGTTGGATGAGAACACAAGAATTCAAGCCGCCCTCGAAGAAGGTGAAGCACGAGGAAAGATCAAAGGCGAAATTCGATTGATTCGAACATTGGAAGATCTACTTGGCGTTCAGCCTTCCCCGGAATCAGCATTTCGGGACAAGTCGTTAGAACAACTCCAAAGCTATTCGGCTCAACTTCAAGAAAAGATACGGAAGCGAGCCACGTAAGCGCAAAGCCGTAATTCGGATTCACATACTCGAACTGTTTATTTCCAAATGGGCTTTGATATCTTTTCCAAAAACAAGACCGTCGGCGAAACGGCAAAGTCGTGGGGTGACAAAGCAACCCAAGAGATCTTACCCAGAACGGCTACAGGCCGTTTCATGCTAGCCATCCTTTCGATTCCGTTCATCGTAATTTCTGGATATCCCCTGTGGTTCTTGGCAACAACGCCGTTGCCACCTAACGCGAAAAAGTTCGCCATCGCAATTTGTTGTCAGTTTCTTTCCGTATTATTTGGTACGTCGCTGATGGGACTAATTTGGTCTATCGCAACTCCACGCTGGTTGGAACGAAAGCTAGAATGAAGTACGCACTGGCTTTTGCTGTGGGTCCTCATCGCTATGGGATTACTGTTTACAATTATTAAATAGCATTTGTCGCTCAATTTTCTAGGGACGTATCATGCCCAAGGTTGTCATCACAGACTATTCTTTTCCCGATATCGAAATGGAGCGTGCCATTCTGGAGTCGGCGGGATGTACGGTCGAAGCTCATCAATGCCGGACCGCTGAGCAAGTTAAGATATGCTGTGCTAATGCCGATGCCGTCATTGCTCAATTTGCTCCAGTTCGGCGCGAAGCGATCGACGCGATGAGCAAGGCACGCGTGATTGTTCGGTATGGCATTGGTTACGATAACGTCGACTTGGTCGCAGCTCGCGAGCGAAATATTCCGGTCTGCAACGTGCCAGATTATTGCATCGACGAAGTGGCCGATCATACACTTGCGTTTATCCTAAGTTTGTCTCGTCAAGTCATTCCGAATCACGTTCACATTCAATCGGGCAAGTGGGGTTTAGCGGTTCCGCTGCCGAATATGCGCTGTTTGCGCGACCTTATCGTCGGCTGCGTTGGCTTTGGTCGTATTGGTCGCGAAGTTTTGTCGCGATTGTCGCCTTTCAAATGTCGCCGATTGGTTTTCGATCCTGTAGTTGATGCCGACGCCATTCGAGCAGCGGGTTGCGAGCCCGTATCGCTTGAACAACTGTTCGGCGAATCCGATGTATTGACGTTCCATTGTCCCTCGACCGATCAAACGCGGCGAATGGTCAATGCGACTAGTTTGCAACGGATGAAACCAGGTTCGGCAATCGTGAATTTGGCCCGAGGGGATCTGATCGATACGGCGGCTTTGATCGAATCGCTGCAATCGGGTCACTTGAGTGGCGCGGCACTCGATGTATGTGACGTCGAGCCCATCCCGGCGGACAGCCCCCTTCGCTCGATGCCCAATGTTGTGTTGGCTTCGCACATCGCGTCGGCAAGCCCGAAGGCTGTCAAGAAACTGCGTGAAGCGGCGGCGCAGCTTGCAGCAATGGCTTTACGCGGCGAGCCCTTGATCAACATTGTCAACGGCGTGGGTCCGAAATCGTAAAGCCTGGGTTTCGGAATCCTCGCGATAGGAGTATTCGGTGATTGACCTAGATTCGATGCCCGTTTCCTTTAAAGATCTACATCAATTCGTGGCCGCTTCGCTGGAACGTGTCGGCTTGAGTTCGATCGATGCACAGACCGTTGCCGATGTCTTAGTCGAAACAGACGCGATGGGGGTATTCACGCATGGCACAAAATTGTTACGCGACTACATGCGGCGCATCAAGGCAGGAGGCATTCGACATGATGCTAAGCCGGTCGTCGAGCGACAAGGTCCTGCTTGGGCCGTTATCGATGGCCAATCCGCCATGGGCCACGTCGTCGCATGTTTGGCCATGCAAACGGCTATCGAGAAAGCGAAACATACCGGTATCGCTTACGTCGGTGCTCGGCAGACAAACCATTTTGGAGCCGCCGGTTACTACGCGCTGATAGCTGCTCGTCGCGGAATGATTGGCGTTGCGATGGGTAACGACATTCCCAGCGTCGCAGCACCGGGTTCGCGGCGAGCCGTCTTGGGAAGCAACCCCTTGGCGTACGCAATTCCCACTAGCAGCGATCCGATCGTGCTCGACATGGCGACCAGTACCGTCGCGGGCGGCAAAGTTTATGCGGCGCATCAACGTGGAGAAGCTATTCCCAATAACTGGATCATCGGTCCCGACGGATTGCCGACAACGGACGGCAGTTTGTACCCATCTCAAGCGGCTTTGGCTCCGATGGCGGGCCACAAAGGTTTCGGTATCGCACTATTGATAGAAACCTTGAGCGGCATTCTGACCGGAGCGGCAGTGACTTGGGGCGTTGGTAGTTGGATTTTTGGTGATCCCACAACGGCGACAAATCACGGTGCCGCGTTCTTGGCGATCGATGTCGAGACGATCATGCCTCGCCAAGAATTCTTGACCCGCATGGACGCTTTAGCTTTCGAGATTCGATCGACGCCCGCCGCCCTGGGTATGGACCGAATCATGCTACCCGGCGATCGAGAATGGAGCGTTCGCGAGCGATCAAAATCCCAAGGCATCGCGTTGCCGCCCGACGTGGTTGATAAACTCAAATTGGTTATCAGCGAGTTTTACAGTTAGGAACGCGACGGATTTATGGAACGGGTTCAATCCATTGTAAAACGATTGTCCCAATCGTTAGCCTGATCGGAAGAAGGTTGTACTGATCGTTAGTTCGATTGGAAGAAGTGTGTCCCAATCGTTAGTTCGATGCTGCGAGACGGGACGCGAGCGATTGCGACAATCGCTCTACAATGTTTCACTAGCGGAATGTTAGCTTGGCGGACTGTAATTTTCAGGACGACAAAACGTTTTAGATAGCTGATCGAGACAGCAATTATTCGGGTGAGTTCCGCGACGGGTTAGCAACGAAATTTGCTTGATAAAGCCGAGCGTTGCCTTTGGCCGTGGCCTTTTGCAATTGCTGTAATTGGGCTGGAGTGAGCGGGCCGTTCGTAATCGTGATCGTATTCATCCCAGGTTTAGCCGCCAGTCGTTGGAGCATCTCGAAATCCGCCGCGCAATTCTCGAAATCTACTTTGTACAAGGCCGGCATTCGAAGCAAACACACAATATCTTCGTTATTAACAGGTTTCTTGGCGATGGAGAATCCTTGCAGTCTTGCGGATTTCGACAACGCTTCGATCGCTCCTGCCTCGGGTTCAATGGTGCCTGTAATATAATTCAAATACTTGTTCTTGGCGAAACTCTCGGCGGCTTGTTTCGTGAGTTTTCCATGCCAGGGAAAGTGGTAAAGTCGTACTCCGTGCTGGACTGCAAGAGTGATATTCTCAGGCTCGAACTCCGTGAATACTACCGGATGGTTGAGCATGGCAAACATTCTGGCGGAATCAGGAGTAAGCTCGCAATGGTTCAATGTAAATGAACGAATGAGAAGAGGTTGAGAATTCGGTAGTGGCATAAGCCGAGCTAACTTGCTGAGTTCGTTTGATTGCAAATTGGCCAAGTGGATGCTGACTAAACTGGTAGTCGGACGTGCACAAAGCCCAGGGAGCACATCGTCACTCAAATACCCATCGAAGACCATCATGTGGATTGGCTGCGGGCTAAGGTTCAGCATGCGAAAGGTGTCTGCATCGAACCATGTTGCATCCAGAGACCATAGGTTTGCCGTGTTCAGCAACTTTTGAAAGCTGTCCGCATCGGGTGGTCGCTTTGAACGCGATGCTTGTAGGTCCACATGAGTCGCATACTTTGCTGTAGGTTCACGCAACGCATCAACGACTTGTGAGGTCAACATATCCTGCGGTAATTCAATCCGTTCAATGGACATAAGCATAGCTGGGCCGCCGATGAGGTCGACCAGGAGTGGTGGAACCAACACGCCCTTCCGCACTTCGAGCCATCCCATAGTTTTGGAGTATGCATCGCCGGTGACGTCAATTTGAAGACCGCGAGAACGGATTGCCTTGACGAGATGCGCTCGCGCATAACCTCGCTGGACAGGAGGCAGGCTGATCATGACGAAACCAAGCGACGATGCGGCGATCAAGAGAAAGCCGACAATCAAACTTCGTACCGTTCTATTTTTCTTTATCAAGCTGCTTATGCCAAGCAGGCCAATCAGAGTTACAAAACCAACCGCCATTTGCTCGGGCAAGAAGATGCGATTGCGGAGCGTGGACCATCCAATCAACACGAATAACAGCACGCAGGCCGACAGACCGAGTTTGCCTCGCCACGAAATTTTCGAAGGCCAACGGATATGCCAAGACCGTTCTCGCACGATCTTCGCTGTGATTACTTGCGGAACGTCGATAAAGATAACGCTGGGTGTTACGGGATCGGAATTCGACATTGCAAACGCGTTCGCAAGAGTTTTTAAGGACAACCGCAATCTATAGGTTGAAGTATAACAGCCCATATCGAAAGTACGCGAAGGATTTTATGTGACTTTTCGGTCGATGTTCTTGATCGCAGCCCGTCCATTTACTTGCGAGTAGTACCCAAGCAAACTAAACTCATCCCACTCCTGCCTTGCTTGCTTGCCTGTTTTCCCACTAAATATCAAGGTCGCGTCATGCTCGTTCAACGAATTGCGATTGGACTCGGGATATATGCTGCCGTTGTCGGAGTGTCCTGTCCTGGGTTATTGGCCCAGGTTCCTGCGGATCACGTTCATGACTTGGCGCTTCTGGTATCGCCGGAATTGCCATGCGTGTGGCCGGTAGGTATGACGCCGGTCGCTGTCGTGACAAACAAAAGTTTGGGATGGTCGACCGAACGACGCGATATGTTGATCATCGACGAGCACACCGGCACGCAATGGGACGCACCAGCCCACTTTGTACCACCACCCGATTCGGGTTTGCCCGGCGCAGGACCAAACGGTTTGATCACAGGCGAAAAAGTTCCCGTGTGGCAGTTTTGCGGTGAAGCGGTCGTGATCGATATTCGCGAGCACTGCAATGATGCTGACAACGGGTCGAGCTTTCTGATCAAGCCCGAGTTAGTGAAAGAATGGGAATCGAAGCATCGTGCCCTTGGTCCCGGTGATGTCGTTCTGTTCAAGAGCGGCTACACGGACGAATACTACAAACCATTTCCCTACGGTGATCGGTTTGTGGCAACGGCACTTCGCAAGCAAACGCCGGGCTGGCCAGCGCCAACCTCTGACACGATGGAATATCTCGGTTCCAAGGGCGTTATGACGCTCGGTCTCGATGGTGCCAGCATGGGGCCGCTGCCTGACCTAGCTGTAGCAACGCATCAAGCTGGCGGGAAACTTGGCATGGTCTGGATCGAATGTGGCACGAACTTGGACAAGCTCGGAACAACAGGAGCGTTCTATGCCATGTTGCCCGCCAAGCACGCTGGAGGTTCTGGCGGCGAATGCCGACCGATTGGAATCACCGAGCCAACACTAGCCAAGGACCTGATCGAGCGAGCCCGCAAAAAACAAGTCGTCGATTTGTCCGTGACTTTGCACGAAGACTATCCCGTCACTTGGCTAGGTCGCGAGCCAGGAGAAGAAGCATCGCGTTACGTCTCCAAAACGTTAAACGCATTCAGCAAAGCCCGCGGACCGTACTTTGCCATGACGCATATCCTTGACTCACAAGCCGGGACGCATGTCGTTTTGCCAAGCACATATCTGCCGCCAGCCAAATTTGATCGCTCGCAATTTTCCACGGAGATTCGAAATCAACTGGCCAAGTTCGAGACAAAGTTCGGCAAGCTTGGTTCGATGCAAATGACGATCGATCAAGCACCGCTGAATGAGATGATGGGCCGTGCTCGTGTTATCGACGTTACGAGTCTCGTTGGCAGCACCGACTCAGCCACTTGGCCTGCGTCGCCCGTGATCCCGCTCGATGCGATCAAGAATTACGAAAAGCAGTCTGGACCGATTGCAAAAGGCGATGTCGTTTTGTTCCGAACCGGCCATTCCGATATGCACTACCAATCCTTTCCCGAGTCGCCAGCACTCGACCCGATGATGGCATCGCCACTTGCAGGAAAATCCGAAGGCTGGCCTACGCCCTCGACCGAAGTGATCGAGTACCTCTCAAACAAGAATGTGCGATGCATTGGAACCGATGCTCCGCGACTCGGAGGCGTCAATCAATCGCAAGCGACAGAATTAAACTGGCTCGTTGCTTCGCGAAGCATGCTTGTTGTCGAGTTCTTGACGAATCTCAAAGAGATTCAGGATCGGGATGCGTTTTTTATCTTTGCGCCAATCAAAATTCGCGGCACCACCGCAGGATACGGCCGAGCCATTGGGGTCTACAAGTGATAATAGTTAAGGACTAAGCGAACAGCGGTAACAGTTGCTTTTTGGTTTAAATTTTAGTCGACTGGCTGTGAGCGAGCCAGAATTAGAAACATATTAAAACATTCGCCCCTTTTTAAATGAAGTGACTAACGATGAAGATAGTTCGGTTTCGATCTGCAGATGGACAAGTTCATGTCGGCTCCCAAATTTCGCCCACTACCGCGGCGATCATCGAAGGCGATTTGTTCGGCGATTACAGTGTATCACAACGCGTGGTGACGATCGAGAAATTGCTGGCTCCGGTCTCGCCGGTCGACATTATTTGCATCGGCCTCAATTACCGCAAACATGCGGCCGAAGGTAATTTGCCAGAACCCGAACAACCTGTCGTCTTCATGAAGAATATCGGCACCGTCCAAGACCCTGGTGGACCGATCATGATCCCTCGCAAACTGCGTAGCGAAGCCGTCGACTATGAATGTGAATTGGCGATTGTATTGGGCAAGCGGTGTTACAACGTTTCGCGTGCAAACGCCTTGGACTACGTTCTTGGTTACACCTGTGCCAACGACGTCAGTGCTCGCGACTGGCAAATCAAATGGGGTGGCAGCCAATGGTGTCGAGGGAAGACTTTTGCCACTTTCTGTCCGCTCGGGCCTTGCCTAGTAACTACAGACGAAATTCCGAACCCCAACGCACTGAGTATTCGAACCGTTCTTAATGGCAATGTCATGCAGGATTGGAACACCAATGACATGATATTCGATGTTCCTACCCTGATTGAGTTCTTGAGTGGCAGCACGGTTCTGCTACCCGGCACCGTTATCCTGACCGGGACGCCGCACGGAGTCGGCAGTGCCCGCAAGCCACCTGTTTTCCTGAAAGCAGGCGACCAAGTCACTATCGAAATCGATGGAATCGGTTCGCTTACCAATCCCGTCATCGACGAACCCATCTAGTCTCGGATTCGGCTGATGAAATGTTTAGGAATCGATATCGGATCCAGTTCCATCAAGGCCGCGATTCTAAACCTTGATAAGGCAACGATCGATCATTCGACCTTTGCTGCGTTTCCCGAGAACAAAGACCATCTTCCGTCCGGTCATTTCGAGATAGACCTGTCAGCTATTCTCGAGAAGACCACAGCGTTGCTCAACAAATTGTTGACCATCGTTCCGGACGTTCACGCGATTTTTGTCAGCAGTCAAATGGGCGGTGTTGTCGTGCTCGATGCAAATGGGCGACCGGCCACGAATTATTTGTCTTGGCGCGATCAGCGTACCTTGCAAAGTCATGTAAATGGCCAAAGCTATTTTGCAGCAGCGCAAAATGCGATCGCCGACGCGAGCTTGGCGGAGATGGGCAACGAACTCAAACCCGGTTCCACCACCTCACTTCTGTTTTGGCTTCAACAAAAGGGTTATTTGACCAGCGGCATGATGGCCGTCACGCTAGGGGCTTTTGTTGTTTCGCAATTAACTGGTCAACCTCCGGCTGTAGAGCATAGCGAAGCGATTGGTGTTTGGAACATGCGGACGGGCCAGTGGCATGTGCTCGCGCTCGAGAAGCTTGGCCTCGGCAATTTGCGTTTGCCAGAAGTGGCCCATGCAGACGTGGCAATTGGCCATTACACATTCGGCGGTCGACGCTATCCAGTATTCCCTGCCGTCGGCGATCATCCTTCCTCGTTGTTGGGAGTCGATCTTGCAGAAGGCGAACTATCGATCAACGCTTCTACCCGCTCGCAAGTGAGTCGGCGCACAAGCCAGCTTTGCTTGGGAGATTGGCAGACACGTTTTGCGATTGGTTCGGGTTACTTAAATACCATCACCCATTTACCAGCGGGCCGCTCGCTGCAAGTCTTAGTCGAACTGGTCAGTCAGATCGGCCAAGTCTCAAGTTCGCAAGCATGGGGAAAAATCGTTGAAGCGGTGGAGATTTCTTCCGACAGCGATCTGCGAGTCGATTTGTCTTTCTTCGATGGCCCGATGGGCAATTCCGGATCGATCAGCGGGATAACGCTGGATAACTTGACGGTGGGAGGATTGTTTCGCACAGCGTTCAAAAACATGGCAGACAACTACGCTAAGTGCGCTAGACGACTCGATCCCAATCTTAAGTTTGATAGGATCGTTTTGTCTGGCGGACTGACGCAACGGGTTCCATTCTTGCGAAAGGCAATTGTCGATAAATTTAATAGCCCTGTTCGCGAGTGCCCCGAGGCGGATGATGCTCTGCTAGGATTGTTACGACTAGCCAAGCATGTATTTCGTGTTTCAAGGCAGGTGTGAAATGAATTCCGATACAGAGCCGCTTCCCAAGACCTGTTTACCGCTATGGGATATAGGAGAATTACCAGAGCCCGAACGCGTATCATGGGGACAATGGACGCATTTTATCGGTCCTGGTATCGTCATGATGGGAATTCAGATCGGCGGCGGTGAGTGGCTGTTGGGCCCCGAAATCACAACACGCTACGGTGGCGGTTTGATGTGGATTGCGACCATCGCAATCTTGCTGCAAGTTTTCTACAATCTGGAATGCGCTCGCTATGCCCTTTATTGCGGCGAGCCCATCATGACCGGATTCATGCGCACACGACCCGGTCCGATGTTTTGGGTGGGTGTCGTCATGGCATTGAACATTTCTGCATTGATTCCTGGATTGTCGACGAACGCCGCCGCGATCATCGCATCGCTTTGGCTAGGTCGACCGCCTGTCGAATCGGATCGTGGTCTGGTCATGGCAATCGCTTATGCGTGTTTGCTGGCCGTTGCATTGCCTGTACTTGTCGGTGGCAAGATATACAACACGATGCAATGGATTATGGCCACCAAAGTCTTCGTCGTGCTCGGTTTCTGTTTGTTGATCGGCCTTTTCGCAGTCAGTTATCAACATTGGTTCGACGTGTTTAGTGGATTTCTAAAATTTGGAAACGTGCCCACCAAAGTTGGCGACCAAGAACAAGTTGTGAATGTCTTTACGCAACGTTGGTCGACTGGCGAGTGGCCGGTTATTGCAATGGCAAATATTGCGGTACTTGGAGCCTTTGCGGGCTACGCCGGCGGAGGCGGTTTGGCCAATTCGACGTACAGCAATTATGTGCGCGATAAAGGCTGGGGAATGGGACGCCGAGTGGGCGCAATCCCAAGTGCCATCGGCGGTCGCGATATTCAGTTAAGCCACCTGGGCTGCGTCTTCCTACCGACCAAAACTAATTTGCTTCGTTGGCGTGGCTGGTGGAAACGAATTCTAGTCGACCAATGGGTGGTTTGGGCGCCCGGTTGTTTTGTAGGAATGGCACTCCCCGCGCTCTTGTCCCTCGAGTTTGCTTCAAGTTCGCCGATTTACCACGAAGTCAAACGCTTGAATTGGTCGCAAGCCATTATCACGGCCGACGGCATGCGTCACTACCCAGCTTTTTCGGAGACCCTCCGGCAATTGTTGTGGGTCATAACATTACTCGTTGGGTTAATGGTCTTGCTTCCAAGTCAAATGTCGATTGTAGAAGATTTCAGCCGCCGATGGACCGATATCATTTGGTCCTCAAACCGGCGCGTCCGGGACTCGATGAAGACCGACCAAGTCAAGTACATTTATTATACGCTGCTCACCCTCTACGTTACTTGGACACTGATTGGAGCGTGGATATTCAGCAAGTACGGGACACCCAAATTGATGACATTGATCATCGCCAATTTGAACAACGTCGCCATCGGTATTACGGCTTTCCATATTCTCTACGTCAACACGCGATTCCTACCAAGAGAAATCCGCCCCGGTTGGTTCCAGCGATCAGCACTAGTCCTTTGCGGCATTTTTTATCTGGGAATGACGTGGCTTGTATTCGTCACCAATCAATGGCCGGTCTTGCGAGAGATGTTAAGTGGAGGGGCTCCTAAATGAACTTATTTGATTTGACAGGCAAAGTGGGCGTTGTTTCGGGGGCGGCTAGCGGGATGGGGCGGGCGATTAGTTTGGCTTGGGCGCAGCACGGCGCGGACTTGATGTTGTTGGATATCAATGCCGAAGGTCTAGAAGCGACGGCCAGCGAGATTCGATCGCTCGGCCGAAGAGTTGCAACGGCGACTTGTAATGTTTCTCGACCCGACGAAATTCGGCGAGTTTTTGGTGAGCTTGACAATCTGTTTGGTCGCATCGATTGTTTGGCGAATGTCGCAGGCGAAGGTGTTCTTGCCGCGCCGGAGTCAATCACGCTCGATGAAGTCGAACAAGTTTGGCGCAATCTTGTTTACGGGCGATTCTGCATGTGCCAAGAAGCGGGCCGCCGCATGCTGAACAATCAAGGCGGCAGCATCATCAACATCGGGTCGCTGGCAAGTACTACGGCCCTGGGGAGAGGTCACATCGCATATAGCATGGCGATGGGCGCTGTCGCTCAGATGACACGCGAGCTAAGCACGGAGTGGGCAGGGCGGGGTGTTCGCGTCAACGCGATCTTGCCTGCTCAAGTTGTCAATCCGAGTCTTGAGAAACGCATGGCAGCGAATCCAGAACTCGAACAAAATTGGTTGCGAGGCATCCCCGCAGGACGGCTTGGGCAATCAACCGATATTCAAGGTTTGGCTGTTCTTTTGGCAAGCGATGCAAGCCAGTGGATCACCGGAGCTCTCATCCCAATGGACGGCGGAAACCTTGCCATGAACGGCGGCGGCACGGTTGGTCCGACTAGCAGAAAGTGAAATGCATAAGTCGCGGTGGTACGGACTGTACACTACAATCTATTGCCCCATTTTAAAAATGAAGATCCTTCCCGTTTGTCTCACCTAAACCACCAACGATCTGATGACGAGTGACGAGTCTCTTGTCAAAGTCCATTGGTCAATCAGTCAAACCCAACAAACAACTCCCGCAGAATTAGATTTATAGACACCGAGAAGAATATGACGACATCTATTTCCCCTTCGATCGTCGCTTGGTTATATCGCGCGATGCAACTCATCCGGCAAACGGAAGAAGAGTTGGCGCGATGTCATCAGCGTGGCCTGATTCACGGAGCGTGTCACACCTATGTTGGACAAGAAGCGATCGCAACGGGCGTTTGCGCTCACTTGACGCATGAAGATGTCGTTTTCAGCACGCATCGCGGCCACGGTCACGCTTTGGCCAAAGGTATGCCACCAAAGGAATTGATTGCCGAGCTATTTGGTAGGTCGGCAGGTTGCTCCCGTGGGCGAGGTGGTAGCATGCACATCTTTTCACCTGAAATCGGCATGATGGGGACAAGCGGAATCGTCGGCCCGTGCATCCTGCAAGCTTGCGGTGGTGGCTACAGTTTCAAGCTCATGAAACTTCCCCATGTCGCCGTCGCATTCTTTGGAGATGGCGCGGTCAACAACGGCGCTTTCCACGAAGGCCTCAACATGGCGTCCATCTGGAAACTGCCAGTGTTGTTCGTATGCGAAAATAATCAATTCGCAACCGAGGTGCCCTTTTCCTACGCGAGTGGCAATCCCAGCGTCGCCCAGCGCGGACAAGCTTACGGAATGCCCGGCATCGAATTGGACGGCAACGATGCCTTGGCAATTTATCAGGCCGCAGGCCAAGCGATTGAACGAGCTAGGGCAGGGCAGGGGCCGACTTTGCTTGAATGCAAAACTTATCGAACACGTGCCCACGCCGAAGGCATGGGGGATTTCGGATACCGAACGCGCGAAGAAGTTGACGAATGGAAAAAACGTTGTCCCATCGAGCGACTGCGAGCTCAAAGCGTTTCATCCCAGACGACAGTGGATTTCTCTGCCATCGATCGCGAAGTCCAGTCGATCGTAGTCCACGCTCGTGAGTTTGCAGAAAGCAGTCCCGTACCTGATCCTTCGACCGCGACGCACCATGTTTATTCAGACAAGTTTTCGGAAGAAAAGTCAAAGTCCGATCCACTAGCGATGAGCACCGCCACAAATACGATGACCTATTCCCAGGCGACGCTTGAGGCACTTCGCGATGCCATGACCCAGGACGAGAGTATCTTTGTAATGGGAGAGGGGATTGGAAAACGTGGCGGGAATTTTTTGACAACCAAAGGGCTTTACGATATGTTCGGCCCGGTTCGATTGTGCGATACACCGATTTGCGAACGAGGATTTGTCGGATTGGCTTGCGGTGCTGCTATGACGGGGACTCGGCCGGTAATCGATTTTATGTTTGCTGATTTTGTCTTGGATGGCGTTGGCGAAATCGTTAACCAAATCGCCAAGATGCAGTACATGTCCAGCGGACGACTAAAGATGCCGGTGATTTTGCGAGGTTGCATCGGTATCGGTCACTCGGCGGCGACGCATCACTCGGGAAGCTACTACGGCATGTATGCGCAAGTTCCCGGTTTGGTCGTCGCGGTTCCTTCATCGGCAGCCGATGCCAAAGGATTATTGAATCACGCTTTGCATGGCCACGATCCGGTGCTCTTCCTCGAGCATCGCGAACTCCTGCAAACCAAAGAGGCTGTTCCTGAAGGGGACTATCAAATTCCCTTTGGCGTCGCTCGCGTTGTGCAAAGCGGCACGCAGGTCACGGTCGTGGCGATTGCAAGAATGGTGCATCTGGCTGGCGAAGCCTGCCAAAGACTATCTTCGGATGGAATTTCTGTCGAACTGATCGATCCTCGGACGGTTCTTCCCTTGGATACCCATACTATCCTCCAATCCGTCGCAAAGACCGGACGACTGCTGGTCGTCGACGAAGCTCCCGCCAACGGCGGGATTGCCGGTGAGATCGCTGCGGTTATTGCTCAGCATGGCTTTGACAGTCTCGACGCGCCCATTTATCGACTGAATGGAACCTTTGCACCGACGCCATACAGTCCGTCGCTTGAGCAAGTGATGGTCCCGACAGTGGATCAGATTGTTGAATCCATTCGATCCTTGGTGGAGGAATAACCATGGCTGTCGAGATTCGCGTTCCTCGCTTGGGTTGGTCGATGGAGGAAGGCACCTTCGTCGGTTGGTTGAAACGAGAAGGTGCACGCGTCGAAGTTGGCGAAGCGTTGTATGAACTTGAAGGTGAAAAAGCTACTCAAGAAATCGAGTCGCTGGACGCTGGTGTTTTGCACATACCAGAAAATTCTCCCAAGCCGGGTACCGTGATCCCCGTTGGCGAATTGTTGGGATACGTGCTCGCCGAGGGCGAGGTGCCGCCGACTGCTAAGAAAAACGAGAATGCTCCGCCGTCTTCGCAAGCTTTAGAAACCAAAGAAACTCAAGCTACAAGCGCGAACCCCTCAACGGAATATGATGCTGCATCCTATAGTGCTGCGTCGAGCCACAAACGAATTACGCCACGAGCAAGAAAATTGGCCACGCAAATTGGTCTGGATTGGTCATCCGTTAGAGGGACGGGTCGTGGCGGACGCGTTCGCGAGGCCGATATTCAAGCGGCGTCCATCAACCGAGTCGCTGCTTCGCCAGCAGTGCTCTCTCCGCAAGTTGATTCGTCGACTCATCGCATCGTACTGGCTGGACGTCGGCTCGCCATCGCCAATCGCATGATGCTCAGCCGTCAAAAAACAGTACCGGTGACTTTGACAACTCAAGCCGACGTGAGCATGCTGGTTGCGAAACGAAGTGAATGGAAGGCGTCTTTAGGAGCCGCCGCTGCGCCGAGTTATAGCGATTGTTTTGCGTATCTCGCTGCACGTTTGTTAGTCCGTCATCCCCATTTGGCGGCAGTCTGGGAAAGCGAAGATGCTCTCCGAGTTCCTGCGACCGATTCGATCTCAGTCGGCATCGCAGTCGATACGCCCGATGGTTTGCTGGTACCTGTGATTCGGGATGCCAGCCTGTTGCCATTTTTGGAATTTGTTAATCAGTCCAAACGAGCGATTGCCAAGTGTCGCCATGAAAAGCTTACCGCTCAAGACTTAACGGGCGGTTGCTTTTCCGTAACGAGCTTGGGTCATTATGGCATCGACGCATTTACTCCGATTATCAATTATCCCGAAGTTGCGATACTCGGCCTTGGTGCGATTCGGCCCGTTTCCGTTCTTAATCCTTCGGATGCCCGAGAGCCTCGCCACATCATGACGCTCAGTCTGACGTTTGATCATCGAGCAGTTGACGGAGCGCCGGCGGCTGCGTTTCTCCAAGATCTCGTGCGAGCCGTGGAGCTCGATGCTCAAGAGCTAGCCATTGCCATCGCGTGAGCGAGTTGACTTCGGTAGTTTGAAGCCAATGAGGTTGCGACCCTGCTCGTAATTGCAGCAATACATCGGTTAATATTCAGTTTTATCAAGGAAATCGTTGGCATTCTTGTACCAAGCAGCCTTAGACGGTCGATTGTTATTGCGACGATAGAAAGCCGCAGTTAGAATCGACCCACGCTTTCGCTTGGTTTGTTTTCACATGCAAGTAATTTTCATGCATCGATATCTCTATCTCTTAGTGCTGTTGGTTCTCGTAGCGACGACGATGAGTTCGTCGGTACGCGGACAGACTGCAATTGACGTTACGGAAAATGCAGCGTTTGTCTTTGAGCTCGATGCCGAAATAGCGATCGAATCGGAAGTTCTCAAGCTAGGCCTGCTGACAGGATTTGCTGTTGCAATTGGCCTCATAACACATTCGCCGTGTGTGTTGTTTCTCTCTAAAGAAGTGTGCCTCGTTTTCGCTCTGATACGGCTGCGACGAGGGCCCCCGTCGTTCTCACTTGCTTAGCACTGACTAAGTTTCTCTACTCGTGCCGATGCAGGGCGCTGGAATCCAGTTGGTACATCAAGGATTTCATTTGCTAAAACCGCGCGCTGTGAAGTTCCTTTGAATTCGAACGACGGTCTAAATCGAAAATTTCTTCAGGTAAAATTTGTACTGCGAGTTAGTTGTACAAATCCCCGTTTAACTGATCTCTAACATGAGATCGTTTCACCGCACAAGCAAGCGAAAGCCGAGCCTTCTCAAGGTGGGATGTTCGCATCTAAAAACAGTCACTCAAATTAGTAAAGAGATAAAAATGGACGTTCAGCCCCAACAAATTGCATCAGCTAACCCACCAGAAATGCCGGAGGGAAATCTTGCTGGCTTTGCAAAGTACATCAAGTTCGACCTCATATCAGGTTTCCTCGTATTCTTGATTGCCTTGCCATTATGCCTTGGTATTTCACTCGCATCGGGATTTCCCGCAATTGCTGGGGTATTCACGGCCATTGCGGGTGCCCTGATCACCATGTTACTAAGCAATTCTGAATTGACCATCAAAGGTCCGGCCGCAGGCCTCATCGTGATCGTGCTCGGTGCGGTCACACAGTTCGGATACACCGGCGGCGTGAACCCAACAGCGGACTTCAACGCCTATCGAATGGCATTGGCGGTTGGCGTTGTTTCGGGATTGATCCAAATTGTCTTTGGATTTGTAAGGGCCGGAGTTTTGGGAGATTTTTTCCCCACAGCGGTCGTCCATGGCATGTTAGCGGCCATCGGCGTTATCATCATGCTCAAGCAGTTACCGGTTGCTGTCGGTCAGTCTGCCAAAGGTGATCCTATTGAAATATTGCGAGACTTGCCGAGTAAGCTAGCTGCGGCAAATCCGGATATAGCTTTCATCGGCGCGGTCAGCCTCGCGATCATGTTCGGTTTGGGTTATTGGAAAACGAAATCAAAAAATGCATTCATCAAAAGCGTTCCCTCGCCACTGATCGTTTTACTGGTGGCGGTGCCTTTAGGAATGTGGTTTGACTTGGGCCACGAGCATACGTATTCGTTGTTTGGTCAGCAATTCAATTTGGGAGAACAATTCTTAGTCCCCGTTCCGAAAAGCCTATTTAGTGCCATTGCGAGTCCGGATTTTAGTGTCTTCTCAAATCCCGCCTTGCAATTGTCGGCCATCAAGTGGGTTGTGATGTTTTCGCTAATCGGTTCCTTGGAGTCGATGTTGAGTGCGAAAGCGATTGACATGATCGATCCGTGGAAGCGCAAAACGAATTTGAATCGGGATTTGATAGGCGTCGGAATAGCCAATACGGCCGTCGCCTGCATCGGCGGACTGCCGATGATCTCCGAAATCGTTCGTAGCAAGGCCAACTTGGATAATGGCGCGCGGACGAGGTTTGCAAATTTTTGGCACGGCCTCTTCATGTTGGGGTTTGTTGCTTTACTCCCGCAACTGATCCACCGCGTTCCTCTCGCCGCTCTGGCCGCGATGCTTGTCTATACCGGTTTTCGATTGGCTTCGCCTCGCGAGTTCTTGAACGTCTACAAAATTGGTATTGAGCAGCTCATCATTTTTGTAACGACCCTTGTGGCAGTCTTGGCGACCGATCTACTCATAGGAATCGGCATCGGTATTGCAGTCAAGCTGTGCATTCATCTGGTCAATGGTTTACCATTATCATCGATCTTTCTGCCTTATCTCGAAGTAACCACACAGGACGAAAACACCGTTGTTATCAACGCACGGGGTTCGGCGGTCTTTTCGAACTTCATACCGTTTCGTCGCCAAATTGTTCAGCTTGGGCTTGTTACTGGCAATAACGTCATCGTCGACTTCTCTGCTTGTAAGTTGGTGGACCACAGCGTTATGGAGAAGATGCATGAGTTGCAATTGGACTTTGAGCAGTCTGGGCTCAATCTTGAAATACGTGGACTCGAATCTCATCGACAACTGTCGGGCCATCCTTTTGCGACTCGCAAAAAAGGCTTAACGTCGGTGCGTCGTATAACGTTGATCACCGATACTGAATTAGAGGGCAGGATAATTAACGAAGTGATCGCACTCGGCGCTTCCGGTTACACAAGCGTTCCCTGTGTTGGGTTAGGCCGAACGGCGTTAGCGAATACCGATCGCGTACCGAAAGAGCAAGTGCGCATCGAAGTCATTACGAAACCTGAGATCGCTTTGGGGATCGTCCGTTTTGTCGAAGATCAGCTTGGACAAGACGACCATGTGACCCTGTGTATTGAGACAGTGGAAGTTAATCGACATGCTGGATTCTAGCGACGCATTTGACGAACATGTTAAGATGCAGGGCAACGTTTCACGGCGCTAGGATATTGGATCCAGGTGAGTTCTTAAAGCCCGTGGGTTCGTTTGACGCGGCTAGAAATCCATCGGGATACATTGCCACTTAAATATTCTCCCATCGATTGATTTCGGACAGAAAGATAAGCGAGACCGGTTTGACCAGATTTCAAATGTTCGCTTGCCTTGGCTTCGAAATCAATCGTCACTTGGACGCGAGGCTCGGCCAATTTCCATTGACTGCGTTCGCCAGATATGACTGAATTTTTGTTAGACCTCGCATTCTGATCCGATATCGATTCCACTTGTGATCGAGGTAGCACGGCCAAAGGGCCACCATTCGAAGCGGAGAATGCATCGTGGGGCACTTCGTCTCGCGCTCGCGGCTCGCATTCACGAACTTGGCCTCGATAGCGAGACCAAAACGTACCAAAAACATCCAGTCGAGCCTGCTTGGCTTGAATATCTTGTAGGAAGAGAGAGTCTTTTTGATCGACGAGCGCGATAGCCTTTTTCGCTCGATCATCTGCAACGGAAATGATTTCGGAGCCTTTTTCAATGTACGAGCCAATCATCGAACTCAAGTCACGCGTTACCACATGACCGTTCACCGCAGCGCGAATGGTAAGATTTTGCAACAGGGCCTGCAATTCGCTCTCGCGTTCTTTGAGAGCGTTGTAGTTTTGTTGCTCCATCATCCAGCCAGCGATATTCTCTGAGCCTTTATAGCCCCGCCCTCGCAATTCGCTTTCCTCGATTTGCAATTGAACTTGTTTCAATTCGGATTGCAAATCGGGATTTTCCAAGAGTACTAAAATCTCGTCGGCTTGTACGGCTTGATTTTCCTTCACCAGAATTTGCCGCACGAAGCCAGGAGCTTCGGCGCGGATAATTTGAAGATTATCGTAGTCGATCACGAATGGAGCTTGGACAACTGAAGGGGCAGGTAATCCATATCCAAATACACACGCTGCCGCGACGATCGTGCATACAACCCGTACAAAATGTTTTCGATTAGGTCTTTCCGTGAGAGAGCCGACCGAGAGGAATTTGATCAATTTGTATGCAGGCCAGAGTACCCAAAATCCAGCACCAATCACTGCAACGATGAGGCCAATTCCCTCGAATAGACTGAATGCGGCCAGCAACAATGAGCAACTCAGCAGAATCGTCCAAACCATCGAGCAGAGGCCGTAAGCGCGTACGAATATGGGTCGATGAGCAATTTCTGGTAGCTTCGTTTTAGTGCCCAAGAAGAATCGTTTGCTGATTGCGACGACGAACTGACGGCCGTGCGTATAGAGGTTGGGCAGATCCATCCAATCGGAGAGGATATAGTAACCGTCAAATCGCATCAAAGGATTCGCATTGAACAGCAACGTGTGCGCCGAAGCCGCAATAATTAAGTTACCCATATGAAACCGCACGGGACCGGGTTCCGAGCTAGCCCAAATGAACACCGCGATCGAGGCGATGAATAACTCGCACATCATTCCTGCAGCGCTCGTCAGGATTTTTTGGTACTTGTTCTCGAATTTCCAACTGCTTGTTACATCTACAAAGGGTAGCGGAATGAACAGCAGGAACATCAAGCCGAATACACCGACTCGACCGCCAAATCGTTTGCACATCAGGGCGTGTGAGAACTCGTGAAAAGTCTTGATGATTAACCAAGATCCCATGATCCAAAAGAAATCGTTCTGCGAAAAGCTTTGGAAACGCTCTTTGGAGAACTCATGCCAATGGATCGCCAGTTGGACCAAACCAAAGGTGCAAACCAGTAACCAAACCGCAAAGCCGAACCAGCTAATCATCCATCCAAAGGCCCGGTTTGCATTGGTCATCAACGAATCCGGATTGAACAAGGGCACTTGAATCGAAATGGGATTGATTCGCTGGATATTCTTGCTGAAACGCCCTTTTTCTTGCTTCAATAAGATCCGCTCCGACGTTTCAGACGCCGCCGTGTGCGCCAAACCCGAGTCGATCATCCAACTACAAATTCGTGCGCCTTGCGTATCGTCAAGAGTCGTGTCACCTAACACGCTGACTGCAATTGCCAGTGCGTCGGACAAAGTCCGTTTTCCGTCGAGTAAGGATAGCAATGTGTACTCGGCTAAACCCACCCGAAAGTACTTGCCCGCCGTTTCGTCCTCGATCAAATACCAAGGCGTATCGCCCGAGTGATTGAGCGAAAATGAAAGCCCATCCTTCAAACGAAGTCGGGTATTTCCAATTTCAAAGGTTGAATCGTCAAGGAATTCCATCGTAAGTTTTCGCTAATTAACTCGACTTCTTAAGATTTTCGGCCGTTACCACCAAGTCAATTGGGTTCGTACATAATTCCAAGGTTTGTGGAATATGTTCCATGCCAATGGGCGACGATCGCAAACGATTCGAACGTTGCCTTCCATTCCAGGTTGGAGACGGAGGTCTTCGTTTGCAAAGAGGACTTCTGCTACGAAAATATTTTTCGATTCGCGAGTTTCGCTGCGGGGATGAATCCGTTCGATCTTGCCATCGATAGGCTCGCCTTCTTGACCGCGAATCCAAACGGTGACGGATTGTCCCGCGCGAACTTGTGGCATTTCTTCCGCCGGGACAGCAATTTCTAATCGAAGCGGCTTCATCAATCCAATCTCAAATAAGACCTGACCCATTTGAACCGAGGCCGCTTCGGCACGTTCGAGAGAACCGCTAAGAATCACACCCTCAATCGAGCTGCGTATTTCTAGTTGTTCCAATTGATGATTCAAAAGCTCCTCGCGAGATGCGAGCTTTTTGTTTTCCAGTTCCGCCAACATCGCTTCGGAAATATCGTTTGCAGCCAGTTTGACTTCACGTTTACGCATCGCCTGCTCTCGTTCAGCCCGGACGCTCGACAATTCCCATCGAACTGCGCGACCATCCATTTGAGCCAGTACTTGCCCTTGTTTGACCGTGTCACCAGGCTTTGCAAAACCATGTTCAATCAAGCCTTGATACGGAGCAACTGCAAAACGTCGAACGGTGGGCTCGGCGGTGCAGCGGCAGCGCACGTGATAGGGTACAGGCATGACAAGGAGCAAAAGAGCGACTGCGGCAATTGAAGCAACTGTCTTCCAGCGATTGCCGATCAACGATGCTTTGAGCGATCGAAGATGACGAAATAGCCAACTGGGTTGGGCCCGCTGGGCGATATCCAACGAACATGCGACACGGGGAGACGCGGCTTTCACGAAGCGCGAGAACCGATCGCTATGGAGCAACTCTCGACTGCCGGCGAAGACTAAACTGCCGATCGTCTTGTTAGCGAGATTAGTCAGCGAATGACTCGCGACGGCTTCGGCTTGAATCGTCCTCGCAAGTTGCTTGTGGGCGAGCAGCAGATGGGAGTTAATGTCATCTCGTGCGGGTGGCCAAACTCCAGGTTCCCGCCGCAAAATGGACTCCGATACGACTTGCTCGATGCTCTTGCAAAGATTCGTCCCTAACTCGTTTGCGCTATTGCCTGATATGGCGTAAATTCGCATTCCGCTTCGATGTTTAAGACCGACAGCGACTCGTGGGCAGCCAAGTTGTTTTGCCAAATCGTTGACAAGAATAGTTGCCGCGTCGTGCAGGTTGCCTGCCGATTCCACGCGTGAAACGATTTCGATCAACGCTGCTAAAGAAGCAAGTTTCCAGTCGCCTTGACGAGCGGAGACGCCCTTAAGCCAGAGGCTCATCGCGGCAACAATCTTGTCGAGTGTCTGGCGAAGCTGCCCGTGATTGGTTCCTTCTGGGACTACGAGCATCAGGATTTCTGGCGTGGTCGCAAACATCTTAATGGGTGCAAAAAATGCTTGGGCGTTCATGCCATCCTGCAAGCGACGAATCTGAATAGCGCCTCTTTGAAACGCGGTTTCGCATTGCTGGCCGAGTTCACCGGTAAAGTCATGTCGTCGTGGAATCCTGCCTGTTGCATTGCTGGGATTTACGTCCCATGAGCCGTCATCGGCTCGCATAACATTGCAAACGCCAATTGCCTTTGTGTGCTGGAGTGCGATGGTACGGAAGAGTTGTCGCGTATTGGTTTCGCTCCCTTCGTCCATGACCGCAGCCAATAACTCAGCTTCAAGCAAGCTTTCGGTGGCTTTTGCAATAGATGCAGTGGACCCAGGGTCGTTATTCACAACCACAATGGATTGACGCGAATTGTCCGAAGCTAGATTGCTGTTTGTCATCGATGAACGCTCCCTTCTTGCGGCGGGATAGTCATCAAGGCGGCCACAGAGCGCTTTCGTTGTAGAGAAGTTTGGTTTGGTAAAGTAGAAACGCCGGCTGTGGTCTGAACCGAATTGAGTTGACAAATGACGCCGCTCAGCAATTTGCCGTTTTGGTTGTCAATCTCAATTTCCACGCGACCCGTCCCCGTGTTGGGGTCGATGATTGGAGACAAATAACTGATGCGAGCTTTCGACAGAATTGCATTCGAACCGACAGATATATTGACTTGCTGATCCTGTCGCAATTGCTGGATATTCGTCGCATCCAGGTAAAAATTCGCCTTGAGTTTCGTAAGTTGCACGACTGTTGCGAACTTGGGGTCGTTGCTTGCAACGTATTCGCCAAGATGTTTATGAAGCTTGGTCACAACGCCATCGATCGGACTGCGAATCGTTCGCGCGGCGATCTGGGCGCGAATCTTGGCCACTTCTAGTTTGCTTTCCTGAGATTCTTCGAGAGCTAGTCGATAGTCGGCTTGGGCAGATTCAAATTGCGATTTAGCTTGCTCGATCTCAAATGGATTTGCATGACCTTTTTCGACGAGCGAATCGAGATTGGTTAATTTGGATTGCCGCAGTTTCAGGATCGATTGGGTCGCTTCGATTCGAGCCGTGGAATTAGCTCTCATTTGCGCGAGTTTTTCTGTTTCGACGAACACTTCGATGTTCAGGACTCCCAGGGTGTCGCCTTTGCGAACCACGTCGCCTTCTCGCACTCGTATCTCGGCGATAACTCCAGCCTCGGCGGCAGCAACGTCGCTTATTTCGAATGGCTGCGTGAACGTCTTGGTCAGCTGGGCTTCGACAATGGTTCCTGAACACACGACGATTGCCGCTGCCATCAAACAGTTGAAAAATGGGAATCGCCGATCCATCGGAAAACCTCAAAACGAATATAATTAGTCGTGACTGGAAACAGATTTGCGCATTTCGTCAAACCAATTGTCTTGCAATACGAGCTGTTGGCGCAGGCGGAATTGCTCAGCCTCTTCTTCTGATTGCGCACTGTGCACAGCATCGGAGAAATCGTATTTGGAGCGACCCAACGCATCGCATGAGCGTTTGATATCTTCGGCTAGCTTGGGTGCCTTTTTGGCTAAGAAATCATCTTCGGCGGAAACGAAGAATTGTGCCGAGCCAACGTCGCCCTGCCTGGCACATCGTCCAATCAACTGCTGGTCGATTCTGGCTGATGAGTGTGGTTCGGTCGCCAACACGTGCAAGCCACCTGCTTCCTTAGCAATTTTGTCCAACTTGATATCCGTTCCGCGTCCCGCCATGTTGGTGGCAACCGTGATCGAGCCGACAAGTCCGGCTGCAGCGATGATCTCGGCTTCGTCAGAGTCTTGGACGCCGTTGAGGACCACTGGCCATAGGTTGACCTGACGAAGGGCGTCTTCGACACGTTGGCTTTCGCGAATGGTTCGGGTTCCTATCAAAATAGGTTGGCCCGTCCGGTGACGTGCAACAACGTCTTTGGCGATCGCTCGCAGTTTGGCGTCCCAAGTGGTAAAGAATTCTGTCTTGAGAATTTTTCGACGGCACGGCAATCGCGTTGGAATCTGAACGACACCACAACCATAGACTGTCTCGAATTCACGTTTCACTTCACAAGCTGTTCCGGTCATGCCGCACAGCAAGTGATATTTCTGAAAATAGCGCTGACGAGTTATTCGAGCTCGCGAAGGCGTCGAAGAGTAGATGATTAAATTCTCTTTTGCTTCGACCGCTTGATGAAGGCCATTTTGCCAAGTACGATCGTCAAAAATGCGGCCCGTGAATTGATCGACGATGCGAACTTTTCCATCACGAACTACATAATGCTCATCGCGACGGAAAAAAAGCTGGGCTCTCAAAGCGTTTTCGACATAAGATTGCCAGGGACGATCCAACGATAGGCAGGTCGTTCGGTGGAAAGCATCCAGCGTTTTGGAACGGCCAACCGGTTTGAGCAAGATCTGTTGCGTACTTGTCACTCGATAGTCCGTTTGATCGACGAACGACTCCGCTAGCTGTTTCGCCAGCAAGTAGGGTCGTGGATCTACGCGTTCCGGTGTTCCGCCACTAAGGACTAGCGGCGTGGTCGCTTCGTCGATCAAAACACTATCGGATTCATCGATGACAGTACAACCTTGACCGTGTTGCTGGATTAGCAAAGTCATGGGATTAAAATCGTTGAGTGCATTGATAATGGAATTTCCAAACAACGATTGCTGCTGCTGACGTAGGGTGACTTGATCCATGAGGAAGTCGAACCCGAATTGATAACCGGGTCCGTAGGTAACGTCGCATTCGCAGGCCAGTCGGTTGTTGCGATCATTCCCTGGTTTCCTTAGCATCCCAATACGTACTCCAAGCCGCTCGAAAAAAGGCCGGAGTTCGTCGTAATCGCGTTGGGCCAAGTAATCGTTTGTCGTGGCAACGTGGACCCCACGGCCAAGAGCGGACAACAAGTAAGCTGTCATCCCCGCGACAATTGTTTTTCCTTCGCCAGTTTTCATTTCAACGATTTTGCCAAGCGCCGATTCGATGGCCGCGATGATTTGTACATCGTGAGGGGCAAAACCAAAAGTGCGTTGCACGGAAACGATGGCCAGGGCGGTGAGTTGGCATGCCGCTTCAAGGTTCAAGCCTTCGGAACCGTCGAGTCGCTCGCGCAGTTCTAGCGAACGCGCTTTCAATTCGGCCTCGCTCGACTTCTCCAGCCGAGACGCAAGCTTGCGACTTTCCTGCACTTGTAGGGAGGAAACACGACGGTTTCGGATCGTGCTTCTCCGTAAAATTGAATCGACGAAACTCAATCGCTTGTTCTCGCTTCCATACAAAGAACACCTGACGATGGCACAAGCAAAACGCGCGGGCCACCTACACCGAACTTCGGTTTTCAAGTTCCATCAATGATTACACCATTGCTCGGGTTTTCATTATAAATGGGCACGTTTTGGACTTCCTCGGGAATGATTCCTTCAGGACCAAGTCGTGGTGAAGGGCCAAGTTTGTCGGGGAATGTTCGCTTGACTCCATTGTCGTCAAAATACCCAATCTCGGTGTTTTCCCATTCCAAAAGCGTGCCGTTGGCCCGCTTGAGATTGAGAAAACTCAAGTTGTATGTGAGAAGCGATTGCAGATAGCTGTACTCGCTTTCCGCGACGCGCTCCTGCGCACGAAGCAAGGATTCCAAATTCAAACTCGACGTGCCATCGCCGTCGATCATACGTCGCCATCTTGCTTCAATCGTCGCAGCTTCAGAATTTGCGGCTGCCAAGGAAACGGCTTTGGCTTGTACTTCGCGAAAACTCGTTTCAAGCTCGCGAACCGCAACCTCGACTTCCGCTTTTACGGTCTCAAGTGCGGATCGATACTGTTCTTGCAATTGTCGAAGTTCGATCGTTCGGCGATCGCGGCGAGCGTTCGCGGCGCGATTGCCAATGGGTACTTCATATTGCAAACCAACCGAGTAACTGGGCGCTCCCGTCGTGAATTGATCAACCCAAGATCCGCCGACATCCGAATTGCCACGCAAACCACTTAAGTAGGCTTGGGTTATTAGGTTGAGTTGAGGCATTAATTCGTGTTTTGCCATCTGCAATCGCGTTGCACCTGCTTTAATTTGTAGCATGGCCGCCTTGATCTCGGGGCGATGGAGCACGGCGGTTTCCATTTGCTCTAAGGACTGCACTTCAAATGCGTATGCAGCGGGAACCTCAGCCGGTATTAGTTCTGTCAGCTCAGCCGATCCCAATTCCGCTGCATTGATCAGGGCGCGAAGCCGTGTTTCCGCGTTCTTAGTCGCTGCTTGAGCACGGATCAAATCCGATTGGCGATTTTGCAAAGCAGCATATGCACTTACCAATTGTGTAGGCTGGGCATCTAGCGTCCGTCGCGATTCCAGCTCGTCGTAAACGAGTTTCGTTTTCAGGTAAAGCCGTACTTTCTGAGCAAGTGAGCCACGCTCTAAATATAACGCCCAATATCCACGGGCAATCTCTAGCAGGTGCGATTGAAGCTGTCTAACGAACTCTTCGTTTGCGGTTTCTACGTCGGTCCGTGTGAGCATTTGAAGGCTGGTGTTGTACTGAGTACCCCTTCCACGCATCAAAGGAATCGTAAAATCCAAGGTCATCCGACTAGTGCCTTGGTTTTTCGGGATAAAGAAATTGGAGTTCGTGTTCTGATATCCAAATTGCTGTGCAGCTTGAAACTGAGCTCCGTTCTTTAGCTTGCGCTTAAATCCAGCCTGGGCCGTTAAGTGGTCGTCTAGATATCGATTGCCAGCACCACCAACCGTTAAAGTGCTCCCGACCGGAACATTTGAATCATTCCATAGAGTCTCTGCAAAACGCGACCAGTCGAATGCGGAGTCAGCTTCACGCACGGCGGTTTCACGAATGAGAGGCACTTCGCTGTAGACGTTAATTTGTGCCGAATTGCGAAGAGCTAATGCCAGCAAGTTATTGATGTCAACCGTTACGGGATTGACTCCATCTCGCGTGGATTGCAAAACATGCGGATTCCACCAAGCAAAATCTATCTGGGGAATGGATTCTTGTTGAATGTCAAGTTTATTGAAAACTTCTGCAATGCTGAATTCGCGCCCATCTTGTCCCAAAACGATGGTCGACCAAGTTAGGCAAAGAAAGAGAATAAACGTTTCTCTCATCTTCATGCTCGATGTCCGATTTATTCAGAAATATTAAATTTTGTGAAGGAATACGGCACTGACTTCGGAATCTGCACGCCGATTGAATCCAGCCATGACTGAAAACGTTGCCCTAAACGCTCAATCGGCGTTTTCCTAAATAGAACCTAACTAGAACAGCTTAGGTAGTTAATTCACTCCTAGTCGGACGGACCCGAAAAGTCGTCGCAATCGTAACAGGTCATGTATTAAGGGAAGTACGAAACTGACCAAGTTGCGTCAGCTAAGAATTTGGCTGAATTCAGTGACGCACGTTTACTTGGAGTTGGTTCTCAGGAGCTATTGGTCGAAATGGGTGCCGCGCGCTCGGATTCAGCGCTAAACAAAAAGATTACATATCGGTAAACGGAGCTTCATACGTGAGAACCTCCAATTGATTTCTTGGGACTTGAAACGTAAAAACAGAAACAAGAGTCGCACCAAAATGTTGTACGAATTCGACAATATTATACGACGGTCTGAGACTTCAGTCATGTTGCTTTTCGAGGTGATGAATCCACGAACTCCTGCTCGTGAATGTGACAATGGATCCACTCATCAGTTCTCGGATATTAGTCGTCTCAATAAGGGAAATCGAGAAATCATGGAACCGGAAATTCAAAGATCGCAACATCCAACCGGTATCATATTTTTCGATGGGAATAGTGCCAAAAATGACGGGAGAATTGATCAGTTGATCGATTCCCGCCCAAATTGCACATTCGAATCCTTTGAGATGCGAGACAATTATTCGGGGGTCGAGAAAATATCGCAAACACTCAGTAGTTCAAATGCCACGTACGAGTCTGTCCACATATTTGCTCAGAGTGTTACCGGGGGAATGAAGCTTGGCGGCGATTTCGTTGATCGAAATACACTTTGGAAATATGTCAATCCAATCGCCACTTGGTCAGACTCATTAGCTAAAGATGCGAAAATCGTAATCCATGGATTTGAGCTTGGTCAAAGCGAGGAAGGTTGCCAGTTAATTCAAGCGCTTCAAGCGCTGACGGAACGAGAACTTTTGATCGCCGATTCTGAAACGATGGTTCAGGCGAGCCATTCCCTGTCGGTTTCAGATATATCCGAACAGCCCCAAATAGATATGTTCGTCGAGGAACTGTCGGAAAAACCGGCGATTTATTCGCAAGACAAGAAACATGGCATCACGATTGGCATTGATCACGAATTACAGGCAGTTAATGGTTCGGAAAGCATATCTGAGCTAGAGTTCCGCTCAGTCAGAAGTGCATTCGAAAAGTATTCAACCAAAGCCCAAAGCAACCGCTTTGATCGTTCTCTTGAAATCAACGTTGTTCAACCGCACGTAGAGCTAATCGTCGATGTGAAAGGATCGACGAAGCTGAATTCGTCTTCTTCCGAATGTCAAGTAAATAATATCTACTACGATTTTGAGGCTGGTCAAGCACTTCGAAAAGATGCTTCACATGGTTTCCATTCGTTGATTAGCAGAATACAACAAACCCATTTCAAAATTATTCAAGCTAACTCCGCGCTCGGGCTAGTTGCTGCCGAAGTTTTCTTATTCTAGACCAACTGACATTCAAGCGGACCAAAGGCTGTACTTGGTGATCGACCTTGAGGCAAACGAGAACGTAGCGATCGGAGGGCAACATCACTTCCGACTGACGGATGACACCTACCGCGCGCTTCAAATGGGTACGAGCCATTTAAACACTTTGAACATCGGCAAAATTTTGCAGGACTTGCCAAGCCGCCAGTTGGAGTCCCTGCATAAACAAAATGGCAATCCCTGGCGCATTTTGTAACGATTGTACGTATTGAAACGAATCAGGCGGTTTTTCTGAATACTTCTGTCTGAAGTGCCAAGCCGTACATTCGCTTTAAATCCCAAACAGCGCACATACCGCCCAGTCGCATGGAAAACAATGCTGCGATCAGGACTTACTGTCTAAAAAGCGTCCTAAGTTTAAGGGGGACGCTATTTGCAGCGATTGGGGTATTTCGTCGACCGATGCCAATCGAGCAAGGAAAGTTCCCTGCTGTCGAATCTGATTCTTTCAAGTCGATTTTGAATAAGAAAACCGATGTTTAAGAAAAACAAAGCAAAAATGTTTCGGGTATCTGCTTCCATTCTCGAAGCACTCGAAGACCGCCGCCTATTTGATGCCGCGCCCGGTGCAGAACCGATTATCGCTAACGTACACCTTACACAATCCGATAATACCGTCGAAAACGCTCACCAGCAGCAGTCGCAAACCAGCCCGCCTCAACTGGTTTTTGTCGACGAGTCCATTCAAAACAGCGACACGTTACTCGACGCGCTGCTATCGAGCAGTCCCGGAGCAAGTTTTGAGATTCATATCATCGACGCGAGTTCAGACGGTGTTGCACAAATCTCTCGTATTCTCGCCGAGTCGGATTCTGTCTATGAAGCAGTTCACATTTTATCGCACGGTAGCGAAGGCGCTCTACAGCTTGGTTCGACAATATTGTCAGCGAATAATGTCCGTGCATACGCGGGAGAAATAGCGAATTGGGCTAACTCCCTGACGTCCGACGCGGATTTACTTTTTTATGGTTGTCGACTTGCGGGCAACGACTTGGGCCGCGAATTTGTAGAAACAATCGGTGCCCTCACCGGTGCTGATGTGGCTGCATCGGATGACTGGACGGGAACTAAGGATTTGGCCGGGAACTGGCAATTGGAGTTCCAGTCAGGTGCCATTCAAACGCAGTCACTGTATGTCGATGATGGGTCAGTTGACTGGGACGGGTTACTGTCTGTCGCTGCCGCGACGGTTGAAATACGAGCCAATACTACGACCGGCAATACCCAAGCGACTCAAGCTGAAAGCCCCAATGCAGTAGCAATGGACGCATCCGGTAATTACGTTGCTGTGTGGACTAGCACCAATCAAGATGGAAGCAATAACGGCGTATACGCTCAACGATATTTAGCCGATGGCACTGCAGCAGGGACCGAATTTCGCGTTAATACGACCACAACCAATAATCAGCAAAACGCAACTGTTGCGCGAACTGCCAACGGTGACTTTGTTGTTACTTGGTCTAGTAGTGCCCAGGACGGAAGCGGGTGGGGGATTTACGCTCAACGATACAATGCCGCAGGCGTGGCTCAAGGCGGCGAAATTCTTGTAAACACGTTTACGACGGGTGATCAGCAGTATTCTGTCGTTGCAATGGATGCGACAGGGAACTTCACCATTGTTTGGACCAGCAATGCCCAAGATGGCTCGGGCTTGGGAATCTACGGTCAACGGTTTAATGCCTTGGGTGTTAAACAAGGATCGGAATTCCTTGTTAACACAACCACGGCCAACGGGCAAAGCCTACCTTCTCTAGCTATGAGTGGTAACGGAGGTTTCATTGTCACATGGACCAGTACCGGACAAGATACTAGCGCTGATGGTGTTTACTCGCAACGATACGATTCCACCGGTACAAAGATAGGGTCGGAATTCCGCGTCAATACTACCGTTGCAAACGATCAGCGTAGCTCACGTGTCGCCCTGGATACTCAAGGAAATTTTATCGTTGTTTGGGCAAGCAATCTTCAAGACGGTGGAGGGTGGGGGATTTATGGTCAACGATATGATTCGGCAGGAGTTGCCCAGGGAAGTGAGTTCCGAGTCAATGTAACTACGGCAAACGACCAAGTCGATCCACGCGTTGGAATGGATAACACTGGCAACTTCACCGTTACATGGACTAGCAACCTGCAAGACGGCGGAGCACAGGGAATCTACGGACGCAGATTCGATTCACTGGGAAACGCGATTAGTGGCGAGATCTTAGTCAATTCGACGACCGCAAACGCACAGCAATTCTCATCGATTGCGATGAAAAATTCGGGCGATTTTGTAGTTCTTTGGAGCGGGAATGTTACCGGCGATACAACTGGAGTTGCAGTACGACGATTCGTTGCTGACTATAAAGATGGGATCGTGTACGGCCTTTCCAATGCCTCCCCTTTTAACATTTTTGAAGTCAATACTGCCACGGGTGTGCAGACGATTATTGGCAATCTGAGCTTCACATCCGCTTCGTTAGCTCGAGATCCCGAATTAAATCGATTGTATTACACGGAATTCGGTGTATCGGGCGGAAGAATTGCCTACTACGATCCTCTGACAAACACAAATACTTCACTCGGAAGTCTAGCGGGCAGCGTTCCATACCTGCCACGCTTGGCGTTCAATCCCAACGGTGTGCTGTACGGAATGGGTGCCGCTGGTGAACTTTATTCCATCAATACCTCGACCGGTGTCGCAACCTCGTTAGGTACTATGACGGGGCAGCCATCAGGCGGTGGCGATATGCTATTTGAAACAGTTACTACCGGTTGGATGGTCGTTGGTTCCGAACTTTATTCGTTTAACATAAGCACCTTAACAGCCACTCTGGTCGGTGCTACGGGAACGCCAGGGCTTGCAGGGATCTCGATCGCCAACGATGGAACCTTAGTTGCCGGATCGAGCGGTTCGCTGTACGCCCTAAACAAAACTACAGGTGCTGGAACATTAATCGGGACGGGAACCGACAGTATCAGCGATTTAGCCTCGATCCCGAAAGCAACCGATCTAGCAGTCACAAAGACCGCGAGCAGTAGTGTTTTTGAAGTGGGATCAAATTACACATACAATATGACCGTAAACAACGTCGGCACAGGCTACGCCGCTGGACCGATTGTCATAACAGATGTATTACCGACCGGAACTACCTTTGTGTCAGCAGCCGGGACGACATGGACGTTTTCCGTTTCTGGTCAAACTGTTACCGCAACCCATCAAGGTGGACTCGGAGCAGGAGCCTCTCTTGATCCGATTTCAATTACAGTTAGTGTAAACAATAATGCCGCCATCTCGACTAGAAACACGGGAGTTGTGTCTTCGACATCTTTCGATCAAGTTTTGGCAAACAATAGCAGCTCAGTAACGGTAACTGCCAACCGTCCGCCCGTCGTCGATCTAAACTCAGGGACGACGACTCCAACACAAATCGTGACCAACGGAACTTTTGCAAGTGCAGCAAGTTGGACGACGACTGGATCGACATTGATTGGAACGGGGACCGCAGCTTGGAGTAACGACAATTCCACGGGAACTTTGACGCAAGCTGGCATAACAGGTTGGAACCAAGGTCAAGCTGCATCGGGCGCTGCTCAACTTACCTTTGATGCGACGTGGACGGATGGGATTGCAGCGGGAATGACCAACGCGGCTACGCTCGATGTTACCATTGCCGGTGTGTTGTATGCCAGAATTACAACCTCAGCAGGGGCGCTTACAACCGGGACGGTTACTTATTTCAATAATGCTACTGGGCCAGTGACCTCGATCACGGCGGGAGTAACTACGTCGCTGACCATTGACCTGCCGGACACTGTCGCAGCAACCGGTTCATTGGTCTTCTCCTTTGGCGGCACGTCCTCTGCAGATAATATTACGATCGACAATGTAAGCGCGTTGACGGTGACCGATGCTACGGCAGGTTTCAATTTTTCAACTACCTACACCGAAGGTACAGCCGTAAGCATCACCGATACGGATTCCAATGTAAGGGACGTCAATAGCACTAATATGGCAAGTGCGACTATCATCCTTACAAACGCCCAGGCCGGGGACATCCTTACTGTTGTAGGTGCGCTGCCAGGTGGGATCTCATCATCCATAACTTCCGGTCCTGGAACCGTAACAGTCAGCTTGAGTGGTAGCGCGTCAAGGGCGTCCTACGAAACTGCAATTCGCCAAATCAACTTTTCAAGCACAGTTGACAATCCGAATACAGCGGTAACTCGATTGGTTACTGTTCAAGTCAACGACGGTACGGCGAACTCGAATGTTGCCACTTCGTCAATTACCGTTGTCGCAGTGAATGATGCGCCGGTCAATACATTGCCTGCTCTAGGCTGGACAACAAACGAAGATACTTCTTTCCAAATTACAGGTCTGTCAATCGCTGATGGGGATGCTGCTTCCGGCACCATGTCCGTTCGATTAGCGGCGAGTGCAGGTACTTTGACCGCCACAACGGGAGGAGGCGTCACCGTAACTGGTTCCGGAACAGGCACAATCACTCTGTCGGGCACACTTGCTAATATCAACGCGTTTCTAGCAGGTGTATCAGCACCATCCTATGGTCCGGTTGCTGGAACAAGCGGTTCAGTCAATCTCACGATGACTACAAACGATGGAGGAAACACAGGATTAGATCCCGGACTTACAGGTACAGCAACGTCGGAAGAAGATATTGATGTCCGCGTAATCACAATCAACAGCGTCAACGACGCTCCAGCGGGAACCGACCGTACGATCACGACGTTAGAAGACACGGCCTACACGTTCTCGGCCGGCGACTTTGGCTTTAGCGATACGAGCGACAGTCCAGCCAACGCTCTTCAAGACGTGACCATCAACACACTGCCAGCCAGCGGCACACTGCGCTTGTCAGGCGTCGCAGTCACATTAGGCCAAGTCATCACGGCAGCTAACCTGGGTAACTTGACCTGGACTCCAGCGGCTAACAACAACGGCACGAGCGTAGCGACCTTTAACTTCACCGTCCGCGACGATGGCGGTACAGCCAACGGTGGTCAGAACACCGATCCAACAGCGAATGCGATCACGTTCAACGTAACGAGCGTCAACGACGCACCAGCGGGAACCGACCGTACGATCACGACTTTGGAAGACACGGCCTACACGTTCTCGGCCGCCGACTTTGGGTTTAGCGATACGAG
>JANMGV010000243.1:0-24970 GCA_031374825.1 Pirellulaceae bacterium
CAGGTCGATCAAACCACACGAAAAGTGTTCCGACATACATATCAGAAGGATGTAAATCAATACCGAAATCTTCAAGCGAAGGTTTTGCAACAACACTTTGCCGCATAACGACTTCGGCGAAAACGAACAGACACTAGCTATACTGTTCGCCGATACTTGCTTGAATCAAGTTGTTTTACTTCAAAGCAGTATCGTAGTGAATTGAACGAACAAGACCTTTTCGTCAACGATGGCAACTAACTATGTCGATTGAAGACCCTGCGTTGAATTCAGGTTGGCTGATCAACGATCCTCGCCGCAGTTTGTCCTGGTTTCGCGAAGCCGATCGTGATCCGAAATCGTCAGCCTTATTGCGGCAATACATCTACTTGCAAATGGCTGCGAGCGATCTCGTTTTGGATGAGGAAGTCGCTTCAAAAATCGATCTGCCCGATGGCCTTCTTGCCAATCTCGAAGAAAAAAATCGGCTTCTCTCGCAGCTAAGAGCGCCGATTGATCATCGCATCGAAGCGTTTTTGGAATCGCAATTCTCTGATTGTCAACTAAATAGTGCGCTGCGTTTGCCTGCGACGTCGCTTGTTTTGGATCGACATGGTCTAGCGAGACAATTGAGCTTGCCCGATGGTGGCGACAAGTTTGAAAACGAATTGGTCACTTCCTATCGCTTAGCAAACGGCGTGTTACATAATCCATCGAAGGATCGAAGAACTACGGACGGAACATTCCACGTTGCGGAAGGCGGATTGCCGATCGCCGCAGACAAGCGGGCGGTGCCCAAAACCGTTTTCGCGAGAATGTTCAATGCAGCCATGACGCCACCCGACTCCTTGATGTTGTTGCCGTTTACCGCGAGTTCGGCACAGCCCGCGAGAACTTTTGTCTCTTTGTTGATTCGTCCATTGGTCTGTCCAGCGGTGCCTGGTTACTGCCGGCACAAGACGATGGAGATCCGATTTATCGCCCCAGGGTCCTTGGTCAGCAATTTGGATTTCGTCGAGTCCATTTTCGGAAACGCTGGAGATCCACTGGTACCCGAAAACGATGCGGCTCTCGACACGCTGTACTGGAGCGGACATACGGGTTGCGTGATCTTGGCACCGCATTTGATTTTTCTGAAGAAGAAGGATGTCGGACTGCCGCACTGGGATGTTGCGACCGAACGTCAGCGTGCGGATCGCATGTGCTGGCGTGATCCGGAAGAGTTGTATAACGACGGGCAAGCTTTCAAGCTGACGTTTCGTACGAAACACGGGATCATCATCACGCTGATTGCCGACAATTACTTCGGTTATTGTAAGAAAGAAGTCAAAACACAAATCAGCTTTGCTGCAAACCTTATGGGCAATGTCGAAGAAGAACATGCCGGAGGCACCATCGCATTCCCCTCGCACAATCTTGGCGAAGAATTCCAGCTTGATTCAAAACGCTATAACGGCCGCTCTTTTGCTGACGTTGCGAAAGACTATGGCGACAGTTTTATACAAATCCATGCAGAAGGATTCGGCGTCGACCGTCATCAACCTCAAGTGTATTACGTGAACGAGAGCGCACGTTTTAGTTTGATCGATCAGACGGTTAGGTGGAATCTGAACGGCACCGAGCATTCTCTTCAACTCGAACCCGACAAAGTTTATATCGCACCGAGTGGTTATCGGCTGCATATGGAAAAGCATCCCTCGGCTCCTTCCTGGCGTTTGATCGGAACCTTGGGCGATGGGACGGTGTGTCACAAGCCCAGCACGGTGAGCGGGGGTGGGAAAAGTGAAATTAGCAAATCGCTGAAAGACTACATGCTCAGCGGACCAATATTCGTAGCCGATATCGACAAGGACTTTGCTTACCTTGACGAGATTTTCTCCTACGACTATTCCCACCGATGGAATCCGCAGTCAAGCGAAAAACCAGAGTATTCCGAAGGCTCCAGCCGTGCGGTTCTCGATCCTACTCGGTCTTTGGGCAGCGTTATCAAATTGCTTACTCCATCGAAAGATTTTACGGAGGAATACAACGGATGGTTGGCTTCTATCCCGACACACATCTACGCGATGGCATTTATCATCAAGCGTTTTTACAACTCAGAATGGAAAGGGAATTGGAAAGAGCATTTCGATGTCGAGATCGTCAACGGTGATAAGGGGCATGAACTGAAGTTTGATAATCGGAAGCTTGTCGGTATTTACTTACGCGTTGGCTTGGACAATGACGGACGCTGGCGAACTTACAAAGTCCGTCAAGATTTCGCGGCCGCTGCGAAGATTCAGTTAGAAGACGACATCACCGCTTCGGTCGTCGTGCCAGGGTCGTTTGTTCCGAATCTACCAAATTGCCAGCACGATATGGGCTATAAATTTGTTGCGAATTGCGAGTACCGTCTGTTCCAACGACCCGACGATGCAATACACCGAGGATTGGACAAGCAGACCGAGGCGGATATCGCCGATGTCGGGAACTTCTTTTGCAATTATCAGCCGTTGGATCGGGACGAGGTCGGTCGCGATATCAGGGCGATCATCAACTTTGATAAATACACCGCGACGATGCAGAATCGGTTGAAGGATTTTTATCAGAGCAGCGGTTCTCCAAATTACATCGTGAGTCCAGCCAAGCCGCGATTGGTTGGAAATGTTCCCACAAAGAATCCTCGTTATCTACAAGATCGACCGGACTTAACGCAACCGCTTGCCCGATATATTGCGACGCGCGCCATGCAATTGGCTCGTGCTACACCGTTTGGTCAACCAATATTGACTCCCGTTTCGGCGATCCTTTCGGGGCGTCGCAACAATCCACCTGATCCGCAAGCGGGGTTTCGCTCGCTGGCCGTTTATAACCCGATCCATTACCAGGAAATTCCCGAACTGTTCATGGACTATATCTGCTCCTTGACGGGAAAGAGTCCGTCGACCACAGGCGCGGGCAGCGAAGGTGCGCTGACCAAGGGTCCATTCAATGCGCTTCTACCGATCCACGATTTGAACGCGATGTTGGTGAGCATGATCTTGACTGGCCTTGGTGGCTTTTCAACCGCAGCAGGTCACATCGGTCCCGAGATCGAAGTCGGCCACGACATCAGTATGTTGGTGCCGGAGATTTGGTGTCGATTGCAGCCGAAAGAACGGGACCCTAAATACTTGATTGCAGAAGGATTACTGCAAAAGCTGGACGATTACGAATATGAAGGCCGGTTGATTCGTGCTTCGCGACTGGGTTACCGAATTACTGCGAGATTTGTCCGGCGGTACTTTGGTCGGGTATTTGATAACCCAAGCAAAGTTTTCGACGAAAGAATCCTTTGCCCAGAGATTCAAGATCCCATTTCCTATGCTGACGGTATCGAGCACATTGTCGAAGCGCAGCAACGCGTGGCGTCGCAATATTTTACCGATCAATCGTACGAGCTAGCTTGTCCACCGCTAAAAGTACTTTTGGAAATCATGGCTCGCGGATCATGGCAAGGTTACGATCAGACGCATCCTGAGGTGCGAAGTATGTTCGCACGCGAAGCGATTTTGCAAAGTGACTGGTACAAACGGCGTGTTCTGAGCAAGCAGACTGTGGACGTCAGGCTTTGGCAGCGTCACATCGCTTACCTTACCGAATACTGCGGTCGCTCAACCCACACCAGCGTGGTGCAAAGACTGGGATTGCGGGACCGTCTAAAGAATGCCAATCAACGATTGGCTTACTGTCAATCCGATGCCTATCTGGATCGGATTCGCGGCACTTTGGGGGTCGATCCCAGCCTGATCTGATCCCAGCCTGATCTGATCGCAGCTTGATTTAATCGCAGCCTGATTTAATCGCCGTATCTTCCGTTCCAATGCACGATCGAGATTGAGGACCGGGCAATCTCGATCGTCGTTCATCAGTTTGAAAGGGTCCGGACTTAAGCTGGTTCTTACACGATGCTTGGAACGGCGGACTTTTCTCGAGTGGTCATGCGTTCTTTCACGCCATCAACAAATTCTTCGAAGATGCGGATGTCCAGCGCGCTGGCTGCGGTCGATTCTGGATGGAATTGTGTGCCGATTGCAAACCAATCAAGCATTTCGCTTTCAAAGGCTTCGATAATTCCATCTGGGCAGCGAGCCGTGATGCGAAACCCTTCGGCGACTCGGTCGATGGCTTGGTGATGTCGACTGGTGACGCGAATTTCGCCTTCGCCATAAACGCGACCGAGAATGGACTTGGATTCAACAACCAGCGAATGTCGGTGATTGGCGTCTTGGGGATCTTTGTGAGGAATAGCAGATGGAACATCCAGTGGGATGTGCAGGAATAAGTTTCCGCCCATGTTCACGTTGATCAATTGCATTCCTACGCCAATTCCAAAAACTGGGATTCGTCGTTCTGAAATTTCTCGCATCAAGCGACGATCAAATGTTTCGCGGCGAACTTCCATCGGGCGGACTGAACTGTGCAACATGAATCCGTCGTTTCGAGGATCAAGATCTCCACCACCAGTCAGAACGATACCGTCAAGATGATCGAGCATCATCGCGAGGTCTTGTTCATTTTCGATCGGAGGCAATATTACGGGAATGCCGCCAGCCGCAGCAATGTTGTCATAGTAGCCAGCAGCCAAGATCGTACATGCAGGTGTAGTTTGACAAGCTGCACGAAACTCTGCGTTAATGCCAATCAATGGTTTCGAATTCATACCGAAGTTCCTTCCTCTACCGACAGTAAAAAGTAAGAATGCGCGATCTGCCAGTTCACACGAAAAGCTGTTATACCCCATAACCGCAAGCGGCGTTACAATCTGGGCTAGAGTTCAATTTCAATTTGGATCAAACCTAAATTGAACTCGTTCCGGCCTCCTCCGTCCCTGGTTTGCGTTGAAGAGTATTTGAATCAGCATTCCCTGCAAATTGACAACCGAGTCAGGCGAACAATCGCGATTCGAACTATTCGCCTCGAATTACGGCGGGACGATACCACTTTGCCCCCGCTTTGACAAACGCTTGTCTATATTTGGGGGCTACATAACAGGCGAATACCATCTATGGTGCTAGCTCTTCACGCGACCCAAACAACTTGCTGAATCGCAAACTCTAATACTTGGTTAAGATATGAGATTTGAAAACGTCGCGATTGGGTCCGTGGGGTATACACTTCCACCCATTACGGTGACTTCTGAAGACATTGAAAAGCGTCTGATGCCCGTTTACGAGCGACTTAAACTGCCGGAAGGTCGGCTTGAATTGATGAGCGGCATTCAGGAGCGCCGCATGTGGCAACCGGGAACGAGAATTAGCGATCCCAGCATCGAAAGTTGTCGACGAGCGCTGGCTGCCGCCGAAATGCCCCCAGCAGACGTGGGTTGCCTCATTCACGCGAGCGTTTGCCGCGAGTTCTTGGAACCCGCAACGGCGTGCCGAGTTCATCATGGTCTGGGATTGCCGCCTGAATGTTGGGTGTACGACATCTCGAACGCTTGTTTAGGCGTTCTTAATGGGATGGTACAAATCGCGCAGTTGATCGAAGGCGGTGTGATTCGTGCGGGCTTGGTCGTTGGTACCGAAGATGCATCCGGATTGATCGAAGCCACTGTTGCGGATCTGTTGTCCGATACGAATTTGACTCGCCAGTCGATCAAACCGGCTTTCGCTTCTCTCACGATTGGTTCGGGTAGCTGCGCAGTGCTGCTCGTCGATCGACGTCGATTCAATAAAGGTGGTCGTATGCATGCGGCGGTTGCGAGAGCCAATACCATCCATCATGGTTTGTGTCATAGCGATCAAGACTTGGCAGGAGGATCGATGCTACCGATCATGCATACCGACTCAGAAAGGCTTCTCGAAGCGGGTGTGCAAACTGGGGTCGACACGTTTTCTACTTTCTTAAGCGAGTGTCCTTGGAGTAAAGAAGAATTCGATGCAACGGTCTGTCATCAAGTTGGATTGGCTCATCGTCGACTCATGCTGGACTCGCTCGGTTTACCTCAAGAACGCGATTTTGCAACTTTCCAAGCGCTTGGCAACACAGGTTCCGTAGCGTTACTAACCGCCCTGGGAATTGGGCTGCACAGTCAGTCGATTCGTCAGCCGAGTCGCGCTGCTTTGTTGGGAATTGGATCGGGCATCAACTGCGTGATGATTGCGGCCGAATTGGATGGTGTTGGCGTGCTGGGAAACCTCGACAGCTCCCTTTTGTCAGCCACAAAAGAGAGCACATCGAGCGTGTAGAATAGATTCGAGTTAGACTAGGCCGAGTGAAAGCTTGCGGGGATTGATGGCGGGCTCTTGGATTGGTGGGCACAAGCCAGAAATCACGTTTTTTTGTTTGCGAATCGCGACCAAACTGAATTTTGAAATGCCGAGTGATGCAGCATGTTGAAAATTTTTCGCAAGAAACCAATTGATCGAATCCAAGCGGATGCCAACGCTGGTTTTGTCGAGGTCGAGCATCCTGGTGGAATGCGTCGCAACTTGGGGCTAGTTGACCTGACGGGTTTAGGCATTGCAGCCATTATTGGTGCGGGCGTTTTTTCTATGGTTGGAAATGCTGCTGCGAGCGGTGGCCCGGCCGTAGTCTTATTATTCATCTTCACCGCAATCGCGTGTATGTTCTCTGCATTGTGCTACGCAGACTTTGCCGCTCGCATACCCGTTTCGGGTTCCGCCTATACCTATGCCTATGCGAGTTTCGGCGAGTTGTTCGCGTGGATAATCGGCTGGGATTTACTTGTCGAATACGCGATTGGAAACATAGCGGTTGCCATTTCCTGGAGTGATTATTTTACTGGGTTGATGGCAGGTTTGGGCTGGAATATTCCGGCCTACTTTACAACTGACTACCTGAGTGCTGCACGCGGTTTCCGCATTCATGAAGAAGCCATATCACAACTCACGGAGAGTGGTAATACAATTTCGCAACTGCGAGCCATGCCGGTGGATCAGCTTCGGACTTTGTCAGCCGATGTCAGTGGCGGTGCTTTGGAAGCTTATCAAGCATGGACGACGGCTCCTACGATCAACGGTTTTCGAATCATCTGCGACGTACCTTCGTTGGTTATCGTCTTCTTGATTACTGCTTTGGTTTATGTCGGGATACGCGAATCCAAGATGGCTTCGAATTTGATGGTCGCATTAAAACTGACGATCATCGCAATCGTTGTTGTTGTCGGCTCCTTTTACGTCAATCCTGGGAATTGGACGCCATTTGCGCCGCATGGGTTTGGTGGCGTCATGAGCGGCGTGGCGGCTGTATTTTTTGCGTACATCGGTTTTGATGCCCTTTCAACTACGGCGGAAGAATGCAAGAATCCGCGGCGCGATCTACCGCGCGCCATGATCTATTCTTTGTTGATATGCACGGCGTTGTACTGCGTCCTGGCGTTGGTGCTAACAGGAATGAAAGATTCCAAGGAACTCGGTGTCGGCGATCCTCTGGCTTACGTATTTGGTCCCCAAGGTGTGGACTTGCCGTGGGTCTCTGGCATCGTTGCGGTAGGTGCGATCATTGCCATTGCCACGGTTTTGTTGGTCTTTCAACTGGGACAGCCTCGCCTGTGGATGGCGATGAGTCGCGATGGTTTGCTGCCACCGATTTTTGCAGCCCTGCATCCACGTTTTCGAACTCCATGGTTTTCTACGATTTTGACGGGCTTGCTGGTCGCGATTCCTTCGCTGTTCATGAATCTTTCGGAGGTTACCGATTTGACGGTCATCGGAACGTTGTTCGCGTTCGTTTTGGTCTGCGGCGGTGTCTTGGTGAAGGATAAAGACTTTGGTAGCGAGAATCGCTATGCCAAATACTTCAACGGCGCGTATTTTGTCCCGCCCGCATATATCGTGATCGTTTACATGATCTGGATGAAGTGGCCAGAAGAATTGCTGAACCTCGTCAGCGTCTACGACAAAGAATCGGGGCTGTCTGGGTGGCAAGTCTACCAACACCGATTGCCATACATGGTCTTTGCGTTATTTGCGACAGGCCTAACTCTCCTAACCTTGGTCAAGCGATTATCGTTGATTCCGGTTTTAGGTGTTCTGTCGTGTACTTACTTGATGACCGGACTTGGCATCACCAACTGGATTCGGTTCGCCATTTGGCTATCCGTTGGTGTGGTGATTTACTTCTTTTACGGATACAGTCACAGCAAACTGAACGTAAAAACTGGGGAAGCTGCATCGAGTTCGTAAACAGGGTTCAAAAAGGTCTTGGTTCTGAATTCTTGCCTTGGCGAACAACTATCGCCGAACTAATCCCCCCTTAAGCGAAAATTGGCGAAGGTAAAAATCCGCAATTCGGCTCGTTTTCAAGCGTTTTCTTCTGGTCGCAAAGGCCGATTGACGAACTATACTGGAATGAAACGCGGAGCTGACCAAATTTGAAATGGTCGGACTGCTGCAGCCTTAGGCCTAATATTTTGACTTCCGTAGTTTTTTACAACGGTTAAACTAGGGCCATTCGAAAACGCGACGGTCGCTGGAAATATCGAAGTCAAGGTTGAAATTGTTTCCCTTCAAGTGAGGATTTGTTCGGTGGCATCAGGCAAATATCTGTTTACAAGTGAATCTGTCAGCATGGGGCACCCCGATAAACTGGCAGACCAAATTTCTGATTCGGTTTTGGATGCGCTCTTTGCCCAAGATCCAATGAGCCGCGTGGCTTGCGAGACACTGGTAACAACCGGACTCGCTCTGATTGCTGGAGAAATTACGACCAAAGCAGTCGTTAATTACTCTCGTATCGTCCGCGACGCGATCAATGCTGTCGGTTACAACGATGACTTGATGGGGATTTCCGGCGACACTTGCAACGTCATGGTTGCACTTGACGAACAAAGCAAAGACATTGCGCAAGGCGTTGATGACAACGCATCTGCTGGCAAAGCCATTGGTGCTGGTGACCAAGGTTTAATGTTCGGGTTTGCTTGCAACGATACCCCAGAACTGATGCCCTTGCCAATCGCACTTTCGCACCGAATCACCAATCGTCTGACGGAAGCTCGATTCAAGAAGGAAGTCGATTGGTTGCGACCTGACTCCAAGAGCCAAGTAACGATTGCTTTCGATGGCTATACCCCGGTTGCGGTAGATACCGTCGTTGTATCGACCCAGCACGCGCCGCACGTAACTCACAAACAAATTCAAGAGTACGTAATCGACTCGATTATCAAGCCTTGTTTGCCTCGTGAACTTTCTAAGGGCAAGATCACTTATCACATCAATCCAACGGGTGTGTTTGTGACGGGTGGTCCTCAAGGTGACTGCGGTTTGACTGGTCGAAAGATCATTGTCGACACGTACGGCGGATGGGGACGTCATGGTGGTGGTGCTTTCTCCGGCAAGGACCCGACCAAAGTAGACCGAAGCGCCGCTTATATGGCTCGCCACGTTGCAAAGAACATCGTAGCTGCGGGTTTGGCCGATCGTTGCGAAGTGCAACTTGCATACGCCATCGGTGTTTCGGAGCCAGTCAGCGTTTGTGTTGACACCCAAGGTTCTGGTCGCGTTGACGATGAACGGATATGCGAAGTCGTACGTGAGTTTTTCGACCTAACGCCAGGCGGAATTATCAGCTACCTCGATTTGCGTCGTCCGATTTATCGCAAGACGGCAGCCGGTGGTCACTTTGGACGCAGCGAACCTGAATTCACTTGGGAATCGACTACCCGAGCCAAGGCTCTCGCCGATGCTGTCGGAGTTGAATCCTTGGCAAAGTAAGCTGTTTCCAAACAGTCTTCACTCAATCTGAATAAAACTGAAAAGGCGATGCTTTCTTGCGTCGCCTTTCTTTTTTTGTAGACGCTTGCGCAGGCCTGTTGCGGTTTGTCACATACTACGATTAAGATTCTGACCAAACACACGAAACTGCACACACACAAGTCGAGGAAAACGATGCTTGATTTATATGATCGAATCCATGAGGCCTGTTCGTTCATTCGAAGCCGCTGGGATCGCATTCCCTATGCAGGAATTATTCTGGGCACAGGTTTAGGGCCCTTGGTGGAACGCATCCAAGTCGAAGAAGCCATTGAGTACTCAGAGATTCCTCATTTTGCTCGCTCGACCGCGACAAGCCATCGAGGGCGGCTTGTTTGTGGAACTTTGTGTGGATTGCCAATTATGGCGATGGAAGGTCGCCAGCACATGTACGAAGGTTATCCTCTCAAGCAGATTACGTTGCCGGTGCGCGTCATGAAACACATGGGAGCAAATCTACTCGTCGTTTCCAACGCTTGTGGCGGCATGAACCCGAATTACAAGTCCGGCGACATCATGTTGATCGACGATCACATCAACTTGATGGGAGATAATCCTTTGATTGGTGTGAACGACGAAAAACTCGGCCCACGCTTTCCCGATATGAGTGAGCCTTACGATCGCCGGCTGATCGATGTCGCTCTCCGAGTCGCAAGGAAGAATGACATTGTCGCACACAAAGGAGTATTCGTTGCAGTGGCCGGTCCGAATTTAGAGACCCGGGCCGAGTATCGATTCTTGCGTTTGATCGGTGGAGATGTGGTTGGCATGTCGACAGTCCCCGAAGTAATTGTTGCCGCCCATTCGAGCATGCGCGTCGTGGGGTTTTCGGTCATTACGGACATGTGCCTGGCCGATGCTCTCGAGGTCGCCGACGTCCAAAAGATTATTGCCGTCGCGAACGACGCAGCTCCTCGCTTGACGACATTGGTAATGGGTGTTTTGGATCACGAACGCGAAACTCATCAGGAAGTTGCTGGTTAAGCAAGAACTGCCGCTCCACGCGACATGTTCATCGAGCTGCTAACTGAATACAAAGCCATATGCTAATTTCTCGCCGTCAAAAAAATTCGTTTCAATAAACAGTATGGATATCAATACGAAATTATCGGAATCGTGCGCGGCGATACGTTCGCAACGGGATCTAAAGCCATCGGTGGGCTTAATACTCGGGAGTGGCTTGGGATGGGTCGCCGACAAGATCGAGCATGCGACTGCGGTCGATTATTCGATGATTCCACATTTTCCCGTTTCGACTGCTTCTGGCCATGCGGGGAAACTGGTGCTTGGTTATCTCTCTGGCATGCCGGTTGTAGCTATGAAGGGCAGGGCACATCTGTATGAGGGCCATTCTGTTGACGCAGCGACTTTTCCGGTTCGATGCATGCAGCGATTGGGATGCGAAGTCCTGATCGTTTCGAACGCGAGTGGCGGGGTCAATCCGCGTTTCCAAAGCGGTGAAGTTGTTGCGATCGATAGCCACATTGACTTGATGATGCGTGCACGAGTTACCAATTCGACGAATACCGATATCTTCCAAAGTACGCGGCAACCGATGTACGACCCGGGCCTGATCCGAATGGCCACGAAAGCGGCACTCCGCTGCGGGTTCGCATTGCCTCAAGGCACCTACCTCGCGACCCTTGGCCCGAATTATGAAACGCGAGCCGAATACCGATTCTTTCGTAGAATCGGAGCCGATATGGTAGGAATGAGCACCGTTCCGGAAGTCCTCTTGGCCATCGAGCTGAATATGAAAGTGCTAGGTTTTTCGATCGTCACGAACGTTGCCAACCCAGACGCCCTGACAAAAACTAATCATGAGGAAGTGTTGTCGTGGGGGGCAAGAGCACAACGAAAACTGGAACCGCTGCTTGCGTCGCTGCTGTCCGATATGTCGGGCCCTCCCGATTGAACTTTCAAGACCCAAAAATCTGAGAAAAGCGTTCTCACATCTTGGGTTGCGAACGCACTATAAAATCAACTCACTCGCAAATTTTTCAAGTCGTTTTGGGGATACGGGTATTTTGGTCCCGAGCTGTTGTGCAAACAGCGACACGCGGAACTCCTCGATCATCCAACGGTAATCCTCAAGCTTGGCTAGATCGCCCGTGGCGGACGCTTGGGCTAGCCTTTTTTCATAGTCGATCCAAAAACCAGCGATCGCGGATTCGTTCGCCAAGTCCTTGGCAACGCCTGACGTCTTGAGCCTTTCTATTCGCGCACTGATCGCTTGCAAGTATCGAGGGTATTCGCGAAGCCATTGCCAGGGCACTTGTTCAAAAATGTTTCCAGCGAATAAACGATCAAGATGCGAACGGATCGCGATAATCGATTCTCGCCAAGCTGACGGGGCTTTTTCAAGAACCAAGGCGGACGCATGAAACTGTTCCGCAAATCGCGGAAACCACTTTGCAATATCCTGCGCGGCGAACGAAATTCGTGCAATGCGACTTAGGCGAGCAAGTTCAAAATCACTTTTGGTACGAATGGTGGGACGATCCTCAATAAATGCGATCCTCGCTGTCAAAGTTATCAAACCCTCGCGAAGAAAATCTGACTTGAAACGAGACGCCAACCATAGCTGACTTTGGCTGAGTTGTGGCAAATGCGCAACCTGACTTTTCAATTCCCGATGCTCCACAAAAGTAAACAATCTCAATACACCCCGACGAATTCCTAGCTCGGCTGCGATGAGATTGTCGGTGACAGTCGTTTTGACGAATTCACCTTGATCAGCAAGTGTTGGATACACCGTAAGGCTGAGTCCGCGCTGCTGCACGACGAGTGATGATGGAATTTCATCCATATCGAATGACGTCATCTTTTCGCGATACCAGGATTCCTTCTCGATACTCGTCGCAACGGCGGTTGATGTTGCGGCCGAAGGTTTTGTATCCTGGATAAGGTCTTGGAGGTCGCGACTCGAGGCTGTAGGTTTGCCGGATTCGTCGCGAACTTCGATTCGAATGCGAAGATGTTCCGGGACCTTGTCCAGTTCAAAGTCACTAGGGCGAATGGTTTCTTCAGCGATCACGGACAGACGTTTGCAAAGCGTTGGCCAAAACGGTTCTCGCACAGGATTTGTCGCTGACCAAGCGTCCGCGAGTTTTTTCGCGGTATCCGGTGCAGGAACAAGATTGCGACGCAATCGTTTGGGAAGCGATTTGATGAGGGCGAGTATCTTCTCTTCCAAAAGTCCAGGCACGAGCCATTCCAGTCGCTCTGGATCGAGCTGCGCCAAGCCAGCTTGCGGGACTGCGATTGTTACACCGTCCTTTGCGTCACCAGGCTCGAATCGATAAGTAACCGGCAAGTCCGTTTCGCCAATCTTGATCGAAGCAGGAAACGAATCTACCATCCTCTCTCGATCCAAATCGGGAACCAAATCATCCCATTTCAAATAAGCTGATGGCTCCGCAGGATCATCGTCCGCCGAACTGGATTTCGTTTGTCCCGACGGTCCTTCTTTGCGCGAGGTTTGTTTAAGCTGACGATCCCAAGCTTCGAGACTACCGCGATCGACAACCGTGCTTGGGATTCGCTGGTGATAGAATTGCGACAGAAAATACGGATCAATAACTAAATCTCGGCGTCGAGTTCGACTGGCCCACTCGCGGACTTCTTCGAGTAACTCACAATTCTTGCGGTAAAAGTTCGCGCGAGAAACAAGCTGCTGCTCTACGATACCTTCGTCGATTAAAATCTTTCTCGCAAGAGCGGCATCAATCGGGGCCAAGGGTACACGACGACGCGGAATTACCGGCAATCCAAAAAGTGTTTTGCGTTCATAGATCATAGCCGAGCCGGTGTTCCGGCTGAAATGCGGTTGATCGTAGTGAGCTTTCAGCAAATGCTTTGCAAGTGTTTCGATCCAAAGAGGGTCGATCCGAGCAACCGTCCGGCCGTATCGCTGATGGGTCTCGATAATTTCCGAAACAACGATCCACTTGGGACGTCGCTGACGCAAACCGGAACCAGGCCAAAGCTGAAAATCGACATTCGCAGCTCCTTTGTAATTTTTTTCATCTTCCAGCATCCCGATTCCCGATAGCAGCCCGGCAAGTAAACTTTGGTGGATACGGTCGTAGCCTGCCGGGAGTTTGGGTTGCTGTTCGGTTTGGGGTGGCGTTCTACTGTTCTTGTGCTGTTTGCTCCTTGCTTCCTTCTCCGCAAGTTCGTCTGCTCGCGTAGGAGGCTCGACCAAACCGAGTTTGGCAATTCTCTGTGTCGATTTTAGTCCTTGTTGTGTTACAAGCTCCGATAGCTGTCGATGGATATCGGCCCATTCTCGAAGTCGAGGCAACGATAGAAAGCTGTCGCGGCAGGCTCGTTCAAGTCGGCTTCGTCCAAGTTCTTCTTTGAGTCGATGGTAGAAATCCCACAACCGAAGGAAGCTGAGAAAGTCGCTATTAGGATCGACGAATTTCGCTTGAGCTTCATCAGCCGCTTGTTGTTTCTCGGGTGGACGAAGTCGAGGATCTTGGACTTCTAAGGCGCTTGCGATGATGAGAATATCGGCCAAGCAACCGTTTCGATCGGCTTCTAAAATCATCCTGCCTACGCGAGGATCGACCGGCCATCGTCCAAGTTTTTTACCAATTGCCGTCAATTCGTCGCGATCGTCTAAGGCACCAAGTTCATGCAGCGTCGCGTAACCGTCACGGATCATTTCGGGACGCGGCGGATCGAGAAGCGGCAACTGATCCAAATTGCCGATGCCCAGCATGCGCGCTTGAAGAATGGCCGAGGCAAGGTTGGTCCGTTTGATTTCCGGAGTAGTGTATCGAGGACGACTTAAATAATCTTGTTCCGAGAACAAACGAATACAGATACCAGGTCCCAAGCGACCACAGCGGCCTGCTCGTTGATCCGCCGAAGCTTGCGATACAGCTTCGATCGGCAACCGCTGAACTTTGCTTCGGGGGGCATAGCGACTAATCCGAGCCGTGCCGGTGTCGATCACATATCGAATCCCCGGCACGGTTAATGAGGATTCGGCGACGTTGGTTGCCAGCACAATACGGCGACCGCGATGGGGTTGAAAAATTCGTTGCTGCTCGGGTTCGGTCAGTCGCGAATATAGCGGCAACACCTCGGTCCGCTGCAGTTCACCGCTTTGTGTCAAATGCCCCCGCAAGTGTTTCGACGCATCGCGTATATCGCGCTCACTTGGTAAGAACACCAGTATGTCGCCGTTGCCTTCGACGAACAATTCATCCACGGCGGACATCATTTCGGCGATCCAAGCTGCATCTTCGGAGATTTCGTCAGCCTGAGCACGTTGCGAGGGATCGCGATATCGAAGTTCCACCGGATAGGTTCTTCCCGAAACATTGACGATGGGTGCGGGACCTAATGCGTCATGAAAGTGTTCGGCGAATCGCTCGGCATCAATCGTCGCGCTTGTAATGATCAAACGAAGATCCGGACGTCGGTCCATTAACGGCCGCAGGTATCCAATTAACAAATCGATATTCAACGACCGTTCGTGGGCTTCGTCGATAATGATCGTGTCGTAAGCATCCAGAAATCGGTCTCGCTGAATTTCGGCCAAGAGCACGCCGTCGGTCATCAACTTGATAAGCGTGAGTGGATCGGTGCGGTCGGTGAATCGAATTTTGAAACCGACAAGCTGCCCAACTTGGGTTCCAAGCTCATCGGCCAGTCGATGAGAAATGGAGCGTGCTGCGAGCCGTCTTGGTTGGGTGTGCCCGATCATCCCAGACCGGCCGCGCCCGGCGTCCAAACACAACTTGGGCAATTGCGTGCTTTTACCGGACCCCGTTTCGCCACAGACAATGATAACTTGGCGATCGTTGATGAGCCGAATAATTTCATCACGATGAGCAGTGATCGGTAATTCGGGATCGTAATTGAGCGGTACACGGACTTGGCTGCGAGCTTGCCGCCGTTCTATAGATGCGTTGAGTGCCCGCGTTAAACGCTCGATGTCATTCGACTTGCGAGGTAATGAATCGGCCAGTGCCCGAATCGCGCGCCACTGCCTGCGCAGCCGAAATCGATCGGCTTGCATGGCTTGTTCGATCGTCGTTTCAAAGTCGTCCACTCAACTGGCTTTTTCTTAATTGCTTTGCAACGAATTCGTCGCTGGGGATTTGGAGAGCGGCGGATGCAGAATGCCGGTTCCGGTTTCACAATGACAAATCATAGTCGCAAAGGATCGGGACGATAACCCGATGAACGCTCGATCTTTGTGAACGAGATCGTACCTTTCACGTGAGTTTAGACGCTTGGGCGAGTGATCAAGACAATTGCCAAATAGCTTGTGCCGCTCGTTCCGCAACCGCTTCGTGCTCGGCTTTGGCAAAGTCCGCGTCGAGCATTTCGACGGAGATAACATGATCGGCAGGGCCAGACCCTGCCGTATCGATTGCCAGCGTTGCCATTTTCCAGCGGCGATCAAATGGCGATTGAGTGAGATGCAAGGTTTGGATCTTGTCGAAAAATGTGATACTGAGTTTTCGCGTCAAGAGGCCGCTTCGATAGGCAATCAATTCCTGGGTTCTCGCGTACCGCGTTGCTTTTGCTTTTTTTTGCGCGTACCAAATAGCTACTGGAAGTAATGCCAGTCCAAAAATAAATCCCCAGGGCCTCCAAACAAATGCACCGACCGCTCCGATAACCAAGCAGAAAATAAATGAGAACCGCACCATCCGTCGGCCCGCTTTGGGCGAAAGAGGATGCCAATCCAACTCCCCTTCGTTCCATTTCAATCCCGGACGAATTTCGGCGAGTATCCTTGGCACTTCTGATTCTGGGAGTGCGGGCAAGAACCATTTCCGTCCCACGCTGGTGGTGGCATCCTCGGAATCGCCTCCAGCGCCCCCCGCCGTTTCTACCCTTATCGATGCCAAGCCAAAATAACGTCCCAGCCAAGTTCGATGGACGCTGATAAGTTGAACACGCCGGCGTGGAATTGTTGCGGCAACTTTTGTAAACAATCCACAGCGAATGCGAATATCGTCAACACGTCGTTCCATTCGGAAGCCGTGGAATCTGAGTAAGTACCATGCTGCGGAAAACACTCTCAGCAGCAGTGCAAACACGATGAAGACTCCGATCCCAATTGCCGTCCACGCTAGCCAACTGACACCATCGGGGATTCGTTTGATCCATTCTTCTGCATCAAAGGAAACTTTCCCGCGAAAGTCGGGCTGGAACAGCAACCCGGCGATTACTGAAACGACAACTAGTCCTCGATCACTCAGCAAACCCGCTAGGATTAGTCGACTTGTTGGGATAACTATGATGAGGCGGTCAGCCAATGAATCTTCTTGAACCTCTCCGGAGTTTTCACCAAGCACCAAATTGTCTGAACCTAGCGAGCTATTTGTAATCGTGCGATTGAAAACCGCTTGGCGTAGTTCGTCGATTTGAGACATCGCCAGCACACGCAAAGTGGCTTCTGGCTCGTTTCCGGATGCGGTCTCAACGCGCACCTCTGCGACGCGAAAGACTCGGTGAAGAGGATTTTGAACGATATCGATATTTTGAATGCGATGAACCGGAACGGTTCGATGGCGGCGAAAGACTAGCCCTTCGTCGACGACAAGATCTTCGCCTTGAATTCGAAAACGTAGCGTGAAGTACCGAATGAGGGAAAATACCAATGCAACCAAAGTCGCAAATGCCGCAACGACAAACCAAATACCTCCGTCCTTGGCAGCAAAGAACACGGCAAAAGCAGCCGGTATGAGGTTTCTCCGTACTTGGGAAGCGACTTCAAATAAAAAGGAAGTTGGATGAAGCCGCTGCAGGCCTAGTGGCGGAGCAAGCACCGGAGGCCCTTCCATCGACGAATCCGGTAGTTCGCCACTGGCTGCCACTTGATTGCCAGCAAGTTGCACTTGATTGCCAGCAAGTTGAATGCCAGCATGTTCCGGATCGCTTTCCGATGCATTTTCATTAAACGGCATCTTGAAAGCTCCGATCTTCGATCAGAACATCGCGCAACTGCATTGCTACTTGATGATTCAAACCTTCCACCTCGACGGTCGAGTTTTGAGTTCCGGCTGTATGGATCGTCAGTTTGGCTAAACCATAGGAGCGCTGCATTGGACCTTGGTGCACGTCTGTATGCTGAACCCGCGATCGCGGAACGGAAGTGACTTTACGCCACCAGATTCCTTTTCGAATCTGAAATCCTCGTGCGTCACAGGACCACGCGGCACGCGAGTGACTAAGCGGCGGAATATAAATATTTATGAAAACTAAAAAACCGAGGACGAGTAAACAAACACTGCCCGCAATGCCTAAAACCATCCAGTTTGGCCACGTGGCTATGCCCGTAATGGTTAAACCAAAGACCATAATTAGCCCGACTACCGCGATCGCAATCCATCCTGCGGTCCGTTCGTAATCGATGTTTCGCGGGTCGAAGGACTGCCATTGCGTTTCCGATTGCTCGGCCCTACCGCTTGACGCTGCAATACCAGCGACCAACAAAAAATCGGGCTGAATGGTATCGGAGACGGAAGTAGCTTCGTCTCTCATTAAGGGGGTGACTACAGGTTCTTCCATCGATCGATTCTTATTCGAATTGTGCTCTGTTACAATAAAATGTTAAAATTCTCGCAACTCGCGAAACCCGTGTCAAAGTCCTGGGTTAATCTTGCCCTATGACCTTTACGAATGGCGTGTTACGAAGCATTCGCACGCCAGCGACATAAACCAGCGAACCAATATACCGGACCGAGATCATTTGAAAGGGACGGATGATGACGCAAAAGCACCGGATTAGCCAACTTCTCATTATAGGTCTTTTGGCGAGTACATCGCTGAATTGGGAAACGGGATGGGTGATTGGACAGGAGCCAAAAGATTTGGCAACTTCCCCCAAACTCAGCCCCAAGGAAGTTCAAAGGTTTGAATCCGAAGTCAGACCGCTCCTCATAAAGTATTGTTACGAATGCCATTCCGCTGAAGCGGGACGAGCCGAAGGCGGTCTGCAGGTCGACACGCGCGAGGGCATTCGTCGAGGTGGTGACAGCGGACCCGCAGTCGTCCCTGGCGATCTCAAACAAAGCCTTCTCGTCTTGGCAATTCGCTATACGAACGACGATATTGCAATGCCTCCCAAGGATTCTGGGGGAAAGATGCCGGACAACGACATTGCAACCCTAGAAAAATGGATCAAGTCCGGGGCACCGGATCCTCGAGAAGGCAACGCCGTGATCCACGAAGCTTACGACTATAGCGACGCAAAAGACTGGTGGGCGTTTCAACCGATTAAAAAGCCAACTCCGCCAACCGCTAATTCGTCGTCATGGATCTATTCGGATATCGACCGATTTGTCCTAGCAAAGTATGGAGAAAAAGGATTGCATCCTGTCGCAGATGCAAAGCCCGAGACGCTTCTAAGGCGGATTCACTTTGACCTGACCGGCCTCCCACCTTCGCCGCAGAGCGTCGCAAACTTTTTAAGTCAAGTTAGTGGGACGGGTGGACTTCAAGCCGCCATTCGAAACGAAGTCGACCAATTGCTCAAGTCCGATCAATTCGGAGTGCATTGGGGTCGTCATTGGTTGGACGTAGCACGCTTTGCAGAATCGTCGGGACGTGATATCAACGCAACGTACCCGCACGCTTGGCGATATCGCGACTATGTGATCGATGCCCTCAATCAAGATGTGCCCTATGATCAATTCCTGAAAGAACAAATCGCTGGGGATTTATTACCTGCCAAGGATGATGCAGAACGAGCACGACGTCAGATTGCGACTGGATTTCTTGCAATCGGCTCGAAATCGCTGAACGAAATGAATCCGCGCCAGTTTGCCGTTGACGTTGCCGATGAACAAATCGATACCGTTTTTCAAGCCGCCATGGGACTCACCGTCGCTTGCGCCCGTTGCCATGACCATAAATTTGATCCGATTCCTCAGCGAGATTACACGGCAATTTCGGGGATTTTCCTTTCTACTCAAACGAACTTCGGTTCGGCTGGTGGAAGGCAAGGACGCAATAATACAACACTTATCGAACTGCCAGCGAGCCTTAATCTGTCCACGCCCCGCTCTCCGCTGAGCCCACAACAACGGCAAGCGATGCGTGCCGAAGTTGAGCAAGGGCAAAAGGAAATTGAACGCCTTGCCATGGAGCGCCGCGAACAACGTCGCAAAGGAAAAGAGCCCAAACAGGACGCAGGCAATTTCTTGCGGATCGTTGGCCGTATTTCCGCTATTGAAACCGAGTTGGGAAACTACGACGACAAAGGCAATCCTCGCGCCGTGGCGATGGGGGTAGCAGACAAGAACGGCCAATCCAATCGCATGGTTGCTCGACAAGGTCGATACAATCGCCAATCCGGTTTCGATTCCGTGGCCGATGCACCTTTCTTGGTTCGCGGCGATGTCGACATGCCTGGAGAACGGGTTCCACGTGGCTTGTTGACCATGTTTGATTCAACTCGATCTATTCGACTCCCACAATCGGAAAGCGGGCGTCTCGAATTGGCGAACTGGATTGTCTCTTCGGAGAATACAATGACCGCGCGAGTTGCGGCGAATCGTGTTTGGTACTGGATGTTTGGACAAGGCGTTGTTGCTAGCGCCGATAACTTTGGAACGACAGGTTCAACTCCTTCCAACCCTGAGTTGCTCGATCACTTGGCAACTAAGTTCCGAGAGCAAGGTTGGAGCACCAAGCAACTGATCCGTGAAATTGTACTCAGTCATACCTATCAGTTGTCGACCACTTTCGATGAAGCGAACTTCAAAGTCGACCCAGAAAATGCCTATTGTTGGCGAGCCCAACAACGTCGACTGCCGGCAGAAGCGATTCGCGATGCGATCCTTTCGGCATCTGGAAAACTCGATCAATCTGCCAAAGATGGTTCGCTCATTTCGCGAAGTATCGTATCTGTTTTAGGGCAAGGTCGTGCCGGCATTACAGAAGAACAAATCGTCAACGATCAAGAGAACTCACGATCCATCTATTTGCCAATTCCGCGTGGAATCGCTCCCGAAATTCTCGAGACATTCGACATGCCAGATGCCTCAGCAGTTCAAACCGTTCGGGAAGCTACCAATGTTCCTGCGCAGTCCTTGTACCTGTTGAACAGCGCGTTCGTTGCTGATCAATCGAGAAAACTGGCGGCAAGGCTCGTTGAAAAATTTCCTGGCGGGACATTTGATAAATTCGACGAACGAATCGAGTTAGCTTACTTGCTGATTTACGGCAGAAAGCCCGACGCCGAGGAACAGCGGGTGGCTCGTCGATTGCTGACACAAAACCGCGACAATGCCAAGATCGCTTGGTCGAGTATCGCGAGAGGATTGTTCGCTTCCGCAGAATTTCGTTACTTGGACTAGAGGTTTACATTTGCTAGCTGGGCAGGAAATAATTGCGTTTCCCGCTGCTTTTTCTCCACTCGTAATCTTCCGTATTCGGCAGTTGGAATTCGTATCAAAGGTATTTCATAATGGCACGCTTGTGTAACACGATTGCTCCACTAATTAATCGCCGACAGATACTTCAGACGACTTCGTGCGGGTTCGGTTGGTTGGCGTTTTCTAGCCTCGCGTCGAGTTGGTCGAAAGCGAACGAACCAGAATCAAAAGGCCAACATTTTCCAGCAAAGGCCAAGCGAGTTATTTTCCTTTGCATGCGAGGCGGCCCTTCCCATGTCGATACATTTGACTACAAACCCTTGCTTGCCAAAGACAATGGAAAAGCGGGACCTCGCCCCGGCAGCAAGTACTTTGCGTCTCCTTGGAAGTTTTCACAGAACGGCAAGAGCGGATTATGGATATCGGAACTCTTTTCAGAAACCGCCAAACATGCCGACAAAATGTGCATGATCCACTCGATGCAAACGGAGTTGCCCGCTCACCCACAAGCCATGCTGCGTCTGCATACAGGCACGAATCAGTTCATTCGCCCTTCAGTTGGTTCGTGGACGCTGTATGGATTGGGTTCGGAGAATGAGAATTTGCCTGGTTTCATTAGCATCGCTCCTCCAGGTGGTGGCGGGGGGGCTCAAAACTATGGAAGCGCTTTCCTCCCTGCAATTTATCAGGGAACAAAAATCGGCGGCGAAAATCGCAATATGGAAAATGCCAAAGTTCCCAATATCGAACCCCAAGTTACCAAAAACCTCCAACGAGCCGAACTGGATTACATTCAATCGCTGAATAAGCAAAAACTTACTTCCGATCGAGTTAATCCAAACGTGGACGGCGTTATCGAATCGTATGAACTCGCATTCCGCATGCAGAGCGAAATGCCGAAGGTGATGGATATCAACCAAGAATCTGCGGCTACAAAAGCTCTTTACGGGATAGACCAACAATCGACGTCGGCGATGGGGAGAAAGTGCTTGATGGCACGACGACTCGTCGAAGCGGGCGTGCGATTTGTTGAGATCACTCACGGCAATTGGGATCACCACAACAACTTGGCCACCGATTTACCACGCAATTGCGAAGCGGTGGATAAGCCGATTGCGGGCCTGTTGGCGGATTTGCAAAAGCGAGGGTTGCTCGACGAAACGCTGGTCGTCTGGACGGGCGAATTCGGACGAACTCCGTACGCTCAAGGCCGCGACGGCCGCGACCACAACAACAAAGCCTTTACGCTGTGGATGGCTGGTGGAGGTGTTAAACCTGGTTTCGATTACGGCGTCAGCGGCGACCATGGGCATGAAGCCACGGAAAACCCAGTTCCCCTCGTCGACTTTCACGCCACGATGCTGGCCTTGCTCGGCCTCGACCATGAACGATTGACTTATCGCTATGCCGGTCGTGATTTCAGATTGACGGATGTTCGCGGACGCATCGTCAAAGAAGTAATCGCTTAAATGATGTGCTTGGGGAAGTTGGGCTAGCCCAACTTCCCCAACTGGAATTTGGAAAATATTTTAGCGGCGAGTGGGGAAAGGGTTGGTCTTGGCGTACGTAAGTTTTGCGTCCCTTAGCTTTGGGATTTTTCCGAAAATGAATGTAGTGAGAAAATGGTCCGTATTGGATTCAGGTTCGGGCTCAGCTAGTTTGTCGAATCATGTACATTCGACAGCAATTCAAGACGGTGGCGGGAAAACGAAGAGCTTATTGGGCGCTCGTTGAGTCGGTATGTACCGAACGAGGGCCTCGACAGAATGTTGTGTCTTGGCTGGGTGCATTGGATGAAGCCGGAAGGCTTGGTGTATTGCAAGCCGCCCAGAATCAGACTCAACCATCCAAACCGGCGCCAGAGTTCGTACAACGAGCACTCTTTGATTACGACGAGGACTTGGTCGAACCGCAATGGGTTCGCGTGAATACGAATGCGGTCCGAGTTGAAAACTGCCGCGATTTTGGTGGGCCATGGATGGCGACGAAGCTCATGGAGCAACTCAAGCTTGATGACTTTTTGGACAAGCATTTTCCAAGAGGCAAAGAGCATATCCGATGGTCGCTGACGTCGATGATTCTTGTTGCCGCAAGGTTGCTGGAGCCGTCGAGCGAACTGTATATTTCCGAGCAGTGGTATCCCAAGACGGCATTGCCCGACTTGCTGGGAGTTCCTTCAGATTGTGTTGACGACAACCGCTTGTATCGAGGGCTCGATGAGTTGCTGCCGCTCAAGGAAGCGTTGGAGACGCATTTGAAAAATCGCATGGGCGAGCTCTTTAACATTGAATACGACTTGCTGCTCTACGATGTGACCAGCACTTATTTCGAAGGTCAGTGCGATAAAAACCCACTTGCCCAGCGTGGCTATTCTCGCGATCAGCGTAGCGACTGCAAGCAAGTTTGCATTGCGTTGGTTGTTTCCAGGTGTGGCTTGCCTCTGGGATACGAAGTCTTCGCTGGAAATACGGCCGATGTGACCACTGTGCAAACTATCGTCGAAACGATGGAAAAGCGATACGGCAAGTCCGATCGCATCTGGGTGATGGATCGAGGGATGGTGTCGGAAGACAACTTGGAGTTCCTTCGCCAAGAAGATCGGCGTTACATCATCGGCACCCCGAAATCGATGCTCAAGAAATTCGAACGCGAGTTATTGGACCAAAACTGGACGACGATTCGCGAAGGAATTGAAGTCAAGATATGCAAGCTTCCCAAGGGAGATGGATGTAACAATGAAGTCAGCGAATCAACCGAAACGTTTATTCTTTGCCGAAGCAAAGATCGCAAGGAAAAAGACCAGGCGATCATCCGACGAGCTGCCGACAAGATTGCGGCCAGACTCGATGCGATCAAGGCAAGATGCGAAAAACAGAATCGCGACCCTCTGCTGGTCTCACGTGAGATCGGAAGGCTGCTTGGCCAGAATACGCGAGCTGCCCACTTATTCGACATACAAGTCAAAGGTGATAAAGCAGCAAGTGTCCAGTGTAGTCGCATTAAACCGGCAACGGATTGGCATGAACTGAGTGACGGATGCTACTTACTTCGCAGTAATGTCAGCGATTGGACCGAAGAACAACTTTGGAAGGCCTACATTCAACTGACAGACGCTGAGTCAGCTTTCCGAATTCAGAAATCAGATTTAAGCATTCGCCCCGTTTGGCACCAAAAAATGGACCGCGTACTGGCGCACATCCTGGTTTGCTTCTTAGCCTACGTGCTATGGAAGTCTCTCGGACAACTATGCAGCAAGTCCGGACTCGGCGACGAACCACGACGTGTCCTCTCCGAACTATCCAACATAAAATTGGTGGACGTTGTGCTGCCTACCGACTCAGGGCACGAAATTTGGACCAGTTGCGTAGGCAGTCCCACCGACCACCAGAAAATCCTCCTGGAAAAACTTACCTGGCGGCTTCCCACACGAATTCGCACCACAAAAATGTAGTGAGAATCAAAACGCGAAAACCCAATCCTTTCATACCTCATCGACAAGTTGTTGGGGTCCACCACAGGGGAAGTCGCGGTAGAACGGGAACATGAGCATAGTTTCCATGGTGCTTCTCGCACTTGTAACCAACGATTGAAACGGGGCCATTTTCATCGACTGGTTGGGAGCCACTATTAGTAAGCCTCCTTCCATTCGTTTTATGTCTACTTCCTGCATTTTTCTTCTTTTCCTACTTGGAAAACGAGATATATCTCGCTGGTATGCCTTCTTTGTCTCCTTCTCCTACTTTTTAAGTAGTGAATCCCAGTAGATGCGGCTATAGGTTATCATTTTGGAGTTCGAATTTTTGAAACCTTTGTCTCGTCGGCGAGCTGGACTTTCTTCCGGTTGATGATCGTTGCGCGGTCCTGACTTTCAAATCGTAGCATGCTTGAACGAAACCAGATTGA
>JANMGV010000008.1:0-27436 GCA_031374825.1 Pirellulaceae bacterium
ATCCCTTTGCGTTTCATCAAAATCGCGTTTAGCAACGTGGCTGGAGCCGCATTTAGGGCACCGGACGCCATCGTGCCAACGCATCTTACGAACCTCTTCAAAGCATTTCCGATCATCCATCAAAAGCAAAAGCGTGAGAGCTATCCTTGGCAACCGATCGTAGTAAACGTGATAGATACCCCAAAACCATGAGGTCACCCAAGCGTGCTACAATACCGCGAAAGCCAACACCAAAACAGGACCTCCCTGGATTACCGTATGAGCCACCAAGTTTTTGGATTGGAAAACGCAACGACAGATCTGGCAACTCCAAAAATCTGCCCACTCTTAGAACTTGACCTGGCAGGGGCCGACTTGGTATGAGACAATTAAAAAGTCTTTTCTTTGTTTCCATGGGAATTAATTCGTGATTCGAACATGTGATCTATTCTGTGGGGTAGGTGGAAGCTCGCGTGGGGCGGCAATGGCAGGCGCAATTCCCGTTGCCGGACTGGACATGTGGTCTCTAGCAACGGAGGCCTATGCGGCAAATTTCCAAAACGCGACCACTTACAACATGAAAGCAAGTACCCTAAAGCCTCAGACCATTCTCGAAGACGTTGGTAAAATTGATCTTTTGTTGGCATCACCAGAATGCACAGCTCACAGCGTTGCAAAAGGGAAGAAAGAAGGATGCGAGAAGAGTCGCGAAACAGCCTTTGAAGTCATCCGCTTTGCAAAAGTGCTACAGCCAAGGTGGATCGTTGTAGAGAACGTAATCCAGATGCAACGATGGGCAAGATTTGACGAATGGAAAACGAAGCTCGTTGGCCTGGGATACAATGTGAACAGTGGCGTACTAGATGCAAGGTATTTTGGAACACCGACCTCACGCCGTCGACTCTTTGTCGTTTGCGATCGGGAGCGAGAGCCAACCCTGCCAGTCGAAAAGGTCGAAACTGCTAAGACTGTTGCCGATATATTGGGACGCGGAGAAAGTCTCGCTACGCCTTGGCAAATGACTCAAGTATGGACCGCCGATCGCGCTACTGCAACATTAGAAAGAGCTGAACGAGCAGTTGAGGCGCTTGGAAAAAAAACGCCGTTTATAATGGTCTATTATGGAAGTGATGGTGCTGGAGGATTTCAGCAGCTAGATCGTCCTTTACGGACAGTAACCACCCTCGATAGATTTGCGTATGTCCGTCCAACCAAGACTGGACACGAGATGCGCATGTTACAGCCAACTGAGCTCGCGGCAGCGATGGGATTTCCGGCAGAACATCGGCTTCCCGAATCGACTCGCCGCGAAAAGATTAAGCTAATTGGCAATGCAGTGTGCCCCCGAGTGATGGCGGCCGTCGTGAAAACTCTGACGCATTAACGAGCCTAGCTGCGTTGGATTGAGAAGATGAAAGTCTTTGGATAAATCGCTTGTCTGGTCGATAGTGTGTTTTGTCCTTTTACTTACTCATGGTGTCTTGTTAGATCATTCGCCATTGATGAGCCGGTGGAAGAATCCAATTTCTGGATGCGACGGCCTTCCGATCAACAACGCCCGATCGAGGTGGCGATTTCCTTCCTCGCAGCTTGTCTCCGGCAGCAACGAGCAAGCGTGGCAAGCAGCAAGATTCAGTGAGTCGATACCTTGTCCACTGCTTTCGATACAAAGTGGATCGGACGAACACCAACGGGCGTCTTGAATGGCTCCTCGGAACAGTGATTCCAATCGAGCCGGCTTCCCCTGCTGCACTAAGCCTCCCATCGTTCCTTCAGAATCGCCGGCAGCCGTGTAAATAAGAATTCCCGACATCTCTTTGCCAGGTTCGTCCCAACAGTAGAGTCGCTCACGTAATGACGAGCTACCGTAGCCGCATTCAAAGCTAAGTCGGCGAATCAGGATGTGGGCCAGCGTATGGAGTAAGAAGAACCTGGGTGGGAATTGCCGCGGTGGTCGATGAAGCTTCTCGCACATTCGAAGATGGCCCTGAACGATCGATTCAACCCGGTCGGTGACGGCTGGCGTCGTCCAAGCGTCGATCGTTGACTTTTTGAATCGAAAAAACAATCCTTCACCGTATACTCGCATCGCTGGAAGCCAGTTTCTTCGCTGAAGGCTGAGTTGGTCCTGATCGAGCGTATCGAATTCGCGATATGGTGGAGGATCTATTCGTGAGAAACCCGTCAGAGCGCGAGTCTCGGCAAGTTTCTCGACCAGCACAACGCGGTCAAGAATGTCACGGAGGAACGGATCGTAATCGGTCATTTTTTGAGGAACCGTAACAAACTCGCTTTCGTCGTCGCCCGAAGGTTCCGACAGCGCGGTGTATTCTGAGAAGCGGAACTCCTCTTCGCTCACAGCACCGCCACTTGGTTCTAGCCCTGCCAATTTCTCCCGTGTCACTTCGTAAAGTCTCTCCGCATCAACTTGCAGAATCATGGCGGTATTGTCGACGATTTGCTTGACCGGCGATCCATCGGGATTGAGCGTGCAGGTCAGCGCTTGCCAATAATGTGGTTGATCAACAATAATGCGAAGTGGGTCACTAAATGGCGGAATAAGTATTGCACTTGCGACCTTCGGAAAATATAGATTCGTTGCTCCACGCTGCAGCATCATTGGAATTTCTTCACAGATTTCAGCTGTCCCATGCGGCCCAAGCCAAGGACGATTGCGACTGCATATCAGTCCTTTAAGCGAGTTCGGACCAGCCGATCCACTCATCGTTCGAGACGATTCACACGTTTCGCAAACCACCTTCAGGCCGCCAAGCCCCGAAAAGCGTCCGTAGTTCAACCGAAGTTTCGGATTACCACAGACGAACACATTGGATAGGTCCTGGCCCGCCTTGCGGTGTGCCCAGAGCACCCATGGAAAATCGTCGATGTGGCCATTGGGGCACGCGATCACGAAGCGAACCGGCACCATGCGCCACCGTTTGTTCTCCGGCAGTGCGGAGCAAGATGGTTGCTCTTTATGTCCAGGCTTTGGCTTGAACCGACTGCCCAAATCGCTGTCGCACCTTGGCGGTGCCGTTTCATTCCACTTGCTACGTTTCAGTGCACGGCATCTCGGACAGAAATGCCACAGTGGAAAACGAACAAATGGAAGCAGCGCTCCAGCATGCCCTTCACCAGGCGCAGGCGGAGGCGCTCGAAAGAACGTTACGCCAAGCCGTCGCGCCAAGCGGTCATCGTTGATGGCACACTTCGGCGTGTCCGGCCATACATCGAGGCCAGCACTCATCAGGCTTTGCCCTGGAAGATCGAATATCGCGCCAACCCCAAATGGCACTACCGCTTGTGACCGACGAATTGTTTTTCTAGCCATAATTGAATCCTATTCGTCGTTCTCGTAACTGGCGATAACTTCGGCTCGACACTCAACATCGACATTTCGCATTGAGCTTGGCGTCGGCCACGCTGAACCTGCCCACGAAGGCAACGGTTCGCTTCCTGCGGGATACATTAGTGGCCTCAGTTCTGGCGGTTTGCCGAATCGGCCCCACTCCGAGGGCATGACGCTCGCCCACTTCGACACAAGTTTCGACAGCTTTGATTTTAGGCTTGCAGCGTGTTCTGGATCGACGACCAAACAACGGCTCTCGATTTTATCCAAAAGCTCTTGAAGTGTCGGCGATTTTGAATCAAACCGATCTGGCATTGTTACACCTACCAAATGCCGCACCAACACTACCAGCACTCCGTGCAGCGCGCGCTCCAGAACAGGAAGTGAAAACGGGGTAACGCTGGTCGGCTCAACATGTTTGTAGAACGCTTCATGGTAAGCTCGGAAATGCTCGTAGTGAGAGCGGTCCCTCGGCTTGCCGGGGTTGTACATTGCGACAACGAGGCCCGGTGCTTTGTCCGACCGCCCAACACGGCTACTTGCTTGAATGTATTCTGAAGTTGTTTTTGGTTGGCCAACTACAAGCATTAGTCCTAATCGTTCGACGTCGACGCCGACTGAAATCATATTTGTAGCAAGTAGCGTATCGAGAGGTCGGTCTTTCGATTCTTTCGACGCTCGAGGATGACGTACTTCCAATTTTTCCAAGATTTCTGGAATTTCATCTGCAGTTCGCCGGCTCGTCAGTTCAACAGGAGAACCGAGACTTCGGCAAAGTTCTTTCGGCAGGTTTGTCCGCGTAGCGATCGACCACATGTATTCCGGGATGTCTGCTTCAATGAGCGTTGCAGCGTGTCCGAGTTCGCGAAGGCTGCTGAAGTATTGAAGTATCGTCCAGTAGGGATCGCGAACCGATTCGCTTGCACCGGCAGGCAGCTTGATTGTGTTGCACGATTGAAAGAGACCTCCAAGCGTCCGGACCATGGCAGTCACAAACGACGGTGCCGCAGTCGCGAAGACCCCAACGTAGTAGCGCCCTGGCGTATCGCGGTTCTCTTTTGCAAAGAATGAATCGGAAATGTCCAGGCCTTGTGGCGGGAACTGAGATGTCGGGCGATCGTAAAGAGCCCGACATTGATGCCAAGCGCGACGAATGGTTGCTGTCGATGCGACGATTTTCGGCTTTCGACCCTTCCATGAGCACAATAGGTCGATAGCCGATTCGTAGAGTCCAACAACCGAACCAAGTGGACCAGATATCAGGTGTAACTCGTCTTGAATTATAAGATCAGGCGGATCATTGGCACCGGGTGTTCCTATTCCAAAGATGCGTCCAGACAACTCTCGCCACGCTAACATGGCAAACTTATCTACCGTACCAATAATCAGAGTGGGTGGCGTTTCGTAAACGTCATCGTCAATAACAACAATGGGCAACCGCTTCTTCGGCGTTGAAAACGAACAATCAGCTTCTGGGCAAACGAAGATGACTGTCTTGGGCTTGCCGTATGCTTGGTAGCCGAGTGCGTCTGGTTCGTCCAATGCGGTCCCACACCAAGGGCATTTCAGCAATTGGAACTCATTGGCTTCCTGGCTGTCTGGTTTCGCCAAACTATTCAACGATTTTACAGCGGGTTCGCGGTAGAGCGGCGTCAACGAACCGCCGACCCAAAGTCCGATTGTGATGGATTCTTCTCCCAAGTCGTTTGGTCGGCTACGGCGAATTAGCTCACACGCGCAAATTAGCGAGCTAGCCCGTTGAAACTGCTGTGAAGTTAAAAGTCGAAGCGTGTACCGCATCAGAACGGTGCAACCTGCATTGCTCGGTCGGATCAGGCGTCGAAGAAAAATATCTGTCGCGGCCAAACCAAGATACGCCTCTGTCTTGCCACCACCGGTTGGGAACCAGATCAAATCTACAAGCTCTCGTTCTGGATGTTCAGTTCCATCACCATTGGTTTTTAGCGACGACAGATTCATCAGAATGAAAGCAAGCTGAAACGTTCGCCACCGGCCCTGCTTCGCGCTTGTCGGTTTGTAGCTGGTCGGCAATGGCTCCATTCCAATGCTGGTTGGCCGCTTGGCACGCCTTGAGTGGAGTTGTTGCATTAAGACTGCTCGATTGGCTAGCATGAATGCTTCCAACATCTTTGAGTCTTGGTCAAGTAGTGCAATTCCATCTCGAATTCTGCCAAGACACTTACGACAGTGTTGCAGGTTGTCAGTCGCTGGAGCTTGCAGCCGATCGGTAAGCGTGGCGATTTCTCTTTCTTGCTCGACGATCCAATCTTCATAATCCCGAGCCAATCGACTGAGCGTCGAAGGAATCTTCGTTGGCAATACTGTGCCATCCGCACCGGACAGGAAGTACATGCTCAGCTCGTCGCCGCCTTCGCTTCTTGGTTCCACTGGCGGTACTTTGACTCGAGGGAGCGTCGCAGTGCTAATCGCTGAAACTTCGTCGTCGGATTCTTCATTCCAATCCACCGAGCATCCATGCCCCACCGCAAACGCCTTCCGCTTACGATAGAGCAATTCCAGTGCAGCCTCTTCCTTGATATCCGGATCAGTACTATTATTGGAATCGCGATCCGGCAAGACTTTGTATTCGCGAAACACCGCTTGACCACTCGCGGATTGAACCTTCAAGCCAACTTGGAAAAAACAGTCTGCGGCGCGTATTCGCGAGTCCTTGCCACCTACGTGCAAGTTCAACAACGACAATGTCAGTAAAACGCTTCCATCTGATCGAAGGCGAAACATCCCCTTAATCTGCAAGAAGTCGACGAGTGTTCGCTCCCAAGGTTCGGTATTAGTGATACTTGGGAGCGTCAACGTCTGGTCCGCAATGGGAATTGCGATCCGTCGCCACTCTTGTCGTTCTCGGGTCTGCATGACTCCATCGATTTCAACTTGATACGACACCATTCCAGATTCGTATCGGGCTGCAGAAATTTGAACAGTCAAGTCGCCTGCATTCGCATCACATAAGCAAGACAGCCCGACTGCGGACGGATAAAACTCATTCGCTAGACGAACCGTTTGGTCATAAGCATCCGTCAACGAGTCACCGGACACACCATCGCGTCTCGGCTCCGCAGTTGGGTCGCCTTCAAGTGGATCAATTGGGTCGCCGTCATTTGCAGCGTCTGCTACGTTTGGAGATTCATTTTGATCGCCCAGCTCATTGATCGTTTGCCGTTGTGGAAAAAGCACTCCCGCCGAGTATCGCTGCGTCGGCGACTCTTCCAGCCGCTCCACGTAAGGTTGATCTGGAACCTGTACATAGTCGTGAGGAGGATAGCCAGGACCAACTAGCTCACGTTCTAGCGAGTCGATTATCTGGGCACGAAATGACTCTTCGTTGGACATCGTCATGATTTACCTTTGATTCCGATTCATACTTTTGCTTTTCTGCAACCAATCACGCTGCCGCTCTTCGCAAAGGCGCTTTAGCTTCTCGTTGACAAAGACATACAGTCCGATCCTCGCTCGCGACATGCCGACATAGGCAACTCCTCGCCACCAGTCAGGCGACAATTCGTCGACATCAGTCAATATAATGAAGTCGTTTTCCAAACCCTTGAAGGACGATACGGTACATGCAGTAACTTGATCGAGAAGCCGTGAACCGACTTTCCACGCATTGTCGTTGTCGATTGATGCCAGCGCGAAATCGCTGAACTGACTCGCGCAAGAATCCATCGCATTACGGCAAGAAAGAACCGTGATTTGATAAGCTGAGATTTCTTCATTCAAAAGTGATTTCAGCGTAGAGCCAAGAAGTCGCAACTGATCACTTGGTTTCTTGTACCAATCGGTCTTGACTGGGATGCCGTCGACCGTTGCTGCGGGCGGATACTGAGGCAGAGTTTTGATTTCAGTGTCTGTCGCGATCTGAATAGTGTTGCGGCGATTCGTAGGCAATAGACTAACGACGCCGATAGGAATCAATCGAAAAAGTGCTGTTTCCTCATAGACGCCGAATACCGACGCTTGGTTGTTGCGATCACAGAATAGCCACCAGCGTCCACCTCTTAGTCCGCCAACGACAAGTGCGTCCAGAACATCAAGCATTGTGCCCGAAAGCATGTCTTGGGCTTCGTCAATAACCAGCGTTGAATACTGTTTACAGTCTTGCTCCATCAACGCGCGCAGCGCAAACTCTGGCATTATTCGGTTGAAGACATCGGCCTTTTCTAAGCCGATCTTAGCATCCTCAAATTCTCTCTGGAATGGGGATTCCTTTATTAGATCACTCAGAACGGAATGGATTGACCGGACAGTCACCTTTCCTGGACCGTCAACTTTAACTCGGTGCCTCAGAACACTCGCAAGAACGCGATTGAAGCACAGCAACAAAACGTCAGCATCGGGCTTGTTGGCTTCGCGTCTCGTGATTTCCGCAGCGAGAATCGTCTTTCCTGTTCCCGCACCACCTTGGATAATCATCCGTGGCGACGGAAAATTCTCCAGTGCGTCCAAAACCCGATACTGCTCCTCTTCCAAGGAGTGCATCTTGTGAGTCGAAGCGTCCGCGATAGCTCCCAGTGAGGGCACTCGATCAAAATCACCTCTCAGGAAGGCTAGAAGCTTGTCGAGGTCTTTCTGAGTAGGCGCAAATTTCCCTGGGTTATCGCCAAGTGAACTCCGTTCACGCCAGTATTGTGCCAACTGTTCAACGAACACTCGAATCGACTGACCAAGCCCCTTCACGTTATCGCGATCGTACAACTGTCGACGTTCAGCTTCGGTACCGAGCATGTCAGCCAACTGACAGTCGGGCGTGACTACTCCGAATCCGAAAAGCAATCGTTGCAGCCTTTGATCCCCTGACTCAAAGTGCGCCCGAACTCTTTTCTCAAGTCCAAACATTGCGCCGCTTGCTTGATCAAAAGGGCCTTCGTTTTTAATAGTTGTGTTACCAAAACGGTCAGTAAACTTCCAGACGCCGTTTTCGCGAGCAACGCGTCCACCTTTGATTTCCAAAACGAAGATGCCGAATCGGGTCAACAGCAGGAAATCAATTTCACCTCGACGTTTCGAATCATGTTCACTTAGTCCAAGTGAGTGCAGGCATATCCAGTCATCAGTTCCAGGCGCATCACGAATCCAATCAAACACGCGGCGCTCGGCAGAACTTTTCACGTCCGGATGGATCGTTGGCGGAATCATTCGTGCCATGAGTCACCTTCGATCAAACGATTCGCCGAAGTGTATTTGATTGGAAGGAGCTCAGACGCGGTTTCCACAACCCGCACCAATACTAAATCGTTGTCCAGATGTACCATGGATTGGTCGGCTTGTTCGTCTCGAACGATCTTGGCAGCACTATTTCTTACCTGCTTCGCGATCACACGCGGCGCTAGTTGCTGGTGTGCACTACGGACGTGCTTGATCGAATCGATGACCGCATCGATACTGCTGGATAGGGCCGCATCGCCTGTAACATCGGCAATTACTCGCACATCTGTTTCATACTGCTGTGGCGCGATCATCCCGTCGTAGTTGATCCAATTGCGAATCGCTGGATCACCTGCTTTGCATCCAGCAGCTTGTAGTCTGCGACAGACCATTTCGTCGGATAAGCCGAATTCCTTCATGTAGGATCGCAAAGCAGTCTGCCATAGACCTGCCGTTTCTCTCTGACCAGGTTTCAATAGCGTATCGGCGACTTCGCGAATGAGGTCACGGCTCTTGGGTCGAAAGACAACTTGGTCGCCTATCACTAGTTCTTTCGCCGCCGCCAGTTTCACGCTCGCCTTTTCGTCATCGCCCGCAACCGAACCGTCGAGTAGATGAGTAACGACGTTCAGCTTGTAGTTATCAGTGAACAAGCCGAAGAAGCCACCCGCGAACACGATCATTCTCGCCTTCACGTCAGCGTCCGAAGCACCAGATCGAACTTGATCGAGGATGCGAGTTCTAAATCCATCATCAATTTCAGTTTGAACCTGTCCATAGTCGTCTAACTCCAGATCCAACTCCTCATTCAGCCCATCGGGTGGACTAGGTTGCTTCCATCCGTTCATCGAAGGAAAGATCGCCGAACGCCCCCTTAGACTTGTTCTTGACTGCCGCATTGTGTGACGCAGTTCAGAGAACTGCTGATGCCAACGGCATTCAACATCGTAAAGCAACAGCACCATCGGGTCAGCAATCGGCGGCGACAGGATCGATGACATTCGAGAATGCTTAAACCAACCTGTGAGAATCAAACCGTTTGACAGAGTTTCGTCGCAAGCGAGCGACGCAAAAACACGATTCGGCAGGCTTTTGAACGCCAACTGTAAATCCGTCAGCAATCTTGCGTCTGGGCACATGATGTCCGCTGAAGGGTATCGCAATAGTATTGACGAAAGCGCAGCCGCTTTTGGGTTATGCTCTAACAGTTGTTTCAAAAACTCTTCCATGCAAGCCGCGATTAAGACTGCTGCGGCCCGCTCATTTTCTGACAGATAATTCGAAGATGCGATCGAAGTGTTTATCTTTTGAAGTCGATCATTGACGCCGACCACGACGGGTGATCCCTCACCTAACGTAGTAGCGCACCGCATTAAATGAGTGACCCCAAAGAATGCTTCCGCGACAATCGTGTCTAGCTCTGGAAGACCGTTAGCCCCGCGCCGCTTGGCCAACCGACGCAGCGAGCAAAACGACTTGTAGGTTTCGCTTACGATCGGGAAAGAAATCTTTTCGACTGTCGGGCGCGCGGTAGATGTTGCTCGAACTCTACTTTCAAACTTAGCGATGCTGCCTGTGTGCATCACATCCGATTGCTCCGGCCAAACAAGTGCCTCTAGGTCTTTTGGCTCCCATTCCCAAACACTCAGGTCGTTGTGCTTGGCTAACTCGATTTCGTTTTCGATGCGCTCGGATACGATTAGAAGGCAAGGGATTTGCAAACGATTCAGGCGTTTTATGCTGGAATGCTTTTCTCGGTTGCGTCCGGTTACGTCAACGATGATATGCTCGATCTCTTCGCGATGATCCTGTGCATAGCTGCATGCGATGTCCAAGTCCGAAGCGAATAGCAGCACAGGAGTTTGTGTGCCGAAACGAGCTGACCATTGCTCTGTCGACTCGCCATCAGCCGATATTTGGCCTACTGGGACAACGTCTTTGATTGGTTGGCCATACAAAAGTGTTTTACTGCAGAAGTCGGCAGCCAACGTCGTAGGCATTACAACTATTACCTGCCTCGAGATCGCATGAACATCAGCCTTATTTGGACCATTGAATAGAAAACTCAGCCCAGAGAATTCAGTCGACTGGTTTCGAGCTGCGCGTTGAATCTCCCCGCGAACAACTCGATCGCGATCAACAGGCACAAGCCGGTGCAGGTCATCTATAGGCCAGGATGTGCGCAAGCGTGTTGTAATGCCTCGCGTTGTGCTGTATTTCTTCAACCAAAATAATCGACGTCCATTAAAGTCTTCGAATCCGTCGAATTCAGCAACAGCTTCGTAGTCGACCAGAACTTTTTGACCAAGTTGGAATGACTTCTCGGATAGCTGTCGAACGCCTGCCTCATGAGCTAAACCGAGCGTGGATACGAATCCAATCAAAATTGCGATCGGGCCTGTCTCAGGAGCAATCAGCATCGTGTTGATCGTGTTACCAGACCGAAGTTTTCGACAAGAAAGCGCAGAATTCAAAATCGCAAATTCGGAAGCGGGTCTAGGGCCAAATCCATCGTCCAGTGTCAACATATTCAAAAACGGCCAGATGCCTACGACTTGGTCGAGTAGTTCAATCAATGGCTCGCGTTGAGGACTAGTTAGTTCGATGGCAGTCTGAAGGATGAATAGGTCGTCTAGATACCCCACAAGCCCGAGTTCGTCTTTAATTGCATCGTCGTTCTCGAGGAGATAACGCAACGCGCCGCGAGCACAGATTTTGTCTTCGATTGGTCGCTCCTGATCCTCCAAGACTTCAATCAACGCTAGTGCGTTGGTCGCCAATCTCTTCAAGAATCCACAGTTGGTCAGTTCCTTGATTTGATCGAGTTTCTCGCGCACGCTTGCGACCAGAGTCAAATCACAGCCATCCGCCCATGAAAGCTTTTCAAAAATATCTTCGGCGAGAACTTGCTCATCTTTAGTGATGGCCGGAGGATGATAGGAAACTGGGCTACCCAGTCTCATCGATATTTCGTGGACCGCGTAACTTGCGACGAATGCTTTCCCCAGAGCATGAAATTCGTCTGGGTCGTCGCCGGTTCCGTTAGCTTCGTTGAGTCCCGTTGTGGGTCTCGCTTGATTCTTAACTATAAAATTAATCGCGCCAGATGCAATCGTTGCGATGTCTTTCGCATCCCGATGCAACCGCAAATAGTTTGCCAATTGCATCACGTTACGGAGCAATGTTTGCTCGAACCCGAATTTTGGCCTAAGTGAACTAGCCCAATCGCCGGTCATCTTCAGGAGGCTATCAACGTCAAATTCTTCACCGCTCAATTTGCGGATGGTTTCGAGTAGATTCTCGCGATCTGCGAATGAGAGATGTCTCGCCAAAACGACTTACCCCATGCGGCCAACACTACCTACGCCCCGGCTCTTTAGAAGGGACGTAAAACCTCAATTCTACAGAAAATTCGCGACCGTTGCAGCAAAAGAGGGGGATGCAATTGCGTCTTTAATGGAATTTCGACAACAAGGGGCAAGCCGCTGTTAAATAAGACTTCTCTGTCAAACAGAGAATCTGAGAGTTGCAGACGAATTTGCGCGGTCCGGTCTCGAAAATGCGATTTTGGGCCGAAATGAGAGCGCTCTCCGTTTGGTGGCCGGCAAGGCGAGAATCGCCGAAACCCTTGGCAATCAACGAAAAAAATGCGAGGGGTTTAATCCTCGGCTTCTCTGTTAAATCGAAACCTCGGAAATTCCGAGGATTTGAAAGGCTCCCCTGACCAACCCTGAAATTGGAACTTCTCTGAGAGAGCAATCACGGAGAGGCTTGAAAAACAAGGACTTTATGAGTTCGAGACCGCTTCGCTCGGTCGTTCTGATTGTGCCGCGTTACTGAAAAGTCATTTAACAAGCGACAAATCGAAAAGCGGAAGTTGGGTCGGTAATGCGATGGCAAGGTGAAAGACCAAGCGGAACTGGCAAGGCTTGGTCATGTAGCGAGGGCGCGGCTGACGCAAATCATGAATCTGTTGTATTTGGCACCGGATATACAGGAAGTGCTGCTGAATTTGCCCGCGGTGGAGAGCGGTCGGGATACGATTTTGCTGAAGTAGCTGCCAGCGGTGGCGATGGAAGTGAATTGGGAGAGGCAGAGGGTGGCCTGATGAAAATGCTGGAACTTAGGTAGTTCGGGCAAGAATTGGATTTGAAAGCTGCTACGCAACTTTGTACTTGGTGAGTTACCAAACAAAGCCAAGCGAAGGAGCGCAGCAGCAATGGGATTATTCCTCAAAACGGTCGGTCAGTATAGTGCCTCAACTTACGAAGTCGCGCGTAATTTACTCAGGAGCCGCGATACACAAAGAGAACGCGTCCAAAAACTTCAGCAGCGGCTCGATCAACAAACGCAAGCCAATGAACAACTTAAACGAAAACTGTCCGAACTCGAACTACAACGGCAACTCGCCGAGCAACAACGCGACCAGGCTCAGCAAGAACTGCAGCGACTGCGGGAACAGCCGTTGCAGTTGCCAAACGACCCGTCGCTACCACATCACAGCTATGGACCAAGAATGATCTCGGTGTGCATCCAGCTCGCCAAGAAAATCGGACTTCGCGCGTCTACCGAGGCTCTGAAAATTGTCTTGGACTGGCTCTCGATCTCAGGAAAGCTTCCTGATTGGACGACCGTCCGAACATGGCTTTGTCGCATGGGAGTTGACGCACTGAAGCACGCCCGCGAGCGACACGATGATTGGATTTGCTTTGCCGACCATTCCAATCAGATTGGTAAGGAAAAGGTACTCGCCGTTCTTGGTGTTCGCGCCTGTCATCTGCCGCCGCCCGGTCAAACGCTTTGTCGACAACATGTTCGCGTGTTGAGCTTGGTGCCGGGTATTCAGTGGAAGTGTGAAGATGTGGCCAAGCAATATCATGCTTTGTCCAAGGAAATTGGGACGCCGAAAATGCTTTTGACCGATGGTGCAGTGGAGTTGCGTGAAAGTGCTCCAGCGATGGAAAGAGGCGGGAAAAAGCCGATCTTGCTACGCGATTTGAAGCACTTCGCAGCCAATGCACTCGAACGCATGATTGGGAACACCGAAGCCTTCAATGCGGTCACAACTTCTCTGGGACGCACTCGCAACGCCATCCAGCAAACAGAACTAAGTCACTTCACACCGCCGTCGCAAAAATCCAAAGCTCGTTTCATGAATCTCGGTGCAACGTTGCGTTGGTGCGAGATGGTACTTTGGCATTTGGATCATCCCGCTTCAGACGCTCGTCAAGGGATTACGGTCGATCGGATGGACGAGAAGCTTGGCTGGCTTCGAATGTATCGCGAAGAAATAGCGCAGTGGCGGCGGATCGAAGGCGTGATCAGCGAGTCGCTTTGTTTCATCAACACACAGGGCCTCTATCGAGGTGCGTCGAGCGACTTGCAATTGCGGCTTGATGGATTGTGTCAAGCGAGCGGTGGGCATTGTGAGCGTAGTGCTGAGATGGCACATTCGCTGATCGAATTCGTGTCCAGTTCAGAGTCACAACTTGCCGCAGGCGAACGCGGTTGGCTCTCGACAGAAATCCTGGAGTCAGCCTTTGGGATGTACAAATCGTTGGAAGGCCAGCATAGCAAAGGTGGCTTTACGAGTTTGCTCGCCAGCTTTGGAGCGTTGCTACAAGACTGCAGCGAGGCCGAGGTGCGGCAAAGTTTTGGTCGCACCTCGGTGAAGGACGTAAAGCAATGGGTGACAGTCAATCTTGGCAAAACACTGGCGTCGAAAAAACAGTCCGCATATCGAAGAACCCTGACGCCTTCTCCGGGCAGCTAAAACACAGTGCTTAACACATTTTCATCAGGCCAGGCAGAGGGAGAGGAAGATGTGGGGTGAAATGTCGAAATACTGGTCATGATCGACACACAGACTCTTGCAAATTACAATTAACCAACTTGCGACAATCGAATCAGACTTGCAACTACTCGTTTGCGATGATGTTGTCCATCCAATTCAGAAAATCTAAACGGTCGTTCGGCACGGTCGGAAACTGAAACGGTGGTGCATACGCAGATTTAGCTAGAAATGCCAACACAGAATATCACTTTCTGATGTAAACCACAGTTCTCGGCAGTTGGTAACAAAAGTAAGGAGAATCTTTTCGTGGTGTCTCTTAATCAGGTTTTCGGCGCTGCTCTCATTCTTAATTTGTATATTCCATTGGTGTTTGCGCAGACTAATCGTCAAATGGAACTACTGGTTACAGATTCCGTAAATGGAGAGCCACTTGCAAAAACCAAAATTGTCGTGAATTCAAATGGTGTGGAAACGTCCTTGACAACAGATTCGGCTGGACATGCTTCCATACCCTGTCCCGAATTTTCAACCGGATATTTTGGCGTTACGGTCGAACGCGATGATTACGTCAAAAAACTACTTCGTTGGTCTGCTAACCCCGACAGTTCATTGCCGACAGAATATGCACTTAAGCTTGAAAAAGGGATAACGATAAGCGGCAAAGTCACCGATGATGCCGGTGCCCCTATCGACGGTGCGACCGTGGTTTTATCGATTAGGAACGACGCAAACAATTTGGATGACTCAGTCGAACGCAACTTCGTTTCCTTCGAGTCCATAAAGTCGAGCGATGGAGGTGTTTGGAGTTTCTCAGGCGCACCCAAGGATTTTGAAAAGGTCGAAGTCGCCGTGTGGGACTATGGCTATGCAAGCGGCGAACACTTTCAATTTAGGGAGTTCACGTCAAATCAGGCACGCGATGGTTCAATCTCATTAGTGCTCGCCCGCGGCGTTCCAATTGAAGGAGTAGTATATGGGAGTAATGGCAAACCTCTTAAGGGTGCTCGCGTTATGTATGGAGGTCAGATGGCAAGCAATAAGATGGATCCGCAACTTACTGATAACGAAGGAAAGTTTCGCTACGCTGCCAACCTAGGGGAGAAAGTTGTATTAACGGTTACTGCTAAGGGACATTCACCTGAGCTTGCTGCATTTACGATGGGTGACGAAATAGAAACGCCTAGTATTTCGCTCGAAGAATCGAAATCAATGTTTGGCAGAATTGTCGGACCGAACGAAGAACCGGTTCCGTTTGCGTGGGTTTATATCGATACATGGCGAGGCACGCGTTCGTTAGAAACCCGGATTCAAGCGGACAAGGACGGCAAATTCCGATGGGAGGATGCTCCGACTGATGTCGTAAAGTGTGATATTGATGGCACCGCCGCAGGTTTTGTGAGAGAGACGGTAAACCTCACTTCGAGTGAAGAAGAACTCGTAATTAGTGTGAGAAAAGCCCTGCACGTAACTGGCACCGTATTAGATGAAAACACGAAACAACCAATCAACGACTTTCAAGTTATTCGTGGATTTCTATTTGCTGTAGGCCAGCCGCCATATTGGGATCGCAGCAATGATGGGCCTTCGTCTCACGATGGAATGTTCGAGTATTTCGAAAATTGGCCAAGAGCAGGCTATGCAGTGCGAATTGAAGCTGATGGGTATTTACCGTACGAAGGAAGTGGATTCTCGCTCGCCGACGAAGATGTCGTTCTAGAAATAGAATTAACGAAGGCTGAGAACATCGAACTCATCGTTAAAAAGTCTAATGGCGAACCGGCCAAAAACGCAAAGGCCTATTTATTGGCTTCGACAAGTCGAGATTCACTGACCATCTACAACGGCAGAGTAAATAATCGTACATGCGCGGAGGCCACAACCAATGGTGTTGGCAAGTTGAAATTTCCGCCTCAGCTAGCCGAATACCTAATCGTCGTTTATTGCGAAGATGGTTATGCTGAAACGGACAGCAAGTCTCTCGCAGATAACAATGAAGTTACATTGGAAGATTGGGGCAAACTTGAAGTTCATGTTTCCGTCGAAGAAAAGCCTGCGGCTGGCGTTCCAATCAAATTTACACAGTTCCGAGCTGACTCGCGGGTTTACATTCAATTCGACGTGAAGACCGAATTAAATGGTTCATTCAAATTTGAGCGAGTTCCGACTGGTAATGCTACAGTTTCCTTGTCTGCGGAAACTCACATGGTATTAATTACGGCAGGAGAGACGACCACCGCCACGTTTGGCGACGAAGATGAATGAGATACGGCATGGGTAACAATTTTGTTAAGAATTGACAGGTCGTTGTTTTTTTCACACTGTTGCAGTTGACCCATTTTGCTCGCTGTGCCTGGAAATTCTCCATGTTTCATCATCATTAATGCACACTGATCAACTTCGAAGTAATCAATGTTGAATGGCTAGACGCTCACTGGGCGCATGAGTCACATCGTTAACTCCCGCTGCAATAAGGCCCTTATCTGTTCTACCGTGGCTTGACTTGACCCACTTATCGAGAAATTGAAGTGGATCAAGAGTAGACGCATCTGCAAGAAACGGACGTTTGTTTTCCAAGGATATCGCCAATATTTCTGCATGCGAACTTTCAGTGACATACACGACGAGTAAATCATTGCCTAAGCGCTGCTTTCGATGATCAATCCATAAGCCACTTATGCTTGAGTCGGGAGGGTAATGCGTCACTATTGAAACTTCCGACTTTAATGCGGCCAATGGTCCCCAACGTATCGGACGAAGTCGATCGCAAACTAAAACAACCGTTGTCTTATCGAATGCATTGCCTGCAATTTGAATATCCACATCGCGACCGTCCTGATAACCGCTGCCGTTGATCGCCAATGTTGTCAAAGACTCATTGGCAATTCGATGCCGATGTGCAAAGTACGCAGCTGTCGCGGCAATCACGCCGATCACGACAATGACTTCCAAAAACCTGAAACGCAACATTGGCAAATGCTTCATCCTCGCAGCAGAACGAATACTATTCCAATTCTAGGGGCGATAAACTGCTAATCCCACAGGTACTATTTCTTTCCACTGCTTGTAAACTTAACATTTCCATCAATTCATTGTATGGCTTTGCTTGGCCGGTGTAGAATCCGATTAGTCATTTTGGCTGAGTACCGTAATTGTGCCGGGGTAAGTTGCGTGACCATCGGCTTGTCCTGGGTTGATAAACTCCGATCTTAAGTGGAGAGTGATTTCCGTGCAGTTCATGATCAATCGTGGGTTTTCGGCAAAGGCACTTTGCATTTGTATTGGCTGCTGTTTCCTCTCCCAGAATTGCGCCGGTCGCGTTTGGGCACAATCGCCAGACCAAACTCCATGGATTGGCCGTGATGGTGATGATCCGATTTTCATTTTGCGGGGACGAATTATCCTTCCGAGAGGTGTTGATTCCGCGGACATACTCTGTGAATTGCATGAACCTGGTGAATCCGCATTCGAAGTTTATCGAACGCCTCTTGATTTGAAGGATGATCTAACTTTTGAATGTAGAACCAAGGGACAAAACAGATTCGTGTCAATTCTTGCGACGACACGAGACGGGAAATTTCAATCAATGTGGCATATGGTCGACTGCTCGCTTCGAGCAAACGCATCACACGAAATAATCCTCGCTTTAAAAAAGGCAGTAGAATATCAGTTCCAAACAGTGCACGAGGGAAAACCAGTCGCCAATGCCCACATTTTGATAAGCGGGAACTGGATCACTAAGTCAGCGACCTCCGACTCAAACGGGTGTGCAACAGTCCTTCTCCCTGAAAATGATGCTCCACAAGGCTGCTGCGCGTTTTCAAGGGCGGGCCCTGCGACAAGATTTGTGCGATTGCCGACTGATAAAACTCAGTTCTTACCCAACTTCAAATTGGAGCTTGAATCTTGGGAGCAGCGAGTATTCAAGGTTGTTGGAACCGACGGAAAACCCCTCCCTGATCTAAAGATTTCGTTTACTGCCTTTGATCCAGAGAAAATAGGTATGGATCTTCCGACTGATTTTGTCGGTACCAGCAACTCATCGGGACTGACGAATTCAATTTTTGTTTCAAGAGATAGTTTGCATCGGCGATACCCGAACGTGTTGAGTCGCAACATGAGATTTGTTTCAGCGGACTCGAACGCAGACCCGAGCACAATTGTCGTTGCGCCAGTTCAACCTGACGTGGAAATTCGAGGAACTGTCAAACTCTATCCGGGAATTGCAGGTGGACTCCTACTCCGAGGTGACAGTTTCCAAAATGAAAGAGTAGGACACATAAGCACCTTTAGTTGTCGTATCAACTCGGATGGAACGTATCGAGCGATGGTGCATCCCGATTACACCTACATGGTTTTCGTAAGTGATGACTCTTGGGTTAGCCAACCATGGACAGGAGTACTCGCGACGTCGGACAAAGCTTTTCAAGTTCCCGATATTAATATTAGCCGCGGTCAAGAAGTTCAAGTATCGTTGACGCAAGGTCCCGATGATGAACCAGAGTCCAACGCCTGGGTGCAATTTGCATCTCAGTTCGAATTGAATTTCCAAGAGGACGGACAACCTAAAAGTGCGATCGCAGGTCGGCGGTGGGCTTTACAGACCGATGAAAATGGGATCGTCACCACACGTGCGGCGATCGGTGCCTTGAATGTATATGTTAATAGTTCCCCTTGGAACGTAGATGAACGCGTAGTCGTAATTAGTCAGAATCAACCACTGTTGTTGTCGTTCCACCGAGATTTAACCAAACAGATTGCTTTTAGCGGACGTTTGAAATATTCAGAGGATGTTACTTCGCGACCAAACCTCGACTCATTTCGCATTGAGGTAAAGACCGCAGCTAGTTCAGGCAAAGAACAGAAGGCGTTTGCAAGTGTTGATTCCGAGGGGAAGTTCCAGGGTATTGTTCAGGATGCACGAGTCGGACTGCTTGCTTCCAGTTCGGATGGAAAATACAAAGGCTTCTCGATAGTCGAATTGAAAGAGGCAAATCAGGGCGAACTCGAAATACCGATTCACTCAGTTACCCATGTAAGAGGGACAATTCGAGACGAAGACGGATTTCCAATTCGCAATGCTACAGTCAATTTCTATGCTCGACCTTTAATTGCATGGGAGAATAACGACGCAAAAAAAGTCGATTTCTTCGACCTAGAATCGACGACTGGCTCGACGGACGAACTTGGGCACTATTCATTTGATTCGCTGGTCTCCGGTTCAATCTACTGCGCGTTTGCAAACGTCGGCGACTCTGGTCACGCAGAACATCTAATATTCAGACATCCCCTGGCGGTTGGTTCAGATTTGCGATTACCGACAAAATTCTTCAGCAACTTGAAATGTCTAGAGTTGATTCCACTGGAGACGCGAATCGATAGGCGGTTAAACAGCGCGCGTTTGTTAAATGGAAATCTATTATGGATCCAACATGGCCCGACTTCAGATGCAAGGAAAGAAGCTTTCCGAATAGCTGAACAGCTACAGGATCGGGTTTGTCGTCACATGTTGCCGATTGTCATTTCAAGCGAATCTCTTGCCAAACTTCCTGAAGCGGTAAGTTGGATGAAAGATCGCAACTGGTCGATCGCAAAGAACGATGAAGTAGATATTGCTATTCTCGGGCATGACGGCAAAGTGCTCGTTCATCGCACGATTCGCGCCGATGAATATTCTGTTTCACTTTCTGAGATTCTGCCGGAGGCCTCGTTAGACCTGAGAAAAGATGACTGGAATGCGGACCGGAAAATCAACGAAGCGATTAAAAGCGCCACAGAATCAAATCGCGATATTTGGCTTAGCTTAATAAGTTCTCGCGATCCAGTTTCCATTGCACTGAGGCGATGGCAAGAAGAGCATCGCGAAAAACTTGAAAAGTCGTTTGTGTTGCTAACGCTTGATGTAATCCGCGACGAAAATGCGTTGCAAATAGTCTCCACGTTAGGAGTGAGCGCGAATGGCGCGACGTGGAACCTTGTATTAGATTCGCACCGAGCGGTATTATGGAAATCTCAAAATCCTGAAATAAAGGGAGACCTTATTTATCGATGCATTGACCCCGAAGTTCTCAAACCGCTGTTGGAATCGGCAAAGCAATCCCCGGTGAAAAAGGTGGATCTACAGATTTTGCTCGAATCTCTATGATCAGAATTGGACTTGAGCATTACGATTCCCGACTCGTTGACTTAGGCCACTTTACTAAAGCGTTCCTTCCGGAAATCGAAAGCAACCGGGTTGTTCAAAACCGCCAATCGGCGGAGTGGGAGGGCATATTCGTTTCTGCCCTCGCGACATTCTGACTAATTGCATAACCGCAAATCGGTGGAAATGGAGGGCATATTCATTTCTGCCCTCGCGATCTTTTGAATCATCTCGAGCGAGCGGTACGGGGGCGAGATTATTAATCCGAGCCGCCTAAAATTTACAGGGTCACGTTTTTCCATTTACAGGGTCATTTACAGGGTCACATGGAAAATCCCTGGAAAATTACAGGGTCACGAAATCGATTTACAGAGTCATGGTTGGATTTCCGAATAGGTGACACGGGGAGCAAGAAAGTCTCGCCCTCGGTAGTCGGCGCAGCATTCCTCTTGGTTCGAATCCTTCGGCTACGAGCTGACTTCGGGGAAGCAACGTGTTATACTGGTTATCGCGACATAGCAATTCGAACGATCCGTGTCTTGGACGGCAACTCTTTGATGGAATCAAATTCAAATGCTGACTAATCCACGAATTCCAATTGTCTTAACGATCGTTCAATTGGTGATCGCGCTGATCAGTATCGGCAACTGTCAAAATTTGGAAAAGCAAAGGGAAGAGTCGCCAAAATATCCGGTTGAAGTCGGAACTTTGGAGTTGAAGTTAATCGACGAGAATCAACAACCGGTAATTGGTGCCGAAGTCTATGTATGGACCTTGCGATGCCAGGAATCGCCAGGAAGTACTTATACGTGGCCTACAGAGAATATGGGGTTAAATCCACACCTTGTAACGGATGGCGAAGGGATAGTAAATCTTAGGTATCCAATCCAATTCGGTCGGCCACCAAATTTGCTTAACACACTGGACCTGCAAATAAATGTTGAGCATGCAATGTTTGTTCGTCGCCAGCTATTCATTGTTCCCTTTGGTGGAACAGCAACCGAATCTTTGAAGGCAGGTTGCGAATTGTCCATTTCGGCTCGCGACGAATCTTTACAGCCGGTTCGCGATTTTGGAATCTTAATGGCTGGTGCCGGAAGGTATGCACGATGGGTCGTAGACGAACAAAATGTCCGACGTTCGCGCGCGATTCCGGATGGAGTTTCGCACACGATGCTCGTAAGCCCACGGCAAGACGGCAGGCATCTGTTTAGTGGAATACTTCCCGTCAAACTGCGCGAGGGTCAAGACGTTAGTCTAAGAAACCTACCTCTTCGCGTCGGTCTACGTGTGACAGGTTTTCTTTCAAAAAAAGTGACTCGTCCAATAGTTGATGGACAAATTATTGCATGGTGCTTACCGCGACAAGCAGAACAAGAAACGCCTAACATGAATTCAATACTAGGTTGGCAGGATATAGTGGACATAAAGGATGACGGTACTTTTGAGTTTCCATCCCTGCCACGAACCGGAAAAATTCAATTGATCGCGATTTGCAGAGGATGGGTGGTCAAGAACGAAGAAATCAATGCGGCCGATCAGGTAACTGGGATAACAATTGATTTGGAATCGCAAGAAGATTTAGGTGATCAGTTATCCGATATTGAGGTGCCAATGGAGAAAACCGGCAAGCTCAAAGTTCTAGTCAAAAAACCCAATGGCGAACCGTTGAAGGGGGCAATTGTATCGACGTGGCCGAATCAATCGCTTAATTTTTTTGGTTCACAAGTCCTGGGAGGTGCGGCAAGAACAAGATCCATGCAAAGGATTCTTTGGCAAATGGATCCTGCGCAGCAGAAGAATCAAGACAATTCGTATGTCATCGGGCGTTTCACGCAAGAAACCGATGGTAATGGAATTGTCGTGCTCAATGACATTCCCGTTGGCACAAAACAGCAGGTAATGATCGAGCACGCCGATTACCAATTGCCACAAGAAGTTGGGAAGAACAATCGCTTCTTGGATTATGTTTGCGCAGATACAGAAATTACGGAACTCAGCGTTATCGTGGAAGAGTCAAAATAGTGCCTCAATTATCGAGGGTCACGGTTTCCGTTTACAGGGTCATGGTTGCGGATTTACAGGGTCATGACTGCGGATTTACAGGGTCATCGCTGCAGATGGAAACTGCAGCCGACTACAGTAGCGTTAGGCTTCCAAGTATCCCATCTCGGGTTGTCCAGTTTTTGCTGGTCCCCTCCTAAACTCGAGCTCTTTGCCTTGCGTTGGAACGCCCGGAGTATCCGGCTGGACGGGCAGAGTTTGCAGCTCAGGCAGGTCTGTGATAAACCGTGGAGTTACGGACATGCCATCGCTTACGAAATCGAGGTGGAGTTGCAATGGGGCGCCGCCGCTGTCTTTTAGTAGTGAGTCTGTGTACCCGTTGGAACGGGCTTCGCGGACAATCTCTTGTCCTGGCTCCAATCTATACTTGAGGATGTCTTGTTTGGTTGATTTGATTCCTGGTTGATCGTTACCGTTCCGAACAATCCTATTCACAAGCGGTGGGCCATTCATCGGGACAAACGCCGTCACGGTCTCCGATCACTCAACGGCCGAGCCGCCTGTAGACTCAACGTCAACTGTTTCACAAAATTTTGGAGGCTCTCGAAGAAATCGTTTCTCGCTCAGAACGATTCCTTAAACAGCACGACGATGTTGCAGTGGCGACCGGTACAATTGCACTTGGGTTATACTCCATCGTGTTGTCGCATCCTGCCGAGCCCGATTGGGGAGATTTTGCGATTGAACTGGCGGATGCGAATCCGATACTTGCCGACGCTATATTCGGTGTACGATTTGATGGCGATGCACCGTCAACTTGGTATATTGATCACTAGAAATCGACAGGCGATTCAGCGTTAACGAACAAAAAGTGAAGAACAAACGATTGCAATTAATCCCTCGATCCGCCGTTTTGACTTGCGTTGAGTCAATTGCTCGCACTCGCTGAATCCGGTCGTTAACTAGCGTGATCATGAATCGCATTTCTAAGCAACCGAGGGAAATTGAGCTCGCGGACAACCTTGGAACTGCCGAGTTTTGGGTGATCTTCGTCGATGGTGAACAGATTACGTCCAATGCAAGACCCTTCAATGCGGCAACAACCGAGCTCGTGCTCGATGAATGTGAAACCTGTTCTTTCTGCGGAATGAAGGAGGTAACCGTTCGGAAGCTGGGCGATTCATCCATCGTCTGGTATGTAACGCTTGATCCCGCATACACGCCAAAACTTCGTCGCGATCGCCTTCTCATTTTCGATCGCAGTGAGTACGAAAACGTTTTCGGTGAAGAATCCGATTCTTTAGAAAACTTTGGGCGAAAAGATATTCAGCATTTCCTTCGCGGGGTAACAATGCCTGATTGGCACGACTCGCTGTACACAATCCCTGAACTGCCATCGGATCCGATGGGTCGCTGGGCACTCCGTATCTTCATCGATACGCTTAACGACGACCGATTGCGTTTTCACATCGACGAAACTATCGAAACTCATTCAATATTGCGAATAGGCGTAGACGTAGCAGGGATTCCAGAGACTGTTGTTCATTTCAATTTTGGATTTGAGCGAATTGCTTTTAGATTGAACGCGAATCCCTGGTTGCCTTTCTGGATGTCGCACCCGACAATGAGTACTGAGCTCAGAGAACTGATCGCTGGCTCGGAAATAGCCAGGTAACAATGCGATCCACCGAAGTCGCGGATTGGCCGTTTTCTGATGGTAAAATTTTTGGCCGCGACATCGGTGATCGCGGGTGTTAGATGGCCAAAGTGAACCTTGAGCCCCACCCAGCGGTCTCTGTCTGCGGTGACTTCCGTCGACAATTGGACCACAAGCATGGCAAATGACACAGACTTCAACCTCGAAATCAACCTCGAACCGCTCGATGACTTGGACCAATTCGCGCTCCTCGCCTGCCAGGCCTACAACCTCGGCAACTCGACGGACTGGTTTGGGAGCTTTCGTGGCGGATTGTACGGATTTCATTCGCGAATCTACGGCATAACGACCCACTATCGCCAGGTCCATAGCTGGCTCCCAGAACCAAGGCTTCCTGTCGAGACCGAATATCACGTTGCATCGATCTTTTTCGGCATGGATTCGGCGATCGAGTGCTTTGTGTTCATGCTCAACGCTCTTGGCGACGGCACAACACCAAATAGCTTCCGTGATATCACCGATGCCGCTGCTCTGCGTCGGGTAGCGCCTAACGACGTTCTCGGCAATCCTGTAGGTTCACGCCCGACGCCACCGCTTTCTGGGTACGGTATGGTGTTTCCGAGTCTGCAATCACATTGGCATTCGCATCAGTCGTTGATCCGCACGATCATGGAACAACACGACGCATCAAAACACCGTTGCACAACCTACAGCGGCGGGATGTTGCGTCAGGATGATCCACCGCCCGGGTTCTTCGAGTACTTCGGTGCCCAAACCGATCCAACGAAGCGGACGCTCTTGACCCCGCATGCGGAGATCATTGTCACGCGAGATCCAAAAAGACCGAAGTCAGACCGTACGCCAACTCCATATGAAGACAGGGTCGTGATGGAGAGCATCGTTGCAGAGTTCTGCGACTTCATACGGCGAAGCTGCCTGTTGGCTATTGATGACGCGAAAACTAAAATCAACTTGCCTTACAATGAGTTCCAGCGGACTTGAACGCCATCTAACCATGCGGTGAACGGGAGCCGCCGATAACGCGGAAATTGAAATCATAGTGTTTTGGCGGCGGCCCCGTTACCGCCGCCGTTCGTCAGGGGAGACATGTACACTGCTGCTGTACTGATAAATCGCGTCGAGAAGACGTTTGGTGACGTTCGCCTTGGAGACGGAGTCTCAATCCGCGAAGCATTTGTAATTGATAATTATGGAACGAGCGAAGAGCGCGCTGCGGCACGTTCCAAGGATGAACTGCTTGACTGGCACAAACTGATCGACTCGAATCTCCTTTGCGGTCAGGCGTTGTGTTTTATGGATGATGCAGGAATTCGGTTTCATTTACCAGCATGCTTTGTAACCGTCTTGCTTGAGCAAAGTAAGAACTTTCATGAAATGTATTGTGCACTGTTATTCCATTTATCCGGTGCTGGGAGCGTAAACTTTTTCACTTTCTCACGAGAACAGATTCGCCTTATGTTAGATATAATGGTGTGGTTGCGCGTCAAAACGGATAAGCATCTACTGGAGGAGTCGCGGCAGTGCATCGAAAACCTAAGCAGCGAGCTGTGATCACTCGCTACAATAACTGGAAAACACGGACGAACAATCCATTGCAGGTGCGTTCTGGAAATGGTTTGAAGACAAGCGGGTGGAACTCTCACCTGAGTAGCTCTTAGCCAGAGGCTCAGTATCGAGTGTTGCAGCGTGTTTGGTAACAGCCACGTAGAAGCGGGTTCGCACTATAATGGATCGGCGGGCAAGTGATAGCTGGGAGCCGTACTGCTCCGGGCTCCTCAGACAAAACCTAGCAGCTAATTGCTTGACTTGGCAACTAACACGCCCGTAAACTGATCTTCTCAAGACGCCACGCTTGCTAGGTACCGCATAGTGCGTGGCGAGCTAAGCGACATTGGCTAGTAATTTGACAATCGAGGATCAAACCACGTCGCTGGCTGATCCTTGCCTTTCGGTCCTCGAAATGTTGAGTGTCACGTGACCTTCTTTCAGCACTCTGCAGCACCAACTCGCGATACGCCTCAACCACACGGCCCCCCTGCAATCGCTGCCATGCCGGTACCCCTGAATTTAACAGAGACTTTGAAGAATCAATAACCAGCGTCTGGGTGACCAGCAATTGACCGTTGGCCAACGTTTTGCCCTGAGCATCGCGAGCAAGCCATTTCGGGAACCATTTTCGATCATTTTCTCCCAAGGAAGCCTGATGTATACAATCACGAAAAGCCGCCAAGCTCATTACACACCTTCCGAATTGACTCAAGGACCACTGCGTCACCGATCACCGCCCGCTAACCGGCTTTTTGTACATTATCAGAGTGTGCGGAACAATGCCCTTGCTATCAATCCTAGGCTGTGATAAAAATCAAGTTACACCGGAATAAAAACTCTGATATGAAGTATATCATGGTCTACAACCGGGTTAATTATTTAAGTTCGTGCATTGAGCCCCACCGATGTCGCCTGACTCCGAACCAACCAATGCCCTACTGAAACACCGACGTGCTGAAGCGTGGGGACAATCGAGAGCCATACTCATTGTCATCATCGCTGGTGCAATTGCCAACACTTGCTACTGGTTCTATCGCGAATCTGGAGGAACAGGCTTTTTCCTGCCGATGCTGATAATTCATGCTCTCTGCGTTTTGATCGGCGTACTGATTAACCGCAGATGCAATGCTAATCAGTCGACTGGTTCCTCGTGAACATCACCGCGAGGGCAATTGAAATACATCAATGGCGTGAACAGCACATTCGAGGTAGAATTCGGCACATAGCACGTGATGCTCGACACCGGAAATCACTACCGAAAAATGCACGAACAAAAAAATGCACGCGAGTTGCGGATCACGCGTTACCTGATGTTAAGTCACTTGGCCGCAACCGCGTGATTTTGGTCGTTGAACTTGCCAAAACTGGAGAAGGTGCTTTTGAGAACTATTACCCATCATGGCATTAACGGTTCAGAACGTCTTTGCTAAATACCTTGATGGTTACCTTGAATCTTTTGCTTGCTCGACTGACATGCGTAGAGCGGCGCTGAGGATTCGAGCTTGCCGAACGGCAGAGCTGGGGTGGCACTCGAACACTTGCCCGTTTGGTCACTACCAAGACATCGCTTACAACTCGTGTCACCACCGCTGCTGCCCGCTGTGCAACACCTTCCCTCGGGAGCAGTGGCTCGGTGCGTGGAAGCAACGCTTGCTGCCTTGTCCGCACCATCACATCGTATTCACGACTCCGCAGGAACTCGTGCCGCTGTGGCGATACAACAAGGCGCTGTTCGCTACAACTCTCTTCGCGGCTGCGTCA
>JANMGV010000186.1:0-104141 GCA_031374825.1 Pirellulaceae bacterium
CATCGACTTTTCGAGGGCGGCGATCGCGGCTCTCCAGTCGCCGGCTCGGTAACACGCCGCGCCAAGGGTGTTGAAGAAATTCCAGTTATCCGGTGCGAGTTCGACGGCCTCCTTCGCCAGTTTGGTGGCGCGGGCAGGATCGCGCTTCTTCAGATCGGGATCGGTGGTCAGACGCCACCCCAGGTTGTTCAAGGCCCCCGCCAGTCGCGGGGGGTAGTCCGCATTTTTGGGATCCAACGCGATGGCCGTGCGGTAGGCAGCGATGGCCTCGTCCAGCTTCCACTGGCGGCTCAAGAAGTCTCGGCTCAAGAAGTCGGCGAGGTTTTGGTAGCCAACGGGGTTATCCGGCTGGAGTTCGATGGCCTTGCGGTACGGGGCGATGGCCTTGGCCAGGATTGGTTCAGAGAGCCCATCCGCACGTTGGTTGAGGCGGCGTCCCTCTTCGGTTTGGCCGGTGCGGAAGTGATGCTCCGCCAGGGCACGGCAGGTATAACTAAGCTCACGAAGGTACCAATCACTATTTGGAAACTCGGCAACGAGCTTGTCTAGGATGGCCAAAGACTGGACGAGTAGCTTCTCCACCTCCTGCGGCGAACCTGCGCCGAGCAGAAGCTCTACCAGCCAACGGTAACCACTGCCGAGGTGATGCCGGAGCCACACATCATTTGGCAGCTCCTTCGCGACTTTTTCCGCAAGCTGGAGGCCCTGGCGAATAAGTTGTTCGCCCTGCGGAGTCCGGCCGTCACGTCCCGCCACGACGCCCAAGAGAATGCGACACTCGGCTACCCGGGCGCGATAGACAGGCATTTCGGGGAACTGAGAAGCGAGTTTTTCATAGATTTCGATGGCGGCCTGAAAGGATCGATCCGCATCCTTCAGCCGGCGTGTACTCCACAGGTGACGCTGGCCGAGAGAAGCATGAAGAAAGGCCAGTTCTTCCAGGCTTTGCTTCGCTTCAGGCGCTTCGCGGACCTGGGCGACCCGATGTTGGAGCGCCCAATCGTAGAGGCGGTCGGCGTCGGCGAGAAGACCGGACTCAGCCAACACCCCGGCAGTGACCGTGTGATGGTGCGCCAGCTCGCGTCGATGCTCAGGCTTGCCGGCGAAGTCGGCTTCCAGCTTTTCCGACAGGGAGACGACCTGGCGAAACTCGGCCTCGGCCTCTTGTTTCTTGCCCGCGGACGACAGCATGCGGCCCAGCTCCCAATGGGCTTGCGTCAGCCGCACCGTATGCGCGAGCTGAGTTGAAACGTCGGTCGTCAGCATGGATACGATCGAGCTCGCATCTTGGTACAAACGACTCGCTTCCTCGATTCTTCCGGCTCCCTCCAGGAACTGCCCCAGCTTGAAGCGTTGATCGAAAGTGGTGTGCCAGAAGGCGGGCATCGTGGGAAAATCCGTCGCCAGCTTTTCGTAGACGTCGATGGCCCGGCGATAGGCTTTTTCCGCGTCGATCATTTGGCCAAGCTGCTTCAGGTACCCGGCGTCTTCGATCAGGGCATCGGCCAGGTTCTGTCTGTAGCCGGGACCGTTTGGGAAGTCGGTCGCAAGCTTGTCCAGGATGACAATAGCCCGGCCCTGGAATTCTTGCGCTTCCTTCGGACGTTGCTTCATTATGACGCTGGCCATGGCTCGCTGGTCATTGGCGAGAGCGGCCTGCACCCAATTCGCGTAAGGATGCTCCGTCGCCAGCTGTTCCGCGTATTTCAGGGCCAGCCGGGCCGATTCTTCCGCCTGGGGTAGGCGCCCGGTGTACATAAACACGGTTCCCAGGCCGCGATGAACTGCTTCGAGGTCGAACGCATCGTCGGCCAGCATCAGGTTTTCCTTCAGGATCTTCTCGGCCTCGTGCGGCTCTTGGCTCAACAGGTGGCTAGCCAGGACAGATCGTGCGTTGAGAATGTAGCCACGGTTGTCCGGCGCCTTCGGGTCGAGTTTGTCCGCGAGTTCGACGGCACGCCGGATGGACTGCCGGCATTCCTCAGTTTTACCGAGGATGCCGAGCGGCCAGCTAAACTCGATGTGGCAATTGACCATCTCCTGTAGTAGAGCGGGGTCCGCGAATGCAGACGGATCGAGTTTGTCGAACATTTCAAGCGCGTTGCGGTAAGCCCTCTCGGCGTCCTGGTGCTGGCCGAGCTGATGGTGGATTCGGCCGACGCGCCGGTGAGCGAAGGCAGCCTCCCTGCGAATCACTGGATCATCGCTCTGCTTGTCGAGGAACTTCTGGTAGAACTTCAGCGCGTCGAGCAACAGGTCGCGGCGAATCGGCTCCATTTGCGGCACGTATGCCAGTTTGTCTTCCGCGACGCGGGTCAGCATCTGGTCCACGGCAGCCAGGGCGGCCTTGAGGTTTTCCTGGGCATCCTTCTGGGCAGCCTTGGCCTGATTTTCATTCGCCTTGGCGGCGGCCAGTGCGGTTTCCTTCTCGCCCAACGCCACGGTCTTTTCGCCCGCCTCGCGAACGGCTTCCGCCTCGGCGAACGTGGCCCGGAACATTCCCCAAGTCGTACCGAACACGCCGCCTACCAGGGCCAGAGCCAGCAGACTTGCCGCCAGCACCGGACCCTTATTTCGCCGCACGAACTTCCGCATTCGATACCCCGCCGACGGCGGGCACGCCTGCACCGGCTCATCCGCCAGGTAGCGCAGCACATCCGCAGCGAAACCGTTGGCCGTCTCGTAGCGGCGGTTACGGTCCTTGTCCAGCGTTTTCATCACGATCCAGTCCAACTCGCCGCGCATCAGCTTCGACAGCTTGGCTGGCTCCATGTGCCGCTGGGCCGAGATGGAGGCTAGCGCCTCGCCTGACTCGGAGAGTCGCGTGCTTGGCTTGGGAGGCTCCTCCTCCTTGATCAGGCGAAGAATCTCGGCATAGGCGGCTTCCTTAATCTGCTTGCGGCTCAGCGGCGTGCTGCCGGTCAGTAATTCGTAGAGCAACACCCCCAGGGAATAAATATCGCTGCGGGTATCGATCCCCAGGGCACTCATCTCCGCCTGCTCGGGGCTCATGTATTCCAGCGTGCCGACCATCGTGCCGTACTGTGTGAACAGGGTCCGCTCGGTCAGCTTTTGCGCGGTCGCCTTGGCCACGCCGAAGTCGATCACTTTGGGAACCGGCTTACCGTCATACAGCGTGATCATCACGTTCGATGGTTTGATGTCGCGGTGAATGATGCCCTTCTGGTGGGCGTGCTGAATCGCCTGGCAAACCGGAACGAACAACTCAAGCCGCTGGCGCGGAGTCAGGTGGTTGTCGTCGCAGTACTTGGTGATCGGGACCCCGTGGATCAGTTCCATGACGAAGTATGGCCGACCGGATTCGGTGGCTCCGGCGTCGAGCACGCGGGCGATGTTGACATGGTCCATCATGGCCAGGGCTTGCCGCTCGGCCTCGAAGCGAGCAATGATCTGGCCGCTGTCCATGCCTGGCTTGATCAGCTTGAGGGCCACTTTACGCTTCACGGGTTCGGTCTGTTCGGCCATGAAGACCGTGCCCATGCCCCCTTCGCCAATCTGCTGCAGCAGTTTGTAAGGGCCGATCTGAGTGCCGGGCCGTTCCGCAGGCGGTGGGACCAAAGTCATCGCCACCATTTCGGAGGCGTGGCCCTGGAGAAAGTTGGCGAGTTTCGGTTGTGCGTTGAGCAGAGCCTCGACCCGTAGTCTTAGACTCGCATCCTTCGCGCACGCCTCATCGAGATAGGCAACGCGATCTTCCGGCGACTGTTTTTCCAGCGCCGCAAAAAAGATTGCCTCGACTTTTGATTCCTCGATTGCCATGTTGAAGAGCTCCTTTCAGTGGCTCGCTCAGGTGACAATGCGTGGAATTGCCTTCGATCCCCTCACGAGTTCCCAGAATTTTTCGAAGTTTCTCCCTCGGCATCATCGCCGCCGAGTTCGCAGTACAGCCAGACGCGTGCGTAAGTCCAGTGCCTTTCAGCAGTTGCATGGGATATCCTGAGCACGTCGGCTGCTTCAGGAATGGTCATCCCGGCAAAAAAACGGAGCTTGACCAATTCGGCCTTGAGCGGGTCCAGGGCCGCGAATCTGGTCAGAACCTCATCGAGGGCCAGCAAGTCTTCACCGGGATCTTCGGTCAGCGCGCAGGCCGAATCGAGGTCGACACGCTTTCGCCCACCACCGTGCTTCGGACGCTGTTTCCTGCGCGCTGTGTCGACAAGAACCCTCCGCATCGCTTCGGCAGCCGCCGCGAAGAAATGGCCCCGGGAATCCCAATGCTGGGCCTTGTCGACATCTACCAATCGCAAGTAGGCATCGTGCACGAGCGCTGTCGCCTGCAGCGTCTGGCCCGGTTTTTCCTGGGCCAGTTTCGCTGCCGCCAGTTTGCGTAGTTCCTGGTAGACCAGCGGCAACAATTGTTCGGCCGCCGACGGATCACCGGATTCGATCTGGTTCAGGATGTTGGTGACGTCGGACATATGCGGGTTCAGTGACGAAGGGATAAAGAGCCGATTGTAACTGTTACGGGCCGAGTTGTGGTCGCAGAACCCGCGTCTTTTGGGCCGAGTTGCTATCGTAATTGGAATCTTTTATTGCATCGACAATTCGGCCAGCCAGCATCTCCTCGCAGTTGAATGAACAGCTCCAGAGCTTGCTTGCCCAGTTGAAAGACAGCATTTCGCACACTGCGTTCGGTTTGATCAAAGGACTCGCCGCGCTGAGCTGCGGCTACAATATTGATTTTGAGTTGCGAAGCAATCGAATCAATCGAATCAATCATCTCACTCGCATACTTCGCAGCAGCTCTATTTTCATCGGATCTGGGGTTGTCAAAAACCTCGGAATTAGCGACGTTCATAGTTAGCGGCCTCCTGCCTTGTTGAAACGGATTTTTCTAGTACCCGAATCATGGCAGAAAGGCCGTTTTTTGTTTACCCAGGTTTTGCCAAATCAAAATCGACACCGGCGGAACGCCGGTTACACCTTCTTTACCCCGCCCTTTTTTGAAACCGCTTGCTCAACTCAATTGTGTACCGCTTGCGCTCCACCACAACGGTGAACATCGTTGGGGAACCGTTCACGTACGCCGGCTCCGCGCAGACTCCGGCCACGGTGACGGTGACCGGAGCGGACGGAATGAGCCTGACGCCGAACGCGAGTTATGCCAACAACGTCAACGCGGGCACGGCCACCGCGAGCTACTCATACGCCGGCGATGACAATCACGAAGCCAGCAGCAACAGCAAGGACTTCAACATCGCCAAGGCCACTGCCACCATAACGGTCACTCCGTATAGTGTGAATTATGATGGACTACCGCATACCGCGACGGGATCGGCAATCGGAGTTGATGCTGGTGGGGCTGCTCTGGGAACTTCGTTCAACCTGAGCGGTACTTCGCACAGCGGTGTCGGGAACTACAGCGGCGACCGTGACGGCGTTTGTCCCGATGAATGGCCCACCGCTTGTGAATAGGATTGTTCGGAACGGTAACGATCAACCAGGAATCAAATCAACTAAACAAGACATCCTCAAGTATAGATTGGAGCCAGGACAAGAGATTGTCCGCGAGGCCCGTTCCAACGGGTACACAGACTCACTACGAAAAGACAGCGGCGGCGCACCATTGCAACTCCACATCGATTTCGTAAGCGATGGCATGTCCGTAACTCCACGGTTTATAACAGACCTGCCTGAACTGCAAACTCTGCCTGTCCAGCCGGATACTCCGGGAGTTCCAGCGCAAGGCAAAGAGATCGAGTTTAGGAGGGGACCAGCAAAAACTGGACAACCCGAGATCGGATACTTGGAAGCGTAACTCTACTGTAGTCGGCTGCAGTTTCCATCTGCAACCATGACCCTGTAAATTGCATCCGATGGCCCTGTAAATTGATTTCGTGACCCTGTAATTTTCCAAGGATTTTCGATGTGACCCTGTAAATGACCCTGTAAACGGAAAATCATGACCCTGTAAATTTTTGGCGGCTGGGATTCGTGACCCTGTAAATGACCCTGTAAATCGGTGGTCGGAAATTTTTTTTCTTGGTTTAAATCCAATGGTGTCAACCGACAATAGTTTGTATTAGCCTGCGAAGCGTAAACAGGCAGCGAATTGTTTGACCCGAGCTTCGGGATGAAGCATCGAATCGACATACAACGTGATCGCCGGTTCAAACGAGTCACAGCCACCCCGATTTTTTGGGCCTTAGGGCCCAAAAAATTGAGAGTAGATGGGAGAAAGCAGAAAGTAGAAAAACGAAGATCGGAGTAGTGGCAGTTCGCACGCGAAACACCGATCCAATGCGGTAAGCTACTTTCTCCCATCTACTCGGTCTACTTTCTACTCACTACTTTCTTGGCTGTTTGGTTTTCTTCCACAGCATCTAGCCTCTTCTCCATCTCAGGTGACTGCGATGACCTGCGCCTTCGAGAAGCTCCTTGTCTATCAAAAGTCGGTCGACTTCGCGGACTCCGTTTGCGTCGTTTCCGAACAGTTCCAACGCGGTTATGATATTGGTTGATTATCCCAAAGCGTGCGAACTCAAAAAGTTTTAAAAAGACGGGAATCTAAAACGATGTCACGCTTGCTTCTGTTGATGCTTGTTGGGTTTGGACTTCTTGAGAGCACGCACTTGGTGGCTGAGCCGCCGAATATTATTTTGTTCCTTGCCGACGACCTTGGACAACGCGATCTTGGTTGCTATGGCAGCACGTTTTATGAGACACCGCATCTCGATCGGCTTGCACAGGAAGGAGCGAAGTTCACCAATGCGTACGCCGCTTGTCCGGTCTGTTCGCCGACGCGGGCCAGCATTTTGTCGGGACAGTGGCCACAGCGAACTGGTATCACGGACTACATCGGTGCGCCGCTGAAACCCGAAGACTGGAAACGAAACACGAAACTGCTTCCTGCGACCTATGTTGATCGCTTGGCGCTCGACACTCCGACGCTGGCAAAGTCGCTGAAGCGAGCAGGCTATGCGACTTTCTTTGCTGGCAAGTGGCACCTGGGACCCGAGGGCTGGTGGCCGGAAAATCAAGGATTCGATTTCAACTTCGGCGGCATCGACCGCGGTGGCCCGTATGGCGGCAACAAGTATTTCTCGCCGTATGGCAACCCTCGTTTGACGGACGGCCCAGCAGGCGAACACTTGCCCGATCGACTAGCAACCGAGGCAGTGAAGTTCATTGACGATAACAAAAACCGCCCGTTCTTTGCTTACTTTTCGTTCTACGATGTCCACACGCCGCTGATGGCCCGCGAAGATTTGCAAAAGAAATATTCAGCAAAGCGAACTCGCTTGGGTCTAACCGAACAGTGGGGACGCGAGCACGAGCGAGACGTCCGACTCGTGCAAGATCACGCCGTCTACGCAGCCATGGTCGAAGCGATGGATCTCGCCGTGGGCAAAGTGCTCGACAAACTTAATGAACTGGGACTGGCCGAAAATACGCTCGTCATCTTCACCAGCGACAACGGCGGGCTGTCAACCAGCGAAGGCTGGCCCACATCGAACCTCCCGCTTCGCGCCGGTAAAGGCTGGATTTACGAAGGTGGCATTCGCGAACCGCTGATTGTTCGTTGGCCTGCGGTGATTGCATCTGGTCGTGTGATCGAAAAGCCTGTGAGCAGTCCAGATTTTTTCCCGACGTTGCTCGACGCGGCTGGTATGAAACCGCAACCGGCCCAGACGCTCGACGGTGTTAGTTTGTTGCCTATATTAAAAGGCGAATCGTTGCCAGAGCGAGCGTTGTATTGGCATTATCCGCACTATGGAAATCAAGGTGGCGCACCGGCTGCAGCGATTCGTCGAGGCGATTGGAAACTGATCGAGTGGTTCGAAGACAACCGCGTCGAACTGTTTAACCTGGACGCGGACATCAGCGAAGCAAACGATCTCGCCACGAGTGAACCCGAGCGAGTGGCCAAGCTCCTTGAAGAACTGCATGATTGGCAGAAAGAAGTCGGAGCGAAATCGCCGCTTAGGAATCCAGATTACGATGAAACTAAACCAAGCGGCCGAGCCTCAAAAAGGAATGCGAATCCGTGAAACCGATATTGACGCAAACTTTCGTAAGCTTCTTTCTTAAACTGGCAGGGGTTTTCGGCTCATTTACGCTGATATCCTTGTCGACTCATGCTGCAGAGCGGCCAAACATCATCGTCATCATGGCCGATGACCTTGGTTATGGTGACCTTTCATGCTACGGTGCCAAAGCGGTCCAGACGCCTGCGATCGATCAACTAGCTCACGATGGCGTGCGATTTACGAGCGGTTATTGTTCTGCATCAACGTGTACCCCCACGCGATTTTCAATGCTTACTGGCACGTATGCTTTCCGGCAAAAGGGCACGGGCATCGCTCCGCCCAATGGCCCTGCAATCATCAAGCCGGGCACCGAGACCTTGCCAACAATCCTCAAGCGTGCGGGATACTCGACGGCCGTTATCGGCAAATGGCACCTGGGACTTGGCGATCCAGCGCCCAATTGGAACGAGGAACTCAAACCTGGTCCGCTTGAAATCGGTTTCGATCATTGTTTTCTTTTGCCGACGACCAACGATCGTGTGCCGCAAGTTTTTGTCGAAGATCATCGCGTGAAGGGGCTTGATCCGTTGGATCCGTTGTGGGTCGGCGATAAGATTCCTTCTGACGATCATCCGACGGGCATTTCGCATCGTCAAACACTCAAAATGGATTGGTCGCACGGTCACAATCAAACCATCCATAACGGCATCGGTCGCATCGGTTTTTATACTGGAGGAATGAAAGCGAGATTTCGCGATGAAGACTTGGCGGATGCTTGGGTTGCGGAATCGAGTAGGTGGATTGAGCAGCATAAGGACCATCCATTTTTTCTCTTCTTCGCATCGCACGACATTCACGTTCCACGGGTCGCACATGAGAGATTCCAAGGCAAAACGACACTTGGACCACGCGGTGACTGCATTGTGCAACTTGACTGGTGTGTCGGTGAGTTGATTAAGACTCTTGACCGGCTACAACTCGCGGAGAACACGCTCGTTGTGTTTTGTTCCGATAACGGCCCGGTGCTTGACGACGGTTATCAAGACGATGCGGTGGAAAAACTCGGCGACCACAAACCCGCCGGTCCCTATCGTGGCGGTAAATACAGCGTCTGGGAAGGAGGAACACGCACTCCGTTCATTACTCGGTGGAAAGGCCGAATTGAACCGGGAGTTTCGGACGAAGTTGTCTGCACGATCGATTTTGCAGCAAGCTTTGCGGCGATCACCGGGCAGTCGATTGCGGCGAACGGTTGCCTAGATAGCTTTGATGTATCCACAGCGTTGCTGGGGGCGCCTGGAGCCAAGGGCCGCGACCATTTGCTTCAGCAAGATAACGGCAGTGGCAACTTCGGTTTGCGCGTCGGAGATTGGAAGCTTGTACGACTGGAGAAACGAGGCAAAATGCAAGCGGTGGTGAGTCGAGATGAACGCACACTCCCCGATGCTAAACATACACTTTACCAGTTGAGCAGCGACCCAGGCGAACTTAACGATGTCTCAAGTTCTCATCCGAAAGTGCTCGCGCGGCTCACGTCGCAGCTTGACAAGCTGATTACTGACGGCCGTAGCCGAAGTGGAGAATAATGTTGCGTTCCCAATTCGAATTCCACTAATCTTTGGCCAAGAAACTGTGAGCTAAGATCTGACGAATCGGTTTCTCATTGCCATGTTGCGTGCGACGCGAGCTTAGCCGATTCCATGGCTTAGATTGGAAGTTGGATCAATTTTCATTGCTCGATGTATTCAATTCGTCGGCATCGTCTGAGATGCTACGCAAGAGCATGTCCCGGAGTGAACTCAGGTTATTCGGTCCTGCAACTTTGTCAGGTTTGTTTGCGACCGTAACTCTCAATCTTGGATATTTCTTCATCGCTTTGGACACAGCAGACTCAGACATTTGAATGGGGCAGACGTGCAGCTGGCAGTTGTCGTCCCAAAGGCAAGGAAGCAACAGTTCTATGTCACCATCAAACTGACTGACATCCAGTTCGTGGGTATCGACGTGGTCGGCGATCCACTGGGCAGCGTCGTCGTCGATAGAGTAACGACCGATGACGAATTTTGCGGTTTGAATCTTTGAGCCATATTTCAAATCAATTGCAGACAAATCCTCTTGGGTAGGCATGACAACGGACGTAAACCAGTAGCCTTCAAACGAATCAGTAGATTGGAGTTTTGCAAAGCTAGCCGCATCGATTTGACCGCCTATCCATCGTACTTTTGCCATGCATAAAGATTTTAAGTCTCGAGCCAAAGCCGGGTCGTAACGTTTGTCGCGCAAAGTCACATTTTTCAAAGTCGTCCGATATTGGCTGACAAAATTACAAATATCATCATTGGCAAAGTTGCCCTTCAATTCGACTTCTTTCAGCATATTCCAGCCGCGACAGTTTTCTTCAAGTGTCCCGCACAGCTTGCCATACTCGAACACTGCTGAATCGAGTTGTGTAGGACCTAAAACAGAAATTGCAAAGTCTTCGTCGTAGCCATATTCGATGGGAGAAAAGTTTGCCAAACTCGGCAGGTTAGACAATTCAATCATGCCCTCGGGCATTACCGCACCCCAAATCGCGCGCAAATTTGGGCAATTTAAAAATTGCAATTGGCAAGGGCGCCGCTCCACATTGGAAATTATTAAATAGTCCGAAAAGTTGTAACCCAGCGAGCAAGAGGGGCGACGCATCTCCCCATTGATCGAGTAAAAAGAAACCTCCGTGAGGTTGGGACGATCCCGAATCATCAACTGCGGAGCATCCAAGTTTGCGGAAATGGTTCTCAAATTGGGAGCGTCGTGCAGGATACGTTGGACACAGTCCTCAGTCAAAGGAGCGTTTGTATCAAATGCCTCGACTGACGCAAGTTGTTCACACGAAAGCGGCAACCAGTCGTCTTCGGGCTTTGGAAAATATCTATCAGAAACATTTGAATCGGATTCAATATCGTCCCCATACACCGTCTGCCATCTCAGCCTAATTTCTTGTAACCCGTTTGGAATACTGGGCGTGACGTGGTGGATTTGCGGTACATCAATCTCTAGTCCGCCGCCTTCCACGCGAGACGGTAATCGATCCAGGAATTCTATGATACGTTTTTCTATTTGATTAATGCGTTCTGTTTCACTTTGACTGTCTGACTGAAGGGCAACCGTCGGATATTCTTCTGAAGATGCGGACCGCAACATCAAATAGTCAGCTTCACGAATTGTTTCCACGATATGCTTTGAGTTCGGAAAAAATTGCAGATCGGCTTTCCACTCCAAGCGAGGGCAATTCGTTATTTTGGAATTCAAACATCGAATCCATGTGTCATCCTCCATTGTTGTGCCAAAGTCGTGATCGGGCGACCATGAGATGACGCGTCGGACTCGCGGTAGCGAATCAAGCGTCAACGAAAGATCATCAAAGTAACTCAAGCTGATCATCTCCAAATTCGGAAGTCGAGATAGCTCAACAATCGTTCCGTCGGTGGGTTGCGAAAGAAACTCGACCTCAACATTACCGAAGAGATCTTCTGTCAATCCATTTGATGGCTTGAGGTTTGCTGGTGACGTTGGCAACGAAAAACTTTCGTGATTGGCTGACACGACAATCTCTCGTAAGCTTGGATGTCCCGGCAAGCTATCGCGAATCTTATCGAACGTCGAATAGCCCACACCTAACAATTGCAGGTTCAGGCTCTCGCTGACCGACCTAAAATTCAATTCGCTTCCTGAGTCGTCAGAATGATTTTCAAATTGCGTTAGATTAGAAAGTGATCGGAAGAAGTCTTGCGGGATCTCCTTTATGTCGCAATGTACAAAACGAAGCGCCCGAAGACTTTTATGAAGTTTGATCCAGTTTAGGAGTTCGGCGTCGACAAGACAATTCGATATTTCCAGCGTTCGCAGCAAGGGAAAGCTTGGTTTTTGCTTTGTAATGCGTTGGACCCCAGTGTTTTGCAATGCACTTGGCGTAGAGATCTTGTCCACGGAAATGGAATAGGGCGTTTTGGTCTCACTTCCGTTTACACAAATCCGCTCGACGAGAGGATTCTTGACTGTTTTCAAAATTGATTGGTAAGTTTGAGATGGTTGGCATTCGACTGTTTCTTCAGCGTCTATGTACGTGTAGTTAAACCAGCTTGTTGACAGCGGCCACGATGTAACCAAACTTTTCCCGATCCATATCCGCGTTGTTCCATATTTTGCAATGGAGTCAGTCGACTTAGCCCAGTTCTCATTGAACTGGAAAACCGCTTTTCGTTCGACCGACCACGCTGTAAACAGCGCCAATATTGATGTAACAATAATCAAGTCGAGCAAGTTCAGCCGGCGCCTCTGTGGCACGCGCATTTGAAATGCTTGGTAAATCAGCATTCCAAAGACCGAACCACAAAGTACTAGGTCGACCAGGAGGGCTCGCAAAGAAAACCATTGTCGGTGTTCAGGTACATCTGAATGCAAATTGACTGCGTAGATGTAGCGTTTTGGAAAACCACCAATAACCGCGGTCGTCGGAGTGTTGGAATCGATCAGTTGCCGCGAGTAAAACAAGTGCGTCGCTTGTCCTGCTTGCACGCCAGCGTGCAATTCATAACTCGTCGGCCAATTCAGATTGACCAGCGATACGACCGCCACAAGCGAAAGGAACAACCTCAAGGATATCCATTTGCGTTTCCGAGGATTCCTACTCGATGCTGTCGCAAGCGAATCAGCGACATTTATGCGATCCTGCAATTTACTCGGTGCATCAACCATGTCGTTAGCCCATCGCCAATAGAGAGTCGCCCGTTTCTGCGTCGCTCATTTCTCAGGCCTACATTATCTGACCAAGTAGTTCTTTATGCAACAGCTTGAACAATCCTTTCAGGGCAAATCAGATTTTCGAACGGAGTTATAGTCCAATTGCGAGCGCGCGGTGCAAGCGACTGAATGGTATGTTCGCTTGCATTGACGGGCTTACTGCACGCAATCCTTATTTTGAAGTTAGCTCGTTACACGTGTCTTAATCCAAATACGAGTTTCATATCTCACAGAATTCGTTCGATGTTACTTGTTGGGAATAGGTTTTCGTGTCAAGGTTGTTCTTCGAAGCATCGCTGCGAAGTACCAATCCTGAGCCGTGCCACCGGTGAGGATGTCGTCTTCGCCGAAATCGTTCAACACATTGATCATGGCATTAAGCGAAGCGTTGGTAGCCCCTACCCCGCTACGAATATTCGTGATTCGAGTACTGTACTGTTGAGGGATGTCCATTCCGATCGAAGATCGGTGAGACGAGTGATCGACGTGTCGCTGTTGGTTCGACCAGCGATCAGGATGTCATCGTCGGCACCGCCATTCAGCGTACCCAGTCCCAGTCCGCCAGTCAGAATGTCACGACCGTTTCCGCCGAACAGTTGATCATCGCCTGAGCTGCCGACAAGAACATCGAGGCCACTCCTCCGCCTCGAACGACTCGATGTTCCGGGGCTGGCATGTTTCGACATGTCAGACCCGGTTCTCATTTGAGGCGACGGATCGCATTCTTGCGGATTGACGAACTCGCTGAGACGCCTCGATTCCCTGTGACTCACGATCAATTGTATTCCGTCACCGAAATATGAACGGAGTTGATCCGATAGTCCTCGTTCGCTCCTTGCCGAGCCATAAAGAACTTCAGGGCGTTGTTTCCGTTGAGTGGATTCTCCGCAAAACCGGTTGTGATTGAATCCGATCCCTCAGTAACTGCCACCTGAGTTGGAGCAACGCCTGTGGGAATTCGGAAGCGAATAGTGAATGGCTCGACTGCACCCAATGCACCCTTTACGAACGTAAATCCCGAGACGCTGGTACCACTGACTGCACGCTCGCGTTTCCACCAGGATCCACTGTTATTGTCTGACCGCTCCCAGGCATTAAGATTGACACCATCAGTCAAACCGAAGATGAAATCGTTGTCGATTGTCAATGCTGTGTAATCAATCGTTACGGCGATTTCGAGTTCACCTCGGGTGCCGGCGGCCAGCAGATCCCACTCGAACAAGAACTTGTCGGTGCCAGCCGCTCCCGTATTGAAGTCCAGTGAAGAACCATTGATTGTCCCGGTTTCAAAGAATTTAATCGCAGGATTAGTTGCGATTTGTGCGCCTGTCTGACTGGTCTGGAGCAGCGTGACCGGAGCGTTAAGCCGATCAACAACCTCGCCAATTGCCAGATCTGTTAACACGTCATCCAAGGCAGCGAAGTACCAATCGGAGTCTGCGCCTCCCGTCAGCAGATCATCCTCGCCTGCATCATTGAGAACATCAATGGTTGCAGCGAGCGCTGCGTTTGATGCTCCCACTCCGGCACGCAGATTGACGATGCGAGTTGCATAGGAATTCGCGGAGGTCCATTCAGTTCGCAGATCAGTCAGACGGGTGATCGACGCGTCGCTGTTGGTTCGACCACCGATGAGGATGTCGTCGTCTGACCCTGCATCCAAGACATCTAATCCAAGTCCACCGATCAGTATGTCTCGACCACTGCCACCAAAGAGTTGATCATTGCCTGAGTTTCCAACAAGTACGTCGTTCCCGTTGCCGCCTTGTAGAACGTTGTTCCCGGTATTTCCCTGGAGGATATCGTCACCAGAGCCACCCGTGGCGTTCTCAAACGTAATCGTCGAGTTTAATTTGAGTGTTCGGTTGGCGTGAATAGCTTGGACGGCGATAGAGCCGAGAAACAAGTTGACTGACGTTGTCAGATTTCCAAAGTTTAGAAGGTCTGTTCCTTGATTGGCGTATTCCGTTACTAGATCGGCTTCGGATGATGCCGTTGGTCCGAATACAAATGTATCGTTGCCTAGGCCTCCGAATGACGAGTCATTGCCGTTTGCACCGTTCAGAACATCGTTGCCGGATCCTCCCATCAAAATGTTATTCAAGTCATTCCCTGTCAGAACGTCATTTCCTGAACCGCCTGTTATATTTTCGAAAGAATTGCCGGAATTCAACTGCAGAGTTCTGTTCACGTGGATATTTTGCACTGCCGTTGATGCGAGACTCACCGTCACTGCAGTGGTAATGGAAGAGAAGGTGAGCTGATCAATACCTTCACTAGGTAATTCCGTCACACTATCCGCTTCCGCGGACGGTGCGACCGTAAATACATAATTGTCATCTCCGAGCTCGCCTAGGAGCGAGTCGTTGCCACGGCCACCAATCAACGTATCATTCCCGCTTCCTCCGACAATCGCATTGTTCCTGGCATTTCCTCTGAGAATATCATTTCCGGATCCGCCGGTAACATTCTCGAAAACTGTTGCGGTCACGAGAGTGAGGCTAAGATTCGCGTTGACGACTTGCGGCGTTGTCAAGTTAAGATTGAGAGCAACATTCTGCGAAGTGGTCGAGAGGTCGATCGTGTCTATCCCCGCTCCTGCGTCGTGGAGTGAATATGCCCCAAGTGCAGCATCTGCGTCGAATTGATAGGCGTCGTTTCCAACGCCGCCCTCGAGTGTTCGCGATTCCATGCTGACAAGTGTCAAGCTCGCGCCATTGATCGACAGCCCAGCCGACGTAACAGAAAACGTGTCCGCTGAGCTTGTCCCGACGATACGTATCGAGTCGGTTCCGCTGAGTCCGTCCAGGCTTAGCGGCACGTTCATCGGGAAGACGCCCAGGTCTTCGATCGGTCCGGCGTTGGTGGATCGAGTGATGCTCACATTGCCACTGGTGGAGGTGCTCAGGTAGGTGAAAACAAACGCATCATCATCCGTGGTGCCGACCGGAGTGGTGTCTTCGATCAGCAGCGTAGCGATTCCCTGCGTATAGGTTTGAAAGTTGTCGGCACCGATCAATTGGTCGGCTCCCTGAGTCCAGCCGCTACCGATGTTGACGATATCGCCACCATTGCGACGCACGATCAACTGGTTCGATTCATCGGAGATATTCAGCACTTCGCGATAGCTGAGCGTCAGCGTATTGATGCCGCTGCCGGTGATGTCGATCTGTTCAATCCCAAGAAGCCGATTGTCTGCTAATGTGGTCAGGTTCAATAACAGTCCGCTGCTGTCGAGGCGAAGCGTATCTTTCCCAGTACCACCTAAAAGACGATTGATGGGCAAACTGCTTACGGCCAAGATGTCATCGCCGCGACCACCCAGGAGAACATCCACACCACCGTTGCCAACGAGCGTGTCATTGCCGTCGGCACCGTTCAGGATGTCGGCTACCGCCGTGCCGGTGATGGTGTTGTTACCGCTTGTTCCCAAATTGGCAGGGAGGATCGAATTCGTAAAGTTGTTACCGCCAAAAATCAAATAGCTTTCGCCGGAACTGGCTGTTGCGTTACCAATCCCGTCGGCGAGTGGAGCACCAATCAGGAAATCCGCGAACCCATCGCCGTTCACATCTCCTGCGATGCTTACGGCTTTGCCGCTTCTGTCCCCCGCACCTGCTCCATAGATCGTGATATCGGCATTGGCTGGGGTCGCTAGATCGATGGTCGCTGGGAGACTGGGACCACCAAAAACGATGATTGTTTCGCCAGCAATAGACTTAGCGTTGCCTGCCGCGTCTGCTGCCTCAAACCCGATAATCAGATCGTCGAACCCATCGCCATTGATATCACCTCCGCCCCCTGCGGATCCCCCGCTGTTCACGTCCATCGCGCTATCGCCGGTTTGGGCACCAAAGATCGTGATACCGGCAGATCCAAGCGTTGCCAGATTAATTTCGGTCGGCAAAGTCGTGGAACCGAAGATGACATAGCTATTTCCTGCGTTGTTTTTCAGATTGGTGGCACCGTTCGCACCAGGAGCATTGATGAGAATGTCGTCCAGACCGTCGCCGTTAACGTCACCTGCACTGCTGAGCGAATGACCAGCGGCGTCGCCTAGGACTGCCCCGAAAATAGTGACGCTTACCGATCCCGGGACGGCAATGTCGATCGTGGAGGGGAGAGAAGCAGATCCAAAGATCAGGTAACTCTCGCCAGCACTGGTTACAGTATTCCCCTGACCGTCCGAACCCCAGGCTCCAATAAGCAAATCATCGAAACCATCTCCGTTGACATCACCAGCTTCACTGACTGCGAAGCCACTGAAGTCCGCGGAGTCAGAACCGAGAATCGTGATATCGGCGGCACCCGGTACTTCCAGATCGATCACAGAAGGCATCGCCGCACCCCCGAAGATCACAAAGCTTTCACCTGCCTCCGGCTTCGCATCTCCAACTGTATCTCCTCTATAGGCACCGACAACGATGTCGGCATGGCCGTCCCCATTCAGGTCGCCCGCACCGGAGACAGAGTAGCCGGTCTGATCATTAGGCGTGTCTGCACCAAAGATACTGACGCCACTAGAGCCAAGGCTGCTCAGTTGAATCACACCGGAGATTGAAGCGCCGCCGAAAACAATATAACCAGCGCCGGACCCGCCATGAATCGGATCGTCAGACATGGTCGGTGAACCGATCACCAGATCATCAAAGCCGTCGCCATTGACGTCCCCCGCACCGCTCACCGACTTGCCGCTTCTGTCGACGCTCGTGCCCACTATGACAAATCCCGCCGCCCCCAGAGAGTTGGAAAGATTGATCGATGCAGGCAGCGACGGGCCTCCGAAAACGACGAAGCTAGAGCCTGACTGAAAGCCGCCGATATCGCTTGAATTGGCACCGATGATCATGTCATCGTACCCGTCACCATTAACGTCGCCTGCGTTGCTGACAGCGTCACCGGCTAGATCACCACTTACTGAGCCGTAAAGCGTCATTCCTTCTGATGCCGATAATGCGGCCAGGTCGATGGTGGTCAACAGGCGTCGAGCTTCCATGCACTCGAATCGAAGAAGACGTCGCTTTGAGGCCCGCCTGTGAGCTTTATCGCGTTTGTTTCTTGCAAGATCAAAAAATCCTAGAACACGCTTGCGAACACTCATGGTACCGACCTCTTTTAGAAACTTTTGTTCGAAATCCACCCTTCACACCTCGTGTTACCTCAGAAGAAACGAATTCTTGCGCAAAAATTTGCGATTATCTGAATAATTCGAAAACCGTCGAAATCCGTGTAATCGGCAGGATTTTTGGGCGGCCAACTGGAATTTGAAACTAAAAAACCCTGACGCTATGCGTACGAGATATAATTCCAGGAATCTGAGAAATACCGCGCAAGGTTTCTGTCATCGAAGGGTAACGTTTTGAACCGCAAGATTGATGCCTTAACATCACCTAGCTTGGTTCTTCGTCTGCGCGACTATTCCGATTCAACTGCGTGGACCGAATTCATGGAGGTCTACAGTCCTTTGATTTACGAATATTGCAGATCGCGAGGATTGCAATCATCCGATGCGGCTGATGTGACTCAAGAAGCATTGCTGCGAGTCACTCGCGCTATTCGGACCTTTGAATACGACAAGAGCAAAGGCCTCTTTCGCGATTGGCTTGCACGCATCGTAATCAACGAAATTCGTCGATTCGCAAGTAAGCTTACTGATGTGGCCACATTAAGTTCCGAATGGGATAACGAATCTTCGAAAATTGAAAGCGACTGGAACGAGCAATATCAACAACACATCTTTTCCAAAGCCTTAGAACGTTCCCGGCCGCACTTTTCAGATGAGACGTGGAAAATGTTCGAGCGGTCTTGGATTGATAAACTGGATGCCAAGCAAGTAGCAGATGAACTGTCGATCAGTGTGGATCAAGTCTACGTCGCTCGAAGCCGAGTGCTAAAGCGATTGAAGTACGAGGTCGCGCTTTTGGCTGATGACGTCGTCTGAGGAAGAATACCGGAAAGATGTGATGAGTGAGTCTCCCTCTGTTGATTTTTCCAGTAAGTGCCCCACCACTCTTGAGTTGCAGCGTTGGTTGGAAGGAAATGATCTCGTCGACGCCGATATCGTTGCTACCCATTTGCCACACTGTCAGCGTTGTCAGCAATCGTTAGCCACTCTTACGGACGATGTCGATTTGCAGGCGTTCGCGGATGTATATCGTGCAAGCCCAAAGAGCAGTTATGCGAGTGAACCTGAGTTTACCGACTTGCATAGAAACCTTCTTCAAAGGAACAACGACTGTGAAACGCCATCGGACGGGGACGTCGAGTCGCATGATCGACCTCCGTTAGACTCGGGCACAAAGCGCACAAGCGAGTCAGGTAAATCGACGTTCGGCGAACGGAACGATCAGACAGATGTCGATTCGGGTCAGCAAGACGTTGTCACAATCAAATCGCTGAGTAAAAGGCTCCCGCCAGAGAGATACTTGGTAGATCGGCTGATCGCGACGGGTGGTGCTGGGTCTGTGTATTTGGCTTTTGATAAGCGACTGCAGCGCGAGGTGGCAATCAAAGTGCTTGCACGCAACTCGTTGCGCGATCGCCAGCGATTTGAACGCGAAGCGCGCGTCCTTGCCGAATTAGAACATCCGAACATTGTCCGAGTATTTGATTTCGGAACGCTGATTGGTGACAGCGATGATGCGGATGCAGGCGTTCAGCTTGGCCGGTGCTATTTGGTTATGGAGTACGTGTCAGGTGGCACTTCGAGTCGAGTGGGTGCGGACCAGCCGGATTGGGCGGCCGGCAACATGGACTTTTCGCATTTGGCGAACTTGATAGCGACTGCGGCTGACGGATTGGCGGCGGCCCATGCGCGCGGGCTTGTGCACCGGGACGTAAAACCAGGGAACTTGTTGTTGGTGGTTGATATGTCGGCCCTGAAAGTCGCAGACTTTGGGATCGCCCGGATGCAAGAAGGTGACGCGACGCAGTTGACTCGGACTGGAGAGTTGATCGGCACGCCAGTCTATATGAGCCCAGAACAAGTGACTGCCGATACAGCGATCACTCCGTCGAGTGACATTTATTCGCTTGGTGCGACTCTGTATCAGTTGCTAACGGGCATTGCTCCTTTTCATGGGGGACCAGCGGCGGTGCTTAGGCAAATCGTAGAATCATCGCCCGTCGCGCCCCGATTGATCGCGCCTGCGATTCCACCGGACTTGGAAACAATCTGCGTGCAAGCGATGCAAACGGAGCCTGCAGCACGCTATGCAACCATGGAACAGTTCGCTGGAGATCTGCGTAGTTTTGCTCGTGGCGAACCTATCCTTGCACGGCCCATATCGGGATTTACAAAAGCAGTTCGATTTTTGCGGCGCAACAAATCTTTTGCGGCGGCAGTCGCGACATGCGCCGCGCTGGTCTCTGTGTTGATAATCGGCAGTATCACGGCAGCGATCGTGTTTCGGAACAAGAATGAGGAACTGCGGCAGTCAACAAACAGCGAGATGATGGCAAAGCGATCGGCGGAAGACGCGCTCAAAGCGTCGATCACTGCTGCTGATGAATTGTTGTTGGCCGTGACGACAGAAACGGAGTTTTTGCCTCGTGCACCAGGTTCTCAGGAAGTCACACGCAAATTGCTTGAACGGGCTCGAGATTATTTCAGTAAATTTTTAGAGACGAATCGAGGCAATCCCACGTTGACTTATCAGCTTGCTCGGGCACATGCGGGTTTAGCGAAAGTTGCAATGCGGGTTGGTGACATTAAAGCACTTGAGCGCGAAACCGACGAGGCTTTGATGCTTTTCGATCAGATTCCGGATAGCGATATGCATCCAGCCAAACGAGCGTCGCTTCGCTGCGATGCCGTTGTCGTGCTGGCAAATTACTTGACGGATTCGGGCGAAGCCAAGCGGTCTTTGCCAATGCTCGAAGCAGCCACGGAAAATTGCAGAGTTGCTTTAGACACTTCGATTGGGCAACTTTCCAAATCCGATCAGCAGGACTTGCGAGATAGTTATGCGATCGCCAAGCTCGGTCTCGCGAATGCTATGACCTGGGTTGGGAAACGCGATGACGCATTACCGCATTTAAAGGAAGCCCGAACAATGTTCGAGGAGTTGCGGGCGCAGTATCCTTCGCGGCCGAACTACCTCCGAAATGCCGCCGCATGCAATATAACTTTGGGAACGATTGCGTTAGACCAAAATCGGGCGGCTGAGGGCAATCAACATTTAATCGATGCATTGCAGTTACTGGATCAAGTCGGAGTCGATGACGTAACGTCACTTCGCATTCGTGAACTAAAAGTCAAGGTGCTGACGAATCTTGCACTTGCCGAGCGGCGGATGGGGAACAACGTCGATTCGAAAGCTCGATACGAAGCCGTCATCGCCGAGGCTCGACGTTTAATCGAATTGGAACCCGGAGTGCCAAGCCACAGTTGGAATCTGGTGGTCGCGTCGCTCAATTCGGGTGGTCCAGAAATGGAACTCGGTAATTTGGAACCTTTGGTTGAGCGTTGGCGAGCGACACTGCCTGTACTCGACAATCTCATTGCAAACGATCCAAACAATCGACGCTATCAACAAGTGAAAGCAATGCTTCAGAGCAACATCGCTATTATCCTTCGCGACCTGGGCAAGCTGGAAGAAGCGATTGAACCGCTCAAAGCTGCCACAGAAACTCTCCTGGAGCAAGCAGCACAATTGGATTTTGCTTCGGAATCCTATCTGCCAGTGGCACTGAATCATTACGAACTCGCTTCAACGCTCATTCAATTGAAACGCTATGAGGAGGCTGTCGGTTCCTTGGATGAGAGCGATTCAATCGTGGCTAGAATCCTTGAAAAGGACCCTGACTTCACGCCTGCAAAAGGCCATTTGCTCGATTCGCAGCATTCGCGATTCCAAGTTCAATTGAAGAACGTCAAAGTCGATCCCAAAACCTTACTTGCGCACGCTGACCGCGAATTGCAACTTGCCCGTGAACTTGCGATGGCAAACACGGACGTTGCTGAGTACCAGATCGAGCTACCGCGAGCCTTGAATGATTACGCCGAGTTGCAGTTGGCGATCAACGATTTCGCAGCAGCACTCGATACGGTGAAAGAAGCGGGAACTTTATTGGACAAAATTCAAGTAGAGCTAGATCAAGTTCCTGAGAAACCGCCGTATCCGCCCGAATACAAAGCTTGCCGCAAATCTGTACTGCTCATCGAAGCAAATGCAATAATCGGTTTACATAAAGACAACCTTGAGGAGTCGCACCGTTTGGACATCGACCAGTTGATTGAACGCGCTCGCGAGTTCGGCGCTTCGGACGAAGAACTTGAGGGACTAGTTGGTAAACTGGGTGCCGACAAGCAGTGAACACTTTCTCACTGCTCTCTGATCGCCGAAGGTTACGCTAAATCTAGCCAGCAGTGTTAGAGCGTAACATTTTGAACTCACCCGCACCATGGCTAAACAACACACGTTAGACCAAACGTGGCGTTTGAATGTTCTGGTCAACATAGCCACGACTAAACCGTTCTTGTTGAGCAAATTATCTTTGGCGGTTTCGCAGGTAACGCGTTCGGGACACACCGATTTGAGTGTGTTTTGGTTCGGTCGAGAAATTCGTTCACTTTAAGAGGCGTTATCAATCCCAACGGACATGGATAAATCTCCGATGGTTTCATGTCGAGTGGACAAATATCCCCGGCGTGGACTAAAATTCTTGAAACGAGCTTGGGCTTGAGCGAATCTGGAGCCTATCGGCGTTCTTTCGAAACTCCGCCCAATGTCGTCTGGATGGCGGTGATTGAGATCAGGCGGTTGGATGAAGATGGTCGCTGTCGAAAATCGATGCGTGTCGTTTGGTGGCACACATCGGGGAATCGCCGAGATGACTTGTGGATGATAATTATTAGGTTGCGTGGATAATGCCGAAGCCTGTTTCTAAGAAGACTGTTCCTCAACCAGTTGCAAAGCAGGCTGAGGGGAAGCAAACTGCGCCCAAGCGATGGTTGAATCTTGTTGGCGTCGCGGTGGCGATCACGGTGGTTGTGTTGTTGATTTCCCTGCTTCGGCCTTTACCGGAGGAGCCACAAGTCGCTGCCGAACCGATTAAACCCAGCATCGATTTTACAACTGCATCGCGCCCGATGGCTGTTTCGACGGATGGCTATGTTGGATCGGAGCAATGTCAGGAATGTCATCGTCATGAGCACGAGACTTGGTACAACTCATTCCATCGTACTATGACGCAAGTGGCTTCTAAGAAATCGATCGTCGGTGATTTTAAAGACAAGCTGCTTGTGCGTGGAAATCAGTTGTACAAGCTCAAGACGGATGGCGAGCAGTTTTGGGCTGAAGTGGAGAATCCTCATCCAAAGGCGGCGGAGGCTTTGCATGCGCGTTCGAAACATCCGATCGTGTTGACTACTGGTTCGCATCACATGCAAGTGTATTGGATGCTCAGTGGCCATGGTCGAGAAGTGATCGATTTGCCCTTTGTGTGGATGATTGATGAACAGCGATGGATACCTCGTGAATCATCGTTTCTCGTAGCTCCAGTGGTTGCGAACGCGGAGACGTTTAGCAGTTGGAACAGTTCCTGCATGAATTGTCACACCACGCATGCTAATCGAGCTTTGGAAGATCCCAAGACGCCACAGTCCACGGTGGCGGAGTTTGGCATTAGTTGCGAAGCGTGTCATGGTCCTGGTCAGTCGCATATCGCCAGTCATCGATCGACGGATACCAATACGCCGAAGAAACCTGATCCCATGGTCGATCCAAGCCGCATGGTTCATGACCGTTCAGCCCAAGTGTGCGGGCAATGCCATATGGCTTGGCACCGCGAGACGCCCGGTTCCGATTTGACTTTGCGACCTGGCGACGAATTGGGAAAGGTGCGTGAGAGTGTTACAAATCCCTATCAGTTTTGGCGCGATGGAATGGTGCGAATTGTTGGCCGCGAATTCAACGGATTGCAAGCGTCCAAATGTTACAAGTTGGGCGAGCTGTCGTGTTTGAATTGTCATGAGATGCATCCTTCCAAAGACGATTCGCGAACTTTGGAGGAGTGGAATGAAGATCAACTGAAAGTTGGGATGCGAGGTGATACGGCTTGTCTAACTTGTCATGAGAAGTATCGAGGCGATGCGAACTTGACGCAGCATACCCATCATCCAGCTTCGTCCGCTGGCAGTCGGTGTTACAACTGCCACATGCCAAACACAACGTATGGACTTTTGAAGGCTACTGTTAGTCATCAGATTACAAGCCCAAGTGTGAAGGAAACCTTAGGTGCGGGGCGGCCGAACGCATGCAACCTTTGCCATCTCGATAAGACGCTTGGCTGGACCGACAAAGCACTTGTGCAGTGGTATGGTCGTGTGCCAGTCGATGCAACGGAATTCAAAACGGATTTGGCTATGTCTGTTGATATGGCAATTCAAGGTGATGCGGCCCAGCGAGCTTTGATGGCTTGGCATCTGGGATGGGAACCGGCACGGACTGCTTCGAAGGATGATTGGATGGCTCCGTTGTTGGCGCTGCTGATGACAGATGATTATCCTGCGGTTCGTTCGATCGCTCATCGATCGTTGCAGAATATTGGTGGATACAGCGATATTCGATACGACTCGGAAATGTCGCGCGAGCAATTGGAGCAGGCCAGAGATGCGATTATCGAAAAATGGACTAGCCAGATTGTTCCCACCAATCGTCCCGAGCTTCTTCTCACGCCTACGACGGGATGGGATCATAACGCTATTCGCGAGCTACTCAAACGACGCGATATGACTCCAGTGTTTCTGCATGAGTAATACTGGATCAACCTACGTCAATTTATTGGTTAGGGCACGCTCGCGGATTAGGGAGTTGTTTTAATACACTCGTCGAGGGTTTTCGAAAATGCGGTGATTGCGGCCCCGTTGAGCGTCTCTGAGTGAAGTGCTCTATACCAAGCAACCACGGGGGATTTTTTCCTCCCGTCAGGCTTTCGAATGAAGGCAACGACAATATCAGTGTCTTTATCGAGGCCGACTTGTGCGGCAGATTTTGGCGATCCATTGGCTGCCAGCCCCAGCGATAGCGACTTTAGGTTTTGTTCGTCCGATATTTTTTTCAGCTCGGTAATCCGTGCGAGGATTTCGTCGGCAGTGTAGCCCCCGACTTGCGCACCTTTCTCATCAAAGATCTGAACGTAAGACCAATTCAGTTCTTCGCGAGTTAAAATTAGACCGTCGATAGCTCGCAGCAAATCGATCGTGTTAGCGTTGAGCGAGCGAACGTAGACCATAACAATTGATTTCTTCGCTCCTGTGGCCGGGGAGAAGCCACGTATCGTACCGAACTTCTGTGGGTCAAATGGATACTCAGCGGCCCAAATCCCCGTTGCTGGCGTGGTTACACTTAGGGGAGCTCGCTCGCCGATACGGTCTTTCCAGACTTTGTCGGCCAAAGTTGTTTCTGCGCGGACCGTATCTGAGCAGACAGCATCTGAGCAGACAGTATTCGCAAAACAAAAAATAGCCAGGATAAAAAGTTTGCTTGCTTGTTGAATCATGACGGTTTAATCCCGTGAAAGCCTGTTTAATGCAAGCGGTAAAAGCGACGAATCCGCTCGTCATGGATTGTAATAAGACTCGGATGATGTTGGGATATAGAATGACGCCGAAGATGGCAATACATTGTAAAACGAATGTAAGATTTGATCACGCAACGGTTTTTGTCCCGACTTGCTCTATTGCAAAGCTATCGAAATGAACCATCGGCCGACTTTGATTATTTGCGTTTCAACTCATCATCTCAACACGCAACGAGTAGCGTTGGCAATTGCAGAAGTTATTCATGCTTCGGTCATGCCCCCAGAAAAAGTCGACCTAAAAGCTCTAGAACAACATGACTTGATTGGCTTTGGATCCGGTATCTATTTCGGAAGTCACGCGCGATCTCTGATCGACTTTGTAAATCGCATGCCGAATCCTCCTAGAAAAGTCTTTTTGTTTTCGACGGCGGGAACGCCTGTGCTGTGGCGGCTTTTTCATTCTCGTTTACGAAAAGCGGTTTTGTCCCGCGGTTGCGAAATTGTGGGCGAGTTTAATTGTCGAGGTTGGGATACTATTGGGCCTTTAGTTTGGTTTGGTGGGCTGAACCGTTCTCATCCTGATCAGAAGGATATTGAGCGAGCTAGGGAATTTGCGAGGACGTTATTGAAGCATTGCTGAGTGCCGAAACGATGTGCAGTTGACGAACTTTTTTCAGGTCCCTAGCGGAATTTGATTATGACCACACGAAACGAAATGTTGATGCGAGCGAATCAGTACTCCGATCAATCGCTTGAATTGCATAAGAAGTACCGGGGCAAGGTGCAGATGGCACTCAAGTGCCCGATCCGAAGTTTCGAAGATTTTGCGATATGGTACACGCCAGGTGTTGCTGCGGTTTGCAAAGCGATCCAGCATAACCCGGAGTTGTCGTTTCAATACACGAATCGTGCCAATACGATTGCGATCGTCTCGGATGGAACCCGAGTGCTTGGCCTTGGTAATATTGGGCCTGAAGCGGGAATGCCTGTCATGGAGGGCAAAGCACTTTTGTTTAAATATCTTGGCGGAGTCGACGCGATTCCGCTTTGCTTGGGTACAACGGATCAGGAAGAGTTGATCCGCACGGTGAAGATATTGAGCCCATCGTTCGGCGGAATAAATCTAGAAGATATCTCGCAACCCAAGTGCTTTCGAATTCTTGATCGATTACGAAGCGAAATGGAGATTCCGATTTGGCATGACGACCAGCAAGGAACCGCGACAGTGGTCGTGGCTGCTTTGAACAACGCGCTTCGAGTAGTAGGCAAGGATTTGAAAAGTGTCCGAATTACGCTGATTGGAATTGGAGCCGCCAATTTCGCGACTTACCGATTGCTCATGGCCGGCGGTGTCCATCCGGGAGCGATAATTGCCTGCGATAAAAACGGTATCTTGCATTCCCGCAGATGTGACATTGAGCAGGCTCAGGATGATTTTCTTGAGAAATGGGAGTTGTGTAGACTTAGTAATGCGGAAGGTTGCGTTGGAGGGATTGCCGAAGCATTGCGAGGAAGTGACGTCTGTATCGCTTTTTCTTCATCTGGACCAGACATAATTCGGCCGGAGTGGGTTAAGGGGATGGCGGAAGACGCCATAGTGTTTGCATGCGCTAATCCTGTTCCCGAGATTTGGCCGTGGGACGCGAAGGAGGCGGGGGCTCGCATTGTTGCAACAGGTCGAAGTGACTTTGCCAACCAAGTCAACAATTCGCTTTGTTTTCCTGGCGTATTCCGTGGCGCACTCGATGTTCAGGCGAACAGAATTTCCGATGAGATGGCCATGGCTGTTGCAGAGGAAATCTGTGCGATAGCGATTGAGTCTGGAATGAAAGAAGATCGGATAGTCCCGCGCATGGACGAATGGGAAATCTATCCACGAATTGCGGCGGCGACGGCGCTCAAAGCACAAGAGCAGGCGATCGCCAAGACAAATTTTTCGCGATTGGAATTAATAGAAATTGCGACAGAGAAAATTCGTCAAGCGCGAGCAGCTATTCAGTCAATCGGAATCAGCGACCAAGGCTGCAAATGATAGTGCCCCGAATCGCATAGGCGTTATTTCTTGTTTGCGATCGTTGACCATTTTGGCTCCCAGTCCTCTGAGTTCGTTCGAGCACCGCGAAGATACTGGTCAATCTTGCCGACGATCTCCGGATTTTGGGAAGCTACATCGCGTTTCTCTGCAGGGTCAGAGCTTTGGTCGAAAAGCACAATTGGCTGATTCGGTCCGCCGCTGCGAATGCCTTTCCATCGACCTTGATGAAGTGCAGCTTGTTTGAATCCGCCTTCATGAAATTCCCAATAAAGGAATTCATGTTTGGGTTGCCTTGCCGAATCGCCAAACAGAGTTGGGGCAAAGCTTATAGAGTCCGTCGCGGGTGGCACATTGGTCTTGGCCAGTTCGGCGGCTGTCGCCATCCAGTCTCCGAAATACGCGACATGATCGGAAGTAGAATTCGGTGTCACTTTACCTGGCCACCAAGCGATTGTTGGGACGCGAATTCCGCCGTCCGTTAAGCTTCGTTTCAAGCCAGAGAACTCACCAGCAGGATTGAAACGATCAGCTCTGTGATTGCTTTCGTTGTGAGGCCCATTATCGCTTGTGAAAATGACCAATGTATTTTCCGCTATTCCCATTTCTTGCAACGTAGCCAGCATATTGCCGATATGACCATCCATACGCGAGATCATGGCCGCGTGGCCTTTGTCTTGGTCAGACCAATCCTTATCTGCGTAAGGACCAAAGTCGGGAACTTCGGCCCCATTCTTTAGATCGCGAGTGCGTTCGTTGTTGGCATGCGGAACCACCATACTCCAATAGAGAAAGAACGGTTGATTCGAACTTGCCCTAACAAATTGAACAGCTTCATCGGCAAATAAATCGTCGGCGTATTGCTTTGGAGTTGTCGCATAGCCAGCTCCGGTCTTTCCGACCGGCGTCAAGTTATTATCGAGAGCGATCTTTTCCTCATTTCGCCACAGAAAATCGGGAAAATGGTTATGTGCATGATGTTGATTCAAGTATCCAAAAAAATAATTGAATCCATGTCGGCGAGGCAGTCCGGATTCTGCAGCCCCTACATCACCGAGTCCCCATTTTCCGATGAGCGCGGTTTTGTATCCGGAATCGTGGAGGATTTTCGCGACGGTCGTATCCTCGGAACGCAAGGCTTGTGCAATCGGATTTGCGTCCCCTGCATTCCCGCGTACGCGTGTGTGACCGTGATGCTGTCCCGTCATGAGCACGCTTCGTGACGGCGCGCAGACTGTAGCCCCTGCATAAAAATGCGTGAATCGAAGTCCTTCGTTTGCCATGCGATCGAGGTTTGGTGTCATGATGACTTGTTGGCCAAAACAGCCAAGCTCACCGTAACCAAGATCGTCTGCCATAATCCAAATCAAGTTAGGCCGGTCCGCAGCCATCGTTGCAGCGAATGGACGATCGATGCAAAGCACGAATGCGGCAATCGCGAAGGAAAGTTTTCTAAGAAACATTTGGAGCAGCTCGGAATTTATTCGGGGATATTGTCGTTCGGCTGAATCGGTTTTCCTTCCCAGATCACTTGCCCCAAGTTCTTGTCGTAAGTTAAGACTCGATGGGCACTACCGGGAGCGGGCGGGAGGTCGATCTTCGGAAGCCATCGTTGGTGTTCCTTCATGATCGCAAGCGATCCGGCGTTGTTAGCCAAGTTTGTCCATTCCATTGGATCGGATTTTAGATCGTAGAGTTCTTGGCTACCATCGGCGTATTCAATATATCGCCACCGATGACTTCGGACGGCATGGTTGCCTTGATTGTGGGAAGTCAACGCGGGGCGAATTCGGTCGGCATTGGGATTCCTCAGTTGTGGGCCAAGGCTGACTCCTTCGAGATCACTGCGTTCCTGCAGATTGCATAACTCGATTAAAGTAGGATACATGTCGAGCAATTCGGCTGGTTGGTCGCAACCACTACCTGCGGAGATACCGGGTCCCGCGAAAATCAACGGGACACGCGTGCTGCGTTCCCAAAGCGAATTTTTGCCCGTGATGGCTTTCTCGCCGAGATGCCAACCGTGATCGCTCCACAGGACGATGATTGTGTTATCTGCCAGGCCCGCTTGATCCACAGCGTCCAGGATACGACCAATCTGCGCGTCAACAAAACTTGTACAGGCCAGATAAGATCGCACGAGATTTCGCCATTGACGATTTTCTTGGACCCATTTCAACCGCGGTTCGGGTAGCTCCCAGTGAAGATACCAGGAGAACCGAGGGGTATCGTGCCGGTCGTCAGGCAATATTGCAGGTAACACAGATTCATCGTCCGGATAAAGATCAAACCATTTCTGCGTCGCATAACATGGAACATGCGGCAGAAAAAAGCCTGCTGCAATGAAAAAGGGTTTATCCTGACGTGCCGAGTGAATTTGTTCGATCGTCCACGATGCGACCTTGTAGTCGCCTTTCTCACTGTCGTCGTGTGGAAAGACGCCCCAGTCCATTAGCGGGTGATTACCCATCGGCGTTGGTGGTATGAGTTTTTGGGAGGGCTTCGGACCGACGCTGCTTCCGGGGCCCCAAACGTCGAATTCGGATCGCTGTTGTTCTAGTGATAGCCCGCCATGAAAGATCTTGCCGGAAGTCAACGTTGTGTAACCATGCGAACGGAAATGTTGCGCCAACGTCACGCGTCCTGCAAGTTCCGGTACGTCACGAAACCAAGGTGATAGGCCGTAAATGCCCGTTGTCGTAGGGCGCAACCCAAGCATTAGGCTGGTGCGCGATGGATTGCAAAGAGGAGCTTGGCAGTGTGCATTGAGAAAAACCGTTCCACGTTTTGCAAGCGCGTCGATGTTGGGCGTTTTCGCGAGCGGATGCCCGCCGAGAGTACCAATCCAATCGTTTTGATCGTCGATCGCGATGAAGATGACGTTGGGATGGTCTTCTAAACAGGCATATGTTGAAGCAGCATAGAGCGCGACCAGAACTACGATGAGGATATGTCGATACGCAAAGGGAATGAAGACCATATTGAGCGCTGCAACAATGTGTTAGTTCAAATCGGGAATCGGCAAGGGAAATATCTGGTTGTCGGCAACTTGCTCTCGAAAGACTTCTTTCGCCTTTTCGATCCATTCGCCGTGACTCGCTGAAAGATTCTGCGTTTCACCTCGATCTCGTTCCAAATCGTAAACCTCCCACTCGCCAATTTTCTTGGTATTGAGTTGCTGGCGGACAATTTTGAAGTTATCGATACGCACGGCAACTTGGCCACCGTATTCGGGGAAAACCCAAACCATGGGATTTCGATTCTGGATAGGTAAGCCAGTGGTTAATGTCGGCCAAAGACTCACGCCATCCAGGTCGCTTGGTTGATCGAGATTGGCTGCCTCGCAAAGTGTCGGAAACCAGTCTGCAAAATAGCTCGGTGAATGATTGACTTGGCCTGATTCAATACGTCCCGGCAAGTGTGCAATCATGGGGACCCGAATTCCGCCTTCGTAGACACTGCCTTTGTAACCGCGCAGATCCGCGGTGCTGTTAAAAAACTTGGGGTCGGCACCGCCGATATGAAAATGTGTATTCGATTGGCCTGGATGCGTCGACCCATTGTCCGACGTAAAGATAACTAAGGTGCGATCCGCTATACCGTGTCGATTCAACGCGTCCATCACCTTTCCAACGTATCCATCCAAGTCTGAAATCATGGCAGCGTAGGCGGCGCGTGGTCGCGGATGAGGAAGATAACCACACTGGCCTCGATAAGCTTCGTTGTCCCATTCTGACGGGAATTTATTAAGTGACTCTAGGGGAGGATGCATTGCCACGTGCGGTTCGATGAACGGCAAGTAGAGGAAGAACGGACTTTGATGATTGGCTTCGATGAATTTCTCTGCTTCGGCAATCATCAGTTTAGGAGCGTAGTTTTCGCTGATCCAATCTTCTGCGCGAATCGTACCTTCGGCTTGTTTGCGGGCGTCTGGAATTGCCATGGTATTAATCAATACGCGATCATGATTGCGCCACAGATGAGAGGGATAGTAACTGTGTGCGACCGCTTGGCAGTTGTTTCCAAAGAACAGATCGATACCTTTATTGTTTGGGTCGCCCGTACTGCCGACGGGGCCAAGTCCCCACTTGCCCATCGCTGCTGTTTTGTACCCTGCTCGGTTGAACATCTGCGCTATGGTCGTTGCGGATTCAGACAATGGGTGCTGGCCTTCCGAGAATTCCGCAAAGTGCACTTTGGCTTGGAGGTTGCCTCGGATTTCGGCATTTCCTAAATGTTTGCCCGTCATTAAAACGCAACGGGACGGTGCACATACGGGCGCGCCGCTGTAGTGCTGCGTAAAACGCATTCCTTGGGATGCAAGCCTATCGAGATTCGGAGTGGGTATTTTCTGCTGACCGTAGCATCCCAATTCGCCCCATCCTAGATCGTCAGCAAGAATAAACACGACGTTTAACGGGACGTTGATGGGTTCACCAGCAGTCAGCCGACCCAAGCAAATGCAAACAATCAGGGCGCAAAGCCAAGGTATCTGCTGCGTGGTTCTTCGGAGGTCGCGATACATAGCCTGTCACAAAAAACGATTAAGTTGAGACGCACAAAATGCAGATTGCCGGCTACTTCGGTTGCTTGTCATTGTCGGGAATGGGCGGTTCGTTATCGAATCGCTGGTTACCGAAAGCGGTTCGCGGAGCCTCTTCGGTGTCTTTCGCTTCATTGCGAACTCGTTCAAGTTCTTTATGAAGTTGCTCGACGATAGAAGCATACTTCGCGTCAGCATAAAAGTTCTTGGTTTCCTGCGGATCAACTTGACGGTCCAGCAGCTCCCAATCGTCGACATCGGGTTTGTAGTAGTGCACCAACTTAAAGCGATCTGTAATCACTCCGTAATGCGGTCGGACCCGATGCGGTTCTGGGAATTCGTAATAGTGATAGTAGAGTGACTTACGCCAGTCGTTAGGCGCTTCTCCCTTGAGCAGGGGTACCAAACTGCGTCCTTGCATGTCAGAGGGTGATTCTATGCGAGCGACATCAAGAAAGGTTTCCGCAAAATCGATCAGGGAAACGATGTCATCGTTTACGCTTCCGGGTTTTGTAGTTCCAGGCCAGCTAACAATCAGAGGCGTTCTCGCAGATTCTTCGAATATCCATCGTTTGTCGTACCATCCATGTTCACCCAGAAAGAATCCTTGGTCGGATGAGCAAACGACAACAGTGTTCTCGGCAAGCCCTTCGGCTTGTAGCGTATCCAAGATTTTTCCAACACTCTCATCGACCGCTTTGACGCAACCAAGATAATCGTGCATGTAGCGTTGATACCGCCATCGAATAAGCTCTTTTCCGGTCAAGTTAGCTTGGAGAAAAGCTTCGTTGCGTGGACCGTAGTATGCGTCCCAAGTCTTCTGTTGCTCGGCATTGATACCCGGAGGCAAAGTTAGCTTGACGTCCAATTCTGAAAAAGTCCGATCGAGTCCCATGCGATGATCACTAATTGCAGTGCTTCGCCCCGCAAAGTCGTCAAAGAGCGTTTCGGGTTCTGCATGTGGACAATCGTTGTCCCACCCAAGGTGACGCAAAGCGGGGGACCATTCTCGATGAGGCGCTTTGTGCTGGCACATCAACATGAACGGTTTCGATTTATCGCGGTTCTTGATCCAGTCGATCGAAAGATCCGTAATAATATCGGTGACATACCCATCCGTTTTCATTTTGCCGCTGCTCTGGATCATCGGTGGGTTGTAGTAGATACCTTGACCAGGCAGTATCTGCCAATGGTCAAAACCAGTTGGCTCGCTGACCAAGTGCCACTTGCCAATGACCGCCGTTTCGTAACCCGCTTTCTGAAGCAGTTTTGGAAAAGTCTGTTGGCTTGAGTCGAACGTGCAATTGGAATTGTTGTAAAAGCCATTCAAGTGCGAATACTTGCCGGTCAGGATGGTAGCCCGACTCGGTCCGCAGATGGAATTGGTCACCAAGCATCGGTCGAATCGCATCCCTTGTTGTGCGAGTCGATCCATATTGCGAGTTTCCAGAAGGTGCCGCCTTTCGCCATAGCAACTGAGAGCTTGGCAAGTCAAATCATCAGAAAAAATGAAAACAATATTAGGCCGCTGAGCCTCGTCAGAGCGAGCAGGCTCCAGAAGATGTTGCGTCAAAAGTAAGTAGACAACGAAACAGATTATGCCAAGCGAGCGCATGAAAAACTCCTGACTTCAGGAAACAACATTTCATATGGGTAAAGCTCAAACATCCGCCGGAATATCAGAATGATCCGGGGATTAACTCATCCGCTAGTCTAGCCAAACGGACATCGCGTGTAGCGTCAGCAGGAAAAATGAGTCGAAAAATGCTCAGAATGAGCGTAGGTACTTTAAGCAGTTCCCATCAAGAAATCGCCCTAGACCTTGCTCAGGGCGAAAATGTTCATTTGAGACTACGAGTGACCGGGCATTATTGAAGACCAGGAAGGAAATTTGTCAGGTCTCTGCTCGAATCGTCCCCAGGAAGTTCGTAATCTGCGCGAACTAATTCTGACTCTTGTGAAAACGACCGAAGCTTGTCCAAGGCACGCTTTTCGAGTTGTCGGACGCGCTCCTTCGATACCCCGAGTACATCTGCGAGTCTTTGGAGAGTCTGAATTCGGCGATGACCTCCAAGCGAAAATCTCGCCCGTACAATAAATTTCTCGCGTCGATCAAGCTTATCCAACATTGTCGCTAGACGCGAGCGCAATTGGTGCCATCGGGCCTCGTCCACGTTCGATGAGCGGTCTGGTTCAACCACATCGAGCGAAAGTTCGTCGATGCTTGCAGAAATTTTCTTCCGCTCAGTATATCGCTGCATGACGCATCGATAAGCATTTCGTCGGATGACCTGAGTCGCATACGTACTGAAGCGGAATCCTTTGTCGAAGTCAAATTTTTCGATAGCGCGAAGCAATGCCATCACGGCGTCACTAAGCAGATCATCGAAAGTGTTATCGACATTGACGAATTTCTTCACGATCGAAATCGCCAGTCGCATGTTGCTCTTGATGAGCTTGTCACGATACCAATCTGCAGCAAGTAGCAGACCTTGAATCCGAACTAACTCATGTTCGGTCGCCGATTCCGGTTTCAGCCTGGATCGAAGCTGGTTCGCTCGGTATCGCAGAAAGTTCATTCTTTGGAAAAGACTCACTTCTTGAGGGCCCGTTAGGACCAAGCTGTCACACATCCGAACCAAATGGCTCGGAACGTTTTTTGGCGGCTGCGGTTTGATCTCTGAGTCGTTGAAGCCTTCGAACAGCGAGTTGCCAAGAATTGATTTCTCTGCACCTTCCGAGTGGAACTCTGCATTGTCCATAAAACCGATCTCAACGGTCAGTGTCGTGTTGAGACGCTTTTGAAATGGCTCGTCGGAAACCGTTGGGATCGAAAGTTGACAAAACTCCGAGAACGCCGACTCAAGTGCTCGACCTTTAAAAGTCTTCTTGGGGGCGGCTGAGTTCGAAACTCCAACCCTAGAAACGGGACGCCTTTGAGCAGTGGTGGAAGCTTGGGACATTTTTACTCGCTCCTTGAAACGTTCAAAACGCTCACTAAACAGTCAAAGCATTCACAATGTTATAGTGTATTCTCCGCAGCACACAAAATGGATTCACAGAAATCGATGAAAAGAGAACGATTTCGTTCAGTTTTCTTTTTCCACTTGACAATCAGCTATAGTTATGCAAAATCGTCCAAAACGTTCATTAATCGTGAGGAAGCAATTGCAAACGCACTTTACCCCCAAACAGGTGGCTCTGGCACTGGACGTGAGTGAGTCTTCAGTGAAGCGATGGTGTGATTCTGGATTAATCTCGACGATTCGAACTGTCGGTGGACATCGAAGAATCACGCACGCTGGACTGGAACAGTTCTTGGTAGCGTCGAATCGGAATTGCACTATTCCTCTGACGAACCAATTGGGCAGCCTGAAAGAGATTGATTCCAATGAGGCACCGCAATCGACGACAATATCCGATGATGTCGTATCGAGCGTCAGTAATAAATTCATGAAGGCCCTAATAGAGGGAAACGAAAACGATTGTAGGGCAATTTTTCATGCCTGGCTCAATTCGAATTCGTTAGCATCGTTTGCGGATCTCATCCTGTGTCCGGTGTTCGAGGAAATCGGAGATCTCTGGTCATGCGAGCAGATTGATGTTTATCAAGAACGTCGGGGATGCGAGATTGTCGTTAGGTTGATTCAAGAATTTCGAAACACGACACCCAAACCGTCGTTAGAAGCGCCGCTGGCGATTGGGGGTTCGCCAAGCAATGATCCTTACACACTCCCCGGCCAGCTCATTGAATCCGTGCTTCTCGAGGGAGGCTGGCGAGCGATCAATCTCGGTACCAACATCCCGCTTGAGTCGCTCGGCAATGCAATTCGCGTCGAACGGCCGCGACTGTTTTGGTTGAGTGTTTCCAAAATACAAGATCCAGTGCGCTTTGTTGAGCAATATCGAGAATTCTCAAAGTCCATCTCTAACGATGTTGCTGTTGTTGTTGGCGGCCGAGCTCTCAACGATCGTATTCGACCTAAACTGAAGTTTGCAGCTCACTGTGACAACTTACGGCAGTTGAGCGATTTTGCTGCAGCGCTTCGCGGCGTCCGCAGAGTTTTCGGAAGTTTATCTAATTAGTTTTTTCGGGCCTCTTCAACTTTCCTCGTACGTGTATCCAAGGAATCGAAACTATGCTTCGTCGCGACTTCAACAAACTGCTGAGCTTTAGTGTTTTGGCATCATCTGCGTCCAGGTTTTCAATCGCGGCAGATCAAGCCCAACAAGTTGCCAAGCCAGACAATTGGCCTTGCTGGCGTGGTCCGAGTCGCGATGGCAAAACAACGTCCGATGTTTGGCCGCAAGAACTGAGCGAGCAATCCCTCAAGCTGCGATGGGAGGTTTCACTCGAAGACAGCTATTCCGGTCCCATCGTTTACGGTAACCAAGTCATCGTTACCGAAACGCGTGGTAAGAAAATGGAAGCGGTCCATGCATTTGCCGTAGATTCGGGAGAGAAGCAATGGTCGCAAGAATGGCTTGGCGAAATGACCGTCCCGTTCTTTGCAAAACGGAATGGTGATTGGATTCGCTCGACGCCAGCATGCGATGAAAATAACGTATACGTTGCAGGCATGCGCGACGTGCTTGTCTGCTTGAATCGAAACGATGGCTCCGAGAAATGGCGATTCGATTTCCCTGCTCAGTTCAAAACGGCATTGCCTGATTTTGGTTTCGTTTGTTCTCCACTGGTCATCGGCGACCGAGTTTATGTTCAGGCGGGAGGCGCGTTTGTTTGTCTGGAAGGTTCGACCGGCAAAGTCGTTTGGCGTTCACTCGAGGATGGCGGAGGAATGAACGGCAGTGCATTCTCCTCACCAATATTGCAGGAAATCGCTGGCAGAAAACAGATCCTTGTACAGACTCGCAACGATCTTTGTTCGGTTGATCCGGACTCCGGTTCCAAGATTTGGAGCACAAAGATCGAAGCCTTTCGCGGCATGAATATTTTGACTCCAACGGTTTGGCAAGATCGAATCTTTACCAGCAGCTACGGTGGCAAGAGTTGGTTATTCAATCTGACGCCAGACAGCGCGGGTCCTTGGTCAGTTTCCCAGCAATGGGAAAACAAATCCCAAGGTTATATGTCGTCGCCAATTGTCATCGATAACCATCTGTACTTGCATCTACGCAACCAGAGATTCGTTTGCATCGATATGACGACTGGCGAAACAGCTTGGACCAGTCGGCCGTTCGGTGAATATTGGAGCATGATTTCAAACGGGAAACAAATATTAGCGCTCGATCAAAAGGGTGTGCTTTATCTGATCGATGCCGATCCAAAGGAGTTCCGAATCGTCAGCGAACGCAAAGTGACCGACAATGAGGCTTGGGCGCACATCGGTTTTGCGAATAAGCAGATCTTTATCCGTCACCAAAAAGGTCTGCAAGTTTATAACTGGTCTTGATCGGGAGACTTGCCTCGCTTTCGGACAATACTCAGATCACTCATCGAAGATCCCTGATCAGCAATAGCGCTCAGCAATCGCGCTCAGTGATGGTCCCCGCCGAATCTAGAACTGAAACTCGTCTTCTTCGATCTCTTGATAGATTGGCAAGACCCGGTAGTAGACTTCCAGGGTCATGCAGTTCATCGCCGTGCAGTAGTGTCGACCTCCAACCAGTGAAAAAGTATTGGGGAAGAACCAACTTCCGGTTGCATGTCCTTGTTTGGACTGTGTTAGGACAAGATAGTCTCGTTGTTTGTCATTCCAAATTTCCCAAGCACGACCTTGCTGATGGAAAAGTACTTGCGTTGCGTAGTAATTCAGATACACGTCATCGTTCGACGGGCCGTGTTTCATTAAATACTGAATACCTCTGAGCAAAGCTGGATCGGTCTGGCCCATCCCTCGGTACATTCTCATCAGCAGTCCGATTGCAGTCATCGATGGCGAAGCTGATTCGCCGCGATAACCGTACAGAGCCCCGCCGTCCGACTGTTGCGATGTGAGGAATTTATCGAAGGCTTGGATCGTGTAGACAGGTACGCGAAGATTGCTGGCTGCCGCGCTTTTGATGGCCATCATTTGCCAACAGCCAATCGAGAGATCGCCAGGACCACGAGGTTGGTAATCCCAGCCGCCATCCGAATGCTGGGCGTATCGAATGTAGTTGATAGCTTCTTGACAAATCTCCTTGAGATCTGGATCTTTCGTCATTTGATAAGCTTCGCATAGTGCCAGGGCAGCGATTCCTTGCTCGTACATCGCGTTTTCTGCCAACAAGCCCGGGAATCGAATACCTTGATCGGTGCGCCTGCCGAGTTGAACGAGAAAATAGATTCCACGTCGGACTTCCTCGCGGTACTGCCCTTCCTGATGGGTGTATCCTGCACCGAGAAAGGACAGCAGCGCCAATCCCGTAGCCGCAGCTCGCATCGAATCGAGTTGGAAAATGGAGGGGTTTGGGCATTCGCCGTTGCACTCTTCATGTATGTGATTGAGTGACCATCCGCCATCCGGGAATTGATGTCGGGCAAACCACTTAAGGGCCTCCTCGACTGCAGCTTCGCTTTCAATACTTCCCCCACCTTTCCGAGCGCGTTGAGAGCGACCGCTCAGTTCACGCCCCGAGAGATTTGTGCCACGAAAACCTTCGGTGCTCTGGCCGCCTGCAGAAATCGCACCGCTGACCTGTGCAGCCAGGACATTTCCCACTGGCGAGATAGTTTGTGTTGTCGTTGGACTAGCTGCTTCCGAAACTAACAATGGATCTGTGATCTGCATTTGTACGGCAGAGGCTTGGGTTGGGACGGGAGGAGCATCGACATCTTCGGTAGGTTGCATTGGTTGCTGCATATCCGGCAAATCGAAATTAGCGCCCGTCTCAGCGCCAGAATCCCAGCCAGACTTGAAAGATACGCCGTCACCTAACTTGCCGCGATCGAACGCCCAAATTGCTAGTAGGAGCAAGAGAATGACATGAACAATAAAGCTTACGATCGTCGAGTTGTTGACGATCTTAGCGAGCCATGCTCGGAATCGAAAGGACCACTTAACTCGCGAAGGTAGGACGGATTCGACGGTAGTGGCGACGAGACCTTCACCATCGGCAGGTTTACCATCGATGGACGGTGGAGAGACCGGCGGTGGAAGGACCATCTTGGGCGCGCTGGCAATAATGGGAATCGGTGGTGCGCTCTTCAACGATTCCGATTTAAGGATCAACTTGAACAAACTCCAGTTCAAAGCAAAGGAACTGGTCCCGGGAATCCAGTTAAATTCTACCTAGCCAAGAGTAAATCTCACTTGGAACCGAGGCTCGGATTGAACTCGGTTACATCGCAAACTTCCGTCCCTATAAGCCAATTGTAACGGCAATTCGCAAAATAACAGGAAAACCTGTTCCGCAAAGTGCCTTACAACCCCAGAGAAAAGCCCAGCAGAAAAACGAAATTGCGGGAAGATCTGCAAGAAATTGTGGGTTCGACGACACTTTCGCCGTGGGAGATCTCCTGGAACGGAAATGTTCAGCAGGAGAAAAACGATGGCGAACTACTTGGTCGTTAAGCGAACTCGGGCGCGTGCGGAGGCTAGAGCGCGATCTCGCGCGGCAACTGCATCGGGGGTCAGGCCGGACATGGCCAAAGCGGTGTCCAGGTCCTTTGCAGCTTGTGCAGCATCGAGCGATTCGGCTTTGGTAAGTCGGTCGGTGAGTACGAAAACACCTTCATTGTTGACTTGAACGAAACCGCCACCAATGTAGTAGTTGTCTACTTTCGCGCCGTTGTGAATAGTCAAATAACCATAACCAAGACGTCCTACAAGGGGACTCTTGCCTTTGAGAATACCGAGTTGTCCATCAAACATCGGCACGACAATCATGTCGGCAGAAGTTTTCAGTTCGGTACGTTCTGGAGTAACAACGACACACTCAAGGTCAGCCACGATTATTTCTTCCCTTGTTGAGCGAGCTTTTTGGCTTGTTCTTCTGCTTGTTCGATAACGCCAACATACATAAAGGCTGCTTCAGGGAGATGATCCCATTTGCCATCGCAAATTTCTTCGAAGCTACGAATGGTTTCGGCCAGAGAAGTGATTTCCCCAGCCTTGCCAGTAAAGACTTCGGCGACCAAGAATGGCTGTGACAAGAATCGTTCGATACGGCGAGCGCGATGCACGATCAACTTGTCTTCTTCGCTCAATTCGTCAACACCAAGAATCGCGATGATGTCTTGCAATTCGCGGTAACGTTGAAGAGTTCGCTGCACGCGGCGAGCAATCGCGTAATGGCGAGCGCCTACGTACTGCGGATCGAGAATTCGGCTGTTCGAGGCCAATGGATCGATTGCAGGGTAGATGCCCTTTTCGGAAATTGATCGTTCAAGATAAATAAAAGCATCTAACTGACCGAACGCGGTTGCGGGAGCTGGGTCGGTTGGATCGTCAGCAGGAACGTAAACGGCTTGCACGGATGTAATAGCACCCTTCTTTGTCGATGTAATTCGTTCTTGAAGGGCACCCATTTCCGTTGCGAGTGTTGGCTGATAACCCACTGCAGAAGGCATACGGCCGAGCAACGCGGATACTTCGCTACCTGCTTGTGAGAAACGGAAAATGTTATCGACGAACAAAAGGGTATCTTTTCCTGTTGTATCGCGGAAATATTCGCACATGGTAAGCGCCGACAACGCTACTCGTAGACGAGATCCAGGTGGCTCGTTCATTTGACCGAACACCATGCAGGTTTGCTCGATAACTTTACGGCCGGTTTGGCCAATTTCGGCTTCTTGCATTTCCAACCAAAGGTCGGTTCCTTCTCGAGTGCGTTCACCAACACCTGCAAAGACGGAGTAGCCGCCGTGAGAGGATGCGATACGGGCGATTAACTCGGTCAAGATAACCGTCTTGCCCAGACCGGCACCACCGAACAAACCCGCCTTACCACCGCGGACGAACGGGGTTAGCAAGTCCACAACCTTGATACCGGTTTCGAAAACTTCGGTAGTCGTCGAAAGTTCAGAAACTTGGGGAGCTTGACGATGTATTGGACGATAATCATCGGCTTTGACTTCGCCGCGTTGATCGATCGCTTCGCCAAGCACATTGAACACGCGACCGAGAGTTGCTGGACCGACCGGAACGGTAACAGGTTTTCCTGTGTCGACGACTTCTTCGCCACGCATTAGGCCGTCGGTGCTTCCCAACGCAACGCAGCGAACACGTCCGCCACCAAGATGCTGCTGGATTTCGCCGGTCAAGGTAAGCTTGACGCCCTTGCGATCCGCGTTGATTCGCACGGCATTGTAAATCGGCGGAAGTTGATCTTGAGGAAATTCCACATCGAAAGTCGAACCAATAACCTGGGTGACACGACCTACATTCTTATTTGCAGTTGCAGTAACCATTTTCGATTTTCCGATTCGTTATGACTCTAGTATTAATTCGATGTTGTTTATTGAATGAATGCGTAAATTATCCGAGTGCTTCAACACCACCGATGATTTCCATAATCTCGCCAGTAATCTTAGCTTGACGGGCACGGTTGAAGGTTCGCGAAAGTTGCTTGATCATGTCGCCAGCGTTTTCCGTTGCGCTCTTCATCGCAACCATACGCGCGATTTGTTCACTGACAGCCGCATCGAGAAAACACTTGAACAATCGGACACGGAAACTTGCCGGCACAACTTCTTCAAGGATGCTTTCTGCCGAAGGCAAAAATTCATATTCCTCTTTGGGACCCACTGTAGTCGCTGTGTCGGTGCCTAGATTGCCGAGTGGTAGCAGTGTTTCAACAAACGTCTCTTGTTTCGAAATACTCTTAAAACGCGTGTAGGCAACGTCAAGACGATCGATCGCTCCCGATTGATACTGAGCGATGAGTTTATCGGCGATCTGGGAAACGTCTTCGAAAGACGGCTGATCTTCGAATTTTGTATATGATTCGTCGATCGTCACGCCACGAAAACGCAAAGCCGAAATACCGCGTTTACCACTAACGATTAACGACAGTTTTTCCAAGCTTGCTTTGAGATCATTCCGTCGGCTCAAGGCCGCACGTACGACGGACCCGTTGTACCCTCCGCACAAACCTCGGTTGCTGGTAAGAACCATCAACGTCGCTGACTTGACTTGTTCACGTGATTCGAGCAGTGGATGCGAAACCGATGCTCCGGACTTCGCCAAATCGCGAACGATAGCAGTAATTCGCTCCGTGTAGTCCGTCGCAGCGGCCGCTCGATCCATAGCCTTTTTGAATCGGGCGGTAGCGATCAATTCCATGGTCCGCGTGATTTTGCGGATGTTTCGAATCGACTTGCGTCTCTTATCGAGCGAGCGTAAGTTTGCCATGAAAATTCTTTAACGTACGGGAGTGGAAATCGAAATCCCGAGCTTAGCTACGGAAAGTTGTTTTGAACGACGCAATGGCGGCCTTGATGGCCTCTTCAATTTCTGTCGTCAAGTCACCGACTTCTTTGATTTTCTTGAGAAGTTCTGGATTGCGATCGCGAACCGACTGGATAAGACCTTTTTCAAAATCGCGAACTTTGGCGACAGGCACTTCATCCAGATGACCACGGGTACCGGCATAGATGCTGATGATTTGCTCAGCGACATCCATTGGTTCGTAGCACTGCTGTTTCAGCAGTTCTACCATTCGGTATCCTCGGTCGAGGCGACCTTGAGTTGCCGGATCGAGTTCCGTTCCCAACTGAGCAAACGCTTCGAGTTCGCGGAAGGAAGCCAAGTCCAATCGTAAACCACCAGCGACTTTTTTCATCGCTTTGATTTGAGCGGCACCACCTACGCGAGAAACAGAAATACCAACGTTCATAGCAGGGCGAATGCCCGCAAAGAACAAGTCAGGTTGAAGATAGATCTGTCCGTCTGTAATGGAGATCACATTGGTTGGAATGTAAGCAGAAACTTCGCCTTCAAGCGTTTCGATAATCGGCAGGCTCGTTAACGAACCACCACCCAATGCCTTCGAAAGTTTGGAAGAACGTTCCAGCAATCGGCTGTGGCAATAGAAAACGTCACCAGGGAATGCTTCACGTCCTGGCGGACGTCTCATCAACAAGCTCAATTGTCGATAAGCCACAGCTTGTTTGCTCAAATCGTCATAGACAATCAACGCATGCTGGCCATTGAACATGAAATGTTCGGCCATCGCGGTTCCAGCGTACGGAGCTATGTACTGAAGTGGCGCTGGCGAACTAGCACCAGATACGATGACTGTCGTGTAGTCCATCGCACCGTGTTTTTCGAGTGCATCGATAACCAAAGCTACCGATGAATCCTTTTGCCCAATCGCAACGTAAAAGCACTTTACGCCAGTGTTCTTTTGGCTGATGATCGCATCCAAGGCAACCGCTGTCTTGCCGGTCTTGCGGTCACCAATTATCAATTCGCGTTGTCCGCGACCAATAGGCGTCATCGCGTCAATCGCTTTGATGCCCGTCTGCATCGGCTCATGAACTGGTTGCCGTTCTGCAATTCCCTTTGCGATGATTTCCACGGGGCGAGACTCGGTTGCGAGAACAGGTCCCTTACCATCCAGAGGATTTCCTAACGGATCGAGAACTCGACCGATGACCGCATCGCCGACTGGCACGCTCAGCAACTTGCCCAGCGCTTTGACTTCGTCGCCTTCGCTAATCGAAAGGAAGTCGCCAAGAATAATGACACCGACGCTTTTCTCTTCGAGATTAAAAGCGAGCCCAGTAACACCGCTTGGGAACTCAACCATTTCGCCAGCCATGACGCTGGACAGACCATAAACACGAGCAATACCGTCCCCTACTTCGAGGACAGTACCCACTTCGCGAACATCAATCTGGCTCTCGAATTGCTCGATCTCTTTTTGAATGACCGATGCAATTTCATCCGAATTGAACTTCATAACTTCACCCCGATGGGAGGATTAATTTCTATATCTAGGAATTGAATAATTAAACGGCTAGAGAGCTGAATTTCGCTCTCAAACTTTGTTCTGCACGTTCGGCCGCGACCTTCTTTAATTGCGACAGACGCCCGTCGAGGCTACCATCGAAAACGGTATCGCCGATCCGGATCAGGATTCCCCCGAGGACCGATGGATTGACCTTTGTGGACAAAGAAATATCGGATTTAAAAACTACTTTCAGTTTTTCAATCAAATCTTGGCGTTGTACGTCGCTCAAAGGCTGTGCGGTCGTCACCGAAACTCGCAATCGCCCTAACGCATCGTCACGCATCGTGACAACGGATTTGTGGATACTGCGAATGAATCCTAGACGTCCGCGACGGCAAAGGACTTTGAGGAAACGCAGTAGAACTGGATCGAGTTTTTGACCGAAAACCTTATCCAGCAAATCCATTCTTTGCTGTTGCGAAACTTTTGGGTTCGATAAGGCCATCTCGAACGCCGGTTGGCGATCCATCACATCCGTAACAATGGACTCAAGCTGAGCAACAACCGTTTCGAGAGATCCGCCAGCTTGAGCAGCGCCAAGCAACGCTTTGGCGTATAACTCGCCAACGTGTTGATGCTCGTCGTCAAAGACGGTCGGGATGTTCGATGATTCTGGACCCTGCATTTTCGGCAGTCTCTCTTTTACGCTTGAAAATTAGTTCTTGCTGGGAAGGTTTCGAAGTGCATCTTGGATTAGCGATTGGTGGTCGTCTTGACGCAATTCACGTCCTATGACACCGCGAGCCAAAGAGAAAGCGATATCCGTGCTTCGGCTACCCAACTCACTCAACGCAACAAGCTTTGCAGTTTCGATCTCAGCCAAAACGCGCTCTTTCTGACGATGCGCTTCTGCTTGCGATTCAGCCATAATTCGCTGGCTGGCACTTTCGGCATCCTTTCGAGCTTGTGCAACAATGTCTTGTGCTTGTTGGGCTGCTGAATCCAGACGGCTTTGTGCTTCCGACATTTTCGCCATCGCCTCTTGAGAAGCTCGTTTTGCACCTTCGATTTGCTCCGCAATAGATGACTCGCGTAACTCAAGGCCTTGGCGAATAGGTTTCCAAGCCCCAACATACAACACAGCGCACAACATGCCGAAAACGACCAGCGTGAACAATGCAATGTCGCTTCGGAACTCAAGCGGATCTAACTGCTGAGGGCCCGCAAAGCCATGCGTGTTGTCGACAACGGCATGGGGCTTTCCTTCGCCTTCGACCGCCGTTACTACCGCTTCGTTCGAAGCAGCGGAGACGTAGGCCGAAAATCCCAGAAGGATAGTCGCGGCAAGCATCATTCGTGCAAAGACGTGTTTGATCATCTAACCAACTCGCAAAAGAACTGCTCGAATCCAAAAATAGCAAAACTCGTCAAACTAATCTCAATCTCGAACGAATACCTTCGTTCAAGCCTAAACTAGTTGGCGAATGGGTTTTGGGAGTTGCCGACGATAACTGCGAACAACGCCAAACCTTCGATCAACGCAGCAGCAATAATCATGTTGACCTGGATCTTACCAGCAACTTCTGGCTGACGAGCGATTGACTCGACAGCACCCTTTGCCAGCAAGCCAATACCGATACCGCCACCCAATGCGGCCAAGCCTGCGCCGATTGCACCTGGCATGCCACCTTCAGCAGCACTTGCACAGGAATTCATTGCCAACATCAGGCCGACGCTCCAGAAACCAACTCGAAAAATCTTGGACACAGTGAAAATCTCCTCTGAAGTTACAAAAATTGTCTTTGCAAAAAGCCCTGAAATTCCAAAGCTTAATTGTTAGTGATGATGCTTTGCGCTCGAAATGAACAAAGCACCGAGAAAAGTAAAAATAGCTGCCTGAAGAAAAGCGATGAACAACTCGAGAACACTAAGAGCCGTCGTCATCGACAACGACAAAACAGTGGCCAAAGTCCAAGTTGGGGTGCTCATTGTCATGGCGTGAGCACCGATTGCAAGCCCCATGATCCCAAGCAAAACCGAGTGACCAGCGACCATATTCGCCAGCAACCGCATTGCCAAGATAAAGTGCTTGATGAGAAGCGAAGCGAATTCGATAACCCACAGCATCGGGATAATGAAAATACCGAGGTAAATCGGCAGCCCCATCGACGGAACAATATTTTTCAAAAAGCCCAGAACCCCGAACTCTCGAATGCCCAGCGTCGTTCCGATTAAGAAAACGATCACTGCCAAAACGCCTGTCATACCGAGAGATGCTGTTGGAGAACCTAGCCAAGGAATCATTCCCGCAAGGTTACAACCAAAAATAAACATGAACGCAGTCCAAAAAAACGGCAGAAAGTCATCCGCGTCATGTTCGCCCATAGCGGGTACTAGCAGACCATTGCGAACGAACTGCAATAATCCTTCTAACAAATTCCATGTCTTGCCCTTGGGCGCCGATCCCGAAGAAACGCGTTTCGCAAGCCATCGAAACATGACGATCATCAATATCGCCACGATCACCTCGATGATCATGAACTTGGAAATACAAAAGCCTTGAAGAGGCTCGTATGCGTTTTTCAAAGTGCCAAACGGTTGGGGAATCAGAATCTTGCCGTCAAGCGACTTGTTGTAGGCAAACAGCTTTTCCGACGACCAATTGGCACCTGGCGATTCTTTCAAATAAGTCTCGACTACTTCATGGCCAGCATTGGCCATTTTCCATTGGGCCCAATCTCGACTTGTAGCTGGGTCGCTTAGAAATCGCTCCACCCAAGCATATTCTTGGTTTGGATTGACTGCCATGTAACCTTGAACAGCGTTTCCTGGCGGAGGAACTTGTTTGGCTGCCCATCGCTTGGCCTCTTTGCGAATATCAGCCACTTTCGCTTCCAAGAAAGCGTGCAGCGGCCATGCGTGGTTCCTGTGAGAGGCATGCTGCCATTCAAGCCAATGCGATTTCAGATTTTCGAGATGTTTTGTTTCAACGCCTTTTTCACCCAGGAATTTTACAACTCGGTCGGCTTCCCATTGTTGGAAGTCATCATCCAAGCGAACAAACCACTCCGGGAAATCTTCAACCTTTGCGCGGTTGCTCTTCACAAATGTCTTGGGAACGTCGAAGTAGTACCCGTCTTTAATGTGAAGTAGGTCGGAGGCCATTGTTTGCTAAACACTTAGGGCTGGGAGGAGCGGCGAATAGAAAGAACGGATTCTAATATCAGGAACGGAAAAAAACAGCCTAGGAGGCAGTTGGTGAAGAAATTCTGATGTGACCATTTTGTCGCACCACAATACAAGACCACTGCCATATAAATTCCAGAGCGAAAAAACATGGCAATGAGCGGCATAACTGCCGGTAATGCGCTGTACGCGGGCGACAACGTCAGGAAACTAATGACGATCCCACAGCCAACGCTAATCAGTGCTGCAGTAATCCAAAGCTCCAGGCTGACGCTAAATTCTGGAAGCCGATAAATCGAGATGCCGACCAAGACACAAATGGTTCCTAAAGCAACATACAGGGCCATATCCCCAATTATTCTTAGCCACATCGTTCAAAACCTTTTCGTTATCGAATTGGCTGCCAGCCAAAAACATCTCGTTCCGGCAAGCTCGTATTTCAAGATCGATCATCTGAATCCGAACTGGCGTCCAGAGTTCTTTAGACTCACAATCGGCTCAGGTTTTTGAACTGTTATTGGATTCCGAGTCGGGGTCTTGGGGTGGTTGGGCGTTCGATTCTGCATTGCGTTTGTCGCCATCCTGCGAACCATCGCGCCGTTTTTCATCTTCCATGGCAATTTCCATTCGCTTGACGACCAAGATCATGCCAACCATTCCAAACGCGATCCCTAGAACTAGTCCAATCGGCGTAAACCACTTCGATTCCAGCCTCGAATCAAGTTGCATTCCACCCCAAACAATCAAGCCCATAAAAATACACACCGCGATTATTCGCGTGGCCCATTCCACTGTTTGTTGAACCGAATTACCCAGATTGGTCATCGGGTCATCTGGTTTCTTTCGCATAGACCCCTCTTGAAGGTAGGTGTTCAGTTTTGGAATTTTTGATCAAAATTCGAGTTCTTTCACTAAGGTAAAACGGTTCTTTTTGCAATATTTCCAATTAAAACACGCATTCCCTTCCACAATCGAAAGTAGTGGTTTTTTGTATACCGTATGGAAAAGTGAAGGTTCGTTAAACATACTGTTCTTGGAGACTTGCCTCTATGACTTGACAAGCGTTCTGAACTGCCACGAGTTTTACACGCGCCAAGTCATCCTACCTAAGAACTGAGGTTGAGGTTTTATTTTATCGCTTTGAATGATCAAGGTGGTTGCCACAACCAATGTTTACGACGTTGTCACCAAGCAGTCAACGATAGCGCAGTTTAGAACCAGTCCCTTCGGGGGCTCGTAAATCGATGATTATTGGTGATTGCACAGTTTTTTCGTGAACAGGAGCGAACTGAATTGATTACTAACCGGGCACAAAATAAAGCTCCAAAGAGCAAAGCTCGACTGGCCGCTCCAAAATCGAAACCGAAGGTCGCTTCTCGAGACATCCCGAAATCAAAGGCGATTTCCAAGAAGCCCGCTAAGACCGTTGCAAAAAAAGCCGTCATCAAGCCAAAACCGGGGAAGGCAGTTCCTGCCAAATCCACGAAGAAACCCGCGCCAAAGGCAAAGCTCCTGTCGATCGTTAAGCCTGGAAAACCGACTGCGGCAACTCCTAAATCCATGCCGCCAATGAGCAAGAGTAAATCGGCAGAATCAAAAAAGATTTCGTCGCAACCGACCAACAAGAAAGGCGTTGCTTCAGCTTGGAATGGAAACGCGTCGGCAAACAAAGCTGCGTCGAAGTCCCCGATCAAGTCGGCGGAGTTATCCAGTAAATCTCCCGATATGAAAGCTGTAAATCGCATTGGGGCGAACGGCGCGACAAAAACACCGAAGGCAGCTTCGCCAAAGAAGCCGAAAGTCGTGGAGCCTCCTGTTTCCTCAACTAGTCCAAAAATCGTTCGCAAAATACGAGAACTCCAAACCGAGCGCGAGCTTCGAAAAGATCTCGGACGCGATGTAATTGTTGGCAAAATGGCTCCAAATCAGCCACGTGATATCGTGAACAACCCAACGCGCGACCGATTGGCTTTGATCGTTCGCGATCCTTATTGGCTACATGCATCTTGGGAAATTACCCGTCGCAGTGTCGATCGAGCCCGCGCTGCAATGGCGGAGCATTGGCATACAGTTCGGGCGGTCTTGAGGCTATTGAAAATCGATAGCAACGGCACGACCAGCAACGCCGAAACGGTTTTTCGCGATATCGAAATTCACGGCGGCGTGCGTAATTGGTACATCGATGTGCCCGATCCACCTTCGACATTTCGAGCACAAATTGGATACTTGGCAGGCAACGGTCGATTCCATGAATTGGCGGCCAGCAATGTGATTTCTACATCGGCACCAGGATCAACGGACTCGATCAGCGAACATTGGGCCGACATCGATGCCAGTGCAGAGCATATTTACGCCATGAGCGGCGGATACAACGAAGAGTGCGATACCAAGGATCTCCGGCAAATGTTCGAGGATCGACTTGAACGCCCGATGGGTGCTCCTGCTCTAACTCAATTTGGAAGCGGTGCAGACGTGGGTTTCCGCCGAGTCCGAAAATTCCACTTTAATGTCGACGCCGAAATGATCGTATACGGTTCGACCCGACAGGATGCTTACGTCACGCTGAGTGGTGAACCCGTCAAAGTCGAAGCCGATGGAACTTTCTCAATTCGAGTCCCTATGCCCGACCGTCGACAAGTGCTGCCCGTCATTGCTTCAACTCGCGATGGAGTGGATGAGCAAACGATCGTCATTATGGTCGAACGGAATACCAAGGTGCTCGAACCACTTTCTAAGGAAAACGAAGAGTAAGTTTGACGTATGGGTCGATTCTCGCCGTCTGTTAATTCGGCGAGAATCATGGCCTCATGGAATCACGTCATTTAACTCGCCTTTCTCAAAGCGCGTGTTGGCCAGCTTTTTTGCGGTACAATAATTCAATACATTGGCCCATTTCATTTCGAAAAAAGATTATCGCTTTTGTTCGAGATAGTCCAATCGTCCCTGAATGACTGTTGAAAAAGATATGCAAACGCTGCCGACTCCAAAAATCGATAGCAACCAGATCGTCCAGATGGCCAAAGATCTTGTTGCGTTGATTGCTCCCTACGAATCCTGCGCGATTGCATTTTCCGGCGGAGTCGACAGCGCGGTTGTCGCTCAAGCGGCTTATATTGCAAAAGGTGATTGCTCGGTAGCCATCACTGGTACGGGCGCCGCAGTCAGTCAAAATGATCGCAGCGATGCTATCGAGATCGCGACGGCAATAGGCATTCGTCACGTTCAGATCACGACCAATGAAATTGACAACCCGGACTACATGGCTAACGATTCGCAAAGATGTTTTCATTGCAAATCTGAGCTTTACCACCAAATCAAACAGTGGTGCAAAGCGAATAACGTTGCAACGATCCTCTCCGGCACAAACCGCGACGACTTGAGCGACTACCGACCCGGCCTTCGCGCTGCATCGCAATTTGATGTTCACGCGCCCTTGGCAGATTTGGGATTCGGCAAAGCAGAAATTCGGCAGTTGGCAGAGTATTGGAAATTGAAAATCGCCGATAAGCCCGCTTCGCCCTGTCTCGCAAGTCGGATCGCGTATGGCCAAGTTGTCTCGATCGAGCGATTGACCAAAATCGAAAAAGCAGAACGATGGTTGGCCACTCACGGCTTTCGCGATGTGCGAGTTCGGCTACACGCCGATAACATGGCTCGCATCGAACTGCATTCTGATGATTTTTCAAAACTTGCTGAAAATTCACTTCGTGCGAAAATGGTCCAAGACTTTCGAGAGTTCGGATTCGAATTCATCACCGCCGATCTCCACGGACGCGAATCTGGCAGTTTGAATCGCACGCTTGATCGATAAGCCAATATCTCAAATCCCACATCATCCCCCTGCTGCGTGTAGTCGCCTGGGATCATTTCAGCGGCAACAATTTGATGTTGCGGTACCAGATATCGCTGCCATGATCTTGAAGACCGATATAACCTTGGCGAGGATGCTCTTTGAAGACCACGTCAAATTTATGTTCGCTGCCGTCGGGGCGGCGGTTGGGTTTCGTCCATTCATCCAAGTTGATGCGAGTCGTTTTTAAATCGTTAAGTTCAACTTGAATTAGTGCTCTATCGCAGGTAACAACCATCCGGTTCCATTCTCCTTGCGGCTTCATCACATTCTTGGATGGTTTGACGAGATCGTAAATAGCTCCCGTGTCGTGAAAACCAGCGGTGGTCGTATCGTCAATTGCAATTTCGATTCCATTGAAACCAACGTCTTTGCCCGGACGTGGTTGCAAAGGGAAAGTGCGAACGAACACTCCGCTATTGCAATCTTTGGAGACTTTGAACTCCAAAGCTAGTTTGAAATGGTCGTAGACTTCTTTTCGAATCAGCATGTAAGCACATGGATGAGGATTCAAGCAACCGTCCTTTATATGTTCTTGACCAGCCGGATTTTCTTTGGAATCCAACCAACCTTCCGTCGAATTCCCATTAAAGAGCAGTATCCATCCCTCCGATTTTTCTTTCGAAGTAAGAACGTTCTCGTCCGCAAACGAAAGTTCAGCGTGCAGCAGGAAATACATGGCCAGCAACAGAAGAATTTTTCTCACAGTGACCAACCCTTTCGATACTCGGTATGAATGAATTGATTGACTTCCGGTGCATTCGTCACCTCCATTTTCTCTCCGTTCCAAAGCAATCTTTGTCCAGGCGCTCGAAGCGACAAAACACCTAGCAGCACAGTCTCCGTCATGGGGCCTGAATAGTCGAAACTTGCCGCAGGAATTTTTCCTCCTTTGCAAGCTTGTACCCATTCTTCATAGTGACCGGGTGAGCGTTCCATCGTAGGGGAAACTGTTTTGGCTTGTTCATAAAGTTCATCGGGCAACAGTCGTGGCATTCCGCCATGAGAGCCGTGGATCATCTTGCCTTTCGTACCAATGTACAAAACGCCATTTTCTGGCAATCGTTGATTGTTCGGCATTTCGATTGGCGTTGGTGGCATCAATCCGCCGTCGTACCAAGTCATCGTAACTGGTGGTAGTCTTCCGTTGGTGCGTTCTGGAAATTGATACGTGATGATTGCCGCGATCGGGTAAGTCTCCCTATTGAATTCATTTTTTTCATTCACCGTACCGTCGAGTGTCGTACGGGATTCGACCGAAATTGGAGCACCCAATTGAAGAGCCCAAACCGGATGGTCAATGATATGACACCCCATATCACCAAGAGCGCCTGTACCGAAATCCCACCATCCGCGCCATCCGACCGGAGCGTATGCGCGGTGATATGGCCGTTCGCGAATAGGTCCCAACCATAAATTCCAATCAAGTGTTTTGGGAACGGGTAATGCCTCAGTTGGTCGACCAATGCCTTGCTTCCAAAGCTTGCCAGCTCGATCGGACCAGACGTGAACTTCGGTGACATTCCCGATAACTCCTGCTTGAATCCACTCGTTTGTTAGCCGAGCACCTTCGGTTGCATGTCCTTGATTTCCCATTGATGTCATTACCGCCGCAGCTTTCGCCGCTTTGGTCAGTTCGCGGCATTCGTGCAACGTGTGGGTCAAAGGTTTTTGACAATAAACGTGCTTGCCTGCGCGAATCGCCGCCATTGCTGCAACAGCGTGAACATGATCCGGCGTACCTACCGTCACGGCATCGATGTTATTGGCTTCTTTGTCCAACATCTCGCGAAAGTCTTTATATCGACGAGCTTTCGGGTGAGCTGCAAATGAACCCGCCGCTCTTTCCTCATCGACATCGCACAGTGCGGCAAACGATGCACCAAGCTTGCTAACTGTTGCAATGTCACCGCCACCCATGCCCCCTGCCCCGATGGCTGCTACCCGCAGTTGATCGCTTGGAGCAACAAAGCCCGCTCCTCCTAAAACGTGGCGTGGTACGATTGTAAATCCTGCAAAAGCTGAAACTGCTGAGGAAACAAATGTACGTCGGTCAGGCAGCTTCGCCTGCAAATTTCGATCTGTTCGACCCATTATCGATTACTCGCTAAAAAGAGATTTGGGTTGCGAAAATCTAGTTCAGTCGATAGGCAACGGGCGTCTTTCAAAAAGCCCATGTTCACGGTGGGGGCGATTGGGAAGGCTCGCGATTTACGGCAGGTGGGGCGGAGTGTTAGTGTCCGACAACGTGTAGTTAAGAGTGTTTGCCGTTTTGATGAACTCGAATGTAATCGGCCAATTCGTGTAACGTTTCGACGTCCATGATATCATCGGCAACGCGGATTCCAAATCGCTTCTCAACCTCGATAGTGAGTTCTGCCATGGAGACGGAATCGATTCCCAATAATGCCAACGAATCGTCCAACTTGGCTTTTTTGCCGCAAATATCACCGACAAGCGTGAGAACTTGTTCTTGAATGACTTCCATGCCCGGCCCTACCGAATCACCCACAACGTAAACTCCCTAAATGCAAATCCAAACGCATCGAGTGAAACTTGATTGCCAAAACATGTCGTTAATCACATAGCTATTCAATGCGAGAAAGCCACAATCTATACTCCGATTTTAGTTGCATTCACGCAGGAAAGGACAATTTTCCTGAAACCAACCCTAGAAGGATAACAGACCTGAATCCCTGCTTCCACCCGCCGTTGCAGTTCGATTTTCCCAATATTAACGAATGCTACTACCTAATACATAAGCGTAATAGACGACAAGCTAATTTTCTAGGCAGCAATGCCCTCAATAATATGACGGCTAACCGCCTGAAACTACGCAGGGTAGCAACAATGAATCTTGCTCTCGTGAAAGTTTCAGTCCTCGGCGGCTTGGGTTTTCACTAGATTTTTCATCAATTTACAAGTGGAAACAATCGCCTCGGGTGGGATGGTGTGTGGGCCGTTGAAAGCATACCATTCGTGCGAGCGACAATTGGGCGCAATCAGGTCGGCCAGCCATTTTCCAGTTTGAATTGGCAAAATGGGATCTTGACGACCGTGGGACTGGAATGTTTCCGTAGTTGCAAGTCGATTGACGGCGCGTTTCCACGCGTGTTCACAGATTAGTGCCCCAGAATACAACGCCAAGCCCTCCGGTGGTTTTTCAAGGCCTCGGACCGCCGTGTCGACAGCCAGCATCGCGCCTTGAGAAAAACCTCCCAGCATCAGTGGTTGGTCAAGCATTCCATATTGCCTTCGCGTCGCATCGATCAGTTCGACCAACTGACTTCTCGCTTGATCAATACCTTCTGGAATTTCTGATCGAATTTCGTCAAACGAATTCGTCATGGTCGCTTGCATCAGCCGAGCCATATTCAGCCTCCACCAAGCGCGTCCTCCGGGCAAGTCTTCGTCGGATAAGTCGATCGGGGCAGCAGGGAACACCAGCAACGGCACGACATCAAGCTTTTCGCATTCTTCTAGTATCCATTCCGCCAAGCCGGCTAGGTCATCGCCTGGAGCACCAAAGCCATGACAGAACACTCCCAAACACTCGGGCGCTCGCGATGCATGGCGAACGATGATCGACGTCAAGCTTGTAAAGTTCTCTTGCGTTGCGATCCAATCAGACGAATTCATTTTCTATGGCTTTCTTGTCAAGCAAATTGTGCTGGTCAAATCATTTGGGCTTGGGCCGAAACGCAACCATGCGTTCCGGACGAGTCATCAGCGAGGGTCCTTCGATTAAATCAATGCAATATGGTATCGCGGGAAACACTGCATCCAGGCACTCACGAATTGCTTTGGGTTGACCAGGCAGATTGACAATCAATGCCTTGTCGCAAATACCAGCGGTCTGACGCGAAAGAATCGCCGTGGGCACTTTTTCCAACGACACTCGCCTCATCAGTTCGCCAAATCCCGGCAACATTTTGCTGCAAACTTGTTCGGTGGCTTCGGGCGTGACATCGCGAATGGCGGGGCCGGTACCGCCTGTTGTAATGATCAAACAGCAGCCTTCGGCTTGAGCGAGCTCTCTCAGGGTCTGTGAAATGAGCGATAGGTCATCGGAAATCACGCGGGTCTCTGCCAACCACTCTGATTGGAGGACTTCGTCAAGGTATTCGCGAATAGCGGGCCCGCCAAGGTCCTGGTATTCATTGCGACTCGCTCGGTCGGAGACGGTTACAATTCCGATTTTTGGTTTGCCATGCGGGGCAAGATCCATACCGGGGCTACGCGTCACGATTAATATCCTCAGAAACTCGGTCAGTATGGCCAAGCGATTTTTCAGGCGCTGCTATATCGCGGATTCTTTGCTTTAGAACTCGCAATTCGGGCATCGCACCGTCGGCTGCTCGGTCCCAAACCGTTGTTTCATTTGCACGAATGCGAAACACGCCCCCGCTGCCCGGTCGCAGTGCGATTTCTGAAATGTGCTCGTCAAACGTCTGTAGAATCTCTTGAGCCAGCCAAGTCGCACGCAGCATCCAACGGCACTGCGTGCAGTATTCGATCTCGATTCGAGACTTGTCGGTAGGTGGGAAATAAGAAGTCGTCATTAGACAAAACTCGTATCGGCTTTGGAGTTGTCAGTCGAAAAATGGCTTAACTCGAAAACTAATCGCCCAGATGAGTTTCCCGTTTTTTCAACGAGATCACAAAGGTTCGCTTTACTGTTTGCAAGGCGATGGGAGACGCCATCTGGCCATTGGCTGTCGTTCCGGCGGCCAAGTCATTGCCCAAACCACTTCACGCGGACTTTTCGCACGCGTTGGCTTGGCTTAGCCAAAATCGGGTTTGTCGACTTGGCTCAGCCAAGGTCGGGATTATAGAGTTGTGGCCGAAAGTTGCGAGTCCCGGCGCTTAAGGACGAACGAGGAACGGCTATCCAAAGGATTGCAACGAAACTTATTTCAGTTCACGAAGGCTCGACCAGCTTAGAAAAGCCAGGATAAGGGACGCAATTAGGAAAATTGCATCCATTCGCCAATCGGCGAGCTTGAACGGAGCCATTCCTGTTAACCCAAGAAGGCCGAACGCCAAGTCCATAGTAAATAGTAGGAAGACAAGGCCAGCTACGACCAACCCTGTCAAACAAAACGCTTTGGGCATTAACCAACCTCGGAAGCTCGTCGCGGAATCACCCATATATTTTTTGCCTAAGCTCTCGGCTAGTATAGTTGAAGTTGTCGTGATGTCACGTAGCTTACCAAGTTAGCCCCATTTTTCCTCATTGTATGTTCCACCCAGGGTATCGTTTTGGACAGAAACGGAACAATCCGACCCCAAAAACCAAAGGAAATTCGATTTTGCCTTCGGGAAGAAATGCCTATCACAAATAAATGGGCTTATTTTGACCACGCCGCTGTCGCCCCCCTTCCCGCTACAACCCGGCAGTCCATTCAGAATTGGCTATGTCAAGCGACTGATGACGGGGATGCAGTTTGGGGCGATTGGTCCTCAAATGCGGAACAATTACGAAAAGCGGGCGCGCTGCTGCTGGGTGCTGATCGCGATGAGATCGCCATAATTTCGAACACAACGATCGGTATTAACTTGGTCGCTCAAGGAATTCGGTGGCGATCGGGCGACAACATCGTGGTTCCAGAAAATGAATTCCCAAGTAACTTGCTGCCTTGGCTGAATTTGGAAAGATTGGGAGTCGAGATTCGCCAAGTTCCCGTTCCAGCTTCTGGGCACATTGATCTTCAGAAGTTAGATGATCGGATCGATTCACGAACGCGTCTCGTCGCCATCAGTTGGGTCGGTTTTTCCACAGGATATCGAGTGGATTTGGCGGATGTTTGCGAACTTGTCCATCGAAAAGGAGCCAAGCTGTTGGTGGATGCCATTCAAGGCTTGGGCGTATTTGATCTTAACGTTCGTCAGATCCCAGTGGATTTTGTAGTGGCCGACGGTCACAAATGGATGCTGGGCCCCGAAGGTGTAGGTCTCTTCTACGTAAATCGTCAGTGTCTAGAGGAACTCGACCCAGTCATTGTGGGCTGGGCAAGCGTAAACAATGCCCAGTCATTTAGTGTTCGCGGAATCGACTTAAAGCCAAGCGCCAGCCGTTTCGAATTCGGCTCCGCCAATATGATCGGGATATGCGGGCTAAGAACGAGCTTGGAATTGCTTTTGCAATTTGGCTGCAATCAGCCGAACAACCCCGTTGCGAACGCAGTGCTCGAAAATGCTGAGTATTTGGTGCAGCGTCTCGATGAAATTAATTGTGAGGTTGTTTCGCCTCGCGAACGTGCGGTCATGTCGGGAATCGTCTCGTTTGACTGTCCCGGAATCGATCCGACGACGGCCCGCCAGCGTTTGCAGCAGCGAGGTGTTATCGTTTCTGTCCGTTGTGGCCATATTCGCGCGGCCGCACATGCTTACAATGATCAAAACGATTGCGATAGATTGATCGATGCTCTTTGTACTGTTCGCGATACGGCAGGTGTTTGCTAATTTCGTTCGTCCTGCCTTTCGGATTGCAAAAATATTTTCCTTTGACATAGTCTCCACAGACACGGTGAGTCAGAATTCCATGACAGCTCACGAAACAAAATTGGATGCACGCACAGCAGTCTATACCGGATCATTCGACCCCGTCACGCTTGGCCATTTGCATATCATCGAGCGCGCGGCGCGCCTGTACGATCAACTGATTGTTGGCGTTGGTGTCAATGCGAACAAACAATCGACGTTTTCCACGGACGAGCGATTGGAGCTGTTGCGATCCGTAACAGCCGAGATCGGAAATGTGTCGATCGCCAGCTTTTCTGGTCTTGCCGTTGATTTTGTTCGCAATTGTGGTTCCATGGTGATGATACGAGGTGTACGTCCTCTCACAGATATTGCAGGTGAATTCACGATGATGATGGCGAATCGCCAATTGGACTGGGATGTGGAAACAGTGTTTTTGATGGCGGACGAAGAGTTTGGCCACGTATCAAGTTCGCTGATCAAGCAGATTGCAGCAATGAGCGATGGCCGTGGCTTAGATAAATTTGTTCCGCCGCCAGTAATCACGCCCTTGATTGAAAAAATGCGTCAGCAAAACGCATTGAACCAAAAATGAAAACGGACGGCGAAGCGACCATAGCCAGCCGCGATCCGATCCCCAAGGGCATGGGCAGGACTTCGGATCCAATTTACGGCCCCAATTTTGTACGAGGCGCAGGTTCGTGGCTTTGGGACGACGCGGATAAAAAATACCTGGATTGCACGACTGGTTATTCCGCTTCTAATTTTGGTCATTGTCATCCGGCTTTAACCGCCGTCGCGATCGAACAACTGCAATGCCTGACACATTTGACCGGTCAGCGTCATCCCTGGCGTGCGCAACTTTGTCGTAGACTTGCCAGCGAGTTTCCGTCCATCAGAGACTGCAAAGTTTGGTTGGTGACGACCGGCGCGAGAGCCGTCGAGCTCGCTTGGAAATTAGCATGGCAACGACGCCCTGGTCAATTACTCCATTTTTCGTATTCGTATCACGGTCGGTCCATCGCCACATCAACACTGAGTGCAACGAAACAACTTCCTATTTGTTTAAATCTCAACTCTCAGGGACTCGCCTATCCGGATTGCGCCATATGTCCGTTCAAACTGCATCCTCAGACGTGTAACGCGGAGTGTTTCGGGGCGGTAGAACAAGAGATCAACGAACAAGCTCGTCATGCGTCGGCTGTGATCGTCGAGCCAGCGATCGGGGCACGTGGGTACTTGTTTCCGCCTACAATATTCTTTGACAAGCTTCGACGCCTGACTCAAGATCTCAATCTGATTTTGATCAGTGACGAGATTCAAATGGGTATGGGGAGGCTTGGGCAATTCTCCGCAAGTTACTTGCAAGGATGGACGCCCGACATAGTCCTGCTCGGAAAAAGCCTTGGTGCAGGCATTGTGCCCATCTCGGCGGTTATCGGAAGCTCGGACTTAATCGATTCATTGGAGCCGGGAATCGAATCGGAGACTTTTGCTGCAAACCCGTTGGCATGCCGAGTAGCTCTCAGGGCGATTGATATATTGGCTGAAAATGACAACGAATTGTTGCGCCGAGCCGTCGACATTGGGCAGTTGTTGCGAGAAGGTCTATCCAAGATTTTAAGAACCAGCAGGCTGGAAACTTGGATGGAAGGGATCGGGGCATGCGCGGCGATCGAATTTTTGCCGTCACAACCCGATCGCGGGAACATTATGGCTCGAGCAATCACCGAACTAGCTATGCGGCTAGGACTCCTAGTTCATTTCAGTGGTCCGCGTCAGAATCGCATCGTCTTCATTCCGCCATTGGTAATTACAAACGACGAAATCGAATACGGCGTCGATGTGTTTCGTCAAGCGGTGACGATCGCCACTGCGGATGCGTAATCCCGTTCATGCGGGGATTCAAGGTTCCTAAGCTCCGAGATGCTCCACCGTATTGAGTCAAATTGTCTTTTTATCTGACATTTCCTGTGGCTGCGAAGGCTTCGCATTGACATTAGACACTTCTGGACAAAAGATAACGTCATTCGGCAAGACCGTCGTTTTTGGACTAACACATGTTCCGTAAATTCCTCCGATCAAAAATTCATCGCGCGACCGTTACGCAAGCGGATCTCGACTACGAAGGTTCATTGACTCTTCCACCCGATATCATGCGAGCCTCCGCGATTGCTCCATTCGAATCCGTTGTCGTGTGGGATGTCACTCGAGGCTCGCGACTGGAAACGTATGCGATCGAAGGTGTTGAAGGCTCACGTGACATTTGCGCGAATGGCGCCGCTGCTCACCTTATTCGTCCTGGCGACATTATCATCGTTGCAACCTATTGTTTTTTGACGAACGAAGAAGCTGAAACAAAAGGGATCGAGCCGCGCGTCGTCTTCGTCGATGGCGAAAATCGCATTACCTACCTTGGAAAAGAAGTGCCTGGTCCTCGCCGTAGAGGGACAGGAATAAACGACGGCCACGAATCCTGTTGTTAGCGCTCGATTACTCAAAAGCAAACCAGCGCAGGCAGGGGAAATCCAAATCAAGCTTAGCCCAAAACATTCCTAAGCAGTTGACTGGACTCCATGCTCAACGCGTTTGATTTGGCTAACTCATGAAATTACTTCGCACGACGCACTTGAAGGTCATGCGAATTTCACAAAGCAATTCCATGCTGCAGCGACTAATTGCAGTGCACAAAAACAGAGAAAGCGAAACTTGGACGAACTAAACCAACTTGAAAACGCCATCGCCAAGGCGGGCTATCACGACATCCGTCCCGATGCCGTTCGGGAATTGAATCGCTATTGCCAAGTCCTTTGGGAATGGAATACCAAGATCAATCTCACCCGGCACACAACGTACGAGCTTTTTGTCGAACGCGATTTGCTGGATTCATTAGAGCTTTCAAAAGTGATCGCCCCCGGCGAACGCATCCTGGACGTTGGGACCGGAGGCGGGGTGCCCGGTATTTTGCTTGCAATCCTTCGCCCCGATATTCAAGTCGCTTTGTGTGATAGCGTAGCCAAGAAAGCCAAGGTAACCGAATCGATTGTTCAGTCACTTGGGATGAGTGTGCCTGTCTTTGCCAATCGAGCACAAGATTTGCTGAGCGATTTTCGATATGACAGTTTAGTAGCGAGGGCCGTGGGGCCTTTACCGAAACTTTGCACTTGGTTCCGAGAGTACTGGGGCGATTTTGGCAGACTGCTGGCAATCAAAGGTCCTCGTTGGATCGAAGAACGCGGCGAAGCACGTCATCGAGGACTGATGAAGGGTGTCGAGCTAAGGCGGTTATCTTCGTATTCCAGCCCGACTACGGGGGCGCAAAGTTTCATACTGCAACTGAGGCAAAATCCTCTCAATGCGAAAACAGTGGAAGAGGATTAATTCAGCTTTGGATTTTGATTTACAAGCGTCTCCTTTTCCCCTTTTCGAGTCATGAAGGCGTAATTACTCTGGGACTTGCCTAGCATCAATGAATTGCTTGGCGGATTTCAAGTTTGCCGCAAATTTCTGGATTGGGAACTTTTCAATCACAACGCGTGTTTCGACAAGTCGAGTTTACAAAAAATGTCCGCATACAACTTAACGCACCTTAAACAGCTCGAAGCCGAAAGCATTCACATCATTCGTGAAGTTGCGGCCGAATTCAAAAAACCCGTCATGCTGTATTCGATAGGCAAAGATTCCGCCGTCATGACGCAGTTGGCTTTGAAAGCTTTTTATCCCGCCAAGCCCCCGTTTCCATTCTTGCATGTGGACACGACTTGGAAGTTCAAAGAGATGATCGCCTTTCGCGAATCGTATGTTCGTCATCAGTTAGGGATCGAATTGTTTGTTCACATCAACGAAGAAGGACTGAAACTGGGTATCGATCCGGGTGAAAATAGTGAGAAGCACACCGAAGTAATGAAGACGGACTCTCTCAAGCAAGCCCTCAATAAACACGGCTTCGATGCTGCGTTTGGCGGTGCTCGACGTGACGAGGAAAAATCCCGAGCGAAAGAACGTGTCTTCTCGTTCCGTGACAAGTTCCATCGATGGGATCCAAAGAACCAAAGACCGGAATTGTGGAACTTGTACAACGCCCGCGTCAATCCAGGCGAAAGCATTCGTGTTTTCCCGCTCAGCAATTGGACGGAGCTGGATGTTTGGCAATACATCTACCTCGAAAATATTCCTTTACCCGATTTATATCTAGCCAAAGTTCGTCCAGTCGTTGACCGAGGCGGCACTTGGATCAACGTGAATGACGATCGATTGATCCTTCGTCCTGGAGAAAAAATTGAACAAAGAAAGGTGCGTTTTCGAACGCTTGGGTGTTACCCGCTTACTGGCGCGGTTGAATCCGAAGCCGATACTTTGCCCGCTATCATCCAAGAAATGTTGCTTACCAAGACTTCGGAACGACAAGGCCGCATGATCGACAAAGACTCTGGCGGTGCAGGAATGGAAGAAAAGAAAAAACAAGGCTACTTCTAAGGGTATGCCAAATCGAAGAACTGGGCTACTAGCGTAGGGGCGCAAGCCCTACGGTTCTTCGAACTAGCGAGCGGCTCAGGTCGCTCGATGCAACACTAATATGTTGCTTTGACAAAGCAATATTGAAGATGAACAAACCGTCTTGACCTGGACCCAATAGAAAACTCTCAGCATATCGAATCCTAGTATGTCTCATCAAAGTGATCTAATTGCTTCGGATATTTTGGCTTACCTCGAACAACACGAGCACAAGGAACTGCTGCGGTTTATCACCTGCGGTAGCGTTGACGATGGAAAGAGCACGCTGATTGGCCGACTGCTGTTCGACTCGAAAATGCTGTACGAAGATCAACTAGCTCAGCTTGAGAGCGAAAGTATCGTCCACGGTACAACCGGCGGCAAATTTGATCCAGCGCTCGTAACCGACGGCTTGAAAGCCGAACGCGAACAAGGCATCACGATCGATGTCGCTTATCGCTATTTCTCAACGGCCAAACGCAAATTCATCATTGCGGACACACCAGGCCACGAGCAATACACTCGCAATATGGCGACAGGCGCTTCGACCGCGGATTTAGCAATCATCTTGATCGACGCGCGGCACGGCGTCTTGACCCAGACTCGCCGCCACAGTTTTATTGTGTCGTTGCTGGGGATTCGTCACGTCGTCGTGACTGTCAACAAGATGGACTTGGTCAATTTCAGCCAATCGACTTTCGATAAGATTTGTAACGACTATCGCGACTTTTCATCGCGATTGGATCTACCCGATTTGCATTTCATTCCGATCTCGGCACTGAACGGTGACAACGTTGTCGATCCAAGCCCCAGCATGCCTTGGTATCGCGGCAATACGCTGATGAATTTCTTGGAATCGGTCTACATTGGTTCGGATCGCAACCTCGAAGATTTCCGACTGCCCATTCAGTATGTAAATCGCCCGAACCTGGACTATCGCGGATTCTGCGGGACGATTTCGTCCGGCATCATCCGTAAAGGCGACGAAATCATGGTGTTGCCGTCGCGACAACGAAGCCGTGTAAAACGGATCGTCACGATGGACGGCGATCTCGACGAAGGCTTCGCATCGCAATCCGTCACGCTCTTGCTCGACAGCGAAATCGATTGCAGTCGAGGTGATATGATCGTCCGCCCGGGGAATGTCCCCAAAGTTGCAAATCAGTTTGATGCGACGATTGTGTGGATGGCAACGGAACCTCTAACGCCGGGTAAGACGTATCTCTTTAAGCAAACGACGCAAACGAGCCAAGGGCAAATAGACTCGTTACGCTACCGAGTCGACGTCAACACGTTGCATCGTTCGCCAGCACCAGACCTGCAACTCAATGAGATAGGTCGATGCACCATTACTCTCAATCAGCCTATTTACTTTGATGCGTATCGGCGAAATCGTTCGACCGGTGCGTTCATCATTATCGATCGAATTTCCAACATCACGGTCGGCGCGGGTATGATCACCGACCGCGACGCTGCTCGCGATCCGAAACTTGCAAGTTGGGAAATCAGCGACACCGAAAGCGCTGGTTCGGATTCCCAAGTCGCTAACGTTGGAGGCGCCGAACGCCAAGCTCGATTTGGTCAAACTCCTGTGACCGTACTGTTTACTGGATTGACGGGTTCGGGGAAAACGACCGTAGCGCACGCAGTAGAACGCTCGTTGTTTGACGCTGGACGAGCCGTCGCGGTCATTGACGGCGAGTCGGTTCGAAAGGGCATGAACAACGATCTTGGCTACTCCATCGAAGATCGCTCGGAAAACCTTCGCCGTTCGGCTTATTTGGCCAAACTCATCAACGACGCTGGCTTGATTTGCTTGGCAGCGTATGTTGCTCCAAGCCAATCGGTTCGCGATCGCGTAGCCGATGTTATCGGTCGTGACCGCTTCATCGTCGTGCATTGCAAAGCGTCCGATACCGTTTGCCGCGAGCGAGATACAAAGGGTCACTACAAAGCCGCTGACGCAGGCCAGCTTGCAAATTTCCCTGGCGTGACGGCTCTTTACGAAGCACCAGAGAATGCCGATTTAGTCCTCGACACCGGCACCACGTCGATTCCCGAATGTGTCGATGCCGTCGTGAAACTTCTCAAAGACCGAAAAATGATCCGGTAGAAATTGTCCGACATATCGGATTCATCGAGTTAGCGACACGGTTGAGCTGGGTGAGTTTGCACAGGAAAATTAATTCCCAAGTCGGCGAAGCTCTTGATAAGCCGCCGACAGCAACGAGACCGCCGTTTCGACCTCTTGCAGCGTATTAAATCGACCAAGCCCAAATCGCAGACTGCAGCGAGCTTGGTCTTCGGCTAGCCCGATTCCCGTCAAAACATGGCTTGGATGAGGCGTTGCTGACGTGCAAGCGCTGCCGCTGCTGGCACACAACTCCGGCGTCAATTGCATGATCGATTGGCCTTCGACATTGGGAAAGCAACAATTCAAATTGCCATCGAGCCGAACGGAGCTTTCCAAGCGGGGGCCATTGAGAATCAAGTCCGGCAGCGCTCTCGACAGGCCTTGCCATAAAGCGTTTCTCATTGCACCCACATGATCCGTTTCGGTCATCATCAACCGCAATGATTTTTCAAGTGCTCGTTCCAAGCCGATGATTCCCGGCGAATTCAGCGTGCCCGAGCGCAAGTTGTTTTGCTGGCCGCCACCGACGATATGCGGCTGCAACACGATCCGCCGATTCCGCGATCGAACGTACAGTCCCCCGACGCCTTTGGGGCCATAAAATTTGTGAGCAGAAAAACTCAGCAGATCGACATCCAGAGCATCGACATCCACCGGCATGCGGCCTACTGATTGCGTTGCGTCTGTATGTAGGGTGACACCTAACCGACGACACAGTAGGGCAACTTCGGCGATCGGCTGGATGACTCCAATCTCATTATTGGCCAACATCAAGGTGACCAAGGCCGTATTGTCATCTAATTCCGCAGACAGTTGGTCCAAATCGATCATTCCCGGCACGCTGGATGTTTTGCCCTGGACTGGCAACAAAACAATCTCAAAACCAAACGACCTAAGTCTTTGCAGCGGGTCCAAAATCGCGCGATGTTCCGTCGTTAAACTGACCACCTTTCGACGTCTTTGCCTAGGATGCAAGCAGTGACCGAACAAAGCCAAATTATTGCTTTCCGTAGCGCCGCTTGTAAAAACTATTTCGTCGGACGCTGCGCCAATCAGTTTGGCGACCGACGCTGTCGCTTGAGTTATAGCTTCGCCCGCTCGACGCCCAAGCTCATGAGTGATGCTGCCAGCGTTTCCAAACTCGGTTTGAAAGTAAGGCGTCATCGCGGCCAAGACGTCCGGGTCGACCGGAGTCGTGGCATGGTTGTCAAAATAGATCATCGCGATTCAATCGGTTGACTTAAAATAAATTCTCGACACAAAGCCTCGACCACGTCTCCAAACGATCCATCTCTTGTGCGATATCGGCCAGCGGCAAAAAACCAGCATCTACCAAATCGTCTTCACGCGCTCGTGCGTCTGGCCGAGCCAGTTCCATCACGTGAACAATACCCAGATGGACCTTTCCCACTTCATTGCTGTCATCGTAAATCAATCCGACGATGGGATGTTGTCCGGGATTAGGCAAAACGATTTCTTCCTCCAATTCGCGTGCCATACCCGTTCTGTACCAATCGTCACCTTGCGTATCCTCCGTCGAGATGTGTCCACCGATACCGACACTACGCAGTGCATGCAAACGTTTTTCACCTTGCCCCTTGCCTCGCGTGTATTGAAAAAGTTGCGTACCTTGGTTGTCCGTGAATTTAAGCAACACATACGGTATCAATTGTTTGTAGCTAGGGTCCGTTTCGCAGGTACGACGAGGCTGGAAGGACTGATTCGCTCTGTCCATTAGAGCATCTAGGTACCGGTCGACATCCCGTTGAAACCCCGTGAACGCTCCGAGTTTGTCAATCAACGAAGCCCGCACACACAAAACTTCTTCGTCCATTCCCATCAGTTATTCATCCTCGAAAGTGCTACTAAGGTTTCCTGTCGTCCGAACAAAAAACCGAAAGATCGAACAGACATCTCGCTGATCTCCGGCACCGATCATATCAAAATCGTACTCGTACTCAGTGAAACGGTACTCGTACTCGTACTCGATAGGGAGCTATGGTGGAGCACGAATACCGCCAGTGGCTGAGTACGACTACGAAAATGGCTTCAATTCGCGCATTTTGTCGTGCAACGCACCGGCGACCAGCGAAACGTCTCAGATCAACTCGGATTTCTGTATCCCGTAACTCACCAAGTTACGCATCCGATGAATGCTTGCAAAGCCCTTACAGCGCAGTTGGCCAAGCATCCGCACTCCCTTTAGCATGGAATTTTCATAGTCCCCCGACGGTCGCCTGCGTTGGGCAAAAGTCGAAAATTTCGATCTAGGGAAATTCGGGTGGTCAGGCTATAGTCCTCAACCAATGCCATCGATTTTGCTTTTACCAAAACGGAAAGATCGACTTCGTCAATTTGCTTTAAGGGCGTCAAGGATGATGTGCTTCTCGAAAATAGCTCGAACTCTCGCAGTAACCGCAACAATCCAATTGAGTTTCACAAATTGGATTGCTGCTCAAGCACCTAATCAAGGCTATTCCCCTCAACGTCAACCCGCCGGACAGCCCAATCAAAATTTTGGTCAGCCAGCACAGGGAGTGGGGCAACCCGCTCAGAATCTCGGTCAACCCCTGCCAGTCAACGGTCAGCCACTCCAAGGCATCGGGCTACCGGGGCAAAATTTCGGACAAGCGTTTGGGCAACCCGCTCAAGGCGATGAGCAGCAGAACTTGGAGCCAGCTCCCAACACGCTAGTTCTGCCTCAAGCACCGTTTCCGCCGATGGACCCACCACTTCAAAAGTACTTGGACGATGTTCTCGGTTATTGGGAAAAGTCCACTGCCGATATCCAACGATATAGCTGCAGCTTTAAACGCTGGCAGTTTGACCCTGCTCAAACGAAAGCCGATTTCCACTACACCTATGGCGAAGGCATCATCCGCTATGCCGCGCCGGATAAAGGTCTTTTCAAAGTGGAAACACTGTTGACCTACACAACAAAGGACGCGGCAGGAGCACCGCAATTCAAAGTGTTTCCCAACGTATACGGTGAATGGTGGATTTGCGACGGCCAGAAAGTCCACAATTTCGATAGAACTGAAAAGCTTGTGCGTCAAATCAGTCTGCCACCGGAGATGCAAGGTAAAGCGATCTACAGCAGCCCCCTACCGTTCTTCTTTGGGGTCGAAGCCGCAAAGATCAAAGAACGCTACTGGATTCATCCCCTGCCGCCTCCAACCGGAACCGATGGCAAACAACGGAATGATCTGATCCATCTCGAAGCTTTCCCGAAGTATCAAGCCGACGCAGCCAATTATCAAAAAGTTCAGATCCTCATCGATCAACGTGAATTCCTTCCGGCTGCCATCATTATTTTTGATCGTGCTTGGTCTGAAAAATTTCCGGCTCGCGAACATTTTGAATTTAACGACCGTCAGAAGAATTTCAAGTTCGGCGATAAGATCAAGGAAGGCCTTTTCTCCCAAGAATTTATTCCGATGCAGCCACCAAAGGACTGGAAGATCATCGAAGATCAAGTGCCTTCCAATCAAGCGATCCCCGGCGATCGCGTCGCCTCCCCTCAACAACAGCAGTCGATTCCAAGGTAGCATCCACGAACGGCCATTGCCAAGTGGAATCTCTTGGTGCTCTGATTAAACTAGAACTCGTGTCATCACGTTGGCATGCCGCCAAGCTGCATCTAGAACCGATCAGGTCCAACAGTATTATTGCTTGATCGTCTCTCCAATCGCATGCGGTTCGGCCCCGTTCGTTTTTTCAGGCCGTTCAATTCCACAATATCGGTTGTACGAATTCGATGAGAAATGGCCTTGCCGTTGGTGACCAAGCGGAATTGATTTGGCAAGTTGGTGCCGAACATGTTATCCATCTGGGAACGCAAAGGAACTGGACGACGGGATCGAGCGGCGTCGTTGTCTTTTCAACTCCAAACATGATTTTGCTGATGGAGCGGACCGCACGTAAAGTGCTTGAGCCGTTCCTTGACCCCGAAGAAGAATCCGTAGGGGCCGCCGTTTCCGTCGAGCATCTTGCAGGAACTCCGATTGGCGGTCAAGTCCGCGGAGTCGCTCGCGTCACTCAGATTGATCGTCGCGTCATCGATTTCGACATCGCTGCCTTCGATGCCTTTGAGCAAATCGGCCGAGGAACCCATCGTCGTGCCGTAGTCCCCATCGATCGCCTGCAATCGAAACTTGCGCCGAAATTGTCATCGCAGACTTTAGGAAAGGTGCTTCCCATGCAAATGGAGCCGAATACAGGAACGCTGCCAAATCTGGAGACTTTGGACGTCGAAGTTCGTGGCGCTGTTGCTTTGGTCATCCTCAATCGCCCGACGAAACTCAATGCTGTTAACAAACAGATGACCGACGAATGGGAAAAAGTAATCGCATGGCTCGCGGGCCATCAGGAAATACGTGTCGTGGTTGTCACCGGTCGTGGCGAAGCTTTTTGTGCCGGCGACGATGTAATCGAAGTCGGCAAACTACCGATCGACGAAGCCCGCCAGTTGAGTTATCGACAAGCTCGAATGTATTTGGCATGGGAGCAGTTGCCCCAAGTGTTCATCGCTGCTGTGAACGGCGTTGCTTTGGGTGCTGGGTGTGTCGCGGCGTGTGCATGCGATTTTCGACTTGCCTCGCACAATGCCCGATTCGGAATGCCGGAGATACTGCTTGGCTGGCCTCCAGGGTATGGAATTGCCCAATTGACTTCGTTGGTTGGAAAATCGCGCGCGATGGAAATGTGCGTTACAGGAAATCAAATTTCCGCGCAGCAAGCTCAAGACATCGGCTTGGCGCTACGAACCGTTCCCCAAGCTCAGTTGCTAACCGAGTCCATGAAATTCGCTGAGTCGCTGTTAAAACTTCCTGCCGCAGCACTGCGTGAGACCAAGCGACTCGTCCATTTGGACGAAGGGGTACAGCCTAAATCAGCTTATCTGGCCGACACGGCTGCATACATCCGTTGCCTGGCAGAACCAGCCGCCCGCGAAGGCATCGCAGCCTTCGCCGAAAAACGCTCACCGCGATTCGAGTGAAAAGATTCGACTGAGAACAAGCAGTTGCAAACGGAAGTTAAGTCATTTAAATCGCGTTACCGGTCCGAACTTGCAGAGTTCATCGCAATTAAGCACCCCAGTACAAGTTATTTAGCGTTATCAGCCGTTTTGGCGTTAGTCACATTTACTTCAAATAACTGTAAACTTATGCATGGGTGCTTAAGCGGCATTGGCTTGCTAAATCGCTAGGAAATTCAATTGGATAGGAATTCAAGACGACCCGAGCCAGCACCTAGCTCGACAACGCGAACCCGGACGTTATAATCGTGTCCCGTAATCAAGAATGATGTTTGCGTCGTTTCGTCCGTGCAATCATCAACAAGGCCGCTTGGTGAAATTGGCATACACGCCAGACTTAGGATCTGGTGCCGCAAGGCGTCGGGGTTCGACTCCCCGAGCGGCCATTATTTGAGTCACGCAAATTCATTGGAATGATGTTCACAACAAAGCCGTGCTGTGGTAACGCAGGACGGCTTTCTTCTTTTTCGTGCAGCACCAGCCTGGGCTGTGCGGCAAATAGCAGCTTGGAGAGGATTTCAGAAAATGAATAAGGTCTATTTTTCTTCCGCTTTGAGCTAGAACACATAGCAGTCTGGAATGGATTTAAGCCCGAAGGGCTGGCATATCCTCTGCCGGGGTCGAAGGCCCCGGTGTGCATTGATTTGAAGCGAAAAGGCCTGAAGGGCCGACACATAAACTGCGAGTTTGAGAAATGTTTCGGGAGTGGTCTATTGTTGTATCAGCCCTTCGGGCTTTTCCTTTGTGTTGGATTTCAACCGGTGGTTATCACCACCGGCAGAGGATGTACCAGCCTTTCAGGCTTCAGAATGATCGCAAAAGCACTTGCGAACAAAAGTCGCATCAAAACTATATTTCTAAACTGCTATTTGTCGCACAGCCCAGCACCAGCCTGACGCCCGTTTCGTCGCAAAAGGTGAAAAAGTTCCTTTTCGGGTCTCACCGTTTACTTCGGAACAGAAGCGAACGCCGCGACAAGTGCTTGAACGACGGACGACATAGCATTGGTTCGATCGCATCGGCTTAGTCAAAAAATCTGTTCTGCGGTCGAATGGATTGTTGAAATTGCCCCCAATAAGCAGTAGTTTGATTGCTCGGTTTGTTTCTCAGTAGCTCCGCACATTATCCTCGACCATTAAAGTCGCCGGACTTTCATCCTTCACGGTACCACAATGAGCACCTACTCGGGCAAAATACGCAACGAATTCGGACGACGACTCGATGGCAGTTGGATTGAGTTGGCCAACGAACTCGATATCCCAAACCCGATTCGCAAAACATGGGACAAGGGACGCGAGGCTGAAGGGATTTGGGAGTTTTTGGAATCGCAACAAAAATTGATTAGACTCCCTCACGCATTAAGGGACATCGGACGACCGGACCTCGCGCAAATTTTTGAATATAAAAAAGAGTCGAAGGGCGTTCATCAAGTTGTTTCTGAAATCTTAGGTTTGCTTGAAGGGACGGATTCTGGAGCTCAGAAAGGAAGCGAGCTTGCTTTGTTGGAAAGCATCCTACAGAGTAAAGAACAAAACAAACTCAGAGAGTTATCAAACGAAATCAAGAACGAGCTCGACGCCTTCTTGCAACAACCGTTAACAGAGGCTGCCACCGATCAGGAGCGTGAACAGCTTCGCAATGAGCTCCCGAAATATTCTGGCCTCGAAGCAGCGGTGGTAGGTGCCTCACTTGGGGGCGAAGTATTTAGTGGTGCTAGTTTCATCAGCAAATACCAAGAAGCGTCACGTCGAATGTGTTTTGTTGGATTTGAGTATCAATACCTTGGTACTGGGTTTTTGGTCGCGCAGAATCGAATCATGACCAACTACCATGTTTTTGACGCTGCGAATCAGGCAGGACGACCGCTGTTCGCATTCTTCGATCACGATGGTTCGAAAAAAATTAGTGAATTGCCAAAGTACAAAATTGAGGGCATCCCATTGGCGTCGAGCATTGCGACCAGCCTTGACTACGTCATCCTCGAATTAGAGACCTCGGTTGATCAATCGCGAGGTTGCTTCACGTTATGCGATTATCGTCCACAATTCCGTGAAGCGTTACATGTGCTCGGTCACCCAGGTATGCAAGGGCAACAAGATGGCAAATTAGACCCTGCCCCGCTTACGCTCCGCTCTGGAATCCTGTTCGATCACGACAGCCATTCGAAACGGATCGCCTATTCTGCCGAGACACTTCCCGGTTCCAGCGGTTCTCCCGTCTTTCGCGAGAATTTCGAACTCATCGGCATTCATCATCACGGTGAAACCGGAATCAATAATCATGGCATACCGATGTGGGCTATTATCCAAGATTTGAGTCAAGATCAACGAAAACTTGTCACCATTCAAAGTTTGAGTTTGGCAAGCAATACAGGTGTCACCCTAGAGGTACAAGGAGGCTCGGCTTCTGTTGTCCTAAACACAAACCGAGAAAGTCACGAAAAGAATTTAGAAAACCTACATAAAGAAATCGCCTCGCTGATCGGAAAACTTAACGAAGAAACAATCGAAAGACTGTGCTCTTCATTCAAACTGGATGTCAACACAAAAAACAGTCGCGAGAAGTTGCGAAGGCACATTATCGAAGATTGCGATCTATCGACCGTACTGAATAAATGTCGACTACCTCATTCCCAGGCAAGCGCTGAGCAAAAAATCCGACTTCGAGAAATCCTCGTTCGTTTGTGTCCCCTTCGTTATGATCGAGAGTTAATTGAGAAGCTACGCGACCTCAAGTTAGAGAATCAACCGTTATTATGGTTGGGCGGAGTCCGAAACAAGCCTATTGCGGAAGTCGTCATGGCGGCGGTCGACGGTAAACCCGTAATGTCGGACAATGGAATAATTCATCCCAGCATTGAAGCTGCTCCGGAAATAGGTTACCCCGAAAGCTATAGTGGCGACGAACGTAGCGAAAATGAGATTCAATCCTTCCTTCGTGAGATTGCCGCACAATTAGGGAAGCGGATCGGAGGTAAATCGACACCGCGCGAGTCGAGTGATTTTAAGCTCATGTTGAACGACATAAAGCAACGTATTCATGATGTTTCAGAGCAGACAGATGAACGTACGATTTATTGCATCCTTACGATGCCAGATGAGAAGAATAACAGGCAACAATATGAGCACGTCGTTCGCAAAGTTTCCGCCTATCTGCCTGAGCTCTTCTTCGTCGAATATAACAAGAACTTAGACAACCCTACGGAAGAATCATTCATCTACGCATACAATTGGATTCTTGATCTTGACAACTAATTTTCTGAAATTCTCATCCGAAACCGTTCCGCTCCACGAGTCCAAATCTGGAGTTGAGAGATACCATCAATTTAAGAGTCGCGAAGTTTCTGCGATTAATGCGGCGCTGGCCGCTGGGAGGCCGTTGCTTGTTCGCGGTGAGCCTGGGGTTGGGAAAACGCAGCTTGCCGAAGCGGCGGCGGAATCGCTCGAACGCGCTTATTATCCGCATGTCGTCGATTCGCGTACTGAATCTCGCGACCTGTTATACCACTTTGACGCAGTGATGCGCCTCGCGGAAGCACAATTGTGTGGCGTTTTGAAGGACCGAGATTTGGCTCGGCAGCAATTGTCGGTCGATCGATTTGTCGAACCAGGGCCTCTTTGGTGGGCGTTCAAAAAAAAAAAGCGCTCGTGATCACTTGGAGCGTTCGAACGCGCGTTGCGACGGCCAAGAACCGGGTGCATCCATAAAGAAATTTGATCCGAAAAAGCATTCGATTCTCGGCGAAGGGAAAAACGCGGAGCGTGCCCGTAATGGTTGGGTGGTGTTAATCGACGAAATTGACAAGGCCGAAAGTGACGTGCCGAACGGCTTGTTGGAGGCATTAGGCGCGGGCAGTTTTAAACCGTTGGAATGCGACCGAGTCACGATTGACGAGACGCTTCCGCCGCCGTTGATCGTTATTACCACGAATGAAGAACGGATGTTGCCGGATGCCTTCGTTCGACGTTGTGTTGTGTTGCACCTGACGATTCCAACCAATCAAGACGTTTTGAAAGCCATGCTCGTCGATCGGGGACGAGTGCACTTTAAAGACAAGACAAATGACGCTGTTCTCGAAAAGGGTGCAGATATTCTGATTCGCGATCGCCAGGAAGCTATCAATCGAAACGCGAAACCTTTACCCGGTCAAGCGGAGTATCTCGACATGATCCGTGCGGTAATTCATCAACATCCTGGAAATAGTAAACGAAGTTTAGAAGAACAAACGGCACTTCTGGAAGTTGTTGCGAATTTCATTGTGAAGAAATCGGTGGACATGCAATCCGAAGAATCCGCTGAATTAGCCGCGCAAGAACCTGTGGAAGACATACAATCCGAATCTGATGGCTCCACCAAGGCTTCGACAAAGACGAAGGGAACTAAGTGAACCGCGAGCCATCGAAAAAAGTTGGCGCGGTAAGCCGTGCGGACCTCGTTGACTTATTGAACGCGACCAATAGTCCGGATTTTGTCGTAGACTTTGCTGCTATCGGTTTCGAGCCCAAGGCTGAATCGCGAATAATAGACCGTCCGAAAGATGTGAAGCCGAGTGAGAAAAGCGAAATAAAAACGCAAGCGCCCTTTGAATGGACTCAGTTCGATCCCGCGCCCAGCCAATACTGGCGTGTTGCTCAATATGTAACCAAAGAGCTTCCAGAGAATACGGAAGTCCAGGACGTAGAGATTTCCATTCGCCAACCTGACGAAATCCTGCGCGAAGCAGCGTTTTCGCCGATCAACGGCCTCGAGTTTCAACCATTAGCTGAACCCCGTTATTTGCTCACCCAATTGCGTCGTGTCTCAGGAACGCGGCGGTCCCGGAATCAACTCGACATGGTTGGCGCAGTGAATCGACTTAGCCGGGGCGAGTTTCTTCACCGAATCCCGCTGCGTGCGCGACGCGTTTGGGGACACGATTTGATGATTTTAGAAGATCGCTCGCGTCGGTTAGTACCATATTGGTCTGACCAGGATTTTGTTACCGCTCAGCTCAAAAAGATCTATCCAGTTTGGGGATTCAGTTTAGCTCGGTTGAATGATGGCTGTCGCTTCCCGGAAGTCTTGGAGCCACGCGAACGCCGTCATTTTCGGTTCGAGCCCCCGCCGCCAGATACATTGGTTCTGGCGATGACGGATCTAGGATGCTTGGTTTCAGGAAAATCGCGAGAGACAACTCAAGTCTCGATCGGCGACAACGTTCAAAAGAATTGGCTCCGCATCGGAAGGGATTTGCGTGACAATGGCAACCGAGCCATTGCCGTCGTTCCTTGTCATCCATCTCAGATTCCACACGACCTTGCCCAGTTATGGACGATTGTTCCCTGGGAACGCATCGATCCGAATAATGACGCTCCAGATACTTCAATAGCCTTACAGCGCTTACTCCGTTTTCTAGCACCGGTCGTCCGTTTAGAACCCGAATTGCTTCGAGCGGTACGAAGATTCTGCCCAGACACTCGCGGCGATGCGGGTATGGAGGCCCGCGTCTGGCAGCACGAATTGATTGTCAGTCGTCACAGCGATGCGGCCAGTCTCAATGAGTCGATAAGAAAAGAATTGCTGGAACAATTTGAATTGGAACCGCCAGAGATCCGCGCGGACGTGCTCGAACTAATTGAGGCTGCCCGGCAATGGTCGCATCCATCAGTTTGGTTCGAAGAAGTCTTGAGTCTCGATTCTGGCTCGCAGCAATTGTTGCCAAACCCGCGGCATGTTGATTTGGCAATCGAATTTTTTGGAGGACTCGCAACAGACAACAAGAAACCTTTTTCCGCTGAAATGAAAGCGTGGATTAAGCGCTGGTCGGTTCGCTTGCGTCGAACTCGTGGTTTGCCCGATTCACTTTCGAGGAAACTAAGCCAACTACTAAGCGAAATAGATGGACGCGAGGAACGCCCGCTCGAGGAATGGGAGCCTGATAGTCCTGCACCCACGAAAGGCGAAGAAAGAAAATATCGCATTGGCCAAATTGGGAGTGGTTTACGTTTCAACGGGTTTGACGAGCATGATGAATCGCGGGCGCCAGACTCGGGCAGTTTTTTAGCAGACATTCGAACAATCGGTTCAGAAATTTATTTATTCGATCACGTCAGGGACATTGGTGCTGTCGTAAATACGCCCTCTGAAGAGACGGCAGAATCATTCTGGCTAAACGGCGGGCCTCCGTCGTGGGCGAGTGATTGGGGGCGGGATGGGTTCGGGAGTTGGGCTTCGTTTCAGGTTGAGGGCATCTTTCAACGCATGCGTTGGATTTCTGCAGGCGAGTTTAAGATGGGTTCACCGGATACTGAGGACGGGAGATGGGATAACGAGGGCCCGCAGCATCAGGTGGAGATTAGCCGTGGTTTTTGGATGTTCGATACGCCGTGTACCCAAGCTTTATGGCAAGCAGTTATGGGCTCATCCAGCAAAACGAAACGCTTTGTTCCGCCAATGCGTCCGGTAACAGAAATTTCCTGGGACGATGCACAGGAGTTTTTAAAGAAACTCAATTCACGATTACCCGGAATGAATCTGCGATTGCCGACCGAAGCCGAGTGGGAATACAGTTGCCGAGCCGATAGCGGATCGGCACCACGTTACGGCGAATTAGATGCGATCGCTTGGTATTCGGAAAACAGCGGCGATGAAATTCACGATGTCAAACTGAAGGCTCCGAACAATTGGGGGCTCTACGACATGATCGGCAATGTCTACGAATGGTGTCATGACAGTCAGAGAAAATATTCAAAGCAATCACAAATCGATCCAGGCCCTGAAGTCAGCGGTGCAGCGGTTCGGGTGGTCCGTGGCGGGTGCTGGGTCTTTTCCTCGCTGTACGCGCGTGCGGCGTATCGCAATGCGTTCCGCTCGTCTGACCGGTACGTCAACCTCGGCTTTCGCTGTTTGAGTTCAGTTGAGCCAAGTTCGAGTCAGCCAATTATCGAGCAAGCAAGTGCGGCGGCGAAGAATATTGACGTGTCTGAACCGAGGCGGAGCCGGTCAGACCGCCAATATTCTTTGACGCCGCACACGCAGGGGCAACCAAATCGTCCTCGCCTTGTGAAACTCAATGGCACGGAGTCGGTAACGATTGGTCTGCCTCAAGTAGGCGTCGAAAGCACGACCAATTCCTTGCTCATCGAAACCGATCGCGAGTCTGTTCGAATTGAACTTGGTCCGGCACCGGATTGGGCGGTCGCATCCGGACGCGACCGATTCGGATTGTGGGGCGAGTTCGAATTCAAAAGCATTCGTCAACGCATGCGATGGATTCCGCCGGGGACATTCAGGATGGGTTCGCCGAATGATGAGGAAGGTCGAATGGACGATGAAGGACCGCAGCATGACGTCACGCTAAGCAAAGGTTTTTGGTTGTTCGATTCGCCTTGTACGCAAGACTTGTGGAAAGCGGTAATGAATACTGATCCAAGCAAATTTAAGGGCGATAGACGTCCCGTCGAGCAAGTTAACTGGACAGAAGCAAAGGAATTCATGGGCACATTGAATGCCGAGATTCCAAACTTGAATCTACGTTTACCCAGCGAAGCCGAATGGGAATACAGTTGTCGCGCTGGAACCACAAGTGCTCGTTACGGCGAATTGGACGCGATAGCGTGGTACGACAAGAACAGTGAAGGACAAACTCACGAAGTCGGGAAAAAGCTGCCCAATAGTTGGGGGCTGTATGATATGTTGGGCAATGTGTGGGAATGGTGCGAGGATTCAGCCTACCGCAAGTATGATGAAAAAGCCCAGACCGATCCGAGGTATTTCGAGAAGGATTCAGCGATTCGGGTGATCCGTGGCGGGAGCTGGGGCAGTTCCTCGCAGGACGCGCGTGCGGCGTATCGCGGTGCGTACCACTCGTCTAACCGGTACGACTACCTCGGCTTTCGCTGTTTGAGTTCCGTTGAGCCAAGTCCAAGCAATTCGGCGGTAGCCGAGATGAGCGGAAGCGTGTCTGAGCCTGGGCGGAGCCGGCCAGATCGCAAACGCGAATCGCCGCGTAGCGGCAAAAATTCTACGAAGAAATCAAAACGATCGACTAAAAAGAAATAGAACTAATGAAGATTCATGTTTTCAACATACCGGCTTGCGACAGCGAACTCTTGACGAAAGAGCTAAATCAACTGCTAAGTTCACATCGCATTGCCGACGTTCGTAAAGAATTTGTCGAATCGGGAATACATAGCTTTTGGTCAATTTGTGTCACGACCGTGTCGCCAGAGATCCCCTCACCAAGCATCAATAAGAGCCGCATCGATTATCGAGACGTATTGCCAGAAGCCGATTTTGCTGTTTTTGCTAGGCTAAGGACTTTGCGAAAAGAACTTGCTGAGAGTGACGGTGTGCCGCCCTACGCAATCTTTACAAACGAACAGCTTGCAGAAATGGTAAAGCAGCGTATCACCTCACTAACTGCGTTACGGGGTATCAGTGGCGTGGGTGCAGCGCGCGTGGAAAAATATGGTAACCGATTTATTGAACAAATCAATTTGCCCTCGTCGGCAACTGCTGGCTTTGAACCGAGCAACACCGCAGCAATTCCCATATGAAACGTACCAACGTCTCGTTAGCACAAATCGCCGATTGGGACAATCTAATCAATTCTACGTGGAAGGCGGCTTCTGGGCGTCGATGCCGATCCCAAGTCTTAGCGTTTGTAGCAAAATTAGATGAAAACCTGCGGGAACTTAGGCGTGCAATTCTTACAGAAAACATCGTCATTCAACCTTCGCGGGTATTTCATATACGAGACCCCAAACCTCGCATGATTCATGCGCCGACATTCCGCGATCGAGTATTGCACCACGCGATTATGGCACATGTTGGGCCGATCTTGGATCGCTCACTTGTCGACGACACCTTTGCTTGTAGAAAGAGGAAAGGAACATTGGCGGCCATTCAACGCGCTCAACAACACTCGCGGCGATATCCATGGTACGTCAAATTAGATGTACACCAGTATTTTCATAGCATCAATCATGTCGTGCTAAAAGACGCGCTCCGACGACAAGTCAAGGGAAACGCTTGCCTCCGATTGTTGGATCGAGTCATTGACGCAAATAGCGGAGACGAATCTCAAGGATTACCAATAGGAGCTTTGACTTCGCAGCACTTTGCAAATTTCTACTTGTCGGCGCTAGATCGCCAAGTCATGGAGGAGCTAGGTTCCTGTGCAATGGTACGCTACATGGATGATGTTATCGTATGGTGTCGATCCAATGGACAGGCTGCTCAAATTGCAAACGCGACAAGTTTTTTTCTGAATGAGCGACTCAAACTGCGATGGAACTTGCCAATTCAAATTCAACGTAGTTTGGCTGGATTAACGTTGTGCGGATTTCGCATCTTTCCAGGGACGATTCGCGTCGCCCGAAGTCGCCGACTACGGCTCATTCGCTCTCTAAACCGTTGGGAATGGCAATTTGTGGTTGGAAGGGCGACGGGCAATCAACTCCAGCGTGCATACGATTCTATTTTGGGAATGATGGTACACGTCGATGCCGCTCGATGGCTGAAACGACTTTTTGTGCTGAGGGCGGTTGATAGGCGGAATGATAGCGGTTAACGTTTACGATTGGATTGGAGTCGACAATACAGCGAATCGGGTGATCCGTGGCGGGAGCTGGGACAATTCCTCGCAGAACGCGCGTGCGGCGTATCGCAATGCGAACCACTCGTCTAACCGGAACAACAACCTCGGCTTTCGCTGTTTGAGCTCAACGGGCATCAGAAGATGTCTCCATGAACAGATTTCAATCCCGACTAGTGGTCCTGTTTAGGATCGCTGGCAAAAAGAAAATGGCCATCGGTGTATTAGTAGTGTCACGCTAACATCATCCAAACGGATCGAGGCGTTGCGAAAGTTCGCCGAATGGCCGATTTTTTTGATTCCTATTTGATCGGTCGCCAAGCATTGAGGTTGGTCTTTCCCAAAAATCATGATTGTTGCAGAGCATCCATTACGGTTCGGTACGCCACCGATTTGGGCGAACAATTGGGGGCACGATACGGTTGGTCGTTGGTGCGCCATTGAAATAGAAAACGTCGAGCAAACATTGCGTTGGATTCCTGCTGGACGATTTCAGATGGGTTCTCCGACAGCAGGCAAAGAGCGGGATGAGAATGAAACGCCACAGCATTGGGTCACGATCAGTCGCGGCTTTTGGATGTTTGATACGCCATGCACGCAGGAGTTTTGGCATGCAGTCGTAGGCGAATCGCCGAGTCATTTTAAAGGACCAAACCGGCCGGTCGAATACATATGTTGGGATGATTGTCAGCAATTCATATCCAAACTCAACGAACGCATACCCGAGTTGAATCTTGCGTTACCGAGTGAAGCCCAATGGGAATACGCTTGTCGCGCCGGATCATCGGCAAGTCGTTATGGAGCGATCGATGCAATTGCTTGGTACGATAAAAACAGCGAAACTATGACGCACGACGTCAAACTCAAACAGCCGAATGCTTGGGGACTTTATGACATGTTAGGAAACGTTTGGGAGTGGTGTCAGGATTCTTGGCTGCGAAAATACGCTGATGCGCCGTTAGCTGACCCGTTGTACAAGAAAAAGGGTGCAGCGTTTCGGGTGTTCCGTGGCGGGGGCTGGGGCGATTCCTCGCGGTGCGCGCGTGCGGCGTATCGCTTTGCGCTCCGCTCGTCTGTCCGGAACGGCAACCTCGGCTTTCGCTGTTTGAGTTCAGTTGAGCCGAGTCCAAGCAATTCGGCGGTAGCCGAGATGAGCGGTAGCGGGTCTGAGCCGTTGTGGAGCCGGCCAGACCGCATACGCGAATCGCCGCGTAGCGGCAAATTTTGAAACAGAGTCTTTGAGTAAGTTGGTCCATTCCTGAATCCGGGCCGTCTCAAAACGAGCTTTAAGTTTGAACGCCCGGAATTGTGGGATATCGGAGTTAAGTGATCGCTTGCCCTCACCCCCCATCCCCCTCTCCCAAGAGTACTTGGGCGAGGGGGGGCAAGAATTCGCGTGGAGTTTTTGGTGAGCGCGAATTTATTTTCGTCATTCCAGGATCGTTATTCCAGGATCGTTGTTCCAGGTTGACTTTGGGTTTTCGGGGCTAGATTTCGTGTGGAGTTTGCATGGGCGCGAAATGATTTTGGCCATTTACCAAAACCGGAGCAGCAAGCGTTTGTTTCGGTTTGGCGAGTTCGAAATATTTTTCGGCACTGGGTTGGATGGTGTGAGGAGCTGGTTCGGGGCTTTGCAGTTTCTTTCGAAGGCTTCGAATCTTTTTGTAGCTTCGTAATGCGAGGTTTGCTCCCAGGGCATTGGTGGCTAGGAAGCAGCGGGTGGATTTGTAGGAGCGGGTTGTCCATTTGGCTTTGGCTTCGCACAAAACGCCTAAGGTGTCTAATAGCCGGGCGTTTGGGTCTTGGTGGTATTGTTCTAGTTGCATACAACGCAGGACGCGGCCTGGTGAGAATCGATCGAAGTCGGGGTCGAAGCTGATCTTGTGAGAAAAGCAGGTGCCCTTGGAGAAGTGGCAATACTCGAAAGCGATTATCTGGTCGTTGAGTTTTAAGAGCCAAAGGTCCAGCATCCCAAGATCGCGCATCATGCGGGCTTCCTGTTGGTAGTACTCGCTGAGGCCGGGGGTGGTTAGGATGGACGTACCGTTTTCGCCTTTCCAGCCTTTGTTCTCAATCGCAAAGCAGGTTTCGAGGGCTGTGTGTAGCTCTTCGTCTGATGGTTGACGCATTCGCACGACCGAGACGGCGCCTTCGGCTTCGAGTTTGCTTCGCGAGCGTTTGATGGCGCTGCGGTGATTGCTTGACCAACTGCGCGTGTAAGCTTCCCAGTCGTGCAGGATATCAACCACGCCAACGTCATGGCCGGGACTTACATGCAATTCGTGCCCGGCCGTTCGGAGCTTGGCGATCAATCGCTGCCATCGGTCGGATTGAACGGGCATGCCCTCGAGTGCAATGAACATGCCCGGCAATCGAGCGAGCTCGGCGGCAATCATGTTGGTCACAGAATCAACATCGCAATTCGGATCGATCAGCAGATCGCCAGAACATACCGTGCAATTCGACGTTAATCGGTAGATAGTCACTGGCCAACGCGACTTGTCTTCGACCAACGGCAGTCCCGCAACGAACCGACCGCCGTCCTTAACGACAAGGGCCTTCAATTTTGCTTTCGGCGCAAATGTGTTACGCCAAAGCAGAACTCCCTGCGATCGCATTGCGGGAAGGCCAATGTCGCTTGTCGCCCACAAATCATCCCACTGTTTCGCGTGTTCTGTCAGTTCGGACGAGTTCATTGTTTGGGAACGCAACATCATGAAATCCTGGAGTATTTTGTGCTTGGGCTTGGTAGTAAAACTTAGCCCACATTCCCTAGCAAAATCAGCAAATCGAACAATTTGTGTTGCTAGTTCGGCGCAGGACGACTTGCGAGATGTCGCAACGATAAGAAACCTCTTGCGACATAACGCAAAGCGTGAGGCGATGCGATGTTATTGCAGGAACATTAGGAAAAATTGTTCTCGTTCCTCAAGGGGAGCTTTTTTCCACGCGTGCAATCGGAGCAGTAAGCAGCCAGATGACGTACCCTTCGAAAAGGCGACCATTCTTCGGTCGAACACGAACAAACAAGGCGTCGCGGGTTTGGGTTCGAGGACGCATGTTTTTATTGCAATTGGGTAAACAGAACTCATGAGTCAATTTACATCGGATTACACCAGCGGATGGAACGAAAACGGCTCGAGCACGTTTCTTGCTCCCGCCTCCGATCTGGTCGTCCCCGTATTGGTACCGCCTGCGGTTGTCGAAACTCCAGCGGTCGAAATCCGACCTTCGTCGTCGCCGAGTTCACGTTACAACTCACTCGATTTGTGGCGAGGAGCAGCATGCGTGATGTTAGTTCTCTACCATGCAACATTTTATGGTGACTACAATTTTCGGCTGGGCGATCCATCGACCTGGAGTTTGTGCGGACTGCCCCTGTATCTAATCCGATTTTGCTGGGTTGGAGTCCCTATCTTCTTTGTCATCAGCGGTTATTGCATTGCCGCTAGTGTAGAGTCGCAGATCAAGCGGCGCGTTTCGTTGAAGGACTATTTCGTTCGACGCTTTCGGCGAATCTATCCACCTTTGTGGACGATGTTTGGAATCGCGGTTGCGTTTACTTGGATAATGACCAGCCTGCCGATCATGCGAGAGCAGTGTCATCAACTACCCGACTTGGCAGCCATGTCGTTTTGGCAATGGATCGGAAACTCTTTAGCGGCAGAGTCTTGGCGACCCAATGTTCTGGGTGGCGAATCGGCTTATCTGTTAGCCAATACTTGGACGCTATGTTACGAAGAGCAATTTTACATCGTGACGGGACTGCTGTTGGCTTTGGCACCACGACGATTCTTTCAAGCGACGGCTTGGCTGACGGCGGGTGTGATCGTGATGCATCAAATTCAGACGATATTAGGCCGAGGGCATGAAGGATTCTTCTGGGACGGGCATTGGATCATGTTCGCTGCGGGAATCCTCGTCTACCGGACGCTGAACTGTGCGAACGCGGGTAGTAACAAGCGGCGCGTACAAGCCACCGTTGCCGTTCTTCTCGTTGGAATGACGTATGCGATTGTCAATCGAGTCATCGCCAAGGACTACTTTGACAAACACCTTGCCGAGTATCTTTTCGTCGGATGCAGTTTCGCAATTGGACTACTATTTCTAAGGCGCTGGGACCGTCGGATTTGTAATCACTGGAGTGTCGTGCCGCTTCGATGGTGTGGTCAGCGATCGTACAGTATTTATTTGACGCATTTCTTGATCGTTGTCAGTGTGTCGAGCTTACTTGCCTATGGCGGCCTGCGCAGTGAGTGGCAAGTTGCATTGATCGTGGTACCCATCTGCTGTCTATTATCCTTACCCGCTGCGATTCTGTTTTACGAGTTCGTTGAACGACGTTTCACGAATATCCCCATTGCCGCGAGGAATCGAGATTCTATCAAGGCCGAGGTTCGCTAAGGACGCGGATCGCGTCGGAGAAATGCGGCATTGTGGAACCGATGCGCGATGATCGCCGTGCGTCGACCAAAAAAATGCCTGAATTGACAGCATTTTCGTACTCGTACTCAGCCACCGGCGGTACTCGTACTCGTTTAGGGCCCCCGATCGAGTACGAGTACCGTTTCACTGAGTACGAGTACCGTTTCACTGAGTACGAGTACGTTTTTGCAACCGCATCCACTTATGTTAGTCGTTCGCGCCAAGAAGGCTGTTGGTATCCCCATGGCGCAGAAAATTTTACAATCGGTTAGGCGAATTACTTAACGCGTACTAGCTTCATAATCCTGCCTGAAACATTCCAGTCTTGGATGTACAGATTGCCGTCTTTATCCCAGTACGAACCGTGCGTCCCGCTGAATACGCCTTCGATCCATTGTTCTTGCGGCACGTTGTAATTGACTCGTTTGTCTGGATCGGCATTATGACCAAGCACGGCCATGATGGTGTTGCTTTTGTCGAGAATCACCAATCGGCCGTGCAAATCTGGCACGGAAACATAGTCGCCCTGGACTGCGGCGGATGTGGGCATGCCCAGGCCGGTCACAACTTCTTCGATAAATTCGCCGTTGAGGTCGTAGTGAATTAATCGACCTTTCGGCTCGTGATTACGATCGCAAATCAATAGACGCGGTGGATCGTATCGAGTATCGAGAGTCATCCCGTGAGCGGTGTTAAACTGCTTAAGCCCGTTACCTTGTGAGCCGAAATGCATCAAGTATTTGCCGGTCTTGTCGTACTTGAAAATGTGGTTGCTTGCGTAGCCGTTCGATAGAAAGATGTCGCCGTTCGGAGCGATTGTGATCGCGGTTGGATTGAACTTGATATCCTTGAGTCCGGATTCAGGAGGTAGCCCGAGTTTTAGGACGATTTCGCCGGTGCTGATATTGAACTTGATTCCTTCGGCATTATTGTTGCGAGCCCCATAGATGAACTCGCCACCTTCTTCGTCGCGAATTTCCATATCGTGGATGTTGGAGTAGTTGTCGCCCAAATAGGAATGGATCACTTTGCCATCAGGAGAAAATACAAAAACGCCAGCTTGAGCGCTCGTATAAATATTTCCCGCTTTATCGATTACGACCGCGCCGTGCGTTGGTCCGATTGCGGATTTGCCGTCGGGACGTAGACCCCAACCAGGTACGGTATCGAACGTCATGATACCGCAGCCCATTCGCACGGGCTTGACCGTGTTTTGTGCTGGAAGGGAGTTGGTAAAGCAGATGGCAAACGCTGCTGCAAAGCATACCGAACGGACCGTCATGGGATGATCTCCTGGTGGGATGTTCTTGTTAGATGGCGAGGCACGGGAAGTGGAACCGAAGACGGATTAGTATAGTGGCAAACCCGGCAAGATATCTAGCAGCGTTTATCAAAAGCGTAGCTGCTGGAAGAAATCTATTTCACGACCGCGCAGCCCGTTGCCATTTTCTACAACGCTTGTTGAGGCAGAAAGACCATGGATTCGCCGGGGCCGGGCGATAAAACCTAAGCCTGAGAAACAACGAGATCTAGGTCGCTGCTTGAGCGTTTTGCTCAATTTCCGGTGGCTGTAATTGAGTGGATTGGGCAGCTTTCCTAATGCGTTGCACGGCACGTCTTGCAAAGCTTTCAAGGCCATGTGCGGATCGAGCACCAAAGGTCGGTGGCACCAAAAAGCACTTTGTTAAGCCGATCGGCTTAGCACGCCAAAGGGCCTTGTAGGGTTCATTACCCCGCATGAAATCGTATGTCGCTATTTTGTTTTGAATCGCATCGCGAACAAGGAATCCCGCCAACGTGTGTCCCGGCTCGAACGACATAGAATTAGGATCGATGCCCGATTGGTACATACCGATGTAGGACTTTCCAAGCAGCAACAAACAAGCAGCGATTGGTTTAGTGTCTGCGGTCAGCCAAACCACACGAGCTTGGCGTTTTTTCATCATCGCAGGTATCGCGCCGTGTAAGAATTTGCAAAAGCGAGTGTCATCGAAACAACCGTCGCTATGAATGCTTTTGCGTCTAGCTTGATGCAATTCGGATAATACAATGTAAGCTTGCTGCCAGTCCGACTCGGAGTCAGCAATACGTACCTGTAAGGCTTCGCTATCGATGCGTTCGACGCACTTCTTGATCTTGCGACGGAACGAAGAGTAGAGCGTTGCGAGTAGATTTTCCCAAGTATCGGGCAATGCAATTTGCCAAGCGTTTTCAAGCGGCTTGTCTTGTACTTGGTAACCTTGCTTGGTGAATCGAGACAACAGGCCAACCATTTGCGATTTATCAGCTTGAATGCCTTCGAGTTCAATGCCTCGGAAAATAGAAACTGCCGCTACTCGCCTCGCGGCTTTTTCGATGTGATCGAATAACGCTGATTCGACGACGATTTGATCATTCGGCTGAGTCAGAATTTGAAGATAGTCGCTGCAGACCTTTCCAGAACCTAAGAATTTTAGGGTTCTCGTGCCGAGTTTTTTCGATATGTACCATGGCGCGATTCCAATCACGTTTCCTTGTTCATTGGAGACTACGAGCACATGCAGTTCGTGGTTTGCGCCAAAGGCTTGCCACCACGATTTCATCCAATCGAAAGCCATCGCAGGATTGGTTGCCAGGCGATCCCAGTCAGATTCATATTTTTCAAGTTCGTCGATGCTTTTAACAACTTGGATTGGCATGTTGCTGTCCTATTTACTGAGAATCGCTGCTTGTTGAGGAAGGGCGATGATCTTGGAAACGATGTTTGAAACGAATGAAGTGCCGTTCGACGAGAAACCAGCTACAGATTGCGGTAACCCAAGTCGCGAAGAACATTGCAGCTACATAAAGAAGTCCCGACAGAAATCGTTCGCCCGTCCAGGACATGAATATTTCGACGGAAATAATGCTTGATATCAAAGGTATCAACGGGTTCTGGAAAACGTACATCGCGTAGCTGTATTTACCAAAATGCCGCAAGACTGGCGCAGAGAAGAAACGCGAAAGGAAGTCAGTTTTGCGAGAGCTGACGACCAGGATCATCAGGCCGACAAATATTACGGCCCAGGTACTGTGTCCAAGACTGGGAATAGATCTGCCAACGATCGAAATCAAGATTGAGATTGTGATCATCGTCAACGCTACAGAGAATACATTGCGGCGTGATGATTCTTGACGATCGGGGAATCGAAGCCAAAGGGCTAATGCGGCGCCTAAGCATAATCCTTCGAGTCGAAAAATCGTCAGAACGTCGGCTGCGACGGAAACATCGTAGTATTGGCGAACCAAAATACGACTGAGACCCGACGCAACCGCCAAGCAAAGGCAAGTGCGAAAAGCTGTTTTGGTCGTGCAGCAGTAGATGACGAATGGCCAGACGAGATAGAAATGCTCTTCGACAGCAAGTGACCAAAAATGATTCATACGGCCAAAACCCCAACTGTTGGTAATCGCCATATGAACGTTATTTAGGTAGGTCCAAAGAAAAAACTGGTTGCGAATGGCTGGCTCAAAGGCCGTGGCGTCGGTAACCAATCGTGGAAGAATGAATAGAAACAAAATCAAAGCGAGATAGTAAAGCGGTAGTATTCGCAAAGCGCGACGGATGTAGAAGTTTGAAAAATAGTGCGAGGAACTGCGAGTGTCAGACAAGATTCCCGTTATCAGAAAACCCGATAGAACAAAGAACAAATCGACTCCTCGCTCGCCGAATTTCAATACGGGCTGGAACAATAACCCTAAGGAAGTGGAGTGTGGCAATTCAACTGCAAAGCGATAGATAGTCACAAGCAATATTGCTACACCGCGGACTCCATCTAATTCCGGGATGTGCTTGTGGATCGAGCCGACGGAAGGTGCGGATCCTATCGCGGTCATCATACCAGCGACTCAGACGGAGAGCTCAATCCGGTTAGATTACCAGGTGCACAAATCGGCATTGGGCTAGCGGGCTGTGCCTTGTTGAGTGCCGGATTGGACGCTGGATCTACATAGGGAAACTCGGGTTCCCAATAGATTTTGCGCGGATCGAGAGTCAGCCAGTTTTGAAGGTGGCAGATGCCTCGAAACGCATGGATACGGCGAATGTGAAAATGATCGCTTCCAATCTTATTCCAAGCTCCATATGCGGAAACAAAACCAGCGAAGCCAGCTTCATAAATTGTGTCGATGGCGGCCTGCGACATATTCCACTGCATACCGTAGGGAAAGGAGAAGAATCGCACTTCTTGCCCGGACCAATCTTGCAATTTGTGTCGGCTGTCGCGAATTTCGAAAAGTAGTCTTTGGCGATCGTAGGTCTGTCCCAAATTTAAATGAGTAACCGTATGGCAACCGATCTCGATACCTTGTTGCGCGATTGACTTGACGATTTCTATGGAAACCGGCGCATGCTTTTGATCTTTATCGACATCATGCGGAAAAGGACGTCCCGACTCTGCGAAGCCCGTTGAAACGAAAAAAGTGCAAGGCAAATTACGTTTGGTTAATAGCGGGATTGCGTTTTGAAATGACTCAAGGTAGCCATCGTCAAACGTAAGGGCCACTTCGAGGTTGTCGCGCCGTCCGACTTTCTGGCCAGATTGAATTTGACTGAGTGAAACGATTTTCGCAAAACGACTGAGCCAATCCAGTTGCTCTGCAAAGCCCGAGGTGGTGATCGTCCAATCCGTCAAGTCGTTGTCTGCAACGCGATGGTAGAAAAGTACTGCTCCCGGCCATGAGTTGTTTTTACGAAACTGCTTCGCTAAATGACGGCGTATCGGGGCCGTCAGCAGACGATAGATTGGACAAAAGCTTGTTTTAGATAAGCCCATAATTGCTGGTCTTAAATTAACAACTCGCTGTATGGGATTCGGACTGGTAAACGCGATGAATCCTAGGTTTTAATGAGGTGCGGAGCGTGCAATTTCTAACCGGATTAGGAAAAACGAAATTTGTAAGTTGTTAAACAAGACGTTGGTTTTCCCGTTTCTCGTGACTCGGTTTTTGCCAGTTTTGTAGGATAAGTTGCTGGAAAGCCACTTTGGACAACGCGAGAGAGCGTAATGTCAAATTTTGTTTGTGCCGGTTACATCGAAGAGAAGAACAAAACGCATTTTGTGCAATTTATCGTTTGTGCGGCGAAAGGGTAGCAAGGCCCGCGTGTATACGTAGAAATGTAGATGAGCTACGACATGAGAAACATGGCGAGACTGGGTTCAAAAAATTGAATTGCCATGACTTGGATGGTCGTAGGATATTATCTTTCCAAATTCAGGATGCGGGCAGCAGGGCGTTGCGAAGAATTTGTGCCGGATGCAAAGCGAGTCGTCCTGTCGCATCGAGAATTTGATGGCGACAACTGGTGCCTGTTGCGGCAATCAGATTTTCTTCTGGTTCTGCTCGAATGGTCGGCATCAGAACAAGTTCGCCGATACGATTCGCTGTTTCGTAATGCTCACGCTCATAACCGAACGAACCGGCCATCCCGCAGCAACCTGATGGAATCAAACGCACCCTGTAATTTTTCGGTAGCTGCAGCATTTGAACTGTGGGGGCCAGTGACGCGATGGCTTTCTGATGACAATGCCCATGCAACCGAATGACTTTCGCGTGATCGGTGAATTGAGTCGGTCGGATATTGCCTTGGGATGTTTGTTGCGAAATGAATTCATCGAGAAGCAGACAATTGACGGATAAACGTTTTGCTATAGTTGCCTGCGCACCGCGCAGAAGCGAAACATACTCATCGCGAAATGTTAGGATTGCGGATGGTTCAATTCCAATTAGCGGGTTACGGTCCGAAATCTTATCAGCTAATGCGGCGACATTGCGTTCGGCAATCGAACGAGCTTTCCGTAACAAACCTTTGGAAATAGCGGCTCGTCCGCTTTCGTCGTGCTTCACAAACTGCACTCGGTAGCCTAGGTTTTCGAGCAATTCGACCGTGGCTCGCCCGGCTTCTAAATCATTGTAATTTGTAAACTCATCGCAAAATAGAGTGACCTCGCCGACGGAGCCAGCATGGGGAGGAGGCGAGTGTTTTTGTAGCCAATGGCTCAAGGTTTGCGAAGCCAGTTTTGGCAAGGAGCGTTGGGGATGAAATCCGCAAAACGACTTGATCCAACGCGATGTAACAGGATTGCTCGCTGCCCAGTTGTAGAAGGAGGGAGCCACCGACATCCACCGATTCAATCGAGCGTAGTTAGCAATGAGTCGAGCCCGCAACGGAATTCCATGTCGATCATAGTGCGCTTGAGTGACTTCAGCTTTTATTTTTGCCATGTCCACATTGCTTGGACACTCGCTCTTGCATGCCTTGCACGACAAACACAAATCGAGAATGTTCTTAACTTCCTGGTTGTCCAGTGGCCACTGAGCGTTGGAGGGACTGGTTAGGGCCTGCCTTAAAAGATTGGCTCGGGCTCGAGTGGAGTCAAATTCATTTCGAGTTGCCATATAGCTAGGGCACATTGTGCCGCCGGCCAAGTGCGTTTTGCGACAATCGCCCGACCCGCTGCACATCTCAGCGGCCCCAAGTAATCCCTGGGTTTCGGAAAAATCGAAAACCGTGTCCACGCTTGGGATCAACTTACCTATCGGAAAGCGGAGGTCTTGATCCATCGGCGGAGCATTGACGATCTTTCCTGGGTTGAAGATGTTTTGGGGGTCCCATAACTCTTTAACTTTGCGGCATAGTTCGTAATTTGTGGGACCGATCATTTCGCGCAGGAATTCGCCCCGCAATCGTCCGTCGCCGTGTTCGCCGCTGAGTGATCCATTCCATTTCTTGACTAGCGAGGCGACATCGGCAGCGACTTGTCGGAATAGCTTCCTGCCGGATTCCGTCTTCAAATTGAGAACCGGCCGCAAGTGAATTTCTCCGGCACCTGCATGTGCGTAGTGAACGCAATCGAGTCCATATTTCCCGCTGAGCAGTTGGTGCATCTCCGCGATATAGGCAGGCAAGTCTTCGAGCGCGACTGCGGTGTCCTCGATAACAGTGCATGGCTTGGAATCACCCGGCACGTTAGAGACAACTCCCAAGCCTGCTTTCCGCAATTCCCAAACTTTTTTCGTTTCGGGCTCGAACAACACGGGAAAGTGGTAGCCCAGATTATTCAATTCCAACTCGGACTGAATTTGCGAAGTGGTCACGAGCACTTCGTCTTGATGATTACCGCGAATTTCAATGACCAAGATCGCACCGGGATCACCCGATACGAAACCGAGGTTTTGTCTTTGATTAATATTCCGTGCAGCGCCTTCGAGAATTAGCCGATCGATCAGTTCGCACGCAAACGGCGAGTAACTCATTGCAACAAGGCTCGCACGTAAAGCTTGGTCGACGGTTTCAAGATGAACGCACAATAAACCGGCGACTTTTGGAGGCAATGCATGACATCGCAATTTGATTTCGGTGGCAAGGAATAACGTGCCTTCGCTGCCTGCTATCAGTTTGCATAAATTGAAAGGCGGGCCGCTCGGGTTGTAGGGTTGGCAATCGACCATGGCATCCAGAGCGTAACCCGTGTTGCGTCGGCTGACAGTCGCTTTTGGAAAGCCTCGGTGGATTTCTTGGCGATTATTGTCCGATGAAAAGATTTCGTGAAGTCCCGCATAGATCGATTGCTTGAGTGTTGTGGGGTTTTTGGCGAGCCTTGTAAGTTCGGCTGAGGGTATTTCCCGAAAAGTAGTTCGGTTACCATCGCTCATGAACCCGGTCACTTCGAGAGTATGATCACGCATGGAACCGTAGACAATCGAATTCGAACCACACGAATTGTTTCCAAGCATCCCGCCCATCATGGCTCGGTTGCCCGTCGAAGTTTCGGGGCCAAAGACTAAGTCGAAAGCTTCCAATGCGGCATTCAGTTCGTTACGGATGACGCCAGGCTGTACGCGTACCCATTTTTCTTTCGAGTTGATTTCGAGGATTTTTGTAAAGTGACGAGAAAGATCGAGAACGATTCCCCCGCCGACAACTTGTCCGGCTAGGGATGTTCCGGCTGTACGTGGAATGATCCCAATGCCGGTTTGATTCGCGAGTTGGATGACTAACTCGATATCGGCTTCCGATTTTGGGATCGCGACAGCTTTGGGAATCTCTTGATAGACGGAAGCATCCGTCGCGTATATTTTTCGCGTTGGTTCGTCCAGGCAAAAATCACCTTCGAATTTGACTGCAATTTTTTGGAACAAGATTGTCTGTTGTAATTCAGAGACGTTCATGCGAAATCGGCCTCAGGAATTGACAGCAGTTGGATAGAATCGCACATCTTGTCGAGTTTGCTTAGGATTTTTATTGCCTACAATCATGAGAACCGTTTCTAGGAATCGTTAAAGCGATCCATCGCATTTAAAAGAGCTTAATATGAAAACGCGCGAGCTACTGGATAAATTAAACATTCAAGCGCAAAACCCTGGGGCTTGTGCTGGGCCTGGTGCATGGATCAGTGATCCCAAAGGAACCGACTTGGTTTCCTACTCTCCGACAACGGGAAAAGCTATTGCCCAAGTTCGCTTGGCGACTATTGAATCCTATTATGGCGTCGTTCAACAAGCCGTAAAGACGTTTGAGTCCTGGCGCTGTGTTCCTGCGCCTAGACGAGGGCAACTTGTAAAGGATCTTGGCAATCGATTCAAGGAACTACAGGAGCCACTAGGTGAATTGGTGACTTTGGAGATGGGGAAAATTCGTGCCGAAGGGATCGGCGAAGTACAAGAGATGATCGACATCTGCGACTTCGCCGTGGGGCAATCGCGGCAGCTTTACGGAAATACGATGCATTCCGAGCGTCCCGATCACCGCATGTACGAGCAATATCATCCGCTTGGTCCAATCGGAATCATCAGCGCCTTCAATTTTCCGGTTGCGGTGTGGTCATGGAATGCTGCATTAGCGGCGATTTGCGGGGATACTATGATTTGGAAACCTTCGCCGCAAACGCCATTAGTAGCGATCGCCGTACAGCACATTTGTAATCAAGTTATGGCCGATCATGGCGTTTCGGGCATCTTTAATTTGGTCATAGGAGCAAATGAAGATATCGCGACGACGATGGTTGCGGATCGAAATTTGCAACTTATTAGTTTCACCGGATCTTGTCGCGTGGGGCAGCAGGTCGCTGGAGTTGTAGCTCAGCGTTTCGGAAAAAGTTTGCTTGAGCTAGGTGGCAACAATGCGGTGATTGTCGAGCCTGATGCAAATTTGGATTTAGCGATACCTGCGATAGTTTTTGCGGCGGTAGGCACTGCGGGGCAGCGGTGCACTTCGACGCGACGATTATTTCTTCATCGCTCAATTGCAGGCGAGGTGGTCTCTCGATTGCGGCGAGCCTATAAATCGATCTCGATCGGCGACCCTTTGGAAAAAGGAACATTGATGGGGCCACTTGTGTCAGAAGCGTCGCTAAATCAGTATCTGGCGGCAATTCAGCAAGCGACCCAAGAAGGTGGTGTTGTAATTGAAGGAGGAAATCGAATTGCAAGGGACGGTTTCTTTGTTGAGCCGACCATCATTCAAATGCCCAGCCAAACGGAAGCTATGCATCAAGAAGTCTTCGCACCTATTTTGTACGTGGTTGAATATGACACGGTCGATCAAGCGATTGCTATGCAGAATGATGTTCCACAGGGATTGTCAAGTTCCATATTTACGAACAACTTGCGAACTGCTGAACTGTTTTTGTCGTCGCGGGGTAGCGATTGCGGGATAGCGAATGTCAATATTGGCACAAGTGGAGCCGAGATTGGCGGCGCGTTTGGCGGAGAAAAGGAAACTGGGGGTGGTCGCGAATCGGGCTCTGATGCTTGGAAAGTTTACATGCGCCGTCAAACCAACACCATCAACTGGTCAACCGAACTCCAACTCGCCCAAGGTATCAAGTTCAGTTGATTACTAGTTCATGGTTTCAGCACCGAGGTATCGGCAAATTACTTTCTCAAATTTTCAAACATATAGAGCCCCGATTTTCCGGGGCAGACAAGGTCAATGTCGCCATCGCCATCGATATCCTTAGCGGCCATTTGAAGACCTGTTCCCGCGTTGCCGGGGGGAAAGTCCTTAAGAGCCCATCGTTCGTTGGCGGTCTTTGGGGCATTGGGGGCTGGGACACCGTGAAAGATCGTGTGCTTGTTCCACTTCTTTTGTTCGCGATCAAATTGAAAGGAGAAAACGACGGGTGCGGCAGTGTCGCCTGGTTCGACTTCGTGTGCATAAACTCGCTTGCCCGTTACCAGTTCGGGCTCCCCTACCCCGTCTAAATCTGCGATGAGCAGTGTATGGACTTGCGAAAATGTGTCGTCAATCGTCTGTTTGGTCCATTCACGTTTACCATCTGCGCTTGCTGATTGTCGAAACCAATAGAGACCGAAATTATGGCCCATACCCCAGATAACATCCGTTAGCTTATCGCCATCGACATCTCGCCCAAGAATAAAAATTCCGGTGGCGCCTAGTTCAAAGTCGGAGTGGAATTCCCATTTGTCATCGTTCGCTACCTTAGGTTGTTCGTACCAACCTTTGGGAGTGATGATATCGATCCGTCCGTCGCCGTTGATATCGCCAGCACCGATACCGTGCCCTGCACCTTGTCCTCCCAGATCATGTTTTGTCCAAACCACTTGTGGCTTCTGTTGCGTCAATTCATACCAAACCACTGCGTTGCCGGGGTTGGGAAGAAAGTCTAGTTGACCATCGCCGTTGATATCGATCAACTCGCCCGCTTCCATGTTCCCCGGAACGTCTACTTCATGTTCGATCCATGGAGCTGTTGCGTCACCGCCGGGATTCTCAACCCAGCTAACGCGTTTTCCGAAGTAGGTGCAAGTAACAATGTCGGGTCGGCCGTCACCGTTTACATCGAGAGGCGAATCGCAAAAGTCTTCGTAGTAATGAGGATTAGCACTTGCCGGTACTTCGCGAACCTTGTGGCGTTTCCAATCGGGGGCTTGGTACCATGAGTCGCCACAAAATATGTCGGTTCGGCCATCGCCGTTGAAATCGGCAGCGCCGCATGCTTCGAAAGGTGACTGGTCATTGATCGTATGCATCTTCCATTCGATCTTAACTGGATTCGTTTGCGAGCTGGCAACATTAACGACGATTGCGAAAGCACAAAATGCAATGTCAGTGAGACGACGAAAAAAACAAGATCGATGGCGTGAGAATGTCATGGTGGATAGCTTGGGGTTAAGGCTAAGGGGATCGATGGAAAAAGTGTCCGGTTCTCGCTCTGAAACATTGTAGCCTGACCAGCGTCCCATTTGAGAGAGTCCGCAGACGGCCTTGTGTTGCATTCAAGCAGACGATTCTTGCGAAAACGCGAGCGAAAAAAAAGCGGCGAGGTGTTAAACTCGCCGCTTGAAATGATCATTGCAAATCTTCTCTGAAGAGTTACTTGACAAATTTTTTCATGACAGCGATTCTCTCGTCCTCGGAGCCAGAAACCAATTTCTTGGCATCCGCTGGACTGAGGATTGAGCCGTAGGCGGCTTCGAGTTCTTCGTCATTTAGAAATTCTTTATAGCGCCAATACTTAAGTTCTGTCAGAGAATCGAGAACTGGAATCGCTTTGTCGCTGGTCAAAGTAGCCAATCGTTTGGACTTGATGATGTCTGCGGTGATTGTTGACGGGATGTCTTTGACTGCGATGGCTTCCTTGAGCCGAGTCATTAAAGGATTGAGTGCCTTTTCGACTTCTTCGTCAACAGATTTCTTTTGTACTTCCAAGTTATTGAGTTCCTTGGACGACATAAGAACTTTTCCATCGCCTGTACCGTAGACTTTGGCGCGGCAAGTATTTGAAATCATGTTGGAACGTTTGTTCTGAGACACTTTCACTTCAAAAACGATGAGGACGTCAAATCCTTCCTTTTCAGCTTTACGCTGCAATTCCTTTGTCGTAGCAGTCCCTAGGAAGGTAAGACCTGGGGTCAAACGATTGTGATTGGTGCGAACCATGGCTTTTGACTGGCCTCGGGCAGGTTGGGCGGATGCTCCGGGAATGGAACCTCCGGCGCTACCGACGGAATCCGATTCACCCGAACCACCGAAAGATCCTGGAGGTGGACCACCACCACCTGGATAGCCTGATCCTGGAGATCCCATCGTTCCTGTTTGAGCACCACCTGTGTCGGCGCTACCTGCAACCACCAAGTCTTCCAAGCCAGTGAAAACCGTGCCGAGATCGCCGGAATCGTACATGTCTTGGGTCTTGCGAATAAGATACTTGCCCATTTCCCCAGCGGTTGTTTCAAGCGTTTTGAGTCCGGTGATAGGTCCTGAACCCGCCGAGAATTGAGACTGTCCTCGATTGAGCGCAGATAGTGTGGCACCTCCTCCAGAGTCATTGAACGCATTATTGCCGCCACCCGGTAAATTCTGCTTCGATCCGATTGGGCGATAGTCATTCAAGTCCGAAGGCGCATCCAGATCGACGCCGACGGCAACTCGGACTCCAAGGGCGGGGCGTTTTCGCAATGGTGACCATTTCATTTGTTCCAAATACTCATGACCTTGATCGGGATCAGACAGTATGAAAGCTTGAGTTAGTTTGAAACCATCTTCTTCTTGCCCGTTTTGGAACGATAGTTTGCCGCGTTCTTGGAAAGGCATCTCTTTACTTTCTGCAACTTGGCCAGACGAAACGCCTTGCGGCATAGGGGCACCTGCCGTGATCCAGTTTTCAAGGATTGTGATGTCGCTATCTTGAAGCTTTGACTTCGGTGGCATGGGCTTATCACCTTCATGCTTTACCATCTTGATCATCAAGCTTTGCGCGGGTTGGCCCGAAACGAATATTTCGCCGTGTGCCCCCCCTCGCTTAATTCCTTCGGGAGTATCGAGTTGCAATTTGCCTTTACCCGAACTTCCACGATGGCATTGATAGCAGTGTTGTTCGAGCAATGGTCGCACTTGTGTTTCATACATGGATGCGTTTGGGCTTCCAGCACCAACCATTTGAGGACTGCCGCCTGCATCGCCGACCCCGCCACCGCCTCCTGCTAGCGAAGGCCGCTTGGCGCCGGAGCTTTGTGTAAGGCCAGCATAGGGTGATCCAGCGCCTGCTGGAGGTCCACCACCGGATGGAGGTCCGCCGGGACCGGACTGTGGCATGCCACCAGCGCCGCCATAAGGAGTCGCGCCACCGCTAGGAGGACCGCCGGGGCCGGACTGTGGCATGCCACCGGCGCTGCCAGGATTCGGGGATTGTGTCGAAGAGCTGGCAGGGGGCGTGGAAGGACTTTGTGTGGTAGTGGCAGGTGTCGATGCCGGAGCACCTCCCCCCCCAATACCAGTCGGTCGTGACATTGCCGCAGGCTCCTTTGTCGCCGAAGACGCTGAACTTGCATCAGCAACTTGTTGGCTTGAATCGCCGGAGCATCCTACAAATGCAACAGCGCAAAGAGCTGTACCGGCAACCAGCATGCGAAAAGAAAATTTCATGGTCTGCCTCAGGGAACGGAATAAGAACGTAATCAAATTCGAATAAACGCGATCCGCCATCGTGGATTGAAAAACAACAAATCGAAAATGACAATCATTGGCAGGCATACGCGTCAGCAGTATTATGTCGCCAGACAGCTCAAGTGTCGAGCGCATTGCTTCGCGTTACTGGTTGGATTCCTAAGGAAATTTGTCAACGATTCAGATATCATGGAATCCTAAGGAATCGAGACTGCTCCCCAGGTAAATCACCATAATTGAGGTGGGCGGAGTTAGGCATGGGACGTTTGGCATCAAGCAAAATAACGGAAAAGTCGTGGAATTATGGAATTTTTGACCTCCTTGCAACTGCGAAGCGTTTTCGTAGTTGCTGTTCTTGCAATTCAAAACGCCGGCATGGCCGATGGAATTGTCGGTCCCATTTCGCCTGAGATTCGGTCGGCGTTTGGACTTTCGGAATTCTACGCCAAATGTGTGATGGTAGGACCGCTACCAATTGTCTGTTCCGCTCGGACTCCAGATTCCGCATTGATAGAATCGCAACATATCGTTGATTCGATGCTGAGTAATAGGAAGGACATTTTGCAGAAATTGGCAGACGGACATATTCGAGTCGTCATCATGGCATCCAATGAGCAGACGACGGATGTTCCAGAACATAGTTCCCTCAAGCCTGCCGAATATTGGAACCGCCGAGCCCGTGGACTGGGGGCCACTCGCGAACGTCCGGCAATATCAGCAGGTGCGGAGAATTTGTTGCATGAATCCGACGATCGGTATCCGAATGAATGCATTCTGATTCATGAATTTGCTCACACTATTCACGAAATGGCGTTGGCGGAACTCGACGATACGTTTGAACGGCAGTTGCAAGACTTATTTTCGCAGTGCACTGAACGTGGTTTGTGGAAGGGGACATATGCTTCGACGAATGTCAAAGAGTATTGGGCCGAAGCGGTGCAAAGTTATTTTGACGCCAATGATGAAAGCGACGCTCAGCACAATCACGTAAACACGCGCCAAGAGTTAGCAACCTACGATCCCCAAATATATGAACTCATTGAAAAGAGTTTTGGAAAGCCAGTTTGGACATACGAGGGAAGGATTAGTGAAGTTCTGGAGGAAGCGGAAGACAACCGCAACGAAATAGTTCGGGCGTGGATGAAACTTGAGCATAATCGGCGTCCAGGGCTCAAGTTCCTGATCGAAAATATGTCGGATGCGGATCTCGTCAGTTTGAAGTCCGATTATTTATTGGAGCATGTCAATCTTGCTTATGAAGCTTGGCAGACCGCGCCCTGGCGAGAGGCAATACCAGAGGACGTGTTTTTGAATGGCATATTGCCGTATGTAAACGTGAACGAGAGCCGCGATGCATGGCGAGCCAGTTTTCGAGAAAAATTCTTACCGGTCGTTGCCGATTGTCGTTCCGCAAGCCAAGCCGCAGCGAAACTTAATCAACAAATCTTTGGAATCCTCGACGTTCGCTATTCAACCGATCGCAAGCGAGCTGATCAGGGACCGTTTGAATCGATTGAAACTCACAAAGCATCCTGCACGGGACTTTCGATTTTGTTGATCGATGCTTGCAGAAGCGTTGGGGTTCCGGCCCGATTTGTCGGGACACCACTTTGGTCGGACGGCAGCGGCAATCATTCTTGGGTGGAAATTTGGGATGAAGGCGACTGGCATTTTACTGGGGCATGCGAACCGGCGGGCGACAAACTTGATGAAGGTTGGTTTATCGGCAGGGCATCAACCGCCAAAGTAGACGATCCGATCCATTCGATTTACGCAGTTAGTTTCCGACGCACGCCCATTCACTTTCCGCTGGTATGGGATCGATTCAATCATTCCGTTTACGCTATCAACGTGACCAGTCGATATGTTGCGAATCATTCCGCCATACCCGAAGGCAAAATTCAGGTTCGGTTCCGATTGCAGGACCAAGTAACGGGAAAACGTGTGCGGAAGCAGTTTGAAATAGTCGACGACATGGGGCAACAATTGTTCGAAGGACTATCAAGGGATGACAGCTTTGATACGAACGATCATATCGAGATCATCGTCGACAAGGTGCAGCAGTTGAGTATCCGAGTCGAGGGCCAAGAACCTGTGGTCGTCCAAGCTATGACACAGCAACAATTGGTCACGATCGATGTTGCCGGCGCAGAGGAATCAAAGCGCTGAACTTCTATCGTTGCAAAGGGCGCCTTTCGGAAATTTAAGGTCGCCGGTTTTTTCTGTTGAGCACATCCCCAACCCATGAAGCCCAGTTTTCGGTGTGTTTTTCTTCATCCAAATGGTTTGGAGTGGGTTCGGGTGGCGGTGGTTCGGCGGGCGTTTTTCGATGGGACAAGAGATTGCCGAGCATGCTCTTTTTTTCTTTTACGCCCAGTTCGTGTTGAACTAGTCGCTCAAGTGCTTTGGTAACTGGGATGTCGCAACGTTTGCAGCGAGATGGGGGAGGATCGACTAAGCGTTTGCAAAGCGGACAAAGGAACTCTACAGTCGGTCGCGCGGCTGCTTCCCATAGTCCATTTACTTCGATAGCCGCGACCCATTGCGAGTCATCTTTTCGAATCAGCGTTTGTTCAACGACTTCGCCTTTGTGGATTAGCTCCAAGAGTTGCTTGGACCCAAAGGGGCCTATCTCGAGGTCTTCACCATTGCGGTAGTACCAGTCAGTCACGAAAAATCTACCTTATCTGGCAAGTGAACAGGAAAGCACGCAAAACGGCTCTTAGTTCAACACGGCTCAGCAACAAAGCTCGTTTTCAGTCCAAAATGAAGCACGACATGAGCCTAACACTGGTTTTGAATTCTATCAAGCAAATTCCTAGCTCTCTAAGGGCTTTCAAAGCACTAAATTGGGGAATTTCAATGGTTTTTAGGCGTCTCAAGAGGCCATAATCTAAATTATTCTTCCGAATGACCTTGCAAGATGTCCCAGTGGAGTTGGCAAGGGTTGACACACGAGTCATCGGTGTTAGTTTATTGACCATCTTTCCCAGTCTTCGTGTCCTTTTTTTTCCGAAAAGATTGTCTTAACGGAAAAGGTTAAAGGCGGATATAGAGGCGGGAGCCAGGTGATGCCACGGTGGCAGAACCAGGAAAAAGTGCTTTCGCCCATGTTTAGGGCTTTGTGGTTCATTCCGTAGGAGGAGATTTGATGACTCGTTTTAGTTTGGCCAAGTTGGCCTGTGTCGCTGTTGCTGTTTGTGCAGGTCTCGTTGCTGACGCTAACCAAGCTTTTGCTGGTTGCGGCGGACGAGCTGGTTTGCTTTCCGGTCTTCGCAATCGTGATTGCGGCGGAGCGGCGGTAGACTGTGCACCCGCATGTGCTCCAGCCTGTGCACCTGTAGCTGATTGTGGTGGTCGTGGCCGTTCGTGCGGCGGTGGTGGTTTGCTAGCTCGTCTTCGCTCGCGCGGATGCGGCGGTAGCAGCAATGATTGTTGCGCTCCAGCTCCAGCACCTTCGTGCTGCCCAGCTCCAGCTCCAGCATGCTGCCCAACTCCCGCACCAACATGCTGTGCAGCTCCTGCACCAACATGCTGTGCAGCCCCAGTTGCAACTTGCTGCGAATCAGCACCTGCAAACAATTGCTGCCAAGCACCTCGTCGCGCTCGCCGCGCTTCGCGTTGCTGCCCAGCTCCAGCAAGCAATTGCTGTGCAGCTCAAGTATCTGATTGCGGCGGCTGCAGCTCTTGCGGCAGTGCTGGCATGATGACCTCGACTCCAGGTTGCTCGAGCTGCGGTTCGACGACTGTTGATGCTGGACAAATCCAAAGCTCCAGCGTTGCTCCACCAGCTCCTGCAGCACCAGCTCCAGTAGCACCAGCTCCAGTAGCACCAGCAGCTTCTGCTAGCGACAAGCCAGCAGCTTAGTTTTGAAAATGTCACACGAACTGCGATACTATACTCCTTTGAAGCACTCTCCTTGATTGTTTCGCTTTTTTGTGGCTAACAAATAACCGAGCCTCGTGCCATTAGCGTGCGAGGCTCGGTTTTTTTATTTACAAGCGATTGAGTTGAGTTACTCTAGAAACGTATCTTGTCTTGAAAAACGGTGGATGTTTTCAGACCGTTGCCATCCTCGCAGGATTCATGCGGGGCGCTGGATGATAAGAACGTTTGAAACCCAAGCCGAAACGCTGGTATTTCCGATCCGTAAGAAATTTGTTTTGTGAGCTTTGGATTTTTATGCATGGCAAATACCGAAAACTCATTTCCGCCGGCATTGGCATTCATCTGCTGCTGGTCGGACTCGCCATGGCGGCAAACTTAGCTCCCTCGCAAGTGCAGACGGCAGTCTTGGCCGTTTGCAGTCCTTATTTGAAGACGCTTAACTTAGAGCTTGGTTTGGTCCCCGTCGAGTTGACTCACAATTTCGCTGAACTGGAAGGACCGTTTCGATTTCAAGTACAGTTTCAGGGTGATTCGGCGGATCGCTGGAAGGACGTAGCGCGCATTTTCAACGGTGCAAGTGACCGAATGCGACTGCAGCGGCTGGGTCGAGAGATCGCGGCGCTCCAAATAGAAGAACGCGACAATGAAGTTGCGGAACTATTTAGCCAATTGGTGCGTGGAATTCGCCAAACGGATTCCGGAAAAGAAATCGCTCGCATTCGACTGCAGCGAGAAATGATTTTTAATCGAACGGACTTCAATTCGCCTGAATATGAAACCCTAAAGGAGGACGACAAAATGATCAAAATGTTCCAGGCGAAAGTGATCACAATCGATAATGAAACATCTCTTGTTCAAGAACTTGAGGATCGTCGTGCTTCTAAGTCCGTTCTACCGAAAGACGCAGATTCGAAGAAACAATAGGTCTTAACTCTTTCATTGTTGTGCGACGCGCATCACAACAAATTTGCCAGGGACACATCTCGTTATGCTTCGCAATACCGTTGCAGATTCAAAACGCAAGTCGTACGCGACGGAGTTATACGCACGTGCAAGTCGTGTTTGGAACGACTTTTGGTTTCAAGAGTCCTCGACGAAAACCGTGTCCCTAGTTCGTATCTTTGCTGGGTTCATAATCATTGGGATGGGAGTGGATTCGTTCTTATCTTTGCCAATTTGGTTGTCGTCAACGGGCTTGTTAGATGTATCCTTGACGCGTGATTTGATTGGCGTCAAAAAAGAATGGGACAGTATTTTTCAACCCTCCCTGCTCTATTTTCTCTCGACGAAGCTCAGTATCCAGCTTTATCTCGGTTTGATGATTGGGGCAGCTGGTCTTATGGTTCTTGGCATTGGATCACGCTGGACCGTCGCGTTTGTGTATCTTCTATTTTTGGGCATTTGCCATCGCATGCCGTTCTTGATTGGCCCCGCCGAATATCTTATGTGCGCCGTGCTGCTTTATTTGGTAATTGATCCTGGGAAAATGTTACGACCCTCGCGATTTGGTTTGTCCGACAACACGAACCGATTTTCCGCCCATTTGGCTTTGCGTCTTTTACAGGTTCACCTGTGGCTTTGGATGTTCTTTGCCTGCCTATCGCAATTGGCCGCAGTCATTTGGTGGGAAGGAGAAGCGGCTTGGTTTTTAGCCGCACAGCACAAAGCGTTTTTGCCGACGGCTCTTTTAGCTAAGAACGCAGTCCTCGTGAATTTGATCACGCACGGTTTGATACTTTCTCAAGCGACCGCATTAGTCTGTTTGTCTAAGAAATTGACGCGTCCGATTGGCCTAGCGGCTGCAATGATTGCATGGGTCGGAATTGGAGTCGTGTCGGGAGATATTTACTACGCGGCCGTCGGCATCGTTGCAAGCTTGAGCTATCTCGATCTCTACCTCGAACCCGTTGTCCAGTGATAGGCTTGCTGTTTACTTGAAGGTGAACACCATCCTTTCGAAAGATTTGCCAGCAAGTCCGTCACGGTATCCGTTTGACAGACCAACAATCGGGGGCGATGCGATCGAGTTTACGAAGTATAATTCGGATGAGGCAACGATCACGAATGCGAGCAAACTTCGCTAGTGGGCGTTTGTACTACTGCATGCTCAGGAGTACGACGAAGCACAACTGCTTCAATTGCTGCCGGGAATTGAGTTTAATCAAGCCATCAATACGATCGCAACGATATCAGCCAAGACGGAGGACCGACTAATGTACGACCAACGCGAAAAAGCCCAACGAGACTACGAGTGGGCAATGTCCGCTGCACGCGAAGAAGGACTTGAAAAGGGACGCGAGGAAGGCAAGTTAGCAGGAAGGATTCAAACTCTACAGGAGCTTCTTGGAGACAAAGTGTCGAGCGATGCCGAATTGATCGCTCTAGAGGTTGATGAACTGCAAGCACAAGTGGATACTTTACAACAACGATTGCGTGCTCGCCAAGTATAACGCGAGTTGCTCACACTCACGACTTGCAAGCAGAGAAAAGTTCTGCGGGCCTTTCCAGAAGTTTTCCGTGGCTACAGAAACAAGTTGCAGTGCATAAAAGGGCAATCGTTTTTTTCGAAAAATATGCCAAAAATCACACGAACGACGACATTGTCCCCGCGTGATAGGGGAGGTTCTTAAACTCCACAGCACATAACCTGACGAGTAAGGATTCCAAACTTAGCAGATCCCAGATTGGATCGCTTCGGTTTGCTCGACCGAAGCAGTCACCACCGTCTACAACCTCCGCATCGCGGACCACCATACGTACTTCGTTGGTGGCTCCCAGTGGGGCTGGGATGTTTGGGTTCATAATTCGTACAGTGTCCCAGAGGGGACGACAATACGCAATTCGCTCCGACAGGTAACGTCGGTTGAAGACGTCCATCATATTGCAACACACTATGGTAAGTGGGGCGAAAAATTTGGGAAACTCTTTGCACCGGCTGGAATCGGATTACACGACGCGTTTAATAAGGTAAAGATTCCCGGTCACTCAGGAGGACACGGTTGGTACAACAAGTATATCTTCGACCGATTGTCCCAAGCTGTGCAAGGTGCAACGGGGAGTGCATACCGGAGCAATTTGGTAGACGAACTAATGAGCCTACGCTGGGAATTACGGAAGACAGACCTAGGAGATTTAGTGAAAGCAGCGGCGTCAAAAACCGAGCAGAATATCGTCGGGAGGTTGAAGTCGTGAGTGAGTCTCAGTTTTTCGAAATGACTTTTGACGACGAAGATCGGTATGGCTGGGAAATCGCGACAGACTGGTTGAACTCAGATGGATCATGGAAGGATGTTTGGATGTTTACTCGATGCGAACCCGCGCCACGTTCGCATGGACTAAAATTTGCCGTTTCGAACGACGGTATTCCGCGAGACTTTAACATTGCAAACTTCAATATACCCATTGTGTCGCAAAATCTCGGTGAATTGTTGAGTTTGAACGACATTGATTGTATTGAGAGAATTCCAATTTCGATTGCAAGTTCGAGCGACACTCAATGGGAAGTGCTAAATATTTTGCAGAGAGTCGACTGCATTGACTACGACGCTTCGGTAATTGATTTTTTCCCGTCTGATCCGAATGATCCATCTGTCAAAACCAATCCAACAAGGGCTGGGATGCCAAGAGGAATACGAAGCCTTCGAATCAAGCCAGAGAAATGCAGCGGTAAACACATATTTAGAATTAAGAATTGGGAGGTGCCGATAATCGTGAGCAAAAAGGTTAAAGATTTTATCGAGGCTAAGGGAATGAAAGGAATACGTTTTCTCGGGGTTTAGCACAGGGCCGACGCAAACTTTGGGATATCTGGGCTGACTTGGATGACGCGATTTGGGACACTGCTTTGCAGATATTAATCGTTGTCATCATTTCAGGAGCTTTGCTATGGCCAAGGATGCGGCCGATATTGTTACCGTTGAGT
>JANMGV010000246.1:0-11793 GCA_031374825.1 Pirellulaceae bacterium
CGACGCAGTTCGCACCTACCGCGAAGAAGAAAGCCGCTACAAATCCGACCGCAAAAAGCTAACCCGAGCCCGCCGCATCATCGCCGCCAAGCAAAAGCGCCAACAAACCCAGCACCAATCCCACTAACACCACCACCTGCTAGTTATGGACGGTTACCTGTTGGCGACGGTAGCTCGTTTGCGGCGGTCAATTAACTACTCAAGAAAGAGCTACGAGCCGATTGTTACAATGATGCTATTTCTTGCTGATACGAAGCATTCTTTGACTGTCTTGCGACTCGTTGTTTGAAATATGACCCAGTTGTTTTAGAGATCCAACATCCTCTAGTTTGAGTCCATATTTATCACATACGCTTTTGTAAAATTCCTGTGAGCGCGAGACGACAGGAAAACCCTGCCAATTACCCTCTTTACGTTCCCCTATATTTACGTTGGCGTAGAATACTCCATCGGTGGCCAAATGGCGACCTACAAATTCCATCGTCTTGTTGAGGATTTCGTCGGTCATGTGAATGAGTACAGAAAACGACCAAATAAATTCGAATTGCTTCTTGAAATCCAAAGTTGAAATATCTTTCACCCACGCTATCGTTGGATTCTTCGAATCCAATCCGCTTTCAGTAAGTTCAAGACGACCTTGTTGGATCGCCTCGTCGCGCGAATCAATACCAAAGTAGTGCCCCGCTTCTAGATATTCGATCAAGGGTTTACCACCGCGAAGCGTTCCACAGCCAATGTCAATTAGATAATGATGCGGTCGCATGTTAACGCTTTTCAGAAATGCAATCTGAAAATCGCGTTTCATCTTCCAGAGTTCGGGCGGACCGACCAAGGAATGTCGACGTTCATCCTTAGAAAAGAAAAGCGATCGTATACGACCAAAAACACGATTGACAAGTCGACTCATACGATTCTCAACCCAATAAGGAAATAGTGAACGAAGGTTCTCAAAAAGATGTACGAGATAGTTCTCAGCTAGGTGGCCGAAAACATCCATTTCACCGAGCGTTCAAGTCTAGCACTCCATTTTGAATGTGCAAGTTATCTGAAAAGTGAGCTGATTTTGCCCTATCACGATGATCGTTCGAAAAAAATCAGCATTTGTAGAAAGAGGACATGACAGGTATCGCAAAAGAAAACTCAACACCCCTTGTCGAATGTGCATTATTGGCATAACGGGCATATTTGGCACTTGAAATAGTAAAGCCAAGATAGGCTATGACAGTTATGCTCAGTTATGAATACTGTGTCGGTCGGGTAGATTGGTTCTTTATCGAAATTTGTTTTTCCACTGATCCTGACGCTGGGATGCCATATTGAAAATGAAGACGTTATCGCGGTTCAACGAATTTTGAAATTGGCCCATGGGTTTGTCCACACTCCAACTTTCGTCTTGGCGAAAAACCAAAGCGATAGAAACGTAACCGAAGTAACTGTCGTAGAGGAAATCGCGAGTCCAATAATTCCGAAATTGCTTGCGGCAAAGACTCCTACGATCAAGGTAAAGACTGCGCTAAGTGTATTGATCACCAAGGGAATTCTAGAGTTGCCCGATAATAATAATACTTGCCCTGCTTGACCGGACAGGCAATTGAAATACTGCCCGACCGTGAGAATTGCAAATACCGTCGCGCCTGCCGTAAATTTTGCTCCGAACACCAATCCCATCACAAAACCAGGGAAAATCGTACAAACGAAGAGCACTGGCAACGTCATGCCACACAAGATGTTGGCTGTCTTTCGCAGCATCCGTTTCAGCGAGAGCATATCGCCTTTTGCATAGAATTCGGCGATGGAAGCCGAAGCAGTCAATGCAAAAACTTGGAGGGGTAATTGAGTCTGGAAAATCAATCGCTTGGCACTAGCGAAAAGAGCCGTGTCGTCGGCCGACGAATAGGCGTTGGCGATCCATACATCGAATTCACCGCCGAAATAGGCAGTAACCTGTGTCAGCAAATAAGGTAATGACAGAACATAAACCTGCACGAGGGTCAATTCATTTGGTAGCAACTGAGGTGTTAACGCGGTTTCTTCGTTCGAGAATTTTTTGGCTGCATTCTTCCAAGCCATTTGCCACATAAACCATGCCAACGGGAGTGGTATAAGAAGACATGCGGCAAAGCCCCACAACGCTTGAACCGCGGTGAAATTTGTCGAAGCAGCCTTCGCAGCGAGGGCGAGAAACAAAGTGTAGACAAGCGGTCCTCCCGTGCGACCATCTAATAATCCGGACATCCCTGCGGCATGAACGCTGCGCAATAGGGTTGAGAGAATCCGATGAGCGCTTAAGAGTAAACTGCAAACAAGGATTGGCACGATATGCCTGAGATCAACTTCCAGCCATTTTCCAATTGGTGAAATTAGAATCAAACCAAACAACAAACTGGTTAAAAAGCCAATGACGACGGCGATCTTCCAGGCGTTTCTGATCAGCTGAGAAAGTTGATTTAAGGTTGTCGATACGTTTCGTCCGGATACAAGTCGAATCAGGGATTGATTGAGACCCCACATCCCGACCAGACTAATGAAGAACACCAGATTCGTGCTAATTAGGAATGCTCCAAATTCATCGAGCTCCATGTACCTCCCTAACAACCCCATAAGAAGCAGCATTAATGCAATCGAATACAAACGAGTACCAAGTACAAATGCACTGCTTTTGAGGATATTTCGTTTTACTTTTGACATTGATTTGATGGCGGGGGCTCGAGAAGGGGTTATACGGTCTTTTGACTTGCTAACAATTTACATTTGGGCGTACACGTCATCCGAAAGACCTAATCGCATAAAGCGTAGCACTCGATTTTTTGATCAATCTCATCGAAAAGTGAAGTACGCTTTTGCGATGTTGCAAGCCAAGCATCGTTCTTAGCATGTTTCGTGACATCACTTTGTCGAAAATTACCGAAAAGTATCAAGCTTAGAGAATTGATTGCTCTCAAAAAATCCGGTTAATGCGGCGGAATAATCAGGCGATGTGAATTTTCTCACTAGGAAAATGAAGCAAAATCGGACCCTTGATGTACATTTGGGACAGTCAACTTAGAATGTTAGCACACACTAACTGGGTATCCGAAAGGCCGAATTAATGGATTCACCACAAACGCTGAAATCTCCACAACGATTTCCATCACTTGATGGAATTCGCGGTATTGCCGTATTAGCGGTGATTCTATTTCACTGTTTTCCGTTAATGGCACGCACTTCCATCGATTCGGTGGTCGCGATTCTTCGATCGCCACTTTGGATTGGCGTTGATCTATTTTTTGTTCTTTCCGGATTCTTGATCACTGGCATCTTGTTAGATACCAAAAAGCATCCAGCGTTTTTTAAGAATTTTTTTGTTCGGCGATCTCTTAGGATTTTGCCTTTGTATTACGGAGTACTTGTTTTTCTCTTCGTACTGCTTCCCCTTCTCGCCTATTTGATCGGCGGCCCATTTTCAAGACTAGTGGAGGGGAATTATCTCAAAGAGCTTTCCTCCAAACAAATATGGCTTTGGACCTACATGCACAATTTTTTGCAGGCCTATGGACCTCGCCAACTTCCTGGACTGGGACATTTTTGGTCGTTGGCAATTGAAGAACAGTTCTATCTATTTTGGCCGTTTGTTGTCTATGCGCTTGGCACACGCTCCTTGAGCCGCACTTGTTTGGCAATTTGCCTTATTGTAGGCATACTCCGACCACTTTTGCTCTCCTGGGGGTTCACTCCGTGGGCCGTCCGCGAACTGACTTTCACTCGTGTTGACACTCTCGTTTACGGGGCTCTATTTGCTTTGTCGATTCGCAACGAAACCATCACCCAATTGCTCCTGAAATATCGATGGATATTGATAGGGTTGACCGCATTTGTAATCGTTGTATTAGGAGTGGTTTCGAGGGATTTCAAAGGTGAAGGATACTGGATGCAGGTCGTAGGATATCCAGCGGTTGCTTTTGCCTCTGGACTGTTCATATTTTACTCCAGCGTCAGCGATATTCAGAACCAATCGAATCGACTATTGGCTCGAGGCCTTTTGCCTAATCTAGGACTATACAGCTACGGACTTTACGTTTTCCATTATCCAATTGTTCAAGCCGTCCGGAATCTAGTAGAAACCATGCACCTGGAACGATATTTTCAAAGCGTCGCATTTATTCGCTTAGTGGAATTTCTCATTATTATGCCTGCCTCTTATGCCATCGCACTCGCCAGTTTCTGGCTCTACGAACGTCATTGGCTTAAGTTGAAAAACTACTTTGACTACTACAATCGCAAAGAGGTTGCGAATTCGTAAGATTCGCAACACTCGAAACGAACTTGCACTTGCCGTTAGGAATTCAAAGGTCTCAAAGCAGTTTCGACTAATTTGACAAATCTGTCAGAAATAATTGTTGCGTCAAAATGATCTTCTATAAAACGCCTTGCTGATATTCCCATTTGGCGACGACTGTCGGGGCTAAGTTCCAGCATGGATTCCATTGCCACTCGCAAGGCGGTTGGATTTTCTTTAGGCACAAGCCAACCATGAACGCCGTCGACATATCCCTCAGGTCTTCCTGAGCAATTTGTCCATACGCACGGGAGGTGGGCGGCCATTGCTTCGAGCACGGACAGCGGGAATCCTTCCCAACGTGCCGAATGCACATATCCATCTGCAGCACTAAGAACTTCATTGATATCCTCGCGCCAGCCACAAAATACAACTTGATTTTCCATGTTGTTGTTTCGAACAAACGCTTGAAGGTCGTCTCTGAATTTCTCCATTTGCAAACGTTGCGAATCGGGAGCAACGCCGCCGACAAGAAGCAGTTTGATTTTTCTTTGTAGAACACCCATTTCAAGTAGCGAGGTAAGGAGAATGTCTTGTCCCTTTTGTTTGTTGATCCTTCCAACATTAACTAAGACATACTCGCCCGGCTGGACGCCAAGTTCCTGTCGTTTTTTTTCTCGATTTTCCGGGCTCAGCGGGACATATTTTCGGAAGTCGATAGCATTCGGCAAATAAACCGTTTGCGATTCCTTAAGTCGGAAACGCTTCAGCATTTCGTCTTGAACAATTGGCGAAGAACAGATGACGAGTCTGGGGAATCGACGCATTGCCCAACCATAGTACATTTCTTTCATCCAGTTAATCGGCCAACGCCCTCCAAACACATGAGAGTTCTGCAGCGCGATGAATCCAGCAACTCCAATCCGATTTGCAGCTTGCATGGCGATAGCACGATCGCGTTGTTGGACCCCAACGATGGCGATCGGCCGCCTCGACCTAAATGTCTCCGCTAATTTCTTGACGAGGCCGGGCCTAAGTGGAAACGCTAGTTCTGGCTCGAGAACCGTTTCAACTCCCATATTAATTAGTTCAGGCAAGATCGAGCTTTCGCTCGCAGGAATCAATCCGTGCACTACGGAGACTTCATAACCGTTTCGTAGAAACGCGGAAACGAAATGAACGACCATGCGTGACGCGCCAGTCCCGTCAGGAACATTTACCGTAAAGATTACCCTCGCCAAATTATTTTCCTTATCTTTCGATTGGCTTGAGCCAGTTTGAGAGATCGCGCTGAATCAAGCTTTGAAGTTGAATGATGTCTTCGCGAAAGCGGGCCGACAACTCATTATAAACTTCCGTGTTTATTTTTTCCTTTCGCAAATTCAGACTGTCAAATTTTTGATTTATCAATCTTCGCGTTTTTGGAGGCACAATATTCTTAAGAACCTTCCTTATTCGCTGCGAATGCGTCACAAGTCGTTGCAGCATCCTCGACTTTGGGATTCCCGATACGAGAGTACTTGGCTCTTCAAGAGGTTGGAACGCTGGTTCAACGCCAATAAAGTTAAAGCAGTCGAATAGAACTTTGCGGGGGCTGTCGCGAAAATCTTCATACAAAAAGACTTTGATTTGGTTTGGTGCAAATGCTTCGTAGAACGGCTTAAGCTGCTCAAAGTACATTCCCTGTCGCTGGTAGTGCCAAATGTGATGCCAGTGGGCAGCGATTCGATCGGATTCAAGATCCAAGGACTTTCGAAAATCCTGACACGGTTCCAATGATAGGCTGTGCATGAATGAAAAGGCGGACCATGCACGCTCCGCAGGGTGTCGCAAGATCGCGATGAGTCGCGGATCCTCAACATACTTCTTGATCCTGGCGATGCTTTCTGGATAGTACATGGTCGATACCGAACCTTCGCCACGTGCGACTTTGCCATCCGAATTCTCGTAAAGTCGCTTGTATTCTTCTAAATTCGTTACCGCAAGTCGATTCATCCATTGATCATCGCCAGGCCCTTGAAACTGCGGCCGTGGCCCCTCAAGCGCAAAGAAATGAGGTTCTTTCGGTTCTGTCAAAAAAACCTGGGGATGCTGTTCAAGATATCGTGAAAGGGCAGTGGTTCCCGACTTCGCGGCGCCAATGATCAGGAAACTTGGTAGCTGACGATTCATTATCGAGTTAGGGCGCGATTACTCGGGCCAGTCCTAGGCAGGAAAAAAGATCATTGACGAATATTCGAATGTAGCTTTGAATAATAGCGACGGGGCTTCAAAATAGTCATTTGATAGTTGATACACGTCATTTTTTTAATGGGCTTTGTAGATATCACAATCAGAATGGCCGAAAAAAGCTTTCAGTCGATGGACAAGTTGCGTTCATCTTATTTAGCCTCATTTTGCGTAGAGTCTATTGCGGTTTTGCGACTATTTCGTTTCAAAATGTGGATATACGCGTCCAAAGTTTCTTCGACCATTTTGCCTGAAGAAAACTCAGAGGATTTTTTTATGGCGCTTACGGAAATTGACGTCTGCAACTCCGTCGATTCTATCAATTTCTGCAGACAATCAGCCATCCCTGGGACGTCCTCGACCTGAACAATAAAACCGTTGACGCCAGATTCAATCACCTCTTGAGCGCGGCCCACCGAAGTTATAACAACTGGTATGCCAACCGTCATCGCTTCGAGCATAACATATGGCCCCGTCTCATATCTTGAAGGAACTGCAAGTACATCAAATGCTGGCAGGGACTGATATCCATCTTGGTAGCCGAGCCAGTAAACGCGATCGTCAATTTGCAATGCTTTGGTCAATTCCTTCGAACGTTCAAGCAGTTCCCCTGTCCCAATGAATGCAAGCCTGGCGGCTGGAAAATTGGACGCAGCGAGTGCGAATGCGTTTAAGAGCATTTCAGGGTTCTTTTGGTCTGTCAGCCTGCCAATGAACCCAACGATAACGCAGTCCTCTGGCAAACCGAGTCGTTGTCGCACTGCTTGCCTATTGGCTTCCGGCGGTTGTCCAACACCTACATGCACAATTCGAAGTTTGTGAAGTGGTACTCCAAACCCATGAATGTGGTCTAACTCCTCTTGGGAAGTGCATAAAATTTGAGCTGTTCGTAAGGATAAGGCCCACTCGATCCAGCGAAAGACACTCCGATTTATTCGACCAAAAGTTGGGACCATCGTCGATATACAGTGGGGCGTATAGACAACGGGAATTCCATAAACGACACCAACGATCCTCGCGATCGCTCCACCCTTGGAACTCTGGCCATGAACCAGATCAAATGGACCGTGCGATTTAATGTAACGACCTAATGTGAGTATTGCATTCGCATCCGATGGATGCGGTAAGCGATTTAAATCCACTTGCACATATTGGACACCATTCAAAATTGACATATGATTTTTGAAGCCATCGTCAATCCTCTTTCCCGAAAACGCAAGGTGGACTTCATGCCCCAGATTTCGCAACCCCTCGCAAAGGTCTAGCGTATGACGGCCGACACCGGCATTTGCCGATTCGCATATTTGAAGTACTTTTAATTTAAGCATATGACCTCACGCCCTTTCCAACTCCCAGTCAAAATCAGGTGCATCAGTTCCCGATCAATTTCAAACGAGAACTAATCGCGCCCCTGATAAAAAGGCTGAACGTCGGCGTATAACAGCCGAGCGGTATGATGCAGGAGGATGGACTGTGGAATTTTCTCGATCGTCGTAGCATTTTTCTTCTTCAACGCCGTCGCACTCGGCAGCCCAACAAATTCACAAAACTCGCTGCTATCTCGGCTAACATCTTCAAGTCGGAAAACCTTCACCGGCGTATTTCTGCTGGACCAAACATAATTCGAGTAGGAACCGGGATCCGTTTTGCCACAAATTCGTCGAGCATATTCTTTGATAAGGAGCGACGTCAGAAAAACGGAAAAATTGGTAATCTTTATTCGATAGTTTAGTCGTTCGAGCGGCCCTAATACTGCCTTGCGAATGGCAAAGTTCTTTTGACGAAACTTAAAAACAGATCGAGTGACATCTTGGGGGTTGCGCAAAAAGGTGAACACGCGGAAAGCACTGATATTAGTGCCTTCTAAATCAAGATAATTCTCATAATCTCTAAGGCGTACGTGCCTGCCCAAAGGAAAAAAACGCTTGAACTCTTCTTTTTGTAATACCTCATCGTCAAGCTTTGCGTGCTCACCCACTTCATCCGAATCTAAGATCAATGACTCTACGGAGCTTCCGCCCGTCTTTGGTATATGAATGAATATTATTCCTCGGCTGCGGTCAATCATGTTGTAACGTGCTTTTTCACTTCATCTACGAAATCTTGTGCAATTTTGTTTATGTCGTAGTGCTCTATAACTAATTGGCGTCCCAGCACGCCCATCTCCTTGCGTTTTTCGTTGCTCAGTTCAAGTGCAAGTTCAATTTGTTCCGCGATCGATTTTGGATTTTCACTCTTGGCAACGTATCCATGAATTCCCACTTTAAATCCGATGGGATAGCCGCTGCAATCGGTCATCACGACCGGCATATTGGCTGCCATTGCTTCGAGGATAGCTAGAGGAGCTGCAGGTCCTTCCCATCGCGCCGCATGAACATAAAGGTCACCCGCAGCCAAGAATGAACTGACATCTGTTCGATAACCTACAAAGTGTACTTTTGCCTTCCAATTATTCTTTTCAACCAACGCGTGGAGTGAATTCTCAAATGCAAATTGCTCCCCAGCTTGCCGTCCCTCGGACAGGCTGCCCACGAATACAACAACCCAGTCTTTTTGTTTTACAATTTCAAGTGCTTGTAACAATAAGTCTTGGCCTTTTTGAATATCAATTCTGCCTGTATTCACTAACAACTTTTGGTTCGGCTCGACGGAAAGAGTCCGTCTAATAGCGTCAGCAGTTTCAGACCCAGGTAAGTCAATTGGAATCGGAATCGCGCTTGGGATTACTGAGCATTTCGACGGCGAAGCACCATACTCATCAACCATTTGGTCACGGATGGTCTCAGAATTACAGACCAGCAAAGGGGCCGAACGACGAATCAAATAGCGAAAAACTTTCGACTTTACCCACTGTGAGAATTTGCCCCCCCAGAAACCCTGCTTGTTCTGAATCGCAAGCACACAGAGCTTTTTGTACTTTGCAGCAACTTTAAGAGCATACTTGAAGTCTCGTTGGTTATATCCAATAACAATTGAATAGTCTTTTTCCCGAACAAGAGAATCAATTCTCTTGGCAAGCGAAAAAGAATATTGCTTCAAATATCCTTTGACCGGTATGCAACGCACTCCTTTGGACACCAATTCATCAAGCATACTTTGAGCTGTTTGCGGAAGCTCATCAGACACTGCAGTGGAGTCGCCATGTACAATGTCGACTTCGAAACCATTTTGTTTCAAAGCCAACGCGTAAAAATACATCATTCGAATGGCACCATAGCCATCTGGCACCGCGAAAAGCATTAAAACTCTTTTCACAACTTGACTCTCTTTTCTTCGTCTACATGTTCAGTTTACACGACACACTTTTGATTGCACTTCAAGCAAGGTAGCATCTCGTGCTCGTAGACCATTCTCCAACGGCGTAAAAGCGACCAAAGCAAAAATGTACATTCTCAATAATCCCAAGGGCCATTCACGGTAACATATCCCGGAAAATTGCAAGAAACGTGAGGATGTCGACTACGGCGACAGCAAAATAAAATTGCCAAAAAAGCTCATTGAGCAGTTGCAGAAAAATTACTATTACAAATGGGCTCAACGTTGCTTGATCCAATTTTCCAAAACGACTCGCATCGCAGCAAAAGTCAAAAAAATCTGTTGTTCGTTCGTTCGAACGCACGCTGAATAGGGTTTGAATTCTCCAGCCTCACTATTGATCGCTGTTATTTTTTGCTGCAGTGAACGAAAAATCGTTTCTTCAAAAACTCAAACGCTAAACCGAGCAATGTCAAAGAGGCTGTTTATTACCGCTATTTGCATCGAGCTGTTTGGTGTCCCAGTGTAGTCGAACCTTCTCAACAATCCCGCCTGCTAATATAACCGATCGATTAGGAGACTTCCGACAAAGTTATCCTGGCTTCAAGGCGTTGTGCACTAGTGCGTCTTCAAACCTTAAACCTTGGATAATGTAACTCGTCAAGAGTTTCGCGGAACCCTGCAAAATCGCCAAAAGTCTAGTTTTCTTTTGCTACAGACCAACCCAATTTCTTTGCACAGATGACGCACTAGTTCAACCTTTCAAGAAGTAAGGTTAAACAACTGAGTTTCGCTATGTCTAGCTGCTGAGGTAATCACAATACAATTTCGATTGCCATGTTTTCAGCCGATAATTCACTGCCTCCGGTTTTTCATCGGCCAGGAAAGTCCGAAATTCAAGCCAATTCGACGACGGTCATTTTGTAACTGTTGCACTGAATACTCGAGTGTAGGCTTCCTAGGAAATTCGAAATTTCAAGTAACGGTCAGCGCGTCTTCAATCCTTAAACCTTTGTTAGCAAAACTGGTAAATAGTTTCGTGGTACATTACAAAATCTCAGAAAGTCTTGTCGACTTTCGCTATAGACAAACCTTCGCGAACCCACGCGTTTATCGCTGGCGACGCACTAGTCATATCGAATTCTCTAGGGCATGATGTTTTTAAGAATCGAAGAATATTCCCGTATGTTATGCCCCCAATTTAGTTGTTGGGCTGGTCGAATTGGATCGATTATCGGCGTGGTGATAGGTCTATGAGTCTTACAATTATCGGCGACATGCGAAATTTGTAAGTCGCGGAACGAACATCGTTGGTGTGGGTGGGCGCGATACTCGCACTAATTGTATCCAAAGTAACGAGCGATTGACGTTCGCTGCGTGCTGGGCGCATGCGCGCCGTAAAGTGTACGAAGTTGCCAAGGAAAATCCGCATCGCGAAAAGCTATTGGACATGATCCAAGGGCTTTACGACGTGAACGCACGCGAGCAGGGCATGGATGCAACGGCACGGACGGAGCTTCGCCAAGCGCATGCGGTACCGATCCTAAACGTGATCAAGAATTAAATGGACAGCTTGACCGATCAGGACGTACATTCCAGATCGGAGATGGCAGATGCACTTCGCTATCTTCGCAATCACTCGGAGGCGCTGCAGGTCTACACGTTGAACGGGCGCATTCCGATCGACAACAATCGCGTTGAACAATTGATGCGAGAAGTTGCACCGGGGCGCAAAAACTGGCTGTTCGTTGGCACCGTCGAATCGGGCGAGTGAGCAGCACGGCTAATGAGTCTGGTCAGTAGCGCCAAGCGCCACCAGTTGGATGTCTGGAAGTATCTGAAGGACGTATTGGATCGTCTGCTGGCCGGGGAGACGGACTACTCGAAACTGCTTCCCGACGTCTGGAAACAGGAGCACCCCGACGCAGTTCGCACCTACCGCGAAGAAGAAAGCCGCTACAAATCCGACCGCAAAAAGCTAACCCGAGCCCGCCGCATCATCGCCGCCAAGCAAAAGCGCCAACAAACCCAGCACCAATCCCACTAACACCACC
>JANMGV010000094.1:0-1771 GCA_031374825.1 Pirellulaceae bacterium
TACTACAACTGCGATCGAAAGCACTCAGGCATCGGATATCAAACACCGATTCAGTTCGAGAACAATTAACTCGTTCATTCTAAGCCCTGAGCGCGCCCGGAAAACCGGCACCACCTCACGTCTCGTCTTTGATCAATCCATCCAATGGTGACAAGTCCGAAGATGGAAGCCGTTCTTCAAGCTGACTAACGTCAACATGATTCAGGCGGCGGCGACGGAATTGATCTATTGCTGCATCTGCACAGATTCGCAAAATCAGTGCGTGTGGCGCCGGATGTGATTCAATCTGCGTTCGTCGTCGTAAGACAGTCACCAGAGCATTTTGCAACGCATCTTCGGCATCCTGCGGGTGCCGAAGTATTCGCCATACCGTCGCAAGCATGCGATCCCTGACTGGTGCGATCAAATTCGCCAGATCTGTTTTATCGTCCACACGAGATTCCTGACAATACGCAATTGAAATCAGCTTCAACGCATAACATGCAGTTGATCAGCATTTCCTCGACCTCATAAGGTTACCGAAGGAACTCGATCAAAGTGGGGACAAGAAAATGGTTGCTTTTTCAGGAATTGCTTCCGCTAGCGCCATCAATCGAGGAACATTGGTGAGAGCCAGATTCGGAATGGAGTCCGGCGAGAGACTGGCTCCCAGTCCTCGATCGCACTCGCGACGGACAGTAAAACCTGCTGTTCCAAGTCATCGGCATCGGCGTGTTGCAAACCTTGCCCACATGCCATTCGGACCACTACTGGCCGATATATTGACAAAAAATCAGACCACGAAGCCGCGTCCGCTGGGTCTTTAACCCGTAAAATCAAGCTTTCGTTCGTTTCCGGCCAATGGCGCATATGGATTCCTCTGTAAGTAACACACAGAACCCCAGTTTATCTTTCGAAAATTTTTTCTGGATGGGCATCCTGCGCCCTGGAAGGCCACCGAAATTCATATTCTGCAATTTGGATGGCTTGCCAATGATCCAATTCTCTGAATGCGATCGGCAAGTTGCGATATTGGTATTGGCCGCGATTTTGTCGATGAAAATCTCAGCGTAAACACGAATCTCAAATGACTCAGGCCGAAGCGATACCGCTTCGGCCTGTTTAGTCGACGACCTTATCGGCTGCAACCTAGTTATTTGCAGGTGGTTGATCGGCATCAACGATTGTCAAATCCCCACGAAGGACTCGTATCCGGCTGCCATCTTTCCACCAACATAATGGCTTGGCTTCACCGGGCCGAACACCAGTGCCAATCCAGCCTCCTTTGCGTGCGATATCATGCTCCCATTGGTCGAGTTTCATGCACAAAAAGTCAATCCGCTTTTGTACAAGCGATGGATCACTTGCCTCCGATGGTCTGATTCCAATGACAGTCCAGACACCCTGAAGCTTTACAGATTGTATCTGATAGTTGTCTGCTTGATCCTTGCTCAAATCGTAGGCCAACTGCCCCAGCTTTAAACCCGGCTTTGTCGATTGGTCCAGGAACGAGGCTTCATAGGGCTCTTGAGAGAATGCCTGACGAATTGCAAACGCAGCAACCAGCTCTGCTTCCTTCGGGCTGGCAAGCAAGGAACTGCGTACAACTTCTTTGCCGACCGGCATGGCGAATAAGCCATCATCCAGTGGAACATCCCACTCGAAGTCACGGCAAACAACTGGCGTTGTTCCCATTCCTGACGGTGGAGTCATTTCAATCCGTTTAGGAAGTTGAGTTTCAACGTCGACCCAAACTTTTCCTTGACCGTCGAGAATGTCGAAGAGCTGCGTG
>JANMGV010000002.1:0-6629 GCA_031374825.1 Pirellulaceae bacterium
GCATGTCGAGCAATGGCAGGCAAACATGCTTGGCCCTAGCGTGCAGTCTCGCCGTCGTCGTGATCTAGGTCGCCGTGCCAGCCAGAAAACTGCGCAAACCACCGGTCCATGAAACCCCAATGTTTGAACAGCCCAGGCTTAACGTACCTTGCTGAGAATCAACAACGAAAACGGATGTGTTGCCGCGGTCGTTTACTAGGGACGCTAACGGGACCGATACACCACAATTTTCGGTTGACGACTCCAACTCGATCGTAGCCGTCATTCCGATTCGCACCTTCTCCGAAGGCTGTACGATCGAATAACGCACTTGATACGTTCGCGTTTCAGGGTCAGCGGTCGGCGCGACCTCGCGCAGTTTTGCTTCGAAGACATTTTCCGGGTTAGCCCACAACGTGATCTTGGCCTCTGAACCCTGGACGGAATCAATTCGATTTTCAGGAATACTGAAGATCGCCTCCAGTTCGTCGGTTCTCGCTAACTGGAATACGGGCATGCCTTCTTGAACTACCGACCCGTCTTCGCACAGCACACGCGTGACGACCGAATCATACTCTGCTGTGAGCACACAATACTCTAAACGGTTTTGTGCCATTTCTAGCAAGCGTTCGGCCCGACTCCGCGCGGCCGTAGCCGATTCTGCCGTTGCACGTACCAAGTCATATTCGGCTTGGCTGATTACGGACCGTTCGATTAAATCTCGCGTTCGGCCTTCGTCTGCCAGTGCACGTCGCTCAGACGCTTCAGCAGATCGCAGTTCGCTTTCCGCTGCTTGTACGGCTAATTGATAATCAACGGTGTCGAGTGTGGCCATTACCGTCCCGGCGGGGATTCGTTCCCCCACCTCGACCAAACGCTGCACAACTTTGCCACCAACGCGGAAAGCACTGTTGATTTCGTAGCGTGCTTGGACTTGCCCTGTGTAATGTTGGTTGGGTTGGCTTTGATTGGAGTCAATGCGAAAAACGGCAACAGGCGTTGGTTTCTTCGTATCGACTTCCGTTTTATGACACCCCGTCAATAAAAAAATGGTACTTAGCGAAAGCGTAATCAGTAGCGAACGATTCATTGGGTATATCCTAGAAATGAGTTAACTGTGCCAACTCGTTTGGGAAGACTTCGTGAGCTTTGCGCTCGAAAAGTGACAGGTCTTCGTGAAGTTTGCGAATAGGATTCCAGGGAATTCCATTCAACAAACGATGCGAATTGACACGAATGCTGCGATAAACGTCGGTGATACCTAGTTGTGCTAAAGACGGACTGGTTTCGTGTAAAACGTACGAGCCATAAGTGAGCGCCCAAAATCCAAAGATCATCTCGGGGATATTATCGCTCTCGGAGGAATCCAGGTCTCCCGAAGCCACTGCGTCGCGGACGATTCCGGCGACCATCCCCATACATTGCTGCTCCCAATTCATCAACAAATCACGACGCTTTTGACTGGTTTTCTCCCAGATCGCGGCATTGCGTATGAGTTGCTCGATTTTGAACTCATCGGAATATACGCGAGTATACAGCTCAAACGCGACTCCGATCGTTTGCATTCGATCGCGCGACGAGCCACGAGACAAAGCCGCTCGGTCAAACATCTCTTGCCGCTTACGTACTGCTTCGACAGCCAGCGAAAGTATGATTTCTTCTTTGTTCGGGTAGTGATTATAAATCGTTCCCTTGGCGTATTTTAGCTCCCCGGCGATCCGGTCCATGCTAAACGCATGGTAGCCTTCAGATAGCAACATCGAGCCAGCGACTTTCAAGATCGCTCTTTCGCGGTCACGGATTTCTTGCTGTTTCGGGGACAATTGCGTGCTCATGAGATCATTATTGACTCTTCGTCACTTTTGACAAGTCGTCAATTTCTAGATTTTCAAAATTGCGTCAGACCGCAATTGACAGCATTTTGCGGCAAAAGATCGTTTTACCGGACTTCTTTGCAATCTAAACCCAATGATTTCCCAACGTATGCAGATGTTTTTGAGGGAATCGAACCTGTCCTTCGTCTAACTATTTCGCCGACCGCTTACGTCCAAATTGTTGCCTTTGACAGCGCGTCAGTTAATTGCGGCTGTTTTTTTGCGGTGGAACATTGCGCGAACGACGCCGGCAGTAGAGTATTTGCCAACCCTACGTTTCTCCCTATAACCAACCTTCCCAACGAGATAGCAGCGGAAACCTTTCTTAGTTTTGGTGAAACCGCAAAAGACTTCCCGTATTTCTGGTCTACGGTTGTTTAGTACGATGCAAACTTGCGAAGTAACGCTCGGACGTATGAAATGGATTTTGAATAGATGATTGATTCGCTAACGTCGAAACTTGCGGAACACCTTCGAGAACGTTGTCGAATTCACCGGACGACGCAAAATAGCGAATGCGAATTCGTTCTGTATTGGATGCGGACTGCGTTGCGTGTTGAGGAGAACCCAGCGCTCGACGTTGCGGTGGAGTTTGCTCGGCAATTAAACGTTCCCTTACTGGTCTATCAAGGTCTCTCAGAAAAGTATCCTTATGCATCAGATCGCCATCATGCGTTCATCATGCAAGGAGCCAAGGACCTACAGCAGCAGTTTTCTCGTACGAACATCGCTTACGTTTTCCATCTTGAGACACACAACGATCGCGCCCCGCATTTGCAGTCCTTGGCGAATCGATCAGCACTGGTAGTAACCGAGGAAATGCCGGTTGATGCTCCTCGTATGTTTCTACAAGCTTTGACGCGAGGCACCAACGCGAATATCGTTTGCGTGGACACGGCCTGTGTCGTTCCCATGCAACTTGTCAAGAAACCTTTTACGCGAGCGTTTGAATTTCGAACTGCCACAGAACGGTTGCTAGGTGAGCGTCTCACCTCTGCGTGGCCCGCGTGCAGTATGGATGTCAAACCATTCGATGTCCAAACACTGCCCTTTACGCCGATCGATTTTTCATCGAACGATATTGCTGATTTGATCGCCCGTTGCGACATCGATCATTCTGTCGGGCCCGTTGTCGACACGATCGGAGGCACGCAAGCTGGTTATCAACGATGGAATCATTTCAAAACAAAGAAAATATTGGGTTACGCCCGACGACGCAATGATGCACTTGAGGACGGCGTCAGCCGAATGTCGGCTTATTTGCACTACGGCATGGTTTCGCCGTTTAGAATTGCTCGCGAAGCTGCCGCGATAAAAAACGCTGGTTCTGAAAAGTATTTGGACGAGCTCATTACTTGGCGTGAGCTGGCGTATACGTTTTGCTTTTACCGACCGGATCACGATCGCTGGTCGGCTGTTCCTGAATGGGCTCGCGATACGCTGGAGGAACATGCCACCGATGCGCGACCGGCTATATACACTTGGGAGCAGCTTGCACGAGGTAAAACTGGAGATCGACTTTGGGATGCCGCTCAGACATCGCTGCTTCGACAAGGGGAGTTACACAACAACGTTCGGATGACTTGGGGCAAAGCGTTTTTGCAATGGACTAAGTCACCTCGGCAAGCACTACAATACATGATCGATTTGAATCATCGCTACGCACTCGACGGACGCGACCCTGCTTCGTACGGTGGCTTGCTGTGGTGCCTTGGGCAATTCGATCGTCCTTTCGAACCCGCGAATCCAGTGATGGGAACCGTCCGGCCACGACCGATTGCCGACCATGCTCGTCGGCTTGACCCAGAGGCTTATTTCGAACGTGTATCGAAAACGCGTCTTTCCAAAGTACCGCGAGTCGCTGTGATCGGCGCGGGCATTGCCGGTTTGACAGCAGCGAGAATTTTGCAAGATCACGGTTTACACGTGAAGGTCTTTGAGAAAAGTCGCGGCGTGGGAGGACGTATGGCAACTCGTCGCTTGGACGATGGCACAACATTTGACCATGGCGCGCAGTACTTCACCGCTCGCGATGAACGGTTCAGACGACATGTAGATTCTTGGGTCGAGCAAGGTGTCGTTGCAAGGTGGCCGTCAGAAAGCAATCACCGCATCGTTGTGCTTGAAAATGGCATTGTCAAATCGGAGTCAAATTCTACCGATCGATTCGTCGGTGTTCCGAATATGAATTCAGTTTGTAAGCATTTGTCGGCTGATACCGAATTAGTAACCGAAACCCGCGTGTATCGAATCCGCAAGCTAGACGCAGGCTTGGAGTTACTCGACGAAGCGAACCGATCGCTGGAAATATTTGACCAAGTCATACTTGCCGTTCCCGCGCCGCAAGCTGCTGAAATACTTTCTCAGTTCCCGACGTTTGCTGAATCGTGGGCCAAAGTCGAAATTAAGCCCTGTTGGGCGCTCATGCTGTCCTTTGAAAAAACACTTGGTGTGGATTGGGGCGGGGCCTTTGTAAACAATTCGTCCATTTCATGGATTGCTCGAAACAGCACAAAGCCGGGGCGCAACAGCGAAAACGAGACTTTCGTCGTTCACGCTTCCGGCGACTGGTCGGCGGCGAATATCGAACGCGAACCCGCAGAAGTGCAAGCAGTTTTATTAGAGGATTTTTGGGAGGCGGTTGGTTCACAGCCTACAACGCCTCGCTACCTTTCTACGCATCGATGGCGATTCGCAATTCCTCAAGTGAGTTCGATCGAAAGATGTTTTTATGACAAGGACTCGGGAATTGTCGTATGTGGAGATTGGGCAGGGGGACCTCGCGTCGAAGGAGCTTTCCTTAGCGGAAATGCCGCTGCGGGCAGGATACTTGGGTCGCTCGAGTTGAGTCCACCAATCGTATCCCCTTCACAACTTGAATTTTTTTAAACGAGCGATTCCACTTCTGTACCGGAATTGTTGGCTCCTCTTTTCACCATCTCTCCTTAAACAAATCCGATGAATGACTTCGACGTAATTATTGTTGGCGCTGGCTTGTCCGGCCTCGTGTGCGCACATGAACTCGTGAGATCGGGCCGACGCTGCGTCGTTCTAGAATCGAGTGACGACGTGGGCGGTCGCGCGAGAACGGACATTGTCGATGGCTATCAACTTGACCGAGGTTTTCAAGTTTTACTTACCGCATATCCCGAAGCACAGAAACTTCTTAATTACGACCAACTTCGTCTCGGTCATTTTGCATCGGGGGCCTTGGTGCGATTCCAAGGCAAGTTTCATCGACTGTCCGATCCTTTGCGTCAACCGTCTCAAGCCATCAGTTCTTTGCTTTCGCCAGTTGCAACCTTTGGTGACAAGCTGCGAATGTTGAAATTGAAAAATGATGTTTGTCGTTTGTCGCTTGATGAAATCTATCGACGACCCGAATTGAAAACGATCGAAGTTCTACGCGACCGAGGATTCTCTAAGACGGTTATTGAATCGTTCTTTCGGCCGTTCCTGGGAGGCGTTTTTCTAGACCGAAGCTTGTGGACATCAAGTCGAATGTTTGAGTTCGTCTTCAAAATGTTTTCCACGGGTGCGGCAGCATTGCCAGCAGAAGGTATGGGAGCTATCGCACGCCAGTTGGCGAGCAAACTTCCCCGCGATACCATTCGATTGAACACGGTCGCCAAGCATGTTGATCCGGGCCGAGTCACGCTCAACAATGGAGAAGAATTGATGGCGAGGTCCATTGTACTTGCGACAGACGCTCGCAATGCGAAGCAGCTATGGGCAAACTATGTGAGTAGCGATTCGAGCAGTGAAAACAGCAACTCAGAGCGGCAGGAAAGTGCGCCCAGCGTAACTTGCATTTATTTTGCTGCCGATCGACCGCCTCTCAAAGAACCAATTCTCGTTCTCAATGGCGAAAGCCACGGGCCAATCAACAATGTCTGTGTGCCGAGTCAAGTGTCAACGACCTATGCGCCGCAGGGCAAGTCGCTTGTGTCTGTCTCAGTTATTGGAGATCCGAAACTCGATGATGTGGCTTTAGAAGTCAGTGTTCGAAGCCAGTTGATCGATTGGTTTGGAGCCGCGACAAATCAGTGGCGACATTTGAAAACGTATCGAATCCGCGAAGCCTTACCCAGTCAATTTCCCCCGGCTTTGGCTGAAGTCGAAAGGCCTGCAAAGCTTGCCGAAGGAATTTTTGCTTGCGGTGATTATCGTGATACTGCGTCGATTCAAGGTGCCATGTCCTCCGCCAAACGCGCCGCCGCAAAAGTACTCGCAGAAAATTCTTAGTGATTCAACCACTGAATGGTGAGTCACGGGAATTCGATGGACTTTTCGTGAAAGCTCGCCAGCGACAGCACGTAGAAAATACGAGCAACCTAAGTTACCTAAAACAAAAACTTGGTGGTTTGAAATATCAGCCGGTAAAGCATTCTTGGGCGAATCCGCACATTCTACGCCACGAAAATCCGGATTTATCTGACCGGACGAAGGTCCCTGATGGCAGCTTAATCCGCACAATTGCCCTAAACCGGTTGCGCAAAAAATAGTTGTAAGAACGTTCGTTTCGTGCGAACTCGTCCCAATAAGATTGCGAACTACTGTTCCAATATCGCAAATGTCGCGATCAATTTCCAAGTGTTGATAAGCTGGAGAATGTTACGCGTAGTGAGCGGCACGGCGCTAGCCCAATGCCGCTGACTTTGGAGAATTGTTTTCGAATCGTGAGTTTTGGCATAGTAATTGCGCATGCGAGGTAGGTTCGCTACGAATCTGCCATTATTGCTGAGTTGTGTTTATGAGCAAGCCTCGCGCCAAAGT
>JANMGV010000003.1:0-67066 GCA_031374825.1 Pirellulaceae bacterium
GACGTAACTTTGGCGCGAGGCTTGCTCATAAACACAACTCAGCAATAATGGCAGATTCGTAGCGAACCTACCTCGCATGCGCAATTACTATGCCAAAACTCACGATTCGAAAACAATTCTCCAAAGTCAGCGGCATTGGGCGCTAGCCGCCGGTGCTGACCGAATGCACAACCCGCGGCTAGCGCCTTGCGGCTCACTCAACAACACGTCCCTCACTTCTGACCGCGCGGCGTATAAGTTGATTTCGCCAGACTCTTGAACCGTCCAAGCAGAATTTCCAGTTAGCGACTAACCATCGAAAGATGATCGAGACGGTTCTCCGAACAGTTGTTCACCGTTGCTCTACATTCGACCGCAAAGGAAAAAGCCCACCTCCAGCACTCGGATCAAACGGAATTCGATCGCCACCAAGGATCTGCCATACTTGGTTCATCATCGCTGGATATGTGCGCATCAAAATCTTGTGGCAGTTGATATGGATCCAATTCATACCAAAGCCAATCGATCTCAGGCACTTCGTCTGCTACCGGAGTTGGCTTTCGCGTTCGCGGTTGGGAACGGGGCTTTGGCGGAACGGACACACGCATGTATTCAACGACGGGTTCGGGATCTACCGTTGCAGCAGGTTCCGCGATTTCTTCAAGTTCAGCTTCTTCAGGCTCATCATAATCCGGAATCGATTCGGGTTCCTCGATCTCGCTCGGCTCTGCTATTAATGCCATCGGTTTGGGAAGTTCGCTATCAGGAACATAGACAACTGCTTCGCCAGGTTGACCTTGGTTGGGCAAGACACGAACTTGTACGCTAATATCGTGGAACATGCGCATGATGTGCTCGTGGCAAGTGAACATGATGACTTGGTGGCCTAAATCAGCGAAATCGCGAAGCACCTTTGCTGCGCATCGTGCACGATGCGTGTCGAAATTGACCAGCACATCGTCAAGAACAAGTGGAATCATGACACCGCGACGGGCATACGCCGCAGCCAAAGATAACCGCAGCGCAATAAATACTGCTTCGCGTGTTCCCCGGCTAAGGACTTCGAGCGGCAAAGATTGACCTTGCTGGTTGTCGATCCGCAAAGCATTTTTGCCGAGCGGTGTCCAAACGCGCACGTATTTATCTTCCGTTAATTGGCGCAAAAATGATGACGCCTCGCGAAGCGTTTCTGGCTGGCGTTCCGTTTCATAGACCTCGCAAACTTTTTCGAGCATGCCTGTCGTGGCGGCCAAAGTTTGCCAATGCGTCGAGCAAGCTTGCAATTGTTTTTCCAAACAAGCCAATTCGAGTTTGACTTCGGCGATTCGCCGATCGGCGGCAAGCGTTTTCATCTCTTGCGCCGTTTCACCTTGCCGTTCGTGAAGCTGCGAGATGCGTTGCTCCGACTGCTGGGATTTCTGCTGCAGTCCATCCCATCGTTTTTCCAATTCGGTAGCTGTCGAGGTTTCAAGTAGCCGAGCGATGGCTTCATAGGGGATGTTACCGCCGATGATGGCGCGAACGCGTTTTTCCATCTCGTCTATTTGCGTCTGCAATTTCTGATGCTGGCGTTTCGTTTCCAAATGCGCGGCCAACTGCGTTTCGTCTTCGACACCCAAATCGGCCAAGTACGCTTGTCGTGCAAGCTCGACTTTATTGAGCGATTTCTGCAATGTCTTTTGCTGCTTAGAAAGACCTTCGTCTTCTTCTTTGAGGCTCTTTCTTTGAAGGATAAATTGCTGTTGTTCGGCCATCACGCCACTCAATTCATGCAATTTCTTCAGGCAGCCTTCGAGCCGTTCACTCGCATTGCCGTCAGCAACGTCGCTCGCGCGTACCAGTTGAATGCGTTCGTCTGGTTTTCGATTTTCGGGGCGACGTTCATCTCGCTTTTGTGCGGGAATGCTTTCTTCGCGAACAGACTTTTTCGGATCGCGTTCAGAACGATTTTGCTCCCGTCGAAGCGCTGCGGCAACCTGGCGTTGAAGGACTTCGATACGTTGCGTGATCGACGCCAACTCCAGTTTGCGTTGTTCCAGCTCTTCTTCTTGGGTTTTCAATCGACGACGGGTTTGAAGCAGCGTGTCGTATCCTTCGGCCATGATCCGGATGCTCTTGGGCGACAACGATTCAGCTAAACCCAATTGTTGCAAAGTGCGACGCCACTGAGTTCGAGCTTGCTTGAGCGACTCTGCCGCTGCCACGCCTCGTTTTCGGGCCGCTTGATATCGCTGAATGGCAGCTTGGTGATTGTGGTGGACAGGCAGTAAGCTTTCGAGCTGGCCAAAATCGTGTTCGAGTTCTCGAATTTGCTGATCGATCGTTCCCGTATGTTCTGGGAGCGTTCGTTGAATTTCAGTAAGCTCGCTTTCGGTTTTCTTTATCTGCCGTGTGAGCGTATCCAACTGGCTTTCGCATTCTGTCAAATCGCCTTCGGTGCTTTGCTCGGTGTAATTTCGCCAAGTCCACCAAAAGAAGAGGACGACAACGCCGATGAGCATCATCATGAGTCCAGTCGCGCTGTCTTGAGGTAACCAACCGCCATAGCCAGTAGACTTGAACAGCCCAGCGATAAGCATGCAGCCGCCAAAGAGAAACGGAATGCCAAGCACAAAGACGCGTTCCATCGGAAATGCTTCTTCAGTCGCTAAATCGACCGCTTCGCCTTCCAAGTCCTTGCTATGATTCTTCAAGCTTTGCAAACGCTCTTCGATTTGCTGTGCTTTGCGAAGCGTAGCGATCAGGTCACTCTTGACTTGCAGCGCCTTGTGAAGATCGTCAAAACCGTGAGTCGTTAGTAGTTCGTTGATCTCGGCAGCTAAACGGTCGGCTTCTTTTCGGTCATTTTCAGCTTGCGCTTTCGCTTGTTTCAACAGCAGCGTGTGGGATCGCGTGTCGCGAGCGGGCCCGGACAATTGCGAGATAGCTTGTCGCGAGAGGTCTGGGATCGACGTCAATCGTTTGTCGTTCAGCAACGCTTGTTGGTCTTCGTCGCTAACGCCAAGCCGTTTGGAATCCTCTAGCAACTGTTCGCGGGTCTTATTGGCATCCGACTCCAAACGCACAATCTGCTTTTGGAGCGAAGCGATCCAAGGAGCCTGTTCCGTCGCGGCTTCGATTTTCGAAGCGAGTTCGAGAATGTTGCGACGAACGGGTAAGTCTTTGGCGCGGGCGTGCAGTGAGCGTCGTTGATTACGAACCGATTCAATTTTGCTGCGGCGATCTTCGATTTCTAAATTCAGGTTCTTGAGTTTCTCGGTAGAATCATCGGGCAAGTCCACTCGGGCGTTGAGCAGCTTGATCGATTCCCGTAATCGATCACGTTCCATCCAAGGTTCGCGAACTTGCATGGCGGTCTCAAGCATTTTCGACTCGAGCGCCCATTGAGCGTTCCGCTGATGCAACTCTTCGATTTCCGTTTGATAACTCTTGCGATGTGCAGCCAGTTCGCCCCAACGTTTGCCGCGTGCTACCAATTGCTCAAGTTCATCCTTCAGTTTTTCGCGACGGACAATGATGCCCTGCATCTGCCCTTGTTCCACCGACGGTCCAACAATATTTCCGCGTGCGTTCCTCAGTTGACGCATGACGTCGACCAACGATACGCGGTCCAATCCACTCGATAGTTTGTACAATTCGTCGGCCGCTGCCGTGTCGTCCAGCGTGCTGAGTTCTTGCAGCTCACGCAACCCAATCGCAAACACGTTGGTAAAGATCGATTCGTCGACTTGGCCGAGGAGCATGGCCAATCGATGTTGTCCTTGCGACACACCATCGCCGCTTGTCACCGTCAGTTGGCCGGTAATCCCAGGATCGTTTAGCTGGGCACGGCGGGCGATTTCGTAGCCTCCTCCGGGGCCGGTGACTCGCATCGCTCCACCGGGCCGACCGCCGTTGAGTGGTGGCAAATATCGCGAACGTCGCTCGGGAGTAAAACCGTAGAACATCGCGCGGAGGAATTGCATCAACGTGGTCTTGCCCGCTTCGTTCGGTCCGTAGAAGACGGTCATTCCATCCGGCAGATTATCGACAGTCAGTCCGGTCCAAACGCCGAAACCTTCTACTTGAATGTCTTTGACTTTCAATTCATTATCTCCTGTCCCGGTTACTTGCTCGCGCAGGTAAATTGCATAGTGGGCTAAGTCTTCTTCGCGGATTGGTTGGATGGGGCCAGCTCATGCATCTGTCTCGTTTTTGTATTGGACTTGTTGGCTTCGCATGCGTCATTAACAAGCTCAGCCCTAGGTATTCGTTGTACTTGCGGGTATCCCGCCGTAACGACGAGTGGTCGCTAGTAAATCGAACTGATGGCCGCGGAGCAAATCGACCCCAAGCAATGTTGCTCGCTCAAGCAAGGCCATTTGAGCTGCTGTGTCGGTAGGAGTCAGCGTCGCTTGCCAGAAACTTGACGCGGGCGTCTCAGCGTCGATAACGGGTTTCAGCGTTAGATCCTTGGCTTGGTTCTTTCGGTGGTTACTAGCCGTACGCAAGAAGTCGCCCAAGATCGTATCTTCTTCATGCCATTTTTTAGGCAAGCTTTTCGGAGGAAGCACTTCGATTTCCGATGTCCACACGCATGGTTGGCCGTGACCGAACTCACGTCTAAGCCATTGCAAGAGCTCTTCAAGAACGGACGGACCTACCATACTGGCTTGTTCCAAGTCCATTTGGATTTGCCAACGGACCAACGTATGACGACCGCCAGCATCCGATTGCAATTTATTAATTCGTTTAGCCAACAGTTGTCGCAAATCGCGCCCTAATGCCATGTCTTCTGCATCGACAACTTGGTCGCTATAGCGAAACGTATCGCAGTCCACAGAATGAACTTGCACGTTGCGTTGTGCGTCGACTTCCACGGTGTAAAAGCCGTGTGCACCTGGCTCGTCCAAACCACGCCCTTGCGGAGAACCCGGAAATCGAATGTGCGGCGATTCGCTTTGAATGACAAGTCGTTGATGCTGGCCACCTAAAGCCCAGTAGTCAATTCGCTCGCCTAACAACGATTCTGCGTCTGCGGTTCCATGCCCAAGCGCGATCGCAAAATTGTCATCTGGCTCGTTCCGATACTCGGCTCCACGAATCGACTCGCGGCCATCTGAGCTTCGACCAATCAAAGTTGCGATCGGCGCACCATTTCGGCGATAGACAACTGTTTCGACTTGACGCTTTGAAAACAGATGTACATTCGATGGCAAACCGACGGCATCTGGCCAACGATCGGGATCGTCGACTTGACCGCCCGCCCAGTAGACAGAAATTTTATGCTTTTGAAGTTCTTCGAAATGATCCAACAAGAAAGCTGGACCTGCAGCGCCTGTAGCGACAGGATTGACCAAATCACCGGACAATAAAATAAAGTCAACGCTGTCAACCAACGCTTGCTCGAAAACGCTTTCGGCAGCTTTCCACGGCGCATCGATCAGCGCAGTGCGTAAGTGATCGGGTAAATCAGGCAGATCCTGAAGCGGTCGCTCGAGATGAAAATCGCTTGCATGAATAAAGCGAAATGATTCTTTGCCCATGGCGAACCATTACCTCCCTGTGTTGGCTTTCGCATTCCACCATCATTGTCACCCAAGCTAATTGACGCTTGCAGCAATCACAATGGTTCCATTTTAAATTCCGCCGATCAGTCGAGCGGAAATGCCCACACTCTCGCGCATTCGGAGGTTTACCATAACTGGCAAAACTGTGCAGACGCCGTAGTCTAGTGCATTCAGGCTGTTTTTGCCAACATCGATTCGTGCGGACTTGGAAAGCCATCACCCAACTTGGCATGATGACTTTGGGAAACCATTGTTGACATTAGGCAACACAACCGGCCTCTGGCAGACGATTCGGAAACAGGGCTTCCCGCGATAAATGCTTGAATTCCAGAGGTTTGGAAGCAAAATTGAAATGCTAGCAAGGCTCGGCATCGGGCTTGCATGGTATTGGGACCAGAAGATTGTCATTCCCAAACCCAGCCGGTTTTTTCCATGCAACTATTAACACTTGTCGAAATTGCAGGTCTTTGGTCCAGGCATGGAAGGTCGATTGCCAAGTCGCGCGGTGGTTTTCCAACTTCGGCATTAAACGACTATTGGGTATCTTCACGCATCCGATCGGATACTTGGCATGAGACGCTTTACCTCTACGACGAAGCTTTGGAGTCAAGCGGTACATCGCGACGGATGACGTTATGGCGCGAGCTCGAGCCATTCATGCAAGAGATACTCGTTTCAGAAATCTTGACTCGCATGTTGACCAGCATTGCTTCGATGCTCGAACTGCAAGGCGATGACCAAGACTCGGGGCCGGTCACGACCAGCGTATTTATCAGCCATGTCGAAGCGCGTCATCGTTGCCTTCGACTGTTATCGCGAGGCGTTGGCATGCCCGTCGATCAAGCGACTCGCTTGAACAAGATTCGCGTCCACATGGAGCGATGGACGGACTACTTCCTCGCGCAGTTAGGTAATCTTCAAGCAACGGAATCGTGTTGTTTTGATCGGGAAAGGCTGTACGAATTTGCTCAAGAACAAAGCAACCAATCCGATTCGGCGAGCCAGCAGCGATGGTCGCTCATGCAAATCTCGCTTCAAAATTGGCTGAATCAGACTGTCTGTCGATTCGAAGCTTGCCCTCGCACCAACGAACGCATCGGTAAAGCTGCTTTGGCAATGCTCCGACCCGAATGGTTTGATTCGCTCGGCTGCATGAAATCACTCGCCGCAAATCGCATGGCCCAGTTGATCGAAGAAACCGACGGCATGGTAGAAAGTTTACTTTCGCCACAACTACCGCCAGACAATATTCTCAAAACCCACGACGACCTCGCTAACTTCCGTAGCATACGACGGTCTCACTGACACCGATCCGTTTTATCTATACTCCGTGCGGTCAGATTTGAGGTTTTGTGAGCGGCAAGGCGCTATCCGCCGTTGCTGACCGAATGCACAACCTGCGGCTAGCGCCTTGCAGCTCACTCAACAACACGTTCCTCACTAGCCGCCGTTGCTGACCGAATGCACAACCTGCGGCTAGCGCCTTGCAGCTCACTCAACAACACGTCCTTCACTTCTGACCGCGCAGCGTATAAGTACGCGCAGCACGCTCAGATCTCGCGCCGACTAAGCCGATGCAAAACGAGTCGCCGAGACTCGACTCACGCGGCAATCGGGCAACGATTGCAAGAATATCTTGCCGTAGTATTTTGTCAGGATGCGTGGGTCGGTGATGACGACGATGCCCGAGTCGCTCGCCGTTCGAATCAATCGCCCAAAACCTTGCCGGAGTTTAATGACGGCTTCGGGCAACTGATAATCACGGAACGGATTGCCTCCTTTGTCGCGAATTGCGTCCAATCGGGCTTCGAGAAGCGGATGATCCGGAACGCTAAAGGGCAGCTTGGTAATGATCACATTCCGAAGCGCATCGCCTGGGACATCGACGCCTTGCCAGAAACTTTCTGTTCCGAACAATGCGCCGCGTGGGTCTTTCTTAAAGGCATCGAGCAACTGACCGCGAGGTCCGCCATCCGCTTGGCTATAAACAGCCAATCCCATTTCCGTCATCCACGGTGTCAATTGCTGCACCATGCGACGCAGTAAATCGTAACTCGTAAATAGTACAAATGCGTGACCCTCCGTTAACCCCAAGTAGTGCTTAATCACACTGGGCAACATGGCTTCATATTTTTGTTTGTCGATAGCGGGATCGGGCATTTGTTCAATTAGAATCAATTCCGCTTGCTCGCGGAAATTGAACGGGCTACCAAGTCGTTTGGTGCGGGCATTGTTGGCACCGATTCGCGTTTTATAAAAATCAAATCCACTTTGAGAATCCGATTTGTCGCCCGTTGAAAGCGTCGCGCTGGTCATGATGACGCTGGGGACTTTTTGAAATAGCATGCGACGCATGTGCGATGCGATTTCGATGGGTGATGATCGCATTTCGATACGCGTGCCCGAGCGGCCTTGAGACTGCTCGATCCAATAGACCGAATCGACTTGCGATTGCTCGATCCACTGCCGGACTGACTCAGCTAGGATGTTGAGTCGATTTTTCGAAGACATCATATCTTGTCGAACGGACGCCAATTCGTGATTGAGCCCGAATCGCTCAAGTTGCGAAGCGAGTTCATCTAAAGCATCGGATAAGGCGTTTTTGACAATCTTGGGCTCACGGACTCGACCGTTGTTTTGAGGCGAATTCGCTAACCAACCCGATAGATCAAAGACCATATCATCGACCAACTCCATGCAGTCATACGATTTCCGCATGAGCTGTTTCAAGCCCAGCACAACAAGCAATCCTTTCTCGGTTCGCGGGTTATACAATTTCCGAAGCGTGTAATCGATTTGCGAATTCGAGACTGAAATACCAAGATGTTCGCTCGCCACCGATTCGATCGTGTGGCACTCGTCCAAAATCACCGCGTCGTAGTCGGGCAATATTCCTGCGTCCAATTCTCGCAAAGCCAAATCGGCAAAGAATAAAGCATGATTGACGACCAGTATCTGTGCGTTATGAACTCGACGACGCGCTTTGAAGTAGAAGCAATTCTCAAAGTGACCACACTTGCGACCTAAGCAATTTCCCGTGTCGCTAGCAACTTCATCCCAAACGCTTCCCACAGGCCGAAACGACAGCGAGCTAAGCGAACCGTCGGCCGTTTCTTTCGACCAATTCTGGATTGTTGCCAATTGTTGGAAGTCGGATTCCTGACTCCACAAACTGGTCGCTCGTTGCCGAGCAAGCTCTAGTCGTCTTAGGCTGATGTAATTGCCTCGGCCTTTGACGAGCACCGACGAGAATTCTCTCGGGATGACGGCGTTGAGCAACGGTAAATCTTTGTTGATTAGCTGTTCTTGTAAACTAATCGTGTGCGTGCTGATGACGATTCGGCGAATTTTTTTCTTTTCGTCGCCGTCTTCGTCAGAATCATTCGCTGTCGGCTTGGCGAGGTTCGCTTGATCAGCGGTAGCGTACAAGATACCAGGAACGAGATAGGCGAAGCTCTTACCGACGCCCGTGCCGGCTTCGACCATCAAGTGCCGCCCCTCCGCTAATGCTTGACTGACTGAATCGGCCATGTCCATTTGTTGTTGACGATGTTCGTACGCGGGGATACGGCGAGCGATCAAACCGTTCGGTCCGAGTATACTGACGACCGATAGATGGTCCATATTTCGTCCTAAATCGCCCAGTATGCTTTTCGCCGATCCAATTGCTTTGCTTGAGAACCGAAGCAAAGTCCCCGATATACTTTGATACATTATCCATATGGACGGTGGGCAACGATAGGCGAAATCTCCATCAAGCGTCGGAAAGATTCGTTCAATCTATAGATCCTGAGACCCATAAAGCCAAGCCATTCCATTCGTGACGGCCCACGGTGTTACGAATAAATTTGTCCTGCAAAGGTTTAAGCGAACTTACTAGAATAAGCCACATATCGACCCGCTTCGCAATGGAACCAAGATGATCTCCGAAGAACTTCCCAAAGTCAGCGCCAACACGCCCTTGCAAGTCAGGCTGTTTTCCATCGTGTTGACTTGGTCGGTAGCCGCGTTGGCGACAATAGTCGGCGGCGCAATGTGGCTCCAGCTAGCTCGCCGATGGATGGGATTCCAACAGATAAAGTGGGATTCGCTCTGCGTTCTTGCCATCGTTGTTCTCGGGATCCCACTCTGGCTGCGACTGCGACGCCGCAAAGGCTGGCTGGAATCGGTTGGATTTGAGCGCTTCGTTTTCTATTTCACCATGGCTAGTGTCGCAATCATTATTGGAGCACTTGCGTTTATTACTTCTTCGCCGCTTGACCCAAACCGCCAGCCCATAGCTGTGGCCTACGCTCTTAGCACGATTTGGATTCCTACTCTAACGATGTTGCCCGCACTTCGCAAAGTCTCCGCTCCCTTTACCCATTTTGCAATTTCGTTATGCCTAGGTTTGGGATTGTTCCAAGCAGTCCGAGCCAAAGGTGTCGATGGAGTTGGTAAACCGATTATGGAATGGAAATGGGGCCAAGTGGCTGCTGCGGACAAAGTAGTTGCCTCCGCGTCGACCGAGAAAACAAATCAACCCACGGACGAAACTACTGGCGAAACCTTTTTAGGCGAAACATGGCCGCAGTTTCTTGGTATAAATCGCGATGGCATCGGTTCGCCCATATTCGCATCGACTGATGAAGCGAACGCTGAAGCCATGGAACTGGTTTGGGAGATACCGGTCGGCGCTGGTTGGAGCGGTTTCGTGGCCGACCGAGGTATTGCGTATTCTCAAGAAATGGCGGGCGATAACGAACAAGCTTTTGCGGTCCGAATGCGCGACGGTAGTCGCGTCTGGTCGGCTCCTCTGGGGCCCGTATTTCGAAGCGCTATCGGTGGCGACGGCTCGCGTTCTACTCCAACCGTCGTAGGCGAGAAACTAGTGGCCCTGTCCGCTCTCGGCGAGCTTGCGTGTCTCGATAAGTCATCGGGCAAAGTTCTTTGGCGTCATCAAATCATCGAAGACTCCCAATCGGAAATTCGCGTGCATGGCGTTACCGGATCGCCGTTGATCGTGGACGATCGCGTTTACGTTTTCCCCGGTAGTAAGGCCCCAAATGCCGTAATCGCGTATGACCTCACAACAGGTAAACTTGTAGGGCACGCTGGCAATCAAATGACGGGCTATGCATCGCTGGGCTTTGCAAAGCTGAATGGTGATAAAGTCATCTTGGCAGCGGGCGGAGAAGAGCTTGTCGGTTATTCGCCGGATCTCAATCGGGAATATTTTCGTTTCCCATTTTCCAACAGTGAATCCACGATATGCTCCCAGCCACAACAGCTTTCCGAAAATGAATTGCTACTCAGTGCCGGTTACGGAACGGGTTGCCGACGAATTCGGTTGAAGGCCGATGCAGATAAGTCCAAACCCTGGACAGTCGAACAAATCTGGTCACAGCCGTTTTTGCAAACCAAGTTTAGCAGTACAGTAGTTTTTGGCGATGCTGCCTATGGATTGGACAATGGCATCCTCCAGTGCATACGATTGTCGGATGGAGAGAAACAATGGAAAGGAGGGCGTTATGGATTTGGCCAGATGCTCTTATGCCCGCCTTACATTGTCGTACAATGTGAAGACGGTTCTATCGCGGTTGTCGAAGCCACCGCAGAACAGCATCGCGAAAAATTTCGCGTTCCGCAGTTGGATGGTAAGACATGGAACGTGCCCGCTTGGTCGCGTCCTTATTTGCTTATTCGAAACGATATGACCGCGCGGTGTCTGCGCGTTCGCACTCAAATCAAATAAACGGAAAGTTAATTGGATAGCTGGTAATGACAAAAGGAAAAAACGTACTCGGAACTCCGCTCCAGTCGTGTAGCATGGACCCGCGAACTGGGTTCTACCGCGACGGTTGCTGTACAAGCGGACCGGACGACGACGGAATGCATTGGGTCTGCGTCGTCTTGACTGATGAGTTCCTAAAGTTCTCAAAATCACGCGGCAATGACTTGACGACGCCAATCCCAGAATACGATTTCCCGGGTTTGAAGGCGGGCGACCGGTGGTGCTTGTGTGTACAGCGATGGACCGAAGCACACCAAGCGGGCTTTGCACCGCGAGTTGCGCTAAACGCAACGCACATGTCGACTTTGGAATTTGTCGATTTGGAAGTCTTAAAAGAATTTGCTGCCAAGGACTAATTGGACAGCAACACTTCTTGATCGATTTGCAGCAATTTGCGGTCTGTTCAGTAAACTGAGCGGTTCGGCGCTAGCCACCGGTTCCACCCAGGAAAAACCTTCGCCCGTCTTGCCCGGCTGCGCAAACTAAAATCGGGATAGGATATCGAGTCAACCTGAGAAACGGTTGATGTACAATTGGTCTGAAGATTACCTCAATCCTTTTAGCATCTGTCTGGAGAATCAACATGCGTGTTTGTTCCTATCGATCCCATTTCCCATTCTTAAGTCAAATGGGTTCGTTGGCCTTTCTGGTATTGGCATTTGTGTCGCAGATTCACGCACAGGACAACGCCCCCAAAGCTGTTCGAAATGATTTTAAAAATGTTGTTGCCCCAGATGACAAGGCAAAGGATTGGCAATCGCTGTTCAACTTCAGCGATTTGTCGAATTGGATTCAACGCAATGGTTGGGCAGTGTATCGCATCGAAGGTGATTCGATTGTTGGAACTACCTCCGAAGGTAGCCCCAACTCGTTCTTGTGCACGCGTGAAGAATATGGCGATTACGAGCTTCGATTCGAAGTCAAAGTCGCTCCAGAACTCAACTCGGGAGTGCAGTTCCGTTCAAAGAGTCTGCCGGACCGCGATAACGGTCGAGTCCATGGACCTCAAGTTGAAATCTGTGCCGCGCCCGGTCCTGCTGGTTACATTTACGGCGAATCGACCGGACGAAATTGGCTGAGCCCGGACCAGACTATCAATGACGCTTTCAAAAACGGTGAATGGAACCAATATCGAATTCGAGCACAAGGACCACGATTGCAAACTTGGGTGAACGGTCGATTGATTGAAGATATCACGGACACTGCCTCGCCAACGGCGGGCTTCATCGGCCTGCAAGTGCACGGCATCGCATCCAAGACCGGGCCTTATCAAGTTCGGTGGCGCAACATCGCGATTCGAACATTAATCAAGTAACCCAACTCGACGTGTTTCGCCGTTTGTTCCCAGTTCGCGGGTCACAAAACGATTTCCCATTTCCCTTAGGTACAACTTCCCTTAGGCCCCTTCTTCCCCTAGGCTCCGCGCGATCATGCCAACACAAATCTATGTTAACTTGCCGGTGAAGGATCTAAAAAAGTCGATCGAGTTCTTTACGAAAGTCGGCTACAGTTTTAACCCGCAGTTCACAGACGAAACAGGAACTTGCATGATCGTCAGCGAAGGCATCTATGTGATGTTGCTAACTCAAGAAAAATTCATGATGTTCTCGCCCAAACCAATCTGCGATTCGACCCAGTTCGCCGAAGTCCTTCTCTGCATCACCTGTGACAGTCGCAATCGTGTCGATGAACTAGTTCGGCTTGCAGTCGCTGCTGGCGGCGCGACCTACAGTGAACCTCAAGACCACGGATTCATGTATGGACACGGTTTCCAAGACCTCGATGGCCACTTGTGGGAATTGTTTTTTATGGACGAAAACGCGTTCCAAAATGCGGAAGTCACTCCGTAATAGGCCAAAGCTGGAAAAAATCCAATTTCTGATTCGCGACAATTGCTGCAAACGGCTATAGGTCGACCTTGATTTTTACCGGGACTTTCGTTTACAAGTCACCTCAATTCTGAAACGAAACTCAACACGGGCACAAAAAGCGTTGCGTCAGGCTTTGTGTTGCAATTCTCCGCTGAAACTGGATGGAAATGGAGTTTCATCTTGAACGTCAAATCTCGAATTCTCATGTTGACGGCCCTATTGTTTGCATGCGCTGGCTGCCGTTCAGCGGGGAACTCTGATCGGTCGCTTGCCAAATGGAATCCAGCCACGACCTTCTATTCGATTGTTGAGAGTGCCGCAGGCACCTCGATGGCGCGAAATAGCGAATACCGCCCACTCGATAAACCTCGCTGACGACTCTCTTTCATGTTCGGAAGAAATTGCCGATCATGATATTCAGAGAGCGCCCCAATCTATCCGCGGACCGACGCGGCGATGGCAGCCAAATCTACTAACTTGGCTCGATCGCCTGCTTGACGAACAACGTCGCAAATCAAGTCGATCGTTTTGAATTCTGGGTCGGTTACATACAAGCAAGCGGGATGGGCCAGCAGGTCGAAAACTTTCCGTTGATCAATGCACCAAGTTAACGACTCGAGAATAGCGGTCAGAAACCAATCGAGCTGCCAGCGTCCTGTTCGAAATGCACCGATGTCGCTTATCGGGCTCATCGGTATTTCCACAAGGCTCTCATTTTGCGCACTGTCGTCGTAAACAAACGGCTGGGACTTCGCTTGAGCAGCAACAATGCTCTCGATGATGGTCGCCGTCGGTTCTTGCATTGGGCCCGTGTAGGGATGCGTGGGATAGAGACTGCTGATCCAATCGAATCCAAGCTCCCGCATTATGGCTCGGACACTCGCATGATCGCGCAAGCCATTTGCGAATCCGCCAGGCGTCCGAAATCCGTTGGGGCGTATTCCCAAACGGGACTGAAAAGCGAGATTGGTCAACGACAAATTTTCACGGATCGCTTCGGCAACCGACTGACCTCGAAGTAGCCACGGCGATCGCTGGAACCGAAACTGAAGGTCGCTCGTTTTGGATGCAGTGACATTGATATGATCGTACGTATGACTTCCGATAGAATGTCCCGCATCGACTATTTCGCGAAGCCATGCGACATCGGGTTGCTCGAATGTTTGACCGAGCGCAAAGAAATGAACGACGCCACCAGCTTGTTTCACTCGCCGAGCCGCTTCGAGCGCATATCGTTTCGTTTCTTCATTCAAGTTTCCTTTTTCGTAATCCCAATGCAAGTCATTCCAATTCGGGAAATTTCGGCACATCTCCAAGTCAAGGGAAATGGCCACCAATGCTGGTTTCTCAATATTGTCGGCTCGGGAATGTTGACCCGTGGCAACAACAGCCGCTCCTACCAAACTGGCGTTCGCTGTATTGCGAAGGAAGCGACGACGATTTGTTTTCATGTCGTTGTGCATCAAGATCACTTGACCTCCGAATCAAGCTTTATCCAAGATACTTGAGTGATCAAATGATTGAGAGCCGCAAACGAGATAGCGGCATTGACGGCAAACCGTGGCGTTTTGTTCGATGGAAAGGTCGCAAGCGACGCGTCGCCAACCAAAAACACGTTAAAGTCTTTTGAAAGATTTTCATAGCCAGCGGTCGTTTTGCAAAAACACATATCGGTCGCATAGCCCGTCAGCAGAACATGCCGAATATTACTTGCCAACAGAAAATTTCGCAAAGGTTCGTATCCGAGTTCATCGTAGATAACAACATCCCTGGGATCGACATCGACGTCCGTTGTTACCGGGATCGGCAAATCCCAGAACCCTTTGTTGTTGTATCGCTCTGTGGCATCCAAACCCGGAAAAGCTCGAAAGTAATCGATAACCGATCGATCGGTAGATAGCTCAAGCTTCGTCGGTAAAGCCTGGCCTTGATAGGCAAACGATGCCAATTGGTTTTTTAGTTCCACCGCGCCTTCCGCTCGCTCCTTATCCGTTGGCTGATGCAAATAGGATCGATATAGTTTTCGTCGAATGGGATCGTCTCGACCCGGCAAACTGTACATCACAAACGCCGCTCGCGATCGCATCGAATTCAGAAAAGGTCGAACGATATCGCGTGTATGCCGAGCGGCCAAATGGTTCTTTTCAATCGTGCAAAAATCTGCAACACCTGCGGGCTCGGGCGTCTTCCAACCTTGACCATCATCGATACCCCAAGGATGCACCATGATGACTGCCGTATGCTTGGACCGCAGATGATTGGGCATCTCAATAATCCCGCGTGCGTTGTACGAAAATCGCCATGCTCGAACATGGAGGTCGGCGTCCTCATCCGTGACGATCGCCGGTGCTTCGAAATGATTTTGTTCAAGAATGGGTTCAAAAAAATCAGGGTGGTCAGCCAATAAGGGCTTGGGGTTCTCGATGCGAACCAATCGATTATCGTATACTCGCTTGGCGTTTTGATTTTCTTGCGCAAAGATATTGATGCCGATAGTCCCGAATACCAAACAAGCAACAAGCGGAAACAAACCAGTTCGCATCTCGGACCTCGGCATTCATTACTTGATTACTGGGAAGGGTTCTGAAGGTAAGCGATTAGATCGCGAAGTTCCTGGGGACTCAATTTCTTATAAAGGTCCTCCGGCATCAAAGAAACCGGAGATTCGCGAAACTGTTCGATCTCGCTTGTCGCAATTTCGGTTGCTTCGTTCTTGGCGTTGACGATCACCATTTTAGATTCATCCGATGACCGCATCAGTCCCGTTATAACGCGACCGTCGGTTGTTTGCACAATCATGTTCACGTACTCTTTGCGAATGACGCTGTTAGGGTCCACCAAACTGATTAGCAAAAAATCGCGATCTTGACGGTTCGCCAAGGTCAGGTCCGGACCAAGCTTTGTTCCTTCGCCGAATAACTGATGGCAACTAGCACAATGAAGCTTGAAGATCGCTTTACCGGATTCTACGATGCCATCACCCGCGCGCAAGTCATTGTTGAGGCGCCGCACTTCTGCCAGTTTTTCTTCCGGCGAATTCGCGGTCAAACGCCCCCAGTGCTTGGTGACCAACGCATTCATTTGGTCATCCTCAAACAACGCCACACGCCGAATTTCCTCGATCGGTATTTCACTTGCCGACAGTCGCCCTTGATCGACCGCGTTCAACAAAGCTCCCGCAGTATCGGCCCGACTAAGCATCTTGTCTCGAATCGCAGTTTTAAATGAGTCGTCTTTCGAATTCGGATAAGTCGACAGCAAAATTTCGGCAATCGAGCCATCGTCGATTTTTGTAAGCCCCTGCAAGGCCGCCAAGCGAATGGTTTGCGACATGTCAGACCGAAGCAAATCGGCGAGCGGCTGGAGCAATCTTTCGTCTGGGAATTCCGAAAGCAATCGGATCGCCTCTGTCCGCTCAACCTCGGCACTGGCATCGTTAAAGGCTTTCACGAAGGTAGCATCATACACTTCGCGAAATCCAAAATCGATTGCCAAGTACGTCAAATCTAAATTGCCGGAGTTCGCTTGCCATGCTTCGAAAACAAGTCCGGCCAGTTCTTCTTCGCTTTCCAAGGCGCTCGGGTCGTTCTTCCATTCTCGTTTCGAAGACTCGCGTCGACCATCGCGAATTGCCTGCCACAGCGACGCCATATGCTCCACTACATCAGTTTGCTTCTGAGCAGCACGTACAAGACGCACCAACGAATCGAAACCAGCAGGTCGCTTTTCCGAAGCATATCTTCGAACCAATCTTGGTAAAAGAAAATCACGCCCAAGCTTGGAGTTCCAAAGTGTGTGTCGAGTGAAACGCGAGAGAACTTGCTCCCGATCGCTCATCGCATGTCGTTCTACGGCCCACCACCAAAGCAACGGAAGATAAGGGTCTTGATTGTCTATGTCCCGATTGATGTTCGCGTTGATAATGGGCAGGGCTTGCTCAGCAGGCAGTCGAGCAGCGGTACAAGCCAACTGCTGGCGCACATCGATGGATTGCTCGCGTTCGGCCACGTCATCTAGCAATTCCGCTGTACCGTGCTCGATCGCTGGCTGATCGCCCAGCCATCGAACAGTCCACTCACGGACAGAAGCATGGGGACTATCGAGCAATTTTATGGCAAGCGGTTCATCCAAGCTGTTCAACGATTGCAATGTCCACAGGGACTCGAGCGCCGTTTGCTCCTTGCTTGCAAATAGTGAGGACTCGATAAAGAACGGGATAACCTTGGGGTCGTTTCTACGCACCAGTTCGCTTCGTGCGTGACGTACCCACCATTGATTGGCGTTGCCCAGTAGCGATGACAATTCGGCGATCGACATCTTGGCAAAATCGAATGGCGTGGGCTGCTTCAACCCTCTGGGTGCAATCCGATAAACGCGACCGTTCGAACGATCCCAATCTGCATCGGGATCGGGATGCGCCGTTCTTGCATCGCACCAATCGGAAACGTAAATAGCTCCGTCTGGACCAACTGTGAGATCCGTCGGCGCGAACCAAGGATCCGATGAAGTCATCAACTTCCCGCCGTGCTTAGTTCGTATTGTTGAGCCATCTGTCTCGATGTCGTGCCAATAGACTCCGTGCCCAAGCAAATCGCCAGCAATGTATTTTCCGCGAAAAGACTCTGGAAAAGCGTCCGCTTGATAAACAATTCCCCCAACCGTAACATGCCCGCCCTGAAAATCCGCGTGAGGTACATGATCGAAATATCCGTATGCGTGGGGATTGTGAAGAGCGCCGTGCTTTGAGAATGACTTGACATAGTACGCACCTTGCACACCATGCACCATCACGAACCCGCCGTAGTTTGTACTGTAAAAAAGTTTGCCTTGCCGGTCAAAATCCAGCCCCCAAGCGTTACCGCCGCCTTCGCAAAATAATTCGAATCGCTGTGTTGTCGGATGGTAACGCCACACGCCTTGCTGGAACTCGATGCCGCGAATATTGGATGTCACCGTGCTGCCTTGGCAACCGTACAGCCAACCGTCTGGCCCCCAAGTCAACGAATTAGCGACGCTATGTGCGTCCTGCATCCCAAAACCGGTAAGCAGCACTTGCGGGTCCGAGTCAGGCACATCGTCGCGATTCGCGTCGGGATAGAAAAGCAGATAGGGCACGTTCAAGACAAATACGCCACGGTGTCCAAACGCCAAACCTGTTGCTAGATTCAGCCGATCGACGAAGTCCCGTCCCGATTCGAATTTGCCATCGCCATCTTTGTCTTCAAGAATCGTGATGCGGTCGGACCCTCGCGGTCCCCGAGGAGGTGGCGCTGGTATTCGATCGTATTTGGTTCGGGAGTATCGATCCACTTCAACCCGCTCAAGCCCTGCTGGGTTCGGATACTGCAGATATTGAATGACCCACATTCGGCCGCGATCGTCAAATTCAATGCATACAGGCTGTCGCACCAAAGGCTCGTTGGCCACCAATTGCACTTCAAATCCCGGGAGAGTCGTCATGCTTTGAAGTGACTCGCTGGGCGAATGACCTTGGCCGAGTAAAAATCGGGATGCTATTGAGAGCATGCAGATCAAAGAAGCGAGTGCGAGTATTCTGGGCATGGGCTGGAGTTCAAGCTTTGGCGGGAAGTTGCGACACAATCGAACGAGCACTGCGGCCAGCTGGTAGCCTAGTAGCGATCAAACCATGCTACCGTATTCTTACGATAGCTCCAACTCGCCCTCTTTGCATTCCATGACACAAGCCGACAGTCGTTCGGATTGCAGTCTGATCGGCTAAGCTGCTGGCGCAGGAATCCATTTTACGCCAGGCCCGATTAGTTTCGCTTGGAGTCGACTCCACAACGATTGCAGCTTTTGCATGTACTGGATGTCCGCAGGACGTTTGACCGCGTGCAATTCGCGTCAGCGTATCAGCGCTACCGGTCGCGGCAAACTCCCGTTGCAAGTACTCGATAGAACCTTTGGGATCGGCGTACTGCATGACAATACCCACGAGTCGGCTCCATCGCGGCTGGTCGGGGAAACGTTCCAATAAACACTTGGCGGCAACCAGCGCAAGTTTATCTTTGCGTTGCATGCTCAAACGGACAATGTATGTTTCGAATAACTCCAAAGCGTACGATACGATCGCCATGGATCGATTGAATCATCATACAATTGCAAAATGTTTTTGCTGCGGTGGAATCATTGGGCACAAAGCTCGACTAGGGAGCAATCTGCCTTTGAGGAAACTTCCATTTCCCTTTGGCAATCTTGGGCGTGTTTGGTTTACTTTTGTTTGCCGCTATGTTTTCCACTCCGATCGATATAAACTGAGGCCCGCTATCACCTGTTTACAAACTTGAAGGCGTAACTTGGATTTTAGTTAATGTCGGATCTCGATTGCCCCAACCACGATGAACTGCGACGATGGATCGAGTTGCAATTGGATGGTGACACGAAATCCAAATTGGAAACTCACGTCCAATCCTGCCCGAAGTGTCAGATCATCGTGGTGACTTTGTCGAACGATGCGCAACATCAAGATCTGTCAGGGGACTTCGTCTCCGCTGGCCCTTCGCTCAAAGAGAGTTCCCAGGTCGATTTGTCCAACTTAGATGATAGTCTTGCGATAGACCAATCCGCGTTCGAAAAAGGATTGCGCCCTATACCACGAAAATCGCTTGACGAGCGCCTTGAAGAGACCGCCTTCGACAGTCGCACGACCACCGAGTCGACGCCGCCAGATCTCCCGCATCGATTCAGCAAGTACCGGATTCTTCGGCTTTTGGGCCAGGGTGGGATGGGCCAAGTTTACTTGGCCGAGGATCGCCAACTGCATCGTCGCGTCGCGCTCAAAGTGATAAAAGGAACTTTGGTATCGGATAGCGAAGCCAAACGATTTCAAGCGGAAGCCGAGGCGGCCGCAAAACTTTATCATCCGAATATCGTGCAGATCTACGAAGTCGGCGAAGAACGCGGCATTCGTTACTTGACCATGACTTTTATCGAAGGCCAAACGCTTGCCGAACGAGTGACCACAGGCCCGCTACCTCCCCAGCAGGCGGCAACGATCATGCGCCAACTCGCTGACGCGATGAATTACGCACATGAGCAGGGCGTCATCCACCGCGATCTGAAACCGGCAAATATTATCGTCGACGCCTCCGGCAAGCCATCCATCATGGACTTCGGACTCGCGAAGCGAAGCGATATGGATAGTGATTTAACCCAGGCGGGCCAAATCGTCGGAACACCAAGCTATATGTCGCCGGAACAAGCTAAAGGAAACAACGTAGCGGTTGGCAAATTGTCCGATGTATATTCTCTAGGCGCGACATTGTACTGTCTCTTGACAGGTCGACCTCCGTTTAGTGCTTCTAGTGTTGTTGAAACGCTCAGGTATATCGTTGAGCGCGAGCCCGTGCCGCCGCGCGAACTCAATCCCGCCGTGCCTCGTGATTTGGAAACGATATGCTTGAAATGTTTGGACAAACGGCCCGAAAAGCGATATGAATCGGCAAACGCTTTGGGACAAGACTTACGGCGTTTCTTGGATCGTCGGGCCATATTGGCTCGCCCGGTGAGTTCCCTCGAAAAGCTCGTTCGTTGGACCCAACGGAATACGGTATTGGCTGCAACATTGTCCAGCGCTTCAACTCTCCTAATAGTGGCTTTGGCTGTTGTCTCATGGAGCCGATTAAAGGTTGCGGATTCCCTGAAAGAAGAAAGCAAGCAACGAGCGGCCGCTGTTATCGCCAGCAATGAGGCAAAGCAACGGACTCAGGAAGAGCGATGGTCGCGGTATCGCGCCAACATGTCCGCATCGGCCAGCGCATTGCAATTGTATAACGTCGGCGCGGCGCGACGTTTCTTGGCAGAAGCCCCCATTGAACACCGAGGCTGGGAGTGGCAGCACTTCTCTGCGCAACTGGACGATGCTCAGTTGGTCCTCGAAGGACATCATGGCGACGTTGATTTGGTTTTGTTCAGCCCCGATGGTTCTCGAATCGCGACTGCGGGCAAGGATCTCACGGTTAGACTTTGGGAGTCCAATACGGGAAAAGCAATTGCGACCATTCGTTTCGAAGCACTAATAAAATCGATGGCATTTAGCGATGATGGTACGAAACTACTTTGTGGCTCAAGTCGAGGTTGCGAAATTTTTGATTCGAATGGTATTCGTTTGGAAACTCAACTTTCTAAAAATCCAGCGATTGAGGATATGCCGATCGGTCGCCAATCAGTGCAAACTTTCGAAGGCAAAGTTGCGGAAGGGATTCGCTTCCTAGACGTGAATTCGGGACAGCCGATGCTTCCACCAATTATCGGGAGAGCCATTTTGGGCTGCTCGGCTGATGGTGCATTAGAGAGGATTGTGACCTGCGGCGAAGCTCCCGAAGTTCTGGTGTGGAATACGCGAAGCCAACAGCTTGAACGCACTCTGACAGGCCATACAGTTTTCGTTGCTAGCGTTTGTTTTTTGCCCGACGGTCGGCATATCGCGTCTGGTGGCGGCTATCCGGACAACTTTATTCAGATTTGGGATCTTGAGGATGATACTGCGAATAAAAAATTAGTAGGACATACGAATGCTATCAGCGACTTGGATGTAAGTAGCGACGGCGCTAGAATCGCTTCTGGTTCCTTTGATCAAACAGCGAAGCTGTGGGATGGGCATTCCGGCAAGGAGTTGGCGACACTTCGCGGACATACCGATTGGGTCCGCGATGTTGAGTTCAGCCCAAATAATCACTTTTTGGCCACCGCCAGTTCCGATCATACCGTCCGACTCTGGAAAGGCGATACAGGGGAATTCCTAACAGTACTGCGTGGCCATACGGGATTAGTAAACCATGTCGTGTTTAGCCCTGACTCAAAGTGGTTAGCATCATCGTCAACCGATGGGACGGTTCGCGTTTGGGACGTGGAGCTCATGGCCAAGCATGGAATTTTTCGCGGACACACAAGCTTCGTTTACTCCGTCGGATTTTCAGCGGATGGACGGCACATCGCATCCTGTGGTTGGGACTCCACTGTTCGGGTGTGGGATACGACCACCGTCAAGGAAGTGGCTTGCATGACAAACGAGCCGCTTTCCATCAACATTAACATGACTTTCAATCCCGACGGATCTTGCATAGCTGCTTATGCTCGAGATTACAAGGTTCATTGGTGGAATTGGAAATCCCAGCATCTTGTCCGCAGTTTGGACGCCAAGAGTGACTGTTCTGATACCGGTGTTGCCGTCTCCGCCAGTGGCGATCGGTTGGCGTGCGGTAGCTTGGATGGCGTTGTGCGAGTTTGGGACCCAAGATCAGGCGAAGAAACCATGGAGTTGCCAGAAGAGGACGCAACCTGGATATGGGATGTTGCTTTTGATAAGAATGGCGAGCGACTTGCCGCCGCAAATTCCCTTGGAAACGATGCCAATTGCTTCATACGCATATGGGATATTAAAAGTCGAAAGCCAATGGCCCAACTATCTGGACATACCAAGACCATCCACGCTCTCCAGTTCAGCAACGACGGTAAATGGTTGGCTTCGGGCTCTTATGACGAAACAGTCCGAATATGGAATGCGAACACCTTAGAACTTGTTGCCGTGCTTGCTCATGGAAGCAAAGTCTACGATGTCAGTTTCAGTCCGGACTCATTGCGTCTTGCCACAGGCTGTGCCGACAACACAGCCCGCCTATGGGATCTAACAACTTTTCAGCAAGTCGCTGAGTTGCGCGGTCATGACGCATATGTCCATTCAATAGCTTGGAGCCCAGACGGAACGCAATTGGTAACCGGTTCCGGCGACCAAACCGTCCGACTTTGGGACACTCTCTCGCCACGAATTCGAGCTTCAAAAGCCACGAATCAATAAGCCCCATTGCTGTTCACAATTGGCCGATCACCTCGCCATTCAGGTCCGGAATTAGATCTGTTAGGTGCCTAAAGAACCAGTCGAGACCTGCATTGCCACTGAGTTCATCGAGTTCGCCATTGTCGTCTTCGACCGTGGTCCCCGCTCCTAGTGCGATCGCGTTTGGCCCAACTCAGACCCGAAGTTTCGTAATGTTAGCGCACCAATCCTATTGCGAAACGTGGGCCCAATTCCCAGTTTCGCGCCTGACGCTTCCCGCCACACGCGCACCCACTAGCGACGATCGGGCTCGTCCCGATTCGTCGCAACAGGTTTGGTGCGCTACTCGCCACGGCGAAGCGCTCGCTGATCATATTCCCCGAAGGCCGCCATGTAAGCACAGGGTATGCGGCGTTCCGTGTTAGCGCACCAAACCTTTGCGGCCATCGGGCACAAGGCCCGTGACCGCCGGTGCGCACGGGGTTGGCGGCGTTCGCTGTTAGCGCACCAAACCTTTGCGGCCATCGGGCACAAGGCCCGTGACCGCCGGTGCGCACGGGGTTGGCGGCGTTCGTTGTTAGCACACCAAACCTTTGCGGTCATGGGCTCAAGGCCTAGTATCACGTCGTATGCCCCTCGCCGCACGCGCACGCACTCCGCGACGATCGGGCTTGTCCCGAACCGTCGCAACAGGTTTGGCGCGCTAAAACGACAAACACCACCCGCCCGCCAGCGACGATCGGGCTCGTCCCGATTCGTCGCAACAGGTTTGGTGCGCTACTCGCCACGGCGAAGCGCTCGCTGATCATATTCCCCAGAGGCCGCCATGTAAGCACGGGGTATGCGGCGTTCCGTGTTAGCGCACCAAACCTTTGCGGTCATCGGGCACAAGGCCCGTGACCGCCCGTGCGCACGGGGTTGGCGGCGTTCACTGTTAGCACACCAAACCTTTGCGGCCATCGGGCACAAGGCCCTTGACCGCTGGTGCGCACAGGGTTTGTAGTGTTCCTTGGTAGTATTGGAACTCATGGGAATGCAAGTCCACACATTCCTTGCTTTTTGTGTTTGTTCAGAACGGCAACCGTCAATGCCGAAGATAAAGTGCCCTTCTTGATCTCTGAGGCGAATCGATTCAGCGCCAGCACGCGAATTTTCTTCGGGACAATTCGGCGAAGGATTTTGCTCAATGTCGTTGGACGCGACTCGATATACAGCAACGAGTAGAAGCTGATTCTTGAACCGACGGAATTGCTCAGCGTACCACCGCTCGTCGACAGCCACAGAGTGCGACCAAAAAATAAAAAAGAATTTCAAACTTCGCGTCACAGCCCGCGAATTCGAGCAAATGTTAGAAGGAACAGAAGGCAGCAGCACACTTTCACGCCAAAAATTGCACCGATGTTTTTGCTTCGTTCGCGGTAAAGACTTGAGTGGCGGTGCCGACCGCGCAGTCCCTCGGAAAAAAGACTCCGAAATTGGCCGCTTCTTGGGGGCGACGAAAAGCTGTCTGTTAAAATGCTTTTCGGACATTGGGACTTACTACTCTGGAGTTTGTGGTTTGCAGCGAATAAGATAGATAGGACTTCACTTGCCCTTTCCCACCTGCTGAAACCTGCTGTGTTTGCTCGCTCTTTTTACCGACGATTCTCATTTTTGCTGGCCATTGTCGGCTGTTGTTTGCTTCTGCGACAGCCGCTCGTATTGGGCGAAGAGCCCGAACGATTGAACTTCAATCGCGATGTCCGGCCCATTCTGGCGGAAAACTGCTTCTACTGTCATGGGCAAGATGCCAACAAACGCGAAGCCGATCTGCGTTTGGATTCGCGTGCAGAGGCTTTGGCTGCCGGTGCGATCACTCCCGATGACCCCGACTCCAGTTCGCTGCTGCAGCGTGTCATGAGTACAGACGCTGACACGCAGATGCCTCCTCCTAAATCAAATCGCAAACTCACAGACGTTCAGAAGCAAATTCTTCAAAGGTGGCTGGCCGAAGGGGCTGAGTATGAATCGCATTGGGCGTATGTCACACCGGTTCGCCCAGAATTGCCTGACACAAAAGACCCAACTTGGCCCAAAAATGCAATTGATCACTTCGTTTTGGCCAAGCTTGAAGCCAAAGGGCTTCGACCTTCACCCGAAGCCGATCGAGCGACGCTCATTAAGCGACTTTATGCGGACTTAGTCGGTCTACCGCCGACGCCTGAACAGGTTGCTTCCTTTGTAAATAACGCGGACCCGACAGCGTACGAAAAGCTGGTTGACCAGTTGATGCAGAGCGAACATTACGGCGAACGCATGGCGCTGCCATGGCTGGATGCGGCCCGCTACGCCGATAGCAATGGTTTTCAACAAGACGGCGATACTTGGCAATGGATGTGGCGTGACTGGGTTGTTAAGGCGCTCGACGATAATTTGCCCTTCGATAAGTTCACGATCTACCAATTGGCTGGCGACCTGCTGCTAGATGCAACGTTGGATCAAAAGATTGCGAGCGGCTTTAATCGTAATCACCTGCTCAATGGCGAAGGCGGCGCGATCGCCGAAGAACAACGCTTTGTCATTCTGTTTGATCGCATGGACACAACCGCCACGACGTTCCTTGGTTTAACCATGGCCTGTGCTCAGTGCCACGACCATAAGTATGATCCAATCACCCAACGAGATTACTACAGTTTGATGGATGCGTTTAATCGCGTTCCGGAATCCGGCACACCACAGTATTTCTCAAGTCGCGTGCGTGTCGGCAATCCAGTTATTGAAGTGCCGACAGAAGAGGTGATTAAGAAACGCGATGAGTTCGATGCACGTATTGCTGATCTCGAAAAATTAACGACTCCACTGCTCGATGCCGCGTTCCACGGTTGGCGTGCTGGCTTGTTCGCGGATGTCAAACCTACCGAAGGCAAGGGCTTGCCCGAAACGGTCTCAAATCTGCTCAAGAAAGAAGAAAAAGACCGGACGGATGACGACAAGAAGGCGATTGAAGCCGAACTGCACAAGCACTTTGACCAGAAGATTCGCGACACGCTAAACGACAAGATACCGAGCATCGCTCAGCTCAACGCTGTGCGCAATCAACGTACGGAATACCTCAACGACCAGATGCCGCGACCGATGATCATGAGCGACGCGCAGCCTCGTGACACGCACATCCTGTCACGTGGAGAGTACTTGAAGCCCGCAGAGAAAGTGACGTTTACGACTCCAGCATTCCTGCCACCCATGAAAGACCAATTGCCCAAGAATCGTCTTGGTTTTGCGGAGTGGCTTGTCTGTGCGGAACAGCCGCTGACCGCTCGCGTGCAAGTGAATCGGATGTGGCAGCATTTTTTCGGTTCCGGAATTGTCAAAACAGCCGAGGACTTTGGTGTCCAAAGCGAGTACCCGGTGCATCTCGATTTACTCAACTGGCTAGCTGTGGACTTTCGCGAAAACGGCTGGGATATGAAACGACTCAATCGAATGATCGTAACCAGTGCAACGTATCGCCAGTCGAGCAAACTGCCTGAATCGTTGAAGACCGCTGACCCCGAAAACAAACTTTATGCTCGAGCCACTCGCATGCGCATGCCCGCGATGCTACTTCGCGATTGGGCCTTGGCAGCGTGTGAACAGATCGACGCGCGATTGGGCGGCAAGCCCGTCTATCCCTATCAGCCGGACGATATTTGGGAGTCCTTGGCAATCACCAAAGAACGCGACTTCACGTATCCCGCGTCAAGTGGTCAGGATCTGTATCGTCGAAGTCTATACACTTTTTGGCGACGAACGGTTGGTCCAGCCAATATGTTCGATGCGTCCAGCCGCCAAACTTGTAAAGTTCGGTTGAGCCAAACCAGCACTCCGCTTCACGCACTCACGACACTGAACGATCCCACTTGGGTCGAGGCCGCTCGATTGCTTGCGGAAAAGTCGATGCAAAAGCAGGCCGATCTGCCGGACCAGTTGCAATATGCTTTTCGTCGCGTGCTCTGCCGGGATGCGAAGCCCGATGAGCTTGCCAAGCTTACGCATGCATGGGAAAAACAATACGCGATATTCAGCCAGGACGCAAAAGCCGCTGGTGAATTTGTCAGCGTTGGCGCTGCTCCGCGCGATATGACACTCGATACCGGCAAGCATGCAGCACTGACAGCGGTCTGTCTGGCGATCTACAATTTGGATGAGGCACTGACTCGTGAATAGTTTTATACAGGCCCAAATCGATCCGCAGCTCGTTCAGCAGAATTTGGCTCGCGTCAATCGCCGTCAATTGTTCGGGCGATTCGGAAGCGGTTTGGGGGCAGTCGCGCTTGCCAGCATGTTGCAGCAAGACGGCGCGTCCGCTTTTGGCGCAACGACTGCCCAAGGTGGACAGCCTGGTTTGCCACATCATCCAGCCAAAGCCAAACGCGTCATCGTGATGTGGCAAGGCGGTGGTCCTTCTCACGTGGACCTGTTCGACGACAAACCCGTTATGCGAGAAATGGCTGGCAAGGAGATTCCTGAAAGCGTCCGCGGTGCTACCCGACTGTCAACGATGACCAGCGGTAATTCCAAATGGCCGTGCGTCCCATCGATCAAGCCGTTCCAGGCCTATGGTCAGTGCGGCATGCCGTTAAGCACCATGCTGCCCAACATTGGTTCGCTGGCAGATGACATGACCTTGGTTCGTTCGATGCATACCGAAGCCGTCAACCATGCACCTGGCGTGACTTTTTTTATGACGGGCTCGCAAGTTCCCGGTCGTCCGAGCATGGGAGCGTGGCTGTCGTATGGACTGGGCAGTGAAACACAGGATCTACCCACGTTCGTCGTGATGACTTCGAGCGACAAAGGAAAGACGTGTGGGCAACTGTTCTTCGATTACTATTGGGGCAGTGGTTTCTTGCCAAGTCGCTTTCAGGGCGTCCGTTTTCGCAACACGGGCGATCCCGTTCCGTATTTGGCCAACCCGGCCGGCATGAGTCAACAATCACGACGCGCTTTGTTGGATGACATTGCTGACTTGAATTCAACGCATTTAGCTGAATATGGCGATCCGGAAATCGACACGCGAATCGCCCAATACGAAATGGCATTTCGAATGCAGTCCAGCGTTCCCGATCTGCTCGACTTTTCCAATGAGTCCGCCTCGACGATCGCTCGCTACGGCGCAGATGCTTTGGTCAAAGGCACCTATGCAAACAACTGCTTGATTGCTCGGCGATTATTGGAACGCGGAGTGCGGTTTGTGCAGTTGATGCATGCCGGTTGGGATCAACACGGGAATCTTTACACTCAACTCGAAGAACAGTGCCGAGATACGGATGCTCCGTCCGCAGCCTTGGTGCAAGACCTAAAAGATCGCGGCATGCTCGATGACACGTTAGTCATTTGGGGTGGAGAGTTTGGCAGAACGCCATTTGGGCAAGGCAATCCGGACAAGCCCAATGGCCGCGATCACTTTGGCCGAGCTTATAGTTGGTGGTTAGCTGGCGGTGGGGTCAAAGGCGGGCACATTCACGGAACCACCGATGAGTTTGCTTGGAATATTACCGCCGATCCCGTGCACGTCCACGACATGCAAGCCACCATCATGCACCTCTGTGGCATCGATCACACGCGTCTCACATTCCGCTACCAGGGCCGGCAATACCGACTTACCGACATCCACGGCCAAGTCGTCAGCGGCATGCTGGCTTAGAAGAAACTTCGGCGACCTTGTCATTGCAATTCGGAATCGAATCGTCCCAGCAGCGAATAACCCCAAGCAGTGCAGTCATCCTCTTGGCGAAAGGACTTGCCGCCTATTCCATATGCCTGACGACTCCTTCGATCGTCCTGCTGAAACCCGATGCACCTTGCTTTGACCCAACCAACAAGTCACCCCGAGGCCGCGCTAAACGCCGAAATGGTTAGCGTCAATCTAGTCTCAAATAACTACAAATTTGGCTGGGACCCATTTTGTATTGTTCCCAGGATATGGATGGCAACAGCATGAGATTCTTTCTGGCGACAAGCCGACACACACCTATCGACCGTTTTTCGCATGGGACCGTGCTACTATGACTTCTTAAATGCCATTGGTGCCTTCTTAAGCTTGCTCAAGTTGAGTTCGAGTTGGGTTTCTTCGTTTTCAATGTCCACACCAACCGTAAAAGCACCGTAGCAATATTTCGTCAGAGTGGCCGTGCGAGCATTCTGAAGGTCGGCTTCTTCGTCCATTTCAGGAAAAGTGTCGTGTAGGTGAAACATCACTGTTCCACCAAAGTCCGGTGAACCTCTAATGGCGCTCACAACCATCTTCACCTCGAACCAGTCGGCATCGAAGCGTTTCACCGTTGCAACGATTTCACGTCCATTGCGAACACTTTTTCCGCCCCACTGCCCCTTTTGTGGATCGTCGGGGTCACGTCTTGCAGTGCGTTTTTTTCCCTTCGGCTGGCTCAGCGAAACTTTGGTTGCCGCCGGTTGTACAGGTTCTTCGAAGGAGACGTCGGGAAGAAGCGAGGCGTCCCTTTTGTGAATGGCATTCAGCAATCGACCAAGATGACCATGGGTCGGCGTCCAAGGATAAAATACTGGTGTAATATCGTACTTCTGCACAAGGCGCTCGCGAGTAAAGAGGGGATGTTCGCGGGTTGGATCATGAGCAAGTATTGCGAAATGGCGCCCGCGCTTCTTGGTGAACGCGGAAGCCACAACCCGCATCAATTGCATCAAGTCCGGATCGCCGAGTCCAAAGCCGACAAAGACTACGCTTTTCGTGGCAAACATTGCAAACAACAACAAGCGTGACTCGTCAGACCGAACATACCGATCCAGATAGTCTTCTTCCGTTAACACAATTCTTTCGGCGTCATTCCAAATTCCGTGCAAATGTATCACAGACTGCGTAGGATTCAGTCCCGAACCCAACGAGGCAACTATCTCATTACGTCGGTCCTTATCGGCAATCCATTCGACGCTTCCGGTTGGACTCGAACCAAGCGCGCGTTCCAGCGAAGAGTCGTAGTTTGTCGTGACAAAATGGCTAAACGTTTTGAGTCGAACAAATTTCTTGAGCACATCGTTAACAGGGGTTTTTGGAGGCTTAAACGTACTCTTCAAAAATGCCTCGTAATTCTTCAGGTGGCCATCATGATTCTTAAAGACTTGGCGATACAATTCCGCACGAAAAAGAAGGTCATCCAATTTTTTCAGAGAGCCGCTTCTGGCAGGCCCAACGTTCATTTTGGGGGTCGATTTCTCGTGGAGCATTTCTATGAGTTGAGCCCAAGAAGGGTATCCCTCGCTCATGACAAGTCCAGATCCCACCATGGCGAGCGGCTGTTGCTCGGCCAAACATTTGCACAAGCCGTTAAAGGCATCAGCGTTTTGCTTTTTCAGCTCGTTAGCGAGTTTCGATTTCGTACTCATGTGTTCACCAGCATCTTGATCAAGTTCGGAATCCCGGCGCCTTGATGATACGCGTTGCGTTTTAGATCGTTGCAATTGGCCAGGAGAATTTGCTTAACTTTGTCCGGTTCGCCCTTGAACTCGTTGCGGACGGAAAGGAAGGCGGCGATCAGGCCGGAAATGTGCGGGCATGCCATGCTTGTCCCGCTATCGTAGCGGTACAGCGCAAAGTCCGGATCAATGATGCCAGGTGACTTCTTTGATACTCTGTAATGCGAGTTGCATGACTTGATCTTTTCCCCCGGCGCGACGACGTCGGGTTTCTGCCGACCGTCGCATGTTGGACCACGCGACGAAAAATGCGAGACGCCGTAAAGGTGCGGCTTGTCCGCGTGGACGGAACCCACTGCGATGCACTCTTCCAAGTTAGCTGGGTCGCCGATCGACAGCGAAGTGTTGAGGTCGACGTTTCCCTCATCCGTGAGTACCTCGATTTGGCCCTCGTTTCCAGCCGCGACGCAAACCACAACGCCCTGCCGCCACAATCCTCGCAATTCCGTGCAGATTGGCGAATACCCACAACCAAAAGTCCAAGGATCGTAAGTTCCTCCCAGACTGAGATTGACGCCATGGATTTTCAGCGAGAACGCGTTGGCATTGGTCCTCCAAATGTGATCGATAGCTTTGATGATCCAAGCATCTTCGCCATTTCCATGATCGTCCAGGACTTTGTAGACAACCAGTGCCGTGCGGGGTGCCATTCCAGAAAACTCTACTCCATTTTCGTCGGTGCCCTTTCCGGCAATAATTCCGCAAACATGCGTTCCGTGCCCGTCCGCATCTCCATTCTTTGGATTTTTGAGTGCGACCGGCGCATCGTCCGAGGTCGTGCAATCCCAGACTTGCTGGATCTGACTATCCTTGAAATGCGGATGATCCCACCGACAACCAGTGTCAAGCACTGCCCAGGTAATTCCTCTTCCATCTGCCATATAACCGACTTCCGCAGCGTCGGCCCCAATCAGTTTGCGCGACCGATCGATCAATGCGCGTTTCGGCGAACTGCGCCATACACGAAAGACATTTAGTTCGCGATGATCTAATGAAAGCTGTTGAATCTCTGCCGGTGTCAGTCGCGCCGAAACGTACTTCCTAAGCTGCACCACTTGCGCAGCGCCTGCTTCCTTCGCGCCATTCTTAACGACAATTTTTTTTAACTTGCTTGCTAGATATTGTCCTCGACCCTCCAGAGAATTCAACTCGACAGGGAGCTTGTCCTCGCGCGCTGAAAGATCTCCGGGCTTTTCGTCCATTGCCCAATATCCAGGTTCCAAAATCTCTATCAGGACTGGTTGGCGTTCATCGGACGCGAAGCGTTCAGCAACGTCACGAGCCACGAGAAATCTCGACGTAGGATCAAAATGCGCTGACCGATAGACGACGTTGCGAACTTTGGGATGCGCGAGGTAGCCTCCGGAATGGTGTGGGTTCCACCCCTTAAACAGCCCGAATTCCGTATTGCCGATACGATGGTCCTCAATGGCAACACCGTTGCGAGCCGCAAAATCATCGGCGAGCGTCGCATCTAGCGCGACCGGATCAAATCCATCGGCGAAATTCTTCCAAGCTTGAATTCCGGCCGGAACCGACAACGAGCCGATTCGCTTAAGTAGCTCATCTTGAACCTCCTGAAGACCTAGTGGAGAACCCATGGTGACCAACAGAGCGGCCTCGGCCCGTTCATTGATACTCAGTTCCGTCAGAACCTCGTAGGCAATCACAGTCCCAAGACTATGAGTAACCAAGACGAAGGGTTCGCCGGTTCTCGGAGTTCTGTCGATTAGGCGCTGTTTGATTTGGTCCCGCTTTTTGGTATCGAAAAAGTACTGGGCTGCATCCCGAACGAACCATTGCATGAACCGGCGGGCGATTGGGCCACGCCCCCTGCTAGGTAATGGCAGTACTTTGCTCCGGTATCCGGCCGACGTTGATTCCGCCCCCCGAAGGCCAAGTGTTTCCAGCAATGACTCGGTGAACTCATGCGCGGCTTTGTTCTTGGCTCCAATGCCAGCGTCGTCGAGAATGGTTTTTGCGGTAACCGACTTTTTGTCGACACGCTTTGTCGCCGCATCTGCCGAGATGGACTTGCCATGGAGTATGTCGGACCAATACGCCGAGATAGTTTTTTCACAGGCCATGGGCCGACCAAACAGCGCCAAATCCCATTCGTTCTTCCATTGGTCTTCGGGCGGATGTTTGCTGATGCCATGGACATAGATTACTCCAACTTTCTCGGACGAAGCCTTTCGTTTACTTGGAGCATGCTTCCTTGGCTTGTTAGTTCGCCCGGCGACCGGACGAGAACTGTGGGCCTTTGTAGTACGACGTTCGGGCTTGTCGGATTTCTTTGCCACGTTGGTTTCTCCAAGCTTAATTTATTGCTGGTATGTCAAGATTTATGGTAGGTATGTCAAATATTTATCTTAGTCTGTGTCAAACACGAAGGAAACATTACAGATGAACGAATCTGCTCCGATCCGACACACTGAAACACTGTGGTACGCGAATGATTGGTTTTAAAATCTCATGCATTTGCTGCAACGAGCCTGCCGAGAGTGGTCAGGGCCGACGCAAACTTTACGCAGCAAACAGATGGTGCCATCCATTTTCCTTTTGTTTTGAATTTGTATTTGGGTATGATAATGCCAAACGAAGGCGAAAATAAGGGCAAGACCAACTCGAAGCGAACAGTTTGTGGCTAGCGAAGTCTGCATTATTCATGCGGTGCAGCGGTGTGTTCGGCGGGCGTTTTTGGCGGGAATTGATGAGAAATCGGGTATCGATTACTCGTTCCGCCGCGAGTGGATTCGGCGGCGGATGGAATCGATGGCTTCGGTGTTCGGTTTCGATGTTTTGACTTACGCGATCTTGAGCAATCACATGCACTTAATCATTCGCAATCGGCCGGATGTTGTGGCCGCTTGGTCCAACGAGGAAGCTGCCGTGCGGTGGCTGCGAGTTTTTCCAGGTCGGCGGCTTGATGAGCAGTTGGCCGAGCCGACCGAGGTCGACGTCAAGACTTTGGCTGGCAACGCAAAACGAATGGCCGAAGTCCGACGTCGCTTGTCCGATATTTCTTGGTTCATGCGAGCCCTAAGTGAGCCGATCGCGCGGCTTGCCAACAAACAAGACGAGTGCACCGGCCGATTTTGGGAAGGTCGTTTCAAAGCTCAGCGGATCGCCGACGAAGCGGGTTTGTTGGCTTGTGCGATGTACGTTGACCTGAACCCCGTGCGAGCCGCGATGGCCGAGTCGCCCTACAAATCGGTACACACGTCGGCGTACGATCGCATTCGAGCGGTGAGCGGCGAGCAGATTCCTTCTGCCGCGTTCGATCTGGTTTCGATTACGACGGACGACGCTGGTGATAAGCTGAAAAATACACCCATTGATGACTTGAAGAAACAGCGTCAGGTCAAGCGTCGTGATCCGACCGGCAAGCGAATATTGCGTGACAGTTGGTTGGCCCCGGTGACGATGTCGACCAAGGACATCTCGACCAATCCCCAGATACACATCAAGGGAGTCCGAGCAAGCGACAAACGGTTCCTGAATCTGGCTTGGCGTGACTTTCTCGCGTTTCTGCGACGGACGACTCGCCCGCGAGTGAAGGCCGCGACTGCGAAGGTGCCGGAGAAGCTTCAGCATATTCTGTGTTCGGTTGGGGTCGAATCGTCGATTTGGCGTGACTTGGTGTGGGAGTACAAACGCTCCTTCCGCAAAGCCTCCTGCGCCGGTCGCCCCGAATCCCTAGCCGCCGACGCCCACCGCACCGGCAAAAATTTCCGCCGAGGCCAACGCCCGCGAGTGCTTCGTCGTAGCACGTTAGCACCGCCGAATGCCGTCATGTCGAAACATTACGTTCGATCGAGATATTTCTTTGACCCGTGGAACGTTGGGTGCCGGTGGCGCAACCGCCATTCGGATACCAATCCCTGAACTGCCTCTCGGGCCTCGGCATATGCTGCTTTTTCGACCGTTCTGTCTTTTTTCGTCGAAAGTCGAAGGCAATTAACAGAAAGTGAACGTCCTGGCCAAGATCTGTTAGGCTGCATCAGACGCTGATTTTGCAATTGCCAGGTTATAAAAGATGGATGGCACTAACTTGTTCGCTCGCCCGACGTTCCAGTGAGCAGAAAATCGACAATTCCCACCATCTTGGCAGCGACCGGTTGCTTTTCAATGGCTCAAACACGAGTCGCATCGCTCGTTCACGACAGTCGTCTCCCGAAATTTAGGCATACAAGGAGCTTGGTGTCTGTGTCGTAATGTGAGCGGCACGAGCACTATGGTCATCTTTGGCAATCCGGTAGATCCCGTGTAGAAATGATGCAAAACCAACACCAGAAACGTCGCTAGACTGAGTACGAGTACTCAGTCTAGCTTTGTATCGTTTGAAAATCAAGTAGAACCGTCAAAGACGGGATCGAAAACCATCCTTTTCCGAATTATGAGCCACAAAGATAGCACGGAACGCGGTTTCAAGGTCGATATGCATGCACCATGCAGTATATATACTGCATGGTGTTCCGAATTGATCGGCCTAAATATGCCCAAAGGGTGGTTTTTTTGATTTTCCGAGCAAGTTGAGCACCAGAACGAGCCCCGGAGAGCGAATAGGACAACTGATCGCTACGGCATTTGCTTATGTATATATATGATGAAAACAACCATTTCGATGCGGTAATGACAAATGGCACCAAGAACGAGATTGAGCATCGCAAAAGCGGATATCCTCGCCGCACTTGCCAAAACCCAAAAGAAAGCCTTTTCCAAAAGTGAACTCGAAGAACTTCTTTCCGAGAACCGGGCTTTTTGGCGGCTTGCCCAGAAAACCACAGTCACTCAATTCGTCCAGTTCCTCGAAAAGACCGCCAATCTCCAGTCTCACCGTTTGAAATTTCCACGGCCAATAACACAATACTCAATGGGAGATATCGGGCCTTTTGAGATTGTCCAATCAATCGATGAGGAAGGGTACTTCAGTCACTATACGGCGATGAGTTTTCATGGCCTCACCGAACAACTCCCAAAGGCAATCTACTTCAACATCGAACAAAGCCTTCGGCCAGGTGGTGGAGAGCTTACTCAGGCGGGGATTAACCGATCATTCGCTACCGAGTGCAGGACAACGAACAACATTGCATCATTTCGGGAGCACACTATCCACTTGTTGAACGGCGGCAATACAGACCAGCTAGGCGTAATAGAGAAGACCATCGGCGATAACTCAACTATTCGAACGACAAATCTTGAGCGGACACTGATTGATATCACGGTGAGGGCAGTCTACTCAGGTGGTATTGCTGAAGTAGCAAAAGCATATTCAGAAGCGGCAGGTCAAGTTTCCATCAATCGCTTATGTGCATACCTAAGGCAAATCGGCTACACCTACCCTTATCACCAATCAATTGGCTATTACTTGGAGCGATGCGGCAAATACACACAGTCTCAAATTCGCCAACTTGAGGAATTCAAGATCGAGTTTGATTTTAAGCTCGACTACAAAATGAAGGAAACTGAATACGTCGAAAAATGGCGGCTATACATTCCAAAAGGCTTCTAGCTTTTTGACGAACTCAAGCGTGTACTGAAAGTAGAAGCCAAACTCGTTTAGATTACTTGAATTCGCTACGGTTGCTTTTACGGCAACAAAGTCAGGCTCGTGATACTCGCGTTCCTCCTCTATTCGTTTCAGCAAGTTCAATGGAACGTTTTTGACTGCGAAAACCTTCCCGAGTGTTGACCTAAACGAGTTGTCAAACGGGTTTACGTGCTCAGCCTCGCAAATCTGATAAATGTCAAGGAAGTCACGGGATCTCTTCGCTTTGTGTTTTTTTACCTTTTCCCGGTAAGTGTCAACCTGCTGGCAAATTGCTCGCAATTTCTCGCAAACAATCATTGCAGGCGAATACACGTAGATCTTGTATCCGTGAAATACGTAGTTGCACTTTTCATCGGTATACTCATGCTTGCTAATGTCGATCTCGAACTTTCGAACATCGCTTCCACCAACTGAAACACTGTTCTTTCGCAGCCATTCCGTATCGTGTCGATGCTCCTGAAACTTAGTCTTCTCAACAAGCTTGAACACGATCTTGTAGCCTCCCCAAAATCCCGCAAGATCGTCGGATACTTCCTGAGGCACTTCGTTCATGGAAAAGTCGAACAGAATCAATGAAAGTAGATCAAAGCTCTGTTGCAATCCTTCCTGAATCTGAGAAGCAACCTTTTCAAGGTTGTCAAATTCATCGGGAATAGACAGGTCAATATCCAACGAAGCACGTGTTGAAATTTCATAGACAAGCGAAAGTGCGTTACCTCCTTTCAATACAAATTTGTCAAGAAGTTCGTCGATTGAAAATAGACCTAAGACAATGGCCTTCTTGATTTCTTCAAAGCTAGGGGGGCTCGCGGTGGATTTCTTTTTTGCCATCGTGCAACTATGTGTTATGCATGTTCGGAACTCCCAGCGAGCCGCAAAAAAGCGTAAGCTACTGGGAAGGTTTGGATGCTACCTTAGCGATTGGAGATATGACCAAAAGTTGTGTTCTATGAAGTAAGGAAAAGGCGGCGTATCCTGCTTGTGCAAACATGTTTTGTTTCACTAGGAGCCCTACGAGAAAATGAGGAGTACGCCATGAATGAGGGTAGAGCATCGGACGTTTTGGAACCAGTACGCAACGCCGAATTTTTGAAATTTGGAGCCGTCGCAAATGCTCGAAACCTTGTCGATCAGATCGTTCGCAATGGAGCTCGAAAGTTGCTTCAATCGGCTTTGGAGGATGAGGTGAACGCGTTCTTGGAAGGGAATTCATCGAAGGTCGATTGGAGCGGTCGACGTCTGGTCGTTCGCAACGGCTGCATACCCTGACGTGAGTTGGTTACTGGTGCTGGGAACTCGCAAGTCAGCCAGCCTCGGGTTCGTGATAAATCGACGGAAGTCGAGAGTCGCGTCAAGTTCGTCTAGCATATTTGCCGCCGTATTTGCGGCGTACGTTGATCTCGATCGGTGCAATGACACCATCGGAGTAAAATTTGAACAAATTCAGTCACTTTTTATTGCCGACCGTAGCTTGATCGATGGTCGTCATGTGTTGGGTGATGCTGTAGAATGTTGTAGCGACGATTCCGGTCTTCATCTCACGAATAGTTACTTTTTTCTTGCGATAGTTTTGCAACATGGACAACTTGATTGCTGGGCAGGCTATTTCGAACGATCGTTTGGACTACTTGCGGCTCGCGTTGGTACCGGGAGTTGGTCCGCGCACGCTGGCTTCGTTGCTTGAATTTTTCGGATCGCCTGGCGAAGTCTTGCGGGCTACTTTGTCGCGACTTGGTGAAGTCGAACGCGTGGGGCCAAAAATCGCTATGGCAATTCGAGACGCGAGCCATAATGAATTCGCATTGCAAGTTGTCAAGAAATGCGATGAGCAAAAAGTCACGATCTTGCTGCCCGGCGATCCCGATTTCCCCCGCTTGCTACAAGAACTTGCCGATCCGCCCCCGGTTTTATTCATGCGGGGTAGCTTGACGAGGACGGACCAACTCGCTGTTGCCATTGTGGGTACTCGACACCCGACATTGTATGGTCGTCAAGTTGCAGAAACGATCTCAAGAGGACTTGCCAAAGCAGGCTTTACGATCGTCAGTGGCTTGGCTCGCGGTATCGACGCTGTCGCGCATCGCGCCGCGATGGACGCGGGCGGACGAACCATTGCATTATTGGGAAGCTGCGTTACGGATATCTATCCGCCGGAGCATGTATCGCTAGCCGAGGATGTCATTCAGCACGGAGCGATTCTGAGCGAAACAGACCCTTTCGCAAAACCCAAAGCTGGCGTGTTCCCACAACGCAATCGATTGATCAGCGGTCTTAGCCTGGGGGTAATCGTTGTCGAAGCGGCCGAACGATCGGGTGCGCTAATCACGGCTCAACATGCCGGCGAACAAGGGCGCGATATTTTTGCGATTCCAGGCCCCGTGAATTCGCGTGTGTCGCGAGGCTGCAATCGACTGATTCGCGATGGAGCAATTTTGGTCCAAGACGCGCAAGACGTTATCGAGCACTTGGGCCCCTTGGTCGAAGCTGCCGATGTCGCCGACGATCGAGTCATCCATCATCCGGCCGAATTGCAGCTTAACGATCAGGAAACTGCCGTTTTGCAAGCGATCCAGACGGTCCCGACCGACCTCGACGCAATCGTCCAGCAAAGCCAATTGCCGGTCTCTCGCGTGCTGAGCACCATCAGCGTACTGGAAATTCGAGGGATGATTCGTCGATCCGGTGGCCGAAGTGTTATTCGAACGTAGAAAACCATTTGTGAATTTGTTATTCTCATAATCATCCTCCATCCTTCCGTGCGAAACGTAATTTGCCAACGACGGTTGAATTCCCAGATTCAATCTCACCCCCGTGCCTGTTTTTCCTTTCATTCGTTCACTGATCCTATACTTGATTTCTAAAAGGGATTGTCGCCATGTTTCGGCTCAACAAGACTTTTCTTTGTCTCAAGACTTTTCTTTGTCTATCGATCTTGGTGCTTTTCTCGTCGTCGTTCTCCGGGGTTCAAGCCGGGCCACCGACCGGACAGTTGGCTGTGTTTGGCAAATCACGGCAGTGGTCCGACAAAGCGGGCAAGTTCAAAGTCGAAGCTAGTTTGGCAGATGCCAATAAGAAGGAAGTAAAAATCAAGAAGCCCGACGGTCGTATCGTGACGGTGCCTTTTGACAAGCTGTCGGATGCCGACCAGAAATTCGTTGAAGTCTTCCTCGAAGCCGAAGCCAACATGGGCGGATCAGAAAGCGAGAATCCGTTCGAAGGTGGCGAACCCGAATCATCATCTGGCGATGTTCCGAATTCGACCGAAACGAAAACGGGCGGCGGTGGCAAGTCCTTGGCACTCGACGACATTCCGATGGTCAAATTCAATGACTCGCGTGCCACTCCTATCAAGCTCGACTTTACCAAGCCATTTTGGAAAGCAGGGCCAGTCATGGGGATGAAACTGCCAGCGAGCGATGAGCAAGTCATCCAAGTTCCCATGGCAAAGGACTTCTTTGACAAGCTGCAAATCATGGTTGCTGGCGGGACACCAACCGCCTTGGTCAATATCTACCGTCAAGGTCGTACGCCCGAAGAAAACTATTCACGCATGGGTGCTCTAAAATTCCCGGATGGCGATCCTGAACCCATCAGTCAGTCATCGAAACCTTGGAAGATGATGACGGTATCGCCGGATGCAAAAAAGTTTGCCTTGGTACGCGACGAAGGATGGGACAAAGGAAACGATGTCGCAATCATTTCGTTGGATGGCACTTCGGCAACTCCCGAATTCCAATTCACCGGTGGTGGCGGAGCGTGGGACGAATTGCATTGGGGTGCGTTCCTTCCGAACGATCGATTTGCAACGATCAGCCAAAAACAGACGTTCACGGTTTGGGATCTTAAAGGCCGAAAGGCACTACACCGCGGCACGACAGGCGAAGCTTTGAAAGCTGTTGTGGGAGGTCGCGGCGAGTTGATTGCGATTCCCGCTCGTGGCAAGATCGCTTTTCTCAACGGCGAGACACTCAAACAAGTCGGCATGATTGCACTGGAACGCAACTCCTTTCCTAGTGTCGCGTTTTCGACGGATGGGCAATTTGTGGCCGCCTACGTTCCGTTTTCAGTTTCTGTTTATAGCTTGAAAGACGGCAGTTTGGTTAAGACCATCGCGGTCGGAAACAACATGGAGAACTTGCCTCTCAATTGGGTGGGCCCCAATCTCTTGCTTAATCACAGTCTCTTGGTTGATGTCGAGCGGGGAATTCCGTTGTGGACTTATGGTGGTCCGTCGCCAGTGAGGGCAGTGTGGGGAAGCCAACTTTACGCTGTCTTTGCTGATAAGACATCCTCTATCGTATCCCTGACTTTACCTCATCCTGCTGCCGAACGAGCCGCCGAAGGGATCGATCGCGAAAAACTGTTTGCCATCAAGAAAGGTAGTTCTATTTCGCTGTCTGCAAATTTAGAGGGATTGCCTTATGACCAACAAGAAGCTGCTCGCACTGCCGTGGAACGCAACTTGACACAACTCGGTTGGAAGGTCCTCAGTTCTGCGACCAATCAAGTTCAGTTGTCTTTGCGACGTGGAGAGCGACAAGAGACCGAATACGGCACAACGAATTCGCCTTTCCCAAACCCCTTCGGTCAAGTTACCGGCCCGGTTACCAAGGTCAGTTTTCAGCCTTGGAACCATATCATTGTTGTAACTGCAAATGGGGAGGAAGTATTCCGCTCCGAACAAATGGTTTCAAGTCCCGGTTACCTGCAACTCAAAGAGGGTGAGTCGATTCAACAAGCCGTCGACCGACACGTTCAACCGTCCGTTCAGTTCTTCGAGACGGTGACACTCCCTGCGGAAATTATTCGACCCCAGTATCGCGAAGGCTTGGGCAAGTCCGACATTTTAGGAAACGGATTGAAGTAACGCGATCGTTTGTATCCGTGAATTTCTTGCAAAGTAACAGGACGAAGCATAAGGAATTTTTGGATAATAAGGGACTGTGCCGAAAGTTATTCACTTTACGCCCTCGCCCACGTTGCGGACATACCACGAGCTCTGAGTCGGAACACTTCTGCACGGCGTTGAACTCGACTACCACCTCGTTCCTTCGAGAGTTCTTTGCTTTCTGCATTTTTCATCGCGTATTACAAGTTGCGTACAAAACAAGGCATTCGGTCTCATTTCCCACCTTGCGTTGACCTTGGCACGAATATGTTTGGTCGAACAAGCACCACTTTTGAATATTGTCGGGATTTCGGCTAAGATAAATGCCTACGACGAATCGTCTATCTCATTATTAAGTTGGATGGAAATCGGCATGTTGACGTTTACTAGTCGAGCAGAAGCGCACACTTGTAACGGTGTCACGCGACGGGACTTTATGCAAGTCGGTGCATTGGGTGCTCTCGGTTTGAGCTTGCCTCAGTATCTCCAAGCGATGGACGCCGGAGCGGTTGATCCGAAAAAGGACAATCGCTCATGCATCATGATTTTCAATCTAGGCGCGCCAAGCCACATCGACACGTTCGATATGAAGCCCGATGCTCCCGCTGAAATTCGCGGGCCGTTCAAACCGATCTCTACGAAAGCCGACGGATTCCAAATTTCGGAAATTTTTCCTAAGCACGCTGCCATCGCGGACAAATTCTCGCTGGTTCGTTCCTGCTTTCACCGCGGTGCCGCAGTCCATGACGCGGGATGGCAAATCATGCAGACCGGCCGACAGTTCGCGGGCGGAGTCAACACGCCTCACGCCGGTTCAGTCGTCAGTTATTTGAAAGGCCGTCGATCCGATCTGCCACCCAACGTGGTATTGCCCGAAACGATGGGCCGTGGCGGTGGAAATTTGCCAAACGGACAAGCGGGCGGTTTCTTGGGCAAGGCATACGATCCTTTCGCGCTGATGGCGGACCCTTCGAAAAAAGATTTCAAAGTCCCGGATCTCCTGCCACCGGAAACAATAGGTCAAGCTCGCCTAGATCGTCGTCGCCGGATGCGGGAACTAGTTGACTCGACAGTCAAAGAATTCGAAGCCAGCGAAACGGCTCGATTGATGGATGATAACTTTGCTTCGGCGTATCGATTGATGACCAGCCCTGCGGCACGCGACGCATTTGACTTGACCAAAGAACCCGAATCGGTGAGAGAACGGTACGGAATGAATCGTTTCGGCCAATGTTGTCTGATGGCCAGACGGCTCATCGAAGCCCGCGTGCGATTCGTAACGATCAACACGTTTCTAACCGTATTCGACGAAATCACCTGGGACATTCACGGCAGCAAACCGTTCACGTCGATCGAAGGGATGAAAAACATCGTCGCGCCGATGTACGATCAAGCTTACTCGGCACTCATCGAGGATCTTGATCAACGCGGCATGCTCGCGGATACGATGGTTTGCAATATTGCCGAATTCGGCCGAACTCCCAAAGTTAATCCTGCCGGAGGTCGCGATCACTGGCCACAATGCTTTACGGTCTATTTTGCTGGCGGAGGAGTCCAAGGTGGTCGCGCTATCGGCGCGAGCGACCCCATCGGCGCGCTTCCTGCCGAACGCCCGACCGAGCCACCCGAAATCGTCGCGACTGTTTTTCATAGCTTGGGACTAGACCTCGACACTACCCTGCCAGGTCCTGCAGGGCGGCCATTCCCAATTGTCGACATCGGCTCCCGCGAAATACACGAACTGTTTTGATCCATAATTGAATCGATATCACGAATGCCAATGCTCACTCGAAACGCTAGCTGCTCCTTCGTTGCTTTCTCGTCACGTATCACTGTAATTGCAACAGTTTTGCTCGCGACGACCACTCTTGCGGTCACCGATTTCGCCTGGGGCGACGACAGTTTGCAGTTTCGTATTCAACCCGACCAAATCGAATTGACGAATCGCGATTCCTGGCAAACAATCACTTTGCAAAACACGGACGCAAACGGTACGGTTCAATCGCAAGTTCCTGATGAAAGCGTTCGTTGGTCCAGCAGTGATGAGTCAGTTTTTGTCATTGACGAGAACCGGATCGTTGCCAAGGGAACGGGTACTGCAAAACTCGTCGCCGAAGTTGCCGGAAGTAAAGTGACTTCGCAAGTCACTGTGCATCAAGGAGACCGACCGACGCGTTGGGAATTTGGCAACCATGTCGAAGCGATTTTGGCGCGAAGCGGTTGTAACTCCGGTGCTTGTCATGGTGCCTTAGCAGGAAAAGGTGGCTTTCGACTTTCGTTACGAGGCTACGACGCCATTGGCGATCATTTCAACATTACGCGTCAGGACCGCAGTAGAAGAATCGAATTGCAAGACCCCGCAAAATCTCTCTTTTTGACGAAGCCAAGCGGTGCGATTCCTCACAAAGGCGGTCTGCGACTTCCACCTGATTCTCACAACTACAGCGTCATCGCTCAATGGATCGCCGACGGCGCGCCGCAGTCGATTCCCGATCAGCCCAAGCTTGTTGCCGTTGAAGTTGTTCCAGGTCAAATCAATTTAAAGCCCGGCGATCTGCAACAGTTGATCGCAAGGGCTCGCTACGACAACGGACGCATCGAGGACGTGACACACTGGGCCAAGTTCAGCTCAGCAGACGAAGCCGTCGCGACGGTGGATGAGCATGGACGCGTGACGGTGACTGGCCCAGGGCTTGGTGCAATTTCCGTTTGGTACGCAAGTCGAATCGTCTTGGCTGAGATTGTCGTTCCCTATCCAAATGATGTCGAACCGAATGTTTTCCAGTCCATGCCGATCGCAAATGCAATCGACGAACAAGTTCGCGTGCAGTTGACGCGGCTTCATCTGCCGCCTTCGCCACGATGCAGCGACGAAGAATTTATTCGACGCGCATTTCTAGATACCGTTGGACTGGTCCCAACGGCCGACGAACTTTCTACGTTCTTGAGTGACCCTCAAACCGACAAACGGGATCGGTTGGTGGAATCGTTGCTGAATCGGACAGAATTCGTCGACTACTGGACTTACCGATGGTCCGATTTGTTGATGCTCAACGGAAATTTGTTGCGACCGGACGCGATCAAAGCGTATTACAAATGGATTCGTGCGCACGTTGAAAAGAACACTCCTTGGGATCAGTTCGTCAGCGAAATTTTGCTTGCCAAAGGCGACTCGGTCGAAAATGGCGCGACGAATTTTTATGCGCTTAATCAAGACCCTGAAGGAATGACGGAAAACGCATGCCAAGCTTTTATGGGACTGTCGATTGGATGTGCCAAGTGCCACAATCACCCTTTGGAAAAATGGACGAACGACCAATATTATGCGATGGCAAATATGTTTGCTCGCGTGCGAGCCAAAGGATGGGGCGGCGATCCTCGCGATGGCGATGGCATCCGCTCCGTGACAATAGCCGAGCGTGGCGACTTAATTCAACCACTCACCGGTAAACCACAGATCCCCGCGCCACTGGATGCCGATCCAATCGATCCCAGCAGTACGGGGGATCGGCGGGAAAGCATGGCTCGTTGGATGGTTGCTCCAGAAAATCCGTATTTCACGCGTTCGATTGTCAATCGCGTCTGGGCGGCGTTCTTCGGGATTGGAATCGTAAATCCGGTCGACGATATGCGATCGAGTAACCCACCAAGCAATTCGGGTTTGATGGACGTTCTTTGCAATCACTTGGTTGAAAATCACTACGATCTGAAAAGCCTCATGCGGCTGATTCTCTTATCTGAAACTTATCAACGTAGTAGCCAGCCGTTACCCGGAAACTTTTCGGAGAAGAAATACTTTTCCCATTACTATCCAAAACGGTTGATGGCAGAAGTCATGCACGATGCTATTTGCCAGATCAGTGGTGTACCGAGCAAGTTCACTGAAATTGAATTTGTCGGTGCCGACAAGAAGCCTACGGACTTTTATCCCGAGGGCACTCGTTCCATCCAATTGTACGATTCCTCGGTGGCAAGCTATTTCCTAAAAACCTTTGGACGCAATCAACGAAGAATCACGTGCGAATGCGAAAGAAGCGATGAACCGAGTGTTGTCCAAGTGCTTCACTTGAGCAACGGCGACACGATCAATGACAAACTTGGCAAAGCGGGAAGTATTGTCGACAAAGTCATCGAAAAGTACGGCGACAATTACGGGGAGTTAGTAACGTTTGCATATCGAGCATGTATCAACCGCAGTCCTTCGGATACGGAGGTTCAAGGCCTCGTTCAAGAATTGACGAGTGCTCCAGCCAGCGAAAAACGGCTCGTCGTTGAAGACTTATTTTGGAGTCTATTAACCAGCCGAGAATTCTTGTTCAATCATTGAGATTTGATCTAATCGCAAAAAATTCAACCGGACCATTCCTGAAATCGGTGGATGACGGGTTACGCTCTTGCTCGTTGTATCAAATCCGTCGCGCCGGCCAACTGCAGCAACTGAGCGGCGACAGCACCGAGTTCTTCGGGCTCATGAGACGGTCCTTCGACGGTTGTACTAACGAATCGACTGCCGTCGGTTGCTAGGACGCGAGCAGCCAGCACGAGGTTTTGGCCCGTTACGCGAGCGTGTGCGGCGACCGGAGCCAAACAGCCTCCTCGCAACTGACGAAGCAATTGCCTTTCCGCGAGGACTGCGGCTTGCGAGTCGGTGTGATTAAGTTGGGCGACTGCGTCAATCGCCGTCTGATCGTCTTGGCGTGTTTCAATCCCGAGAGCAGCTTGGCCAACAGCGGGCAATAGTTCCTTGGAATCAAACCACTGCGTAACGCGATGGTCTAATTTAAGTCGTCGCAGCCCGGCGGCAGCCAATATGATTGCGTCGTAATGGCCTTCGTCAAGTTTCCGAATTCGGGTATCGAGGTTACCGCGAATGTCAGCGGTCTGAATATCTGGACGCAATAATTTGAGCTGCGCAACGCGGCGTGGTGAACCTGTTCCAATCGTCGCTCCAAGTGGCAAATTGGCGAATTGAATTCCCTCGCGTGAAATAAGGCAATCTCGAACATCTTCTCTTTCTGGAACCGCAGTGAGTCTTAGGCCGGGGACGGGTTCGGTGGGTAAGTCTTTGAGGCTATGGACTGCTAGGTCGCAACGATTGTCGAGCAGGGCTCTTTGGATTTCTTTCGTGAACAATCCAACGCCACCCGATTGACCCAGTGGCAAAGTTGAAACATCGCCCTCGGTAGTAATTGGAACGATCTCGACCTCGACGCCCAATTCTCTCAGTCTGCCCGCAGTCCAGTTTGCTTGCCACATCGCCAATTGGCTTTGCCGCGTTCCTAAACGAAGTCGCATCCATGTCGCCTTAAAAGAGTTTTCGATACATGAGAATTGGCGACGCCCGCCAGTCTGTAATGAATCGGATTCGCGGGGGTCGATCTATTTGCGGCCGCGTCGTCCACCATTGCCGCCGGGCTGCCCACCCTCAAAGTTCGCTTGCTCCATCGCTTGATTTTGCTGCTGTTGCAATTGCTGTTGTTGTTCTTGCTGCTGCTGTTGATTGGGGTCTTTGGGTTTGCGTGATGTTTCGAGCATCGCTTTGAGTGCTTTCTCAAGGCTCTTGCTGCTCATGCCCCCTTCGAGCTTAACCACTTGAAGCGATCCACTGGGCTTGGCCGCTTGATCCAGCTCATCGATTAACTTGGTAACGAGCTTGAGCAAATCTTCGCCTTCGGCAAAAACGATAATCGAATTGGTTACCCGATCCGTTCCCAATGAAAGTTTCCCCGAAAAGCCTCCAAAGTTCATGGCACCGCCGGTGCCGATCGAATCGTCGCCATCGCGTTTGCTTTCCTTCTTTTCGCCTTCTTGTTGAAAAGACTTATCGTTCGAGCTGAGCAGATCTCGATAGGCATCTTTGATCGCTTCGACAATTGCGTCGGCCTGCGAATAATTGACTTTGACCAGCTTGGTATATCGAGCTTTCTTGCTGTTATCATCGGTTGGCTTGTCCCACAACTCGATCAACTCGCGAATCGTCTCCAACGTCTGCTCGTCAGCACCTTGTACGATCAATGTCTTCGTATCGTTGTCGTCGACAAAACGCAGCGAGGATTTCTTGCTGAGGTTTCGTTCGTCTTTCTTTTTATCTTGCGGCGGGAAATCAAAAAACATGAAACCAAAGGGGTTATCGTCCTTTTCCTCTTGGTCTTTAAAGTAGTCCTGCAAATTCAATCGGATCCAGGATGCACGCGCGTGTTTGAGATGAAATATTTCATAAGGTCGCTTGGGCGGTTCGATTTGTCGCATCAACGTTTCCAATTGATCGAGAGCTTCTGGGTCCTCAGAATAGAGAACCAAGTTGCCTTTGGCGTCGACAGAAATGCGAATGGGGGGAGCCGTCGGGGCATCCGCTCCAGGCTGGTTACCGGGTGGAGACAGATTGCCATCGGCAGTTTTAGCCGACTCAGACGAGGCGGTTTCAGACGAGGCGGTTTCAGACGGGCGGGCTGCAGGCTCATCTTTCCCATTGTCCGACTCGGGCGGTTGGGATTCAACGAGAGACTTTTCAGAAGTTGTGGATGACTTGGCTGGGGCCTCGTCATCTGCACTCGTGCTTGAAAAACGCACGGTCCTGGGTTGCCGACCTGGCATCGAGGTGATTGGATCGTCTGCTGGCTTGGCCGGGGGCTTTGCTTCATCGGCCGGTTTTGCTCCCGCGTCTTGATTCGTTGTTGGCTTGGACGTTGCGCCTGCGCCATCCGATTTTTGAGTTGCGGGCTGACTGGCTGGCGATGGTTGGAAAAGCTTGGCGTCGGGCAAGATGATCGGGTTGGGCGACATGCGTTGCCACTGTTCTTGAATCTTCTTTAAGTACTCGTAGGTTTCGGGAGATCGCGCGGCATCGATGGTCCGAATCGGGCTGAGCGAACGACCACCGGGCGGAACCTCGCCGAGTTTGACGAGAAATTTGTTGACTTCTTCGAGCTCTTTTTCATTGGCCCACAATAGGAGTTGATTATCGCGAACGTTTGCCCCAACGCGAAACTCGTCTTCCGTCTTCTTTTTGTCCGAACCCGAATTACCCCAAGGATCCCAGTAGCGAAATCGATCTTGATTATTATTTTTCTTTTCGGGCGTAACCATCATCGACTTAATCGTGCCAGCAACTTCTTCGGCATCCAGACGGCTCAGTTGAATAACAGCGAACTCGCGCACACTGCCATCGAGTCGTTGAATCATTTGCTGGATGGTGTATTGATCCGCGAGCGACGCATAGGCAATGATCGCGTTATTGTCTTTGTCGACTTCTAATCGTGTCGAAGGCTCCAGAACATCCATGCCTTGCAACGATTTGACAAAGCGATCGGGGTCCAGCGAAGTCAGTCGATAGACTTTCATGCGAGATTGAATGGCATTCAGATTTTGCTCGGCGGCATTTGGTACATCCCAACGTTTGATAAAGGACGCAATCAACGCCATTTTGTCCGGCGGTGCATGGACGATCAAACTATTCAATCGCGAATTGGCGGCGATGTTCACTTCACCACTATCACCCGGCTTTTTTTGTTTAGGTTTTGCGCCACCTTGTTGCTGCTGTTGCATTTGCATCTGCATTTGCATTTGCTGTTGCTGTTGCATCATGGCCATTTGCTCGGGACTCATTGCATTGCTGCTTGTTTTTTTGACGCCCAAAAATTGTTCGAGATGGTCTTTTACGTCCACAGCTCGAACATGTTCGAGCGGGAATTCGCGTGCCAGGTTCTTGAGGGCTGCTTCAGACTGTTCATCGCTGATAATTCTATAGATTTCGCTAAGGTTACCTGCCGTATCCATCGCTTCGATTCGATTGGTTGCAGCCAATGCGGTAAGTTTTCCATTTGGACTTTTTAGTGCATTGAATTCTTCGACCACTTCGTCTGCAATTAGACTTGCTAAGGTAAACGTCGTACGTAGGAATCGGTTCGGTGGCATTTTCGCCAATTGATCGGGATCGACTTTGGGAACCAACGCCGGATTGATCTTGTCGGTTTTCGAAACGTACAAAATGCCATCGAGTTCAAGCATAGTAAAACCGCGAGCAAGCAAATGGCGATTGAACAAATCGCGAGTTTCTTCGAGCGTATATTTTCGTTGCGTGGAGATATTCACAAAATCGCCCGGCAGCTCTTGCCAATCCAGCGACATGCTGGACACTTCCGCGATCCATTTCAAAAGATCCGGCCATGACTGATTGCGAAACGAGAATTGGACCATACCCTGTTCATCAGGTTTGACTTGCAATTCTTTTCGATCAGGCGGCGAAGAGGGAGTTGTTGGACGCTGGACTGCGGCTGGTGGGCCAGCTTCGCCGGGTGTCGCTCCGGGCTTTCCCTTATTGCCGTTGTTGGGCTTCGAGGGGTCGCTGCCGTCGGCCGGTTTAAATCCTGGCGGTAAAGGTGTACCTTCGGGGACGGGAATCTCCGTTGGATTTCCGTCGGGACCAATGACCTTGCGCATGGTGACTGGCGGCGTCGGTTGGTCAGCAGGGGGCTGTTCTGTTTCTTCGACTCCTACGGTCTCTGTCACAACCATAGGGGCAGCACCGCTGAAAATAACGACTTCTTGCCAGCCAAACGAAAGCGTGGTCGAATTCACCACGATCGCAAGACCAAGAAACGCTCTTAGAAGACCAAGCATCAAGCAATCCCCGTTGTTTAAATCAAAAGTCTAGAACGCTTGTCATTATGGGTGGTCACCGCCCTGCAGTAAATCTTCTGAGCTAAAAATTGTTGCATTATCGGGTAACTGCAAATGGGTAGAAAATTGCTGGTTGGAATCGACGAAGCTGGATATGGCCCAAATATCGGCCCTTTGGTGATAGGCGCCAGCGTTTGGGACCTCCCGGCGAGTCTTGATGTAGAATTGCTTGCTGATTTGCTTTCCCCTGAATTTCAAGCACTTCCCGGACAAAACCCGGCGACTTTCATTCCATTTGGCGATTCGAAATGCTTGTATCGCAGCAAAACTTCCATTCGGCCACTCTCGTTGGGAGTGCACATGCTCGCGGAATTGGCAGCGATCGACTTGGCCGTTACCACTTTGGGGCAGGCTAACTCCGGAGCGGCTTCACGCTCTTGTTGGCAGCAGTTGCCTTGGTACGAGTCACTTGGTATCGCCAACGAAGAGTTGTTTCCGCGTATGGTGGAACTTGAACAAACGGCCGTCCAGGCCGCTCGTTCGAAACTCAAATTGTTGGATATCAAGCTTGTTTGCCTTAGCTCGAAAATCATCGATGAAAAGTCGTTCAATCAGGGAGTCGAATTGCACGGGAATAAAGCGGGATTGTTAAGTACAGAATCGCTGCAACTTGCCAAAAGTTGCCTTGAGCGTTTCATCGATCGCGATTCGCAGGCCTTTGAAAATATTGTTGTTGAATGCGATAAGCACGGCGGGCGGAATCGCTATCAAGCGATGTTATTTCAAGCTTTCCCAGATGAATGGTTTCATGCCGGAGAAGAGTCAACCGACATCAGCCGGTACTCATCCCAATTCGGTGGACTGCCGATAACTTGGAGCTTTCGCGCCAAGGGAGACCGATGTGCTGCACCTGCTGCTGCGTCGATGGTTGCCAAATGGTCTCGAGAAGTCTTGCTTGACCGGCTGAACCGATTTTGGCAGGAAAAATGCCCGGGGCTTTTGCCAACGGCTGGCTATCCAGCGGACGCAAAACGCTTTGCTGCCGATATCGAAATAGTTGCAAAAAAGTTTCGATTTTCGCAATCAACATGGTGGCGAACGTGTTAATCGATCGACGGTAATTGCGATGCGAAAAACCGGCAGACATTATTTAACATAAACCCGTTTTTGGTTAGCTCAAATTGGCAAGGGAGGAAATTCTTGACTTAAGGAGTAGTTAAGGCTAAGTTACCACACTGTGTGGCGTACCACAGAAATGAAACCTTTCATTCATATCTTTTTTTAGGAGTTTTCTATGAGGCAGAGAATGCGACCACGCGGATTCACCTTGGTGGAACTGCTCGTGGTGATTGCCATCATCGGTGTTCTCGTGGGTCTGTTGCTTCCGGCTGTACAAGCCGCTCGCGAAGCAGCGCGACGCATGAGTTGCTCAAACAATATTCGCCAGTGTGGATTGGCAGTATTGAATTATGAATCGACTTACAAAATGATTCCGACTGGAATTGGTGGTACAGGCGGGCCGTTATCCATTAACGATCCAGCTACATGCAACATGCAGTCCATTTCGGCAAGCGTTGCACTGCTGGCTTTTATGGAAGAGGGTGCATTGTATAACCAGATCATGAATGGTTTTACGATGACCAGCGGTGATTTGAACGGACAGTCGGTGCCCGGTGGTCCGGCGCCTTGGACAACGCTAAGCGGTGGATACACCCCTTGGCGAACGCAAGTCGGTTCGCTGCGATGTCCATCCGATCCAGGGCGTGTTCCCGCTCAAGACATTTGGGCTGTAGCTCGTTCCAATTACGGTTTCAGTTTTGGCGACACCGTCGAAGGACTTCACTGGGATTGGAGCACGAACGCCAACCGCGGGATGTTTCAAGCGCGATATAACCACCGACTCGGTGACGCGACGGACGGACTTTCCAACACGATTTTGTTAGGAGAAATTGGAACGGAAAGCGGCGAACCAATCGTTCAAGGAAACACCATATATTTGAACGACCAAATCAAGGACAATCCTTCGCTGTGCAAGAATACCACGCGATTAAACCGTTATCTAAATCCTAATATCATCATCACCAAAGCAGACAATCGTCGTCGCGGTGGACGATGGACCGACGGGCGACCGCAATTTATGGGAGTCAATATCGTACTACCACCCAACAGTGCTTCGTGTACTTTCTACGATAATGACTGGGACTGGGGAATTTACTCGGTTACTAGTTATCATCCGGGTGGAGCACACGTTGTGATGGGTGACGTTGCAACCAAGTTCATTACAGACACAATCGATACCGGTAACTTGCTGGCTCGCCCACCCAATTTTGAATCGCAAAACGGTGTTTTCGGAAAGAGCCCGTTTGGTGCTTGGGGTGCGATGGGAACGCGAAACGGGGGCGAACCCGATCCCAATACGACCCGAGATTAACACTTAGTCTTAGTTTTTTCCTAAGCGGCAAGGCCAGGATCATCGTTCAGAGCCTGCTTTCGATCAAATCGATGGCAGGCTCTTTTTGTTGGCTTGCGTTGAAGTTTGCAGGATGATCGACGGCAGCATTGGTCGGGAATTTAAAAGGTTCTTGTTAGAAGGCTGCTTGGCGACAACTTCGCCAAGCAACCTTTCATGGGATCACACAGCAATTAACCAACTACGAATTAGCCGACTACGCCGAAAGAACAGACTTCAATTCCTTAGCAAACACCGTGTCCAAATCGGCAAGGTCTGCTTGCTTCGTTTCACGAGAATCCGACCATGGGGACGAACCTTGGCTGACTCGTTGCATAACTTCGACTGGGGCCGACGGTGTCGGTGAATAAGGAACTCCGTTTCGATTTTGAATTGGCTCAGTTCCACGATTCGAAGAAGTCGACGACATGGGACGTTGTAGTATCGGCATGACACCAATTCCAGGCATCGTTACTCCGCTTGCAGAAACGGGCACGTGCCGCTCGCCAGTGGCCAACGTCTCCTGCATTCCGTCATGCTCATCGTCGTGATCAAACCCGAGGAGGTGCCCCAATTCGTGAGTAATGACGGACAACAGATCAACACGATCCATAACGGATCCTGATTCAAACTCGATATCCGTTTTTGGCGAACGATCTACGTACCATCCGTAACCTGCGGCGTTGCGGTCAATCCAAATTGTGTTGCCTTCCGCCATCCCCAAGGTTCGCCCTGCCAAGTTCGCTGTACGAATTTGGATGTCAAGTTTCTGAACGTGGTCAGCGGCAACTTCGCCGGAGGCGATCCAACGATTCTTGGACTCACTCAAGAGCGTTAACAAATCATTTCGCGAGGGTAAATCGCCCCTTGCTCCGCCTGGGCCAACAGGTCCTTCGACGGTCAGCCTTAATCGGTCATCGTTGAGGATCGTGCCAACGCCTTGGCTGTCAATCAATGCCGCGTTTACAACAGAGGATAAATTGACAAAGAAAGTCTCGTCGGGCTCGTAGGTACTGTCACCATATACCGTGATTCCGATCGTGCCCGAGCTTTGTCCTGCCGGTATCGTCAACGTGCCCGATTTCGAAGCATAATCGCTACCTGCTGTTGCAGAACCATTGGCTGTCGCGTAACTCACCGAAGTGGCCAGAATCGCGGGAGCAGACAAACTGACTGTAAAAGTAAACGTCTTCGAGTTTCGTTTTCCCTCGGTTAACGATACATCGTTAATCGACATAGTCGGCAAATCATCATCGACAATGGTACCCGCACCTTGCCCGTCATTGATCGTCGCGTTTATGACGCTGGACAAGTTTACAACGTAGGTTTCATTGCCTTCAGATATATCATCACCTCGGATTGTCACACTGATTGTCTGCGTCAATGGATCGCCGGGAAGGAATGTCAGGGTGCCTGACGTTGCATCGTAGTCGGAACCGCTTGTTGCCGAACCATTGGCTGTACCAAAATTCACGGTAACAATTTCCGTGCTTGCCGCCGACAGGGAAACCGTAAAGACGGCAGACTGTGTGGAGGTACCGTTGCCTTCGACAACGCTAACATCTGTGATGTTCAAGCTAGGCAAGCTTCCTCCCGGCGGGGCTATGGCGAGCGCTGCGTCCACATCGAGTCGTCCACCCGTCACGGTGATTCCGCTTAACGAAGTAGTCGGTCGCGCGCTTGCCAATATGGCGTTGCGAATATCATTCGCCGTCGCGCTCGGATATTTGGAAGCGTACAGTGCAGCCGCTCCAGTTACATGGGGTGTTGCCATCGAGGTGCCGCTGTAGGACGAGTAACTATCCGTCGGAACCGAAGAAATAATCGCCGAACCCGGCGCGCCGATATCTACCGAATTGGCACCCCAACTTGAGAAAGACGATTTCGTTCCGGTGCTGGTAATGGACGCGACTGCGACCACCGCTTCGTAACCTGCTCCTGACACAGTCGAATAGTTCGAAGGGTAACTGGCCGAAGTATCGTTGTTTACGGCACTATTTCCTGCGGCTGCAACGAACAGGATTCCTTGGTTGGCTGCTCGCACAATGGCGTCAAGTAAACCTTGGGAAAAACCGCCTCCGCCCCAAGAATTGTTACTGGCGACAATGTTGATTCCGTGCCTCGCTTTGAGGTCAGTCAGATAATCTAAAGCTTGAATTGCACCTGAAGTCGAACCACCCGTAGGCCCCAAGAACTTGGCCGAGATCATCGTGACAGACCAATTTACGCCAGCCACGCCCGCCCCATTACCACCTTCGCCACCAATCGTCCCGGCAACATGCGTTCCGTGATCGTCGGCAGTGCCGTCATAAGTCGAGTTGTCGTTGTAGAAAAAATCCCAGCCATGAACGTCGTCGATATAGCCATTGTTGTCGTTATCAATACCATCGATAGGATCAAAAGTATTCGTCCACGCATTCGCATCTAGATCGGGATGCGTGTATTGGAATCCTTCGTCGATGATTCCCACATAGACATTGCTCGATCCCGTGAATCCGTTATTCCAAGCTTTTTCAGATTGACTACCAAACTGATTTGTTGTTCCGGAGGGGCCTACCGCAGTTGGTGAATCGTCGCCATACATTCCCCAAAGTTGGCCGTTCGAATAATACGTGTCGTTGCTAACCGCTGCTGGGTGATAATTCCAGTTTGGTTCGGCGTACTTGACGTTGGGATTCTTCTTAAGATGTTCAATAGCCCGATCAACAGTTAGACCTTGCGGTAGTTGCAGTCGCTCCATTGTGCCCAATCCGTGTTGCTTCATTGCATTGGTATGGATGGACTCGGTTACTAAGGCTCCAGGCAGGCCGCGCATTTGGGCAGCACTGTCCGCTTCGAGGACAGTGTTGTACTGCACTAAAATTTCGCTTGTTGCAAAATCTGCAGCCAAAAGATTTCGAAGCTCCAATTGCTCGAATCTGAGGCTTGCTCGAAAACGACTTTTCATCAAAGAGTTTGGAATACGATTGCGACGCGACATATCTTTCCTCCAACAACATTGTGATAAGCAAAAAAGTCTAAGCCGGAAACTCTGGTGCAGACTGTCAGTTATGGAGAAACAAGCACGGGGGCGAGTGCGAATGGACCCGATCGCAACTTGCTGAAAAGGATGGCTGAAAGGCTGCGGAGACCGAAGGCAGCGTTTTAAACGATTGGGCGAAGAATGTCAAATTTTTGATCGACTGCATTTGCTTTTGCGACCAGTTGTGCTCCCGAAATCGGCTTGCTTGAGAGATTTCAACCGATGGCATGATCCGTCAGCACGCGAACGGGATAGACGAACGAAGGCGGGGAGACGAGTGGAACCGAGTGCAGAAAACAGTGGGACAGACGAATTTGCGGACAGACGAATGAAGACGGGGAGAGGAGCGAAGGCGGGGAGAGGAGCGAAGGCGGTGAGATGGGGAAAAACAGAGTGACAGACGAATTTTGGGACAGACGAATAAAGACGGGTGGACGGATGAAGAAGGGTGGATTAATGATGGCGGGGAGAGAGATCGACTGGGGGCGTGACGGGTTGATGAGGTGGGGCGACTTGAAAGATATTTGCAGGCGATAGCGACTGGCCGGCGAGGCTGGATCGCAGTTGTTGTGCTAACGACTGCGTATCAAATTGCCGTTCAGTGAAATGTATTTCGGAGCCGTGCGTTTTTGCGGAAACTTCTACTTGAGTCTCGGAAACTACTAGATGACAACGGGCTTGCCTAATTCGCGGCGAACGACGACCCATTGGCCGCAGTGCATTAGCCAATGGCTGCCTTGAATGGAAAACAATGCACCGAGCGAAGGCGCGTAGTCGATGCCTGTGGCTTGATCCAAGTCGCTATCGCTAACCGACGCAAGGAACTTTAGAGTTGCTTCGCGTTGGGCTTTGTAAGTCGCCATCAATTCCGATTTGTTAGCAAGTTTGCTGGGATCATCGCAGGTCGCATTATCGCGATGATACTTCGCAGCTAGTCCTTCGGGCAGCGCTGGCATTTTGGCTTCGGGAATCTTGGACATCATTTCGTTTTCGGAAATAACGAGATGGCCAACTTGCCAATTGATATGGTTGCAGGCTGTGTGAGGACGGTGCATTAACTCGGAATCGGTCATATCATTCAAGTACGTCATGCACACATAGTCCGCCATATCCAAACCAATCTTGATCGCGTCTCGACTGTTCATCGAATTTGTCCTTGTTAAATTTCGTTCTCTCTGAGTCGTTGATAACTCAAATTCGCTGTTAAACTATTACCGAATGCTCGATATCTTACCAATATTCGCAAACTCAAACATCCAGCGTTCGTACTAATTTCATTTGAACTACTTGGTACGACCGCCGCAATACCGACCTGTATATCAACAAGCCCAACGTAACCCAAAGAGATACGATGCCTAAAGGTCGAGAAAGCGAGATGCCCGATGTGTCGCTTTGGCAGACGTTTTTTGATCCCGACGGCGCGTTGCGCGAGTTGGATTGCGCGGGACAAGGCGACACGGTCGAGTTCGGATGCGGCTACGGAACGTTTACTGTACCTGCTGCGAAGATGATTCACGGAAACGTAGTAGCTTTCGATATCGATCCTGAAATGGTGTTTGCCACAAGCGAATGCGTCGCGCGGTCGAATACTTCAAATGTTTCCTGTATATGCCGTGACTTTATGGTCGATGGCACGGGGTTTCCGGACGCTGCCTTTGCGTATGCCATGGCATTCAATATTTTACACATTGAAAACCCCACGCATTTGCTTGGCGAATCGATCCGTGTATTGCAACCGGGAGGCAAACTGGCAATTATTCATTGGAAACGCGAAAATACTCCTCGCGGACCGTCGATGGCGATTCGACCCTCGCCAGACCAATGCCGACAATGGGGCGAGCAAGTCGGCTTTAAATTTGTGCGAAATCAGGTTTTAACAGGCAGTCCGTGGCATTGGGGAATGATTCTTAGAAAACCGGAATGTGGCGACTCAGGCTGAATCAGCTACAATGTTCAGTGGATTAACCAATAAAGTCGTCAGTAAAACGAATTGACCCAATCCAGTCTATTTTTGAATCGCCGAACATTTCCCGCCTTTATAGCGAGTCTCGATCATGTCTTTCCGATTACACCATCGCTGGCTCTCCGTACTTGCCTTTGTCGCGTTACCAGTGTGGTCGCACGCGGACGACCGCCAAGCCGCAGAGTTGTTTCCAAAAACGACCGCGATCTATTTGGAAATCGACGGAGCCAAGGAAGTTCTAGAACATCCCTTTGTTCGCGACTTGATAGATTCCAAACCATTTCGAGCGGCATTGCGACAACCAGAAATCGTCAAGATGCGTGGCGGTCTAACTCTCGCCGAATTCGCGCTCGGCGACACTTTGCCAAATTTGATTACTAAGATCGGAGCCAAAGGAATCAGTTTGGCAGTCGATGCGGAAACCGAAGGCGTCGCATTACTTGCACATGCTGCGGACGAGAAACAACTATCTGCCTTGATGGAAAAAATGTTGACGATGGCCCAGGAACAAGCCAAGAAGAATGGGCAGTCCGATCCAATCAAGACGAAGGAATATCGCGGTGCCTACGCTTATCAAGTTGACAAAGCCCTTGTAGCGCGCTTTGGCGAATGGCTGATTGTTACCAATAAACAGGAATTGGGGAAATCGATTGTCGATCGCATGGTGGACAAGTCCGCCGACCACTTGAGCTCGAATGAGCGATTTCAACAAGCGCGACAGGCCAAGGACGCGAACCAAGTTTCCAACAACGATCGTGTTGCTTGGGCATTCGTCGATGTGCAAACAATTCGCGATTCCGGCAAAATACCTGATCTATTCAGCGGCAAATCCAAAGACCCAGGCGGCGAATTAATTCTGGGTGGATTGTTCGGCATCTTGCATCATACTCCCTATGCAATGGGTAGCCTTTTGCTGCAAGGAAAGGAAGCTCGCCTCTCGCTTGAGGTCCCGAACAATGCTGACTGGATCGGCGAGGAACGAGAATTCTTCTTTGGAGCCAAGGGTCAAGGCCGCGCGCTTCCCCTACTCGACGCATCGGAAACCGTCGCGAGTCTGAGCGCGTATCGCGACATTTCTGGAATGTGGTTGCGAGCAGGTGATCTTTTCAACCAAGAAGTGAACGATCAGCTATCGCAGGCCGAAAGCAATCTGGCGACTCTCTTTTCGGGCAAAGATTTTGCTGAAGATATCTTAGGTGCCATTCAACCGGAAATTCGCATCATCGCCACAAAGCAAAATTTTGCAGACGGCACGCCAACTCCCGCAATCAAGCTGCCTCAATTCGCACTTGTCGCTCAGTTAAAAAATCCCGAGACGATGCAGCGAGAACTTCGTCGTATTTTCCAAAGCCTCGTTGGGTTCTTGAATATTGTCGGCGCCATGAACGGACAGCCTCAACTCGAATTGGACTCGGAGAAAATGGATGGCGTTTCCTTGACGATGGCCACGTATTCCCCGGACGCCGACGAAAAGAATCTTGCAGAGCTTCCCATTCAATTCAACTTTTCGCCATGCATCGTTTTCAAAGGCAAGGATGTTATCTTGTCGAGCACCATCGACTTGGCAAAACAATTGGTGTCACCTTCGGGTGCATTGTCGAGTACTTCGGCCGCTTCAACCGATTCCCACGAACAATCCGCTGACAGCAACACGCTGCTGGAAATCCAGGCTTCTGTCTTGAGCGAGATTTTGAACGCGAATAAAAAGCAAATTATCGCGAACAACATGCTAGAAAAGGGACAGTCAGCCGAGCAAGCCGAGCAAGAGTTTAATGTCTTGCTGACCATCGCCGAGTTTTTCCAAAAAGCACGTCTTGATTTCCGAGCTACCGACCGAGCGGTTCTCGATGTCTCCCTTTTCGTCAAATAATAATCGAAAGACATTCCATCGTGTCGCAACAGAATGCACAAAGCGGATTGGATGAAGTGGAGCCCGATTGGGCTTGGCAAGCTTGGCAACCATCGGACAACGAACCGTGGAACGCTCATCGAATTGCTCATCTATTCCGACGGGCCGGGTTCGGTGCTTCTCAACAGCAGATCGAGTCCGCCGAGAAATCCGACGTCACGGCCATCCTTGAAAATCTTTTTCGCGACGCAGCCGATACCGATCGAGCTTGGCAGGAGTCAACGGATCTTGCCAAAGCGGTTCTTAACGGTGGCGATGCAAAACAACTCGCCGGATGGTGGTTGCGATGGATGCGTGTTTCTCCGAACCCACTTCGCGAGAAAGCGACTTTGTTTTGGCATGGCCATTTTGCAACGAGCGCCGACAAAGTAACCGATGTCGAATCCATGTTGGACCAAAATCAACTACTTCGCCAGCATTCGCTTGGCGATTTTGGCGAGATGGTGCGAGCGATCGCAAAAGATCCCGCGATGTTGCTCTATCTGGATAGTGCCTACAATCGCAAGGCCCATCCGAATGAAAACTTTGCGCGCGAATTGCTTGAGCTTTTCTGCATGGGCGAAGGAAACTATAGCGAGAAAGATATCCAAGAACTCGCTCGTTGTTTCACTGGTTGGGAGATTCGGCGCAACCGATATCGGTTTAATTCGTTTCAGCACGACAACGGCAAAAAGACGATTTTCGGCCAAGCCAATATTGAATCGGGCGAACAAGCGGTAGATGTGGTACTTCGACAACCGGCAGTTGCCGATTTCATAGTTTCGAAATTGTTTCGATATTTTTTCCGCGATGAAGTTGCGATGCCAGCAAAGTTGCTCAAGCCGCTTGCAGAGCAAATGCGAAACGAGTCGCTGCAGATCGGAGGCGTTTTACGGCGAATGCTTTCGAGCAACTTGTTCTTTTCGGATATTGTGATCGCTGGCAAAGTTCGCTCGCCCGTCGATCTGGCAGTTTCTTTCCTTCGATCTCTTGATGCAACAACGAACTACCGCAAGTTGGCCGAATCGCTAAATATTTTAGGCCAAGTCGTATTCTATCCGCCAAGTGTCAAAGGCTGGGACGGCGGTCGCGCTTGGATCAATTCATCGACATTGGTTGGTAGAGCCAACTTGATCCACCAAATAGTGCGCGATGAGAACACGCAATTCGAATCACTTCCTTTGGCCGAATGGGTTCGCAAACGCGGGATCAACGATACGGCCGACTTTGTCGATTTCGTCTGCGGACAAGTGTTCGCAAAACAACCTCAGGCAACGGCTAAAAATAAGATCGTCGAATCGTGTAAAGACTCGGGCGGACGGAAATATGTTGAAGCCCTCAGCTTGTTGGCTTCCCTTCCCGAAATCCAACTTAGCTGAGCAGTGCCAGTCAGCATTGAATGACGAGAACATTCCGTCCACATTACAACCAAAACGCACTTTGTGAAGAATTTTCATAACGAAAGACCATCATGCCCAAGTCACTTCGCAGCCACTCGTCGCGTTCACTCGAGCAGAACAATACTTCGCGTCGCAAATTCCTCCAATCGACTTTAGCGGGCACGGCTGGAATCGCAATTGGATCGCAATTGCCTGAGTCCTGGCTGATGGCAGCAGCAAACTCCTCTAAATCCGATCGTGTGATGGTCGTCATACAATTGACGGGCGGAAACGACGGACTGAATACAGTCGTTCCCTATCGTAATGAAGACTACAAAAAAGCCCGTCCCAAATTAGCGATCGCGCGCTCCGATGCCTTGAGTATCGACGACGACACCGGATTCCATCCATCGTTGAAAGGCGTCTCCGAACTTTTGCAGTCCGGACAATTTTCCGTGTTGCAAGGTGTCGGCTATGCGTCGCCAAATCGCTCCCATTTCGAGTCGATGGATATTTGGCACACTTGTCATCGAAAAGAGGATCGCAAGCGTGAAGGCTGGATTGGGAACCTACTCACATCGGCAACGGATTCCTCTAGCAGCGACGCGCCAGGTTTGCACCTCGGTACCGAGGACCAACCTTTGGCACTCGCCTCACGCGACCTGCAAATCCCTTCAGTAGCGTCCATTGAACAGTTTCGCATGCAGATTGCCGACGACAAACGACTTAAGGAAAGCGTCCACGAGTTGATCGACGCGAGCAACGATCAAGCAGGAAGTGACCTGTTGAATTTCATCCAAGCCGGTACGTCGTCCGCTTTGGCAGCCAGCGAACGATTGGATGCGGCGCTCAAATCGTCGCAAGACTCCGCTGATTTTCCCAAGTCAGCGTTGGGCGAAAAGCTACGGATTGTTTCTCGTTTGATCTCAGCCGGGCTCAGCACTCGAGTCTACTATGTGACGCTGGACGGTTTTGATACCCATGCGCAGCAGCCCGATGCTCATGCCTCATTGCTAAAACAATGGTCCGAAGCGTTATCCAGTTTCTTGAAACAGATGGAGGCGAAGGGTCAAGCGGACCGTGTCTTGGTGATGACGTTCAGCGAGTTCGGACGACGCGTTGCTGAGAACGCCAGCGAAGGAACCGACCACGGAGCGGCTGCCCCCATGTTCTTGGCAGGCAAATCCGTCAAACCCGGGATTGTCGGGAAACTGCCAAGTTTAACGGAGCTTGACGATGGCGATCTCCGATTCCATACCGATTTCCGGAGCGTTTATGCAACCTTGATCGAAGATTGGTTTGGAGTTCCTAGCGCGAAGATTCTCGGCGAACAATTCAAAAAACTTGATCTGCTGCGTCCGACGTGATTTGCAAAAAGGCATTCCACTTTCCGATAACCCATTAAAAGTTCGGCAACCAAGAAGAAGTTCGACTAATTCAAAACGACGTGTTTGACAACTATTGATCGGAGTAATCGACCATGCGGGTATTGATGGCGATTCTTGTTTGTAGCTTTACAGCAATTTCTACATCGATTATCAACCTGCCCTTTGTGCGTGCAGATGAGTTGGGTGGTGTGCCATCTCTTTTCATCGAAGGTTACACAGGACAAGTCAGTTACAAACCCGGAGACGAACTGACACTCCACGTTTCAACACCTGCAAATGTATTTGGAGTCGAGATTAGCCGCGTCGGTGCAAAAACCGAATCCGTTTTCAGGCAAACGGATATCCCAGGCAAAGTGTTTTCGATCCCCGAAAATGCATCGAGCCACGGCTGCGGCTGGCCGGTTGCCTTCAAGATGCCGATTCCCGCAGAATGGAAATCCGGATACTACCAAGTGACTTTGCGAGTTGCGGATGGCGGAGGCAAGTTCGTTAATCGTGGCCCCCGAACCGCCGAATCGTCTTGCCTGTTTGTATTGCGTCCCACCACACCCGGTGCAACATCCAAAGTCTTGTTGCAACTTAGCACCAACACATACAACGCGTACAACAATTGGGGTGGTTACTCACTGTACGCTTACAATGGCCACGCAAACGTTCAAGGTCATCGCGTCTCATTTCTCCGTCCGCCAACTTCACAGTATTGGAATTGGGAACAACCATTGGTCGCTTGGTGTGAATCGAACGGCATCGAATTGGAGTACAGCGCAAACCTCGATTTGGAGCAAAGACCGGAGGATCTGAAAGCTTATCGGCTTGTCCTCAGTGTTGGTCACGACGAATATTGGTCGTCTCCGATGCGAGACAATCTCGAAGCGTTTATAACGAACGGTGGAAACGTGGCGTTCTTTTCAGGTAACACCTGTTGCTGGCAAGTCCGCTCGGAGGACAAGGGCAACTCGCTGACTTGTTGGAAACAGAGCTTTGTCATGGACCCTGTTTACACCAGCACAGATCATCGGTTGTTGTCGACGTTGTGGAGTCATCACTTGGTGAATCGGCCCGAAAACCAACTGACAGGCGTTGGTTTTCTTTTCGGCGGCTACCACCGATCGCACGGGCAGTTTATGGATGGGAAAGGATCGTACACGGTCCACCAACCTGATCATTGGCTGTTCTCTGGCACTGGCCTCAAACAGGGAGACGAATTTGGTGCCAAGGATTCCATCGTCGGATACGAGTGCGATGGTTGCGAATTTGAAATGAGAGATGGTGTGCCCGTTCCAACCCATGGTGACGGCACGCCAGAGAACTTCGTCATCCTGGGCAGTTGTCCAGCGCGTTGGCATCCGGACGACGCTTACTTTTATGATCGCTTTGAGCACGATCGCGTGGGGGCAGCGATTCTTGGCTCGTACACGCGTGGCGGAACGGTTGTAACCGTTGGCGCTACCGATTGGTCACACGGCTTGCGAGGCAAAGACCCTGCGGTGGAGAGAATCACTCGCAATATTTTTGAGCGACTTTCAAAGTGATTAGGCAAATTCCTCGACGGATTTGCCCTTGCCCCTTTTAGTGGACCTTGCAATTCACAAGTCCTGTTGTGGCCTGAGAAGCGACCTGCCGCTGCGTTGATTAACCGTTACTCGGCTTCTTTGATCTACACCGTAATCGTTCAACCGGCAATTGCTGCACATTCTATCTAATCGCCAAATTCTTTCAGTCACGTTAAGTTGGTTAGGTTAAATGTCGATTTCATATCGATTACATCTAGTTGTCGAATAGTCGGGTTGCATAATCACTGAGTTTGGAAAATGGAAAAAAAATACGACCTATTGGTTATTGGCACGGGTCCGGGCGGTGAAGGTGCCGCCATGCAAGCGTCGAAAGGTGGCAAACGAGTCGCTGTAATCGAGAATTATGGTCGGATCGGTGGCGGCTGCACGCATTGGGGGACGATCCCAAGTAAAGCACTACGCTTTTCGATATTTTCTATATCAGAAGCCATGGCCAATCCGATTTTGCGCGAGGCTGGCGTCAGTTGCATCCCCAGCTTTGAACAGTTACGCGCCAGCAGTCGATCGATAATTTCAAAACAAGAAGCGATGCGTCAAAGTTTTTACGATCGCAATCATGTTCCGGTCATGCATGGACGCGCAAGATTCGTGGATGCTAACACTCTGGAAATCAACGACGACCTGCAGATCCAAAGCGAACATATTGTCATAGCAACTGGCTCTCGTCCCTATCGTCCCGCAAACGTTGACTTTGGTCATCCACGCATTTTCGATAGCGATACGATTTTGGATATGAAGGGCAAGCCGCAAAGCTTAACCATTTACGGTGCTGGGGTCATCGGTTGCGAATACGCTTCGATGATTAGGAATTTTGGCATCAAGATCAATCTGATCAACACGCGCGACAAGCTGCTCGATTTCCTTGACGACGAAATCGTTGACGCGATAGCTTATCACATGCGAGACTCGGGAATCGTGATCCGAAACAACGAAAGCATGTCGAGCGTCGTTGGATGCGATGACGGTGTTGTCGTGAATTTGGAAAGCGGCAAACAAGTTAAATCCGACGTTTTCCTGTGGGCGAACGGTCGCACGGGAAACACCGATGGTCTGGGACTTGAATTCATCAATGTCGCGCCGGACAGTCGTGGCATGATTACAGTGAACGAGGACTATCAAACAACTTGCCCCAACGTCTACGCAGTCGGCGACGTTATTGGATACCCGTCGCTTGCAAGTGCTGCTTATATGCAGGGCAGGGCGGCGGCGCAGCATCTTCTCGGTGACAACAGGATTAGACTTGGACTGTCCGATATTCCGACGGGGATTTATACCAGCCCGGAAATCAGCTCCGTTGGTAAGACCGAGCGGGAATTGACAGCAGCGAAAATTCCTTACGAAGTGGGCCACACGCATTTCAAGAGCCTAGCACGCGCCCAGATAACCGGGCGAACAACCGGCATGCTCAAACTGCTATTCCATCGGAAAACGCTTGAATTGCTCGGCGTGCATTGTTTCGGCGCGAATGCATCCGAAATAGTCCACATCGGACAAGCCATCATGAAACAACCGCCGCCGAATAACTCGATTGAGTATTTCGTCAATACGACTTTCAATTACCCAACGATGGCCGAAGCTTATCGCGTGTCGGCCCTCAATGGAATGAATCGACTGTTCTAAGGCTTTGCGACATCACGTAGGGTTTTGTGGCATTGAACACAACGAAGCGTCATTTGCATATAAGCCAAAGTGACGGCATCCAAATCTTTTTCTTCTGCACCGCGATTGATCAAGTTCAGCGTGCGTTGAAACTCTTTGCTCTGGGCGCGATATTCTTCCGTCTGACGGACCATCCAACCTTCGTCTAGCGTCAGTTTACGAATCTGTTCCGTGTTCTTGCGAATCGTATCAAAGTTCGCCAGTGCGATTCCTTCCAAGATATTCTTTGCGGGCTCAAGCTTCATTCGCATGAAACCAGCCTTGGACGCTTGCCCAGGTTCTTGGCTAATCAAATATCCGCCAGCACCGATGAAGGACGACACCAACAAACCGATAACCACCGCTCGAACCTTCATGACCTGACTCCTTGATGAACGAAACTGGCTGAAAAAACCATCTGGTCAAACCACCGACTGCGCTCCATTCTTGCGAATTCCTCAGGGCCTGTCCACCCAGATAATTTGTGAAGAAAGATTGAAAAGCAGGTATCTTCTAAATGAATTTGTCTCATTAGCGTACACCGACGTCAAGAAAATCCAGCGTCGTTCACGCCGTTTGAGAAGATTACGCTCCCAAAATCAAGCTTAGCTCAGGAGCGTTCCCGGCAAAACGAATCGTCGTCGCGAACCGAACTATACGATAGCAATCGATGTGAGTGAAAAGTTAAAACATCGAGCCGAACAATCTTTTTGAACGAACATTTCAACCAAAGAAACTTCGATCCACTCGATAGGATGCCACTATGGATGCCATTGATGGCGTGGATACATGCAAAACCGTGAGGGGCGTTCCATTCCTATGCGTGCCACCCGTGCTATCCACGGTCAATTCGGCTGTGCGCGACTACAGAATGGGGAAATATTGATTTCGTATCGCACCTTTGCATTTTGAACCACGAGTGGCGTAGATTGCGTTCACGTATCATCAATTTCCGGTCTAGTGCTTTGTCCAAATTAAGAATTAGGGTTGGTGCGCGGGCGTCTCGCCCGCATTCTTTCCATTTTTCGCGGACGGGACGTCCGCGCACCGAAACATGGCAACGCCAAAATTTGATCTGGACAGAACACTATTCATCCTAGTCGACTTCTTGCGCGTTACAATGAGTTTTGATTAGCTTGATACCTTCCTAGACTGAGGACAACGATGAGAACTAAAGTTTGCTTGAATCTGCTGGTTGTATTGCTCTTGCTCGTATCATCCGGACGAGCTCAAGAAAAAATGAAGGCTTTGATTATCGATGGGCAAAACAATCATGGTGCGTGGCCCAAGACGACCATGATGATGAAGAAATATCTGGAAAACAGTGGGTTGTTCGAAGTCGATATCGTTCGAACAAAATTTACTTGGCAAGGCGATGATCTTGTGGCCAAGTACCCGTTGAATGACGGCGTCACGCGAACAGCCGAAAAAGAACCGAAGGCTGATCCCGATTTCAAACCGGACTTTGCAAAGTACAAAGTGGTCGTTTCCAATTTCGGTTTCGGCGCTGCGCCTTGGCCAAAGGAAACGCAAGCTGCTTTCGAAAAATTTGTCGCTGACGGTGGTGGCTTTGTATCGGTCCACGCCGCGGACAATTCGTTTGGTGATTGGGACGCTTACAACCGTATGATTGGGATTGGCGGTTGGGGCGGACGAACGGAGAAGAGCGGACCCTACGTTTACTTGGACGATAAAGGCAATACCGTAAAGGACACATCGCCCGGCAACGGCGGTAGCCACGGGTCGCAACACGAATTCGAAATCGTGGTTCGCAATGCTGATCATCCCATCACCAAAGGTTTACCTCGCACTTGGTTGCACGCTCAAGACGAACTGTATGATCGATTGCGCGGTCCAGCCGAAAACATGACGATATTGGCAACGGCGTTTTCGAGCAAAGATCAAGGTGGCACGGGACGTCATGAACCCATGTTAATGACGATCGATTATGGCAAAGGTCGCGTTTTCCACACGCCGATGGGCCACGCTGATTATTCCGTCGAGTGCGTTGGTTTCATTACCGTCTTAGTTCGCGGAACAGAATGGGCTGCAACAGGCAAAGTTACAAAGACCGAGGTGCCAGCAGATTTCCCAACCGCAGACAAATCGTCAAAACGAAAATTCGACTAGTGCACCGCCACTGCTAAATTTTGGGGTTGTAGGACGGGGCTGCAGGGCCCTCTGGATGCAAAAAAATAGGGGCGGGAGAACCCTGCGACAATTTTGGAAACCAAAAAATTTTGAAAGTAAAATAGCTAGAAGGTGA
>JANMGV010000006.1:0-5220 GCA_031374825.1 Pirellulaceae bacterium
CGAAGTTGATCAGCGAAACGTATCGCCGCCCCGTTCGCGGTCCACCGCTGCGGATCGCCGAAGACCAGTCGCCTGCAAGCGACTTCCCATTCGTGGAGGCCGGTGCCGCATGACGCAAAACTATTGGAACACTACAAGGAACAAAACCCATCAGGATCAACTGTACCGAAGGTCCGCGCCCATCTCATCGCTGTCTCATGCTTTCATTGCATGCCTCTCCCAAAACCGCCAAAAACAATCGTCTGGGCTACCGAGCGGAGTGGTAATTGCCTAAGCGGTAGGTTACGCTAAGCAAGTTCAACAAACCGTTGCACCGGATTTCGCAGTAAGGCCGAAAGTACCGTCACGTAGACTTGTGCGAAACCGGTGAACTCAATCGTTGTTGAACTCAATCGTTGAACTCAAACGTTTCGACCGCCAAGAGACATTTACTCCCTATCCGTTGTGCTGCGACTGATACAAACCATGGCTGAGAGATCGTGTACCGAATCCTAATTGATACTTGCGTGTGGCTGGACATCGCGAAAGACCAGCGACTGCAATCGATGATTGGCGTGCTTGAGCGATTGGTTGCAACCAATACGATCTCCCTTATCTTGCCAAGAATTGTGGTCGACGAGTTCCAGCGAAACAAGGCCCGCGTCGCCGAGGACTGCTGCCGCAGTCTCTCAACCGTGTTCAAACGCGTGAAGGCGGCTGTAAAGCAATTCGGTGATCCGGACGAAAGGGACGCTATACTCGAACACCTTGACAACGTTGACTATCAGATTCCGTTGCTTGGGGAAACGGCGGTGGAATCGATAGGCAGAATTGAGCGACTCATGGATAAGGCCGCCGTGATTGAAGCAACGGACACCATCAAGCTTTTAGCGGCAAGCCGGGCGATTGAATCCAAGGCACCTTTCCATCGAAATAGAAACGGAATGGGCGATTCAATCATTTTGGAGACTTATGCAGATTGCATCAAGAATCGAGATCGCGAGAGTGCACACGCATTTGTCACACACAACACACAAGACTTCAGCGACCCCAATGGAGATAAGCGTTTCCCGCACCCGGACTTTGCTCCCGTGTTCAGCGACGGTACATCTTTTTTTTTCATTACCCTTCATGAAGCACTCAGCCGCGTCGACGCTCAACTAGTCGCTGAACTTATTGACGAAGAGGAATGGACACAAGAACCGCGGAAGCTCACAGAGATTCTCGAAGCACTGGAAGAGTTGCTCGACAAGATTTGGTATGGGCGACACGGGCTATTGGCTCATGCGGTCGAGACAGGGAAGACGCGCGTTGTCGCTGAGGAAGATTACCCGACAGGAAGATACGATCCGAAATTAATACGGAAAGACATTTGGGAGGGGGCGCGGAATGCTGCGGCCCGCGTTGAGAAAAAATATGGTGTCGAAAATTTAGGGCCATGGAGCGACTTCGAATGGGGCATGCTTAATGGCAAAATGTCAGCTCTTCGATGGATGTTGGGCGACGAGTGGGATATGCTCGACACCTAACAAGGCCGTCGAACAACAAAATGCACGTGCGTTCTGGAAATGGTTTGAAGACAAGTGGGTGAGACTCCCGCCTGAGTAGCTCTTAGCCGGAGGCTCAGTATCGAGTGTTGCAGCGTTGCTATAAGGCACGAGCCGAAATGCAACGTTGAAGCGTACACAGAAAGGAAGCGAGGATGAAAGGTAGGGTTTAGCTGACCCGCCCTGAATGGTATTGAGCTCCGAAATTCTTTTAACTGTTGGATCCTGCCCAAGGTGTGTGCATACTGGAAGGCAATACTCGGCGTCGCGATTTGGCGAGCGGCGTGGAGAGACCCGGAGTCGAACGCCTACTTTGGTTTCAAGCATCAGAACCGGGCTCGCTCACAAACTCGAATTCGCAAAAACTTGCCATCTCGCAGCCGGATTGATAAACTAACTCTCCGTCGAGCCCTCGCAGCCCAATCGGCGTTCGCAAGCCACTTGTAACGACCGTGCCGCTCCGTCGGATCAGTTCAACGCCCAATCTATACGTCGGGGATCAAAAACGTACCGAAGGGCCAACAATTCCCCTCCCCGACGCATAGATTGCAATACGTTCCACTTGTCAGCGCGTGAACAGAAACGGAACAATTTCCCAACTTGAATCCTGGTCGTTAGCGACGCAGGCGGTTGATTGGCTTCAGCGATTCATTTCAAGCGACGAATGGCGAGTCGTGGATTGCATTATCATGCATCCACGCGAAACTTGCCCATGATTGCAGGCGGTCGATAGCACTCTTACAATGGTTTCTGACAGGGTTCGTAATCCTGACATTGGAAACGTGGACTCAAAACAAGCGGAACAATGTGGTGCACACGAAGCAGCCCATCGCCCGTTTTTTACTTGTGTGATCCCGGTACTGGGCTGCTCGGTGACCACAGGACGTTAGCCGCAACAGGAAGGTAATAGCGAATGGGACTCAGATTCGACCTTAACGCCGCAAATTGGGTTGCCCATTTAACAGACCGCAATACCCCGCTTCCTTCACTTTCGAGCAATGACGCAGAATTTGAATCGATACAATTTTTGCTTCGTCAACTACGCGAGGGTTTTTTCTCTACGCGCTTTATTGAACACCGTTTCGTCGAACTCATCGAGCACGCCCAGTCTCAACTTTCTCGCCGCGACTTACCCAGTGTGATTGAACCACTGCGAGAGTTTCTGTCGATGCGGCCGTGGACGGCATTAGTAGTACCTTCTGGACACGACCATGATTTGGATTACAAACTCTGTTCGGAGGAATTCCTACGTAGGCTCGTTCACGTGCGACCTGAGGATCCTGGCTTAATTCTACAACTTGACGGTCCACCCGGCACGCAGTTGGAACTTACGAATGTCTTCCCTGCTTTCAAGACCGCACTTGCAAAATCTGCAGTTTGGCCCGGACTTTTGATTTGGACATCACCGCGTAACTCTGTGTTCCTTCCGTTTTCAGATACTAACTTCCACCATATTGAACGAGAAGCGGAGTGGGTGTTTTCACACCTTGCAGTGTCTACCGGAGTTGATCTTGAGGTTTTGGAGCAGCGATTCTACGAGGAATTTCGAAATGCGAGAAATCGTGTTCGCTCGATCGTTCGGATGGTGCACATGAGCGACCTCCATATTGGATCGACAGAGGCGTCACGCAGACTACCACGTGTTGAACAATTTGTTCGTACTATCGCTAGCGAATCTGATGGCGTCAGTGAATTAATACCGATAATATCGGGTGATCTTATCGACTCGCCCTCTGAGGCGTACTATGATCAGGCGCGATTGTTTCTCAATTCTGTAATGAATGTCTGCGGTCAGGCGCCGATTCTCGTATTGGGAAATCACGACGTTCGACAAAGCGGATTTGGGGCAGAAGATCTACGAGTGGCAATTGGAATTCCCACGTCCAACGTCGTTTGGCGTGAAGAAAGTAAGCTCGGATTTATTTGCTTTAATTCGGTCGCGGGCGGTTCGCTCGCTCGCGGCAAGATTGGCGAACGACAATTTGCTGATATCGGAAATAGTCTAGACGCTCGCGCCGACATTGCTGATTTCACATTGATCGGCGTTCTACATCATCATCCAATTCCTGTTGAAAGACCGCCATGGCACGCGAGGCGATTTTACGAGAGAGTGTTTGGCGATAGCTTCGAGCAAACAGTCGCACTTGAGGACGACGTAGATTTCGTAGAATTTGTTGAATCAAGAAGATTCGGTGCCGTCCTACACGGACACAAGCATATTCCCCGAATTGCGACGACTCCGAATACGGAAGTTCCTGTTTTTGGCTGTGGTAGTTCCGTTGGTAAGGTCCATACAAATGATCGGAAGCCCTATTTATCTGTCAACATAGTTAGCTTTGAACCCGATTCACGTCGAATCACATGCCGATTACTTGCTGAGCGAATGCCGGGTGCGGGCTTGTTTGAAGACTCGAGACATGAAGTCCTCCACATCGGCGGACGTCCACGGATAGCGTAAAAAAAGCGGCTAACAATCCAATGCACGCGAGTTGCGGGTCGCGCGTTTCCTGATGGTAAATCACTTGGCCGCAACCGCGTGATTGGTGTCGTTATGCGTTAAGAACTTCGGTCGTCCCATTTATGTTTATTCTCTGCACCTAACGAATGTGCGCGTGAAGCAGTGAAATCACTGTAGATTGGATTGCCTTATGAATCTCAGGTCCTTACTCATCGCCTTTCTGGGCACTAGCGCCATGTTGTGGTATTACATCTGTCTCATTTACCTTGGCTTCATTCAAAGGCACCGCCCACAACCAACGGATTCGCATTCGCCGAATTCATGGGGCTGTCGCTCTCAACATTGAGCGGAACGCTCGCTACGTATGTCGGCATGGTTCTTGGGGTCAAGACTACCGAACGGCCATCCAACTCGAATGCTCTTGCCGCCCTAATTCAAACCCGTGACACCTCGATATCGTGGCTGCAAGGCCTGGCCGCGATGGCATACGTGATATCGCTTCTAATCGCTTTGTATGCTTGGTACCAAAACCAAGGGTCTCCAGACCCGACGATCGTTGCTCTCGGGAAATCGTTCTTAGGATTGATTGGCGGCGTACTTGCTGTCGTCCTCAACATAAACCCAAACCCAAATCCGAATCCAAACCCTTAATCACGCATAACTATTCGGTCAACGGGAGGGCTCGGCGCAGTCGATCCTGAAGTCAAGCTCCTCTCCTCGCCCCCCGTTACCTTGGTCGTTGAACTTGCCAAAACTGGAGAAGGTGCTTTTGAGATCTATTTCCCATCATGGCATTAACGGTTCAGAACGTCTTTGCTAAATACCTTGATGGTTACCTTGAATCTGGTGCTTGCTCGACTGACATGCGTAGTGCGGCGCTGAGGATTCGAGAACGTCTTTGCTAAATACCTTGATGGTTACCTTGAATCTTGTGCTTGCTCGACTGACATGCGTCGAGCGGCGCTGAGGATTCGAGCTTGTCGAACGGCAGAGCTGGGGTGGCACTCGAACACTTGCCCGTTTGGTCACTACCAAGACATCGCTTACAACTCGTGTCACCATCGCTGTTGCCCGCAGTGCAACACCTTCCCTCGCGAGCAGTGGCTCGGTGCGTGGAAGCAACGCTTGCTGCCTTGTCCGCACCATCACATCGTATTCACGACTCCGCAGGAACTCGTGCCGCTGTGGCGATACAACAAGGCGCTGTTCGCTACAACTCTCTTCGCGGCTGCGTCA
>JANMGV010000009.1:0-9149 GCA_031374825.1 Pirellulaceae bacterium
TCAATCAAATCGCGAAAAGAGCATCCTACCTCAGTTCCAATCATCCAAATGCAACACATCCCGCTAAAATGAATTGCCATCCCACCCCAGCTTCGCTAAACCGACGCCAAAAACACAAAGTGCTAGCTTGAAAGACCTGGCATCACGGGGCTAAGCAGATTGGAAGAACTGCATATCAATCAGTTTGTTCACAAGGGGACGGACTTAGTTGTACTTCGGCGTCTGCGATGCTTAAAGAAGTTGACATTTGCGGATGGTGTAGGCATTCCGAAAGACGATATTGCATCGTTAGCCAAGTCGATGCCTGGGGTCGAAGTTGTACTGGAAGACTAGAAGCCAGGCGAACTGTTGTCGGCTAAGGAACGAAAGGGGACAAGAGAGAACAACTTCGGATCCGGCCATCATGCTACATAATCCAATAAACTCACCGTTTTCGCAAATAGACCAACGAAAACACTAAAACCCAAACCACTCACGAGGAACTCAAGACTCAGTTACAGCCAGTGATCGTAAACGACTTAAAGCAGATGGCCTTTCCGAGCAGGACTAGGTATACGAAATCCCACGTCGACGCCTTCCATTGTACGTTTTTCATCAAACCCATTTTATCAACCCACATTCTGCATAAGGACTTTCAACATGACTCCGCAAGATTTGTTCTGGAACTCTTGGTTCGGACTTTCAATGATCGGGGCAGCATTTCTCGCCACTCTGATCGCCGCTGTACTCACGATTGCTTTTTTAAGACGTCGGTTTCGCGTTACAGTTGCCTGGAATCCGCCCACTGAGATCGGTACCTGAGCGATCTGTCGCGTTCACTCAACAAGAAAGATGAACCTACGGGTTCGCAATTCGCAAGCAGTTTACTTCCTTAAAGCATGGTGATGGATGATATACACGATTTTGGTTTTGGCCTTGGGCTTCGTGCTGATGTTGATTCCAACGGCACGATCCGAAGAGCCATTCGAGGAAGCTCTGCGAAGCGCCCAGCAATTGCCTTCGCTACTTAAATCTGTCGAAATGAACTCCGCCAAGTATGGAACCGGATTCGGCCATGACATTCTGCTCATTGATGGCGACAAGTTCTACCATGGTTACGTGAACAACCTAAATGAACGTCATACCAAGTCGTTTGGTTTTGATGGAACGACCTATTGGGACCGAGACTTGAATCCACAGCGCCCTGCGATGGCGGGTTACGGAACGAAGAGCTTTTTCCCTGTTGGACTAGGTGGATCCACGCCACTCATAGCACCGTACCTTTGGTTTTGGGGGGATTTGAAAAAGATTAGTTGGTCCGATTTGCATTCACCAAAAGCTTGGTCCGAAGTGACATCGATGCTAAAGTACGAATCGACGCGCTCGATTCGCGACCAAACATGCGATGTGTTTTCGATCGAGTATCCTGATCAAAACAAAAGTTATCGCATTGCCTTCTCTCGTGAACTTGGAGGATTCCCGATCCAAGTCGAAAGGTCAGCGAATGACAAGCACTTCGGCACATTGGACGTTATCAAGACTCACAAAGATCGTTCAGGCGCAATATTGGCAATTGAATTGCAATCGACGCTTGCGGGCGAATCGCCGAAGTTGGAAAGTGCCGTGGATGTTTCGACGTTGCGGATCAATGAGCCCATCGATCCAGCAAAATTCAGCTTTGATCCTGTTGGTATCGAAATCGTTGTCGATGTAGACGCGAGAGAGAAAGCCAAGCAAGAGAGGTCGAATAACAAGAAAGATTGAATCTGGTTGTCTCTCGCAAGATGCCACTTCGCCTTACTAAAGTTCGATCAGCCGCGTTTATGAACTACCCGAAACCAAAGACTAATAACGATGCTTCATCCGACGATTCTTGAGATTCAGTTCGGGAACGCTGCGTGCTGCGCGTCGCAAACAAAGTTCAGTGCAGTTTATCGGGCAATGCGATACGCTATTTTAGTCGCCGTAATTCTCGTATCGTTCATAGTTCCAGTCGTTGCTGATCAATTGAACAGTGAACTCGCCGAAGTACGTGGAACGGTAATTGATTCTCAGGGGCTTGCAATTACACGAGCCGAGCTTCGGTCTACACCTTCACTCAAAGATACGCCATTGGCGACGACTGACGAGCTGGGACGATTCTCATTTCGCGTACCGAAATCACAAAAGCTCCATCTGTTGACTATCGGACCAGGGTGTTCACCAGCGTTGCAGAAACTGGTTGTCGACAGAGATCTTGAATTGAAAATCGAGTTGCAACCGTCTCGCGGGTTGAATCTGAAGTTGGTGGATGCGAAAGGAAATCCCATTCCTGGCGCGAAAGTTAGTGGAGATGACTGGCGTGATTTCGCAATCATTCATCACATGACGACGAACGACGAAGGTCGTGTGACATGGTCCGAAGCGCCTAACGATTCCATGGAGTATCTGATCACCAAAGATGGCTTTTCACCCAAATACAATATCAAGTTGAAGGCGGATTCCGCAGAGCAAACTGTTGTGTTGACTCGTGTTGTTGAGGTTCTAGTTCAGGCCCTAGGTGAAGACAACAACGAACCTATTCATGACTTCGTCGCGGTCCCCGTGCTGAAGTCGCGAACAGACGCTGAGCGACTTTGCAATCGCTCCAGTGCCATTCGCGCCCTCAATGGAAAAGCCACGATGAAGCTGCACGAGTCTGAATCGCAAACATGCCAGATACGCATTGAGGCCAAGGGTTACGCAGTTGCCGATTGCCCCGTGTTTGATATCGCCAATGCACCCGCTGCAGTTGTCGTCAAACTGCAACGTGCTGATTCCTTGCGAGGGAATATTATCGATCCGAATGGTAATCCGGCTTTAGGATCCATGGTTAGTTTCGCCAATCCCATTCAGCCATTTACGCTTCGCCAGCCGAACCAAAATTACGTTGTTGCCACAAACGAAAAGGGTGAGTTTGCGTTCTCGCACGAAGAGGGTGACTACACAATTGTCGCACAAAACGATATTGGCTTTGCAATGAAACACTGTAAAGCGGGCAATCAACCAGGAACAATCCAGCTTGAGTCTTGGGCAAAAATCGACGGCCAGATCAGTCAAGGCAAATCAGAGATTGCTAGTCACTTGGTTTCTTTGTCCGATCTCACGTTTGAAAAGCAGGGACAACCCCGCATCGACTTGAAGCAGTCTGTGCTTAGCGATCAACAGGGCAACTTTTCGATTGAGCATGTTCCGCCAAGCAGGTACGCATTACACGCACATCACTCAATTTTCACATCCGATGAACTGAACTCAACTGAGTCACTTCCAGTTGAAGTGAAAGCAGGAGGACGGCTGACTTGTAAGTTGGGAGTTAACGGTGCAAGTGTGCATGGCAACGTACAGGTATCCAACGAAGCGAGCCGAGGGCGGATTGCCTACCGCTGGTCGTTGAACTATTTGGTTTCAATTGAAGATCCTGCACGAGAGCAATCGCCCGAGAAATTGAGTTCTGCTGAACAATCTACATTTCCAAGTTTCAATTCTGCAGCCACTTGGAGCACCACCGAAGGTGTTACCTATTTGAGGAGCTTTCGGCATTGGCAATTCGAATTGGATGACGATGGAAGTTATTTGATCCACGGCGTTCCACATGGCAAGTACCGCATGTACGTCAACCTATTCGAGCCACCACAAGACGGATGCCTTGCCGCGCCGATCGCTATGAAAGCACTTGACGTTTTAGTGCCCCAACATCAAGAGTCAATCGCGGTACCAAAGATTGAATTGGAGGCGAGCAGTTTGCTTAAAGTTGGAGACGTCGTGCCCAATTTCGAATACCTTCAACTTGATGGAACCAAAGCCAGACTACATGATCTACGCGGGCAGGTCGTGTTGATTCAACTTTGGGCGACTTGGTGCGGACCTTGTATCGCGGAGTTTCCTGACATTCGGGCGTTCGTGAAGTCAGAGGTTGGCAAGCGATGCGTCGTATTGGGGCTCAGCCTCGACGAGCCAGAGCGAGAGCTTGCTGGTTTGCTTGCCAAACACAAGGTGGATTGGCCGCAAGGTACGCTACCATCCGGACTCGATTCACCGGTACTTCGACAACTATCTGTCAGCTCTATCCCGATGCATTTTGTGATCGGCACCGATGGGAGGCTTGTTTTTGCTGGCCGAGATTTCAAAGAAGCCAAGGCGGCGATTGCTTCGTCGTTTGCTTCGGAGGCGAAACCATGACAACATCGCATTGCCTGGGTCGAATCGCAGTTTTGAGTTATGCACGTTGCATAGCATCGCAGATAGCCGAGTTGTTCGAAGCGTGTTTGGCTCATGTTCAACAGCCAACTTTTGCGCCTCTCCCAGAAGCTCTCGTGCCTCACACTGCTAAACTTCGTTCCAAGTTATCCCACGCACACTTATCGTTGCTTCGGACGGTCGAATTGTCTACTCACAAATGGGATTCTTAGAGGAGGACCTGCCCGAGCTCAAATCCGTCCTTGCAACACAACTCGAAACAAATCGCCTCGAAACCTCTACGAAGAGCGTGCTGAAATGAATCGATCGTCCGCCCTAGGAAAAGTGCTCTTCCCAATTGCATTGGTAACCGCATGCGCATCAATGATTTGGATTTCATTCGGCCCGCAATTATTGAGGGACTCGAGCATAAGTACGGAAGGGCTCTTCTTTTGCAAACCGCAATACAAGTCGCTTCGCGAGTACCAGTTCGAATCAGAGAAGCCTGACGAGAGTTCGATTCGTTGCGAATTTGATGGAATATCCTTTGTAATCCCATCCGCGATGGCTGACCATCCGAGGGTATTGCGATCGTCGCCAACGAGCATTTGGCTTGTTTTTGAAGACAACCGACGGTTCACGCAGATCCCTCTTTCTGATCCGGCCCCGAGTACCTTAATTTCGGAGCCACCCTCAGAACTCGCCAAAACGACCGTTCCTATTCTGATTGCGAAGATTGCCGCAGTGGCATCGGATGATTCAGTAAAGGATTTAACCGTTAGCGAACGGAGTATTTACGATTGGGCAATCGTAAATCGCGAGTCTATCGGCATTGATCGTATGATGGACCGCTTCGCGCTGCGATCATCCGATACGCTTCACGCGATCCTTATTGCAATAGACCCAAATTCCCGTTTCTCTGATAAACAGATCCGCTCGTGGCTCATATGGCATGAGACGGGTAGCGGAAAATCTGGTTCAATCATGTTTTGCGACCCTAACAAGGATGGTGCCAAATGGATCAATGCGTTTGCCACAAGCCTCGAATACGTATCCGTTGTCGCGCCGAGTGTTCTGTCTGCCAACGACTATTCAACGATGTCGGACGCTGAGATCCTGAATCTACTGCACGCGGAACTCCGAACGAAATCACAATTCGAATAATGCTACACAACTGCTTCTATCTGCATTGGTTCATCTACACTGTCCAAATGATACACACATTTCCGGGGTTGTTCGGTGCCATTGTTGTTTACTTGCCCAAGTTGATGCCAGGGCGTTCGTCGAAAGGATAGGAGACGATGCAAAAACCGCGTTTTCCAGTGCTATGGTTTTTCTTCTTCACACTTGCGCTGACGGTAGTCGCGCAGGTCATCAACTCCTATGTCTTACATCGTCTTTCGTCCATGACGAAACCGGGAACGCCGATTGCGGAGAGTCCGATTTATGCATGGATGCCCTATAGCTTCTATTTAATAAATGTCGGTCCAAGTCTTGTAGGCTTGATTTTCACTTTTTGGATTTACCGTGTCCCGGGTGTGCGGCATCTAGGAGTTCAACTCACTCCGTGGTCGGTTGGACGTGCTTGGCCAGTTCTGGCAATTTGCGTTTTCCTTCCGCTTCTGATTGTTGTTCTTCCACTGAATATACTTGGTACTCCTCCAGACTCATGGTCGCTATCTACTTTTGTCTATGGTGCGGTCATAAGTGGTGGTCTAATTGGGCCGGGGATGTGTGAGGAGCTTGGATGGCGTGGATTTGCCTTACCTCAACTTCAGCGACACTATTCAGCTCTCTGGAGCAGCATCATTATCGGAGTGGTTTGGACGCTTTGGCATTGGCCAAACTATTTCATTGGCTCAATGTATGAGAATCCAATATGGTCATTCGTAGCAACCATCCCAATCGGTTTGGCAACCGCGATCTTGTATACCTGGGTATATAATTCGACAGGTGGAAGTCTTTTTGCTGTAGTCATATTGCACGGAGCAACCGCGTCAACACCGGGCCTATCTACCTCAGGCTACTCCAATGCTTTATGGGTTGTTCCACTGATTTACTGTATAATTGCGGTTGGGCTTGTTTTTTGCTTCGGCGGTACAAACTTAACGTGGCGAGAGAAAGTGATAGCACAAACGACACGAGATTCCAATTGACTTGCGTCCACGAACGCTGCTGAAGGATAGTTTATGAAATTCATGATTCTGGCAATAGCCTTAAGTTCTGCCCTGATGTTAGCTCCAACGACACTCTCCGAAGAGCCCCGTGAAGAAACTCATCGAAAGGCACAGAAACTGCCTTCGCTAATCAAGTCTGTCGAAATGAATTCCGCCAAGTATGGAACCGGATTCGGTCATGACATTCTGCTCATTGATGGCGACAAGTTCTACCATGGTTACACGAATAGCCTACCAATGCGCCTTGCCAAAGATTGATCGGTCGCGGCAACGCGATGTCTTGCGATCGCTAACTTTGCTCTCGCTGTAACCAAAGTTCACTTCCCCTAATTGAAAGACAAACTGATGCGACTTATCCTTCTCGCGGTCGTTGCGACCTTAGCGTTTTCCATTTCGGCGCACGCTCAAAATGAGAATCCTTTTGATGATGTCTTGAATACGCCCGCGGTATTGAAAGTTGCTGAAAACGATGACCAAAAGGCAGGACTGCGAAAGCAGTGCTTCAATGCGGCGCACAATGAAATGCGAATCCGTTACAACTACTGGCTTCAGGGGATCGGCGAAATCGACGGGCTGCTCGCCTCAATCGCTCAGTTCCATAAACTTCGCGCCGAGATTGGCCCCACTGCGAGCGAAATCGAATTCGTGGAACAAAAACTCGCGTTCGTAAAGGAGATTGAGTCACATTGCGCGAAGGCAAACTCCAAAGCCAAATTCGAGGCGCTTCGACAAATAAACGAAGCCAATGTTGTAGCGTTGCGCCTGCGTGTTGAACTTGAGCTAGTGAAGCTGAAAATCGGTGTCGCTGCCGAGGCGCAATTACCTCGCGAAACGTCTGTAGCGTCAAGTGCGGTCAAATCAAGCACTCGCTGGGAGTACAAACTTTGCGATGGAAATGGAACGGGCTCTACGGCACCGGTGAATCTGAATGAACTCGGCAAGGAGGGCTGGGAACTGGTTTCGACGATTTGTGATAATTCAGCGGGCGGGAATGGAATAGTTCGCCATTATCTAAAACGCAAATTGCCAAAATAACCAACCGTGAATTGTGAACTCTGCTGCCTTTCGTCTTCGTTTCCGAACTCGCAGTCGCTGGGGTATTACGCACCACCGAAGGAGACTGTCGAGTTTTGGTTCATCGGGCGCGAGCCAAGCTACGTGAAAGGCTTGGAGATCTCGCACCTAAACCTATCAACCACAATTCAGGAGAGAGATCATGAGCTATTCAACTCCAAAAAACCAGCCAGAGCTGCTTGATCAATTGTGTCAAGCCATAGCGGATCAGGGCGTGCCGACTCTGGTGACCGACCCAATGATGCGGTGGGAGAAAAACGAAAATCCTAGGGCGACTTTTGCTAACATCGGTAGCGATAGCATCAGCAACGCGGAGCCTAAAAAATCGCAGGTTCCTTTGACTGGCCGGACAAGTTGGCGAGGTAGCTGGCTGACGGTGAGTGTCGCTGCGGCTGTCGTACTGATGTGCGGCTTCTTTATGTCTGGATTTCTGAGCGGCAATTCCGCTTTTGCTCAAGTTCAAGAAGCCGCTTCTAAGATTCGTAATGTTCGCTTTCGAACACTGGAATATTTCGGTGAAGGAGATCCTAAAGTGACCTCGATCATTATCGTGTCTGGTGTTGGAGACAGGAGTGATTCGTCTGATGGAGTAGAAGTAGTCTCAGATTACAAGAGTGGCAAAAAGTTATCGCTGGATCATCGTTCAAGATCCGCCGTTCTTGTTCAGACATTCGGCTCGCCTGATAGCTTAGACAAACTTTGGCAAAGATTTCTGGAACTGCCTTCAGAGAACGTTAAGCAGCTTGAGTCGGGTACGATCGATGGGAAAAAGGTCAATCGATTTGCAGTCCAAGAAAACGGAACCATTATTGTCAGTGTAGACCCAACTACGAATCTGCCCTTGCGAATGGAGATGGATGTTAACAACGGCGTGGGTGGTAAGAAAAGTTATCGTCACGTTGCCACAGACTTTATCTTTAACTCGGCGGTCGATCCATCCTTGCTATCAACCAGTCCTCCGCGCGAGTATCAAGTCACTGAGTCCACACGCCCCACACGCCCCAGCAGTCGCAAGCAGTTTAGCGAAGCGGATTTGGTCGTGTCCCCTACAACTGGCATCGGTGGTGTGACTCTAGGAAGTTCGAAGGAGGCAGTGATTGCCAAATTGGGGCAGCCCGATTCGATTCGTGAAACGCAGGTTCCAGGCGGAGAGATTACAAACCTCGCTGATAACACCAAGATCAAGCAGGCAGATACAATTATCGTTGAAATGCAGTATCCCTCAGATGGCTTCGATTTGAGGATCGGATTAGGAGGAGTGACCGGAATTCATTGCTATGGAAAGCAGTTGCGTGGGGCTCTGGCTCAGGATTTTGTGGGCAAGACGGACACTGGAATCAAGCTAGGTGCGACTAAGGACGATGTGATTGCAAAGTATGGACAACCCGACGTCGTACGATTGAACAATCGTCATGAGAATCTGCACTATTTCCACAAAGGCTATGCGTTCCTCTTCGTAGAAGGAAAGCTAGCTTCAATAACCGTCTCTGCTCCGATGCCCAAGGAAGTGGTAGTAACGGACAAAGGAAACGGACGAATAGAATTAACGGACACGAGCAAAGAATAAATTGTCTAAGCCTGCCGACCCAGGTCTTTCAAGCTAGCACTTTGTGTTTTTGGCGTCGGTTTAGCGAAGCTGGGGTGGGATGGCAATTCATTTTAGCGGGATGTGTTGCATTTGGATGATTGGAACTGAGGTAGGATGCTCTTTTCGCGATTTGATTG
>JANMGV010000051.1:0-2550 GCA_031374825.1 Pirellulaceae bacterium
AAACCGTTTTATGCCTGGCTACGAACATGCTTAAAGCACAATGTGCTTGATGCCGTCAAGCAATTGAAGACCCAGAAGCAAGACCTACGACGCCGAGTGAGAACCTCCGATCTTGCCGACTCCTTCGACCGTTTGGACAGAGTATTAGTCGCGGACCAGACATCGCCAAGCCAGATTGCCCAACGAAACGAGCAGATCTCAATCCTCTTGCATCATTTGCAAGACTTACCATCCAATCAAAGAACAGCAGTCATCATGAAGCACTTGCAAGGATGTTCCCTCAGGGACATTTCCCAAGCCCTGAGTCTCACTGAACCCGCCGTAGCCGGACTGCTTCATCGAGGGCGTCAGCATTTGGTTGCAGCCATGGAAACGCGAGGGCAAGCCTAAGTGGCGAATTCGTTTGAGGAGCAGCCGGGGCCGAGTGACGAGACGCTTGCCGAGCTAGAGCGCTGGATCGAAAATGATGTTAGCGCATTGGATTCGAGTCGAGACGGCACACTTGTATTCGATGCGGCCTACATTGAGGCGCACAAAAGACTATTTCAAGTAGTGGACGATATTACCGGGCCAATTCGAATGGCCCTTTGTTCTGGGGAATCGCCGCCGGTGCTTGACGACTATGACGAATTAGTCGAAATCGGTCGTGGGGGTATGGGAGTTGTCTACCGGGCCAAGCACGTTAAGACTCAAAGGACGGACGCCATCAAAGTCATCCGTCCGGACAGACTTTCTAGCGTCGCGCCTGAGCGAGTAATACAGCTACGATATCGTTTTGAGCAAGAGACACGGCTAGCGGCTCGCGTTGCACACGAACACATCGTTCCCGTCTATCAAGTAGGTGAAGTAGATGGCCGAACTTGGTTTTCTATGCTATTGGTGGATGGCCCTACCCTTTACGAATGCAGCATCACCAAATCGTTAGGGCCGGAACAGATTGCGAGAACAATGGAGTGCATCGCTCGAGCAATTGATGCTGTTCATCGCCGAGGGGTACTTCATGGCGACATCAAGCCGCATAACATTCTTATTGAGCGAGAAAGCAATCGTCCCCTTATCAGCGACTTTGGGCTCGCTGAGTTCGACACGGTCGCCCCAGACGGCCATCGCCAGAACATAGCTGGTACGCCCGCCTACATGGCTCCTGAACTCGCAAAGGCTGCGTTGTCCGAGGTGGAAACCGAGGATGTTGGGTCGATTCGAAGTGTTTCGTCGGACATCTACTCTCTCGGAGCAACGCTTTGGTCGGCGTTGGCGGGGTGCTCGCCGTGTCACGAAGGCCGGAATCAAAAGCAACAGCTCGCAGATGTCGTAGCGCGAAACATGCGTTTTACTCAAAAACAGAATGACGGACTTCCAATCGGGCTTGAACGGATTTGTCAAAGGTGTTTGGAGTTTGAGCCTTCTGCCCGCTACGGCTCGGCCGGAGAGGTGGCGGATGAATTGGCCGCTTGGTTGGGCCGACCGACTTGGAATCGACACTTTCCGGGCCTAAGGAAATTGCTCGTCTCCGTTGTTGCGCCCGTGCTGGCGATCAGTGGAATTATCGTGTCAATTCTCCTGCAAATGAATGTACACGAAGTGTGGATATGGCTGGCCATGCTCTGGGGTTACGGCCCGCTCTTCGCAACTTTTTCGGCGAGTCAACGATCCAATCGAACCACAGACCCCGCTCGTCGCGAACTGTGGTCTGTGTGGATTGGTCACTTCTGTGCTTCGATCGCTTGCTTGACCGCCTGCAGAATTCTATCGTCGGCAGTTACCATCCGCACGGTCGAAGTCTTCTATCCATGTTGGGCGGCGATCTCTTCCGTCACGTTCTTTGCCAAAAGTGGGAACTTCTGGATTGCTTATCGATGGCTCGGAGCTGCATGGTCGGTAGCTGCCATTGTATTGACGATAGACCCATTTCTCAGTCCAGCCATCTTTGGCGGATTCGCAGCGATAACCTGCATCGTGACGGCCCGAGGCGATCCATCGTTTGACGAACAGTAATCGCTAGCTGCAAGCATTTGCTGCGTCATATCTCGAAAACGAGGCGATCGGCAGACTGAGATTTATCGATAAGGCATCGGCTTCCAACGCTGGAAGCCAATGCCACTGGTACACAATTACCTGCCACTCGCCCTACAAGTCGAGATTTTTCTTTAGTTCGCTGTTGAAAGGTGCGTCCGTCGATCACTTGGCCGACCTCGGTTGCATCGACTCCCCATTTAGAGCAGTGCGAGAATTGCGCTCTCCAAGTCGCACCGGTCACCCAAACCGGTGCGGATTGACTCAGGAGTTAGGTTGCGGAGGTTGGACAAAACGACGCGAGATAACTCAGTGCCTTGGCTCTAGCGAACCCCACGCACTTGAGCGGTCAATCTGACAGTCGCTGTCAATGCACCGAAGCGCGAAGGAGGGCTTGTCCTGGGCTGTTCAAACATTGGGGTTTCATGGACCGGTGGTTTGCGCAGTTTTCTGGCTGGCACGGCGACCTAGATCACGACGACGGCGAGACTGCACGCTAGGGCCAAGCATGTTTGCCTGCCATTGCTCGACATGCTT
>JANMGV010000052.1:0-122511 GCA_031374825.1 Pirellulaceae bacterium
ACTCTCTTCTTCTGTAAACGAAATCCGCCGCATCCTTGCGTCTCCAAAATCCAAAGGGTTCCTCGCATCTTTGCCATTCTCTACGAAGTCCCCTGATTCAGGATAGACCAGTTTGTGCCATTGTCATCTGCGTGCGGTATACTACCGCTTTGAAGTACTGGGCAGACGCGTACAGTCAGACCAGCAAACATGTTAGCAAATCTACAGCGGCAATAAGCCGAAGGCAGCGCCCGTTACTGCTGTTTGGACGCCGAGGGCTCGGGCGTCATAGGGGGCTCGTTCGTATAAACGAGGAGCCGCAGTGCCGGGGCGATAATGGCCTAGGTTAGAAATGTCTTCTGCGGGGGGATGCAAGGTCATCAAGTACGGCATGAGCGGCAGCGTTCCAAAAAATCGCACGCCGGAAATCATGGGTTGCAAAGCGTGAAATCGCTCGTGACCGTGTCGCTCAAGCATCGTATCTTGGAAATACAGGGGCTTGTGGCAAATCGCTGATGGTTCCCAAAGCTTGTCATGAGGAAATACGGGAGTGCCCCGATCCAACCCTGTCGGCAGAGGTTGTGCCGATGGTATCCGACCGTAAGCCATATTTTCGGGTTTCGCACCCGTTCCAATTCCTTCGGTCGAGATATTTGGTGTGTTCAGCGGGAGGATCACGATTGGCCCGCGCGGCTGCTCGCTGGATAGCGGTGGGTATGCCGTATCCAGAGAAGTTAGGTCGGGCGATACTGCGGTTTCGACCAAATTTTCAGATGGCAGTTGTTCCGCCGTCAATTCGAGTGGATTGAGACCACCTCGATTGATAGAACGTGCTTCGCTGGAAAATGTCACGGGTTGAAATGGCTCATCGAGCGTCTGAGCAGATGCAGATTGCACTACCAAGTTGCTAAAGGCGATCGAACCTAAGACAATCCATCGTCGAAGTGCAAGCCTTGTTCGCATCATTCCATCCCTGAACTGATTGATTCAATAAAAGCCGACTTGGGGTCCCGATCGAAGTCGGGAGCCGGCTCTTCAAGCAATTTCGGATTTTGAAGCTATCCCGCTTAACCGGTGTATTGCGAAATTCGTTACAGACCGTCAAAGACCGCATTCACACCCTACCCAGTCGTCAAACCCAACCATGGTGAAACACGCTGCGAACTTATTTGAGAAAGTAGACCGATACTCCCTCAGCAAAATGCAACTAAAGCGAACTTGTCCCCCACTTCGAATCCAACCCATTTACCTGGTCGGTTGAGTTACTATGAAGAGTAACGCAAGTGCACTGCACTTTAGAAACAGAAACTGATCACTAAATATTGACCAACATAGATTCTCGAGGAAATCCCGTTTGATTCAGGCCGAACTAAAAAATGTTTCAAAATCGTTTCAAGATCGAGTTGTCCTGCGCGGGCTGTCTCTCGAAATACACGAGCACGAATTGCTGGCATTGATCGGACCAAGCGGTTGTGGCAAATCGACGACGCTTAGGATGTTGGCAGGGCTTGAGACCGCCGACACGGGGTCGATTTGTTTTAACGGGCAAGACGTAACCCGGGTCCCCCCCTACAAACGCGACGTATCGATCGTCTTTCAAAGCGGTGGCTTCTACGACGATATGACGGTCGAAAAAAATCTTCGTTCGGCAGTCGAACGAATGAAGCCAGATCGAACGCAAGTCGACACACGACTGAATCATATTGCTGGCTTGTTAGGGCTCGAAGGGCAGTTGGATTACAAACCCAATCAACTGTCGGGGGGGCAACTCCAAAGGCTTGCCTTAGGGCGCGGGTTAATGCGGCAAGCCGGGTTGATGTTGCTCGACGAGCCACTCAATCATCTTGATACGACACTGCGAATTCGATTGCGTCAGGAACTGATGTCAATCCAGCGCGCAACCGGCCAAACGATGGTCTACGTGACCCACGACCCTCAAGAAGCAATGATGCTTGGCCATCGCATTGCCGTGATGCACAACGGGCGTATTCAACAAGTGGACACGCCGCCTGCAATTTACAACCACCCAAACCATCGTAACGTCGCTAGTTTGTTGGATGCCAATACACGGTTCTACGCAGGTTTGCTGCATATATCCAAGGATCAAATCGAGCTAGAATTTCTGAAGCATAGGATTTCCTTGTCCAACGTTTTGGGTCGTCAGCGATTTGGTTTTGCAGAGGACGTCGGCCAAGTCAAAGTCGATATCGGCATTCGGGCCGAAGACTGGCGTGTTGGGCAATCACAAAACGCAGATGAACTTGGCGAAAAGCCACAGAAATCAATACAAGCAAAGGTTGCTTGGCGTACTCGCTCGTTCTTGGGCTCGTACTGGAATTTGCAAGGATTGACGGATGACGGGCAGGAGTTAATCGCGCTGTTTCCAAGTAAGTTTCCGCTTCCCGATCCAAAATCAGAATCGAGTATTCTAGAAATCGCCCTCAAGAGACTGCATCTTTTCGAAGCGGACAGCGGCAAGCGAATAGAGTTGCACGACTGACGGAACAGCGAGCGAGTTTCGCTATCGTGCCTGTTTCCGTCGAGGCATTTAGTTAGGGTTCTGATAACCAACGATTACTTGTTGGACGTTTTGGGAGTATTTTCTTGCAGCGCTCGGCGGAAGGAGTCGAATTGTTCGCGAAGGGCATCGGGGGGGCGTACTCGCGATCCTTCTTCTTGCATTCCTCGCAAAGCGTCGTCTTTTCCGCTGACGGCTTTGTTTTTCGCGCTTTGCGGAATCAATCCCAGGCTACGGAGTGACTCTTCGAATTCGTGTCGTTTATTCGGGTCTTTTTCTGCATCTTGTTTTGCTTTCTTCCATCGGTCGACGAAAGCGCGTAAGTCGTCCGGCGTCCACTTCAGTTTTTTCAGCAAGCGAGGATCCGGCTGATCGCGTTGCCGATCGAGGTAGTCGAGAACCATATCCGAAGCTTTGCGAGCATACTCGAGGTTTGCAGGATCAGCTTGGTTTGGGGCAGGAGCGGAATCATCACCGGCTGTATCGTTTGCCGATCCAGACGTTGGAGCCGCGCTTGAGCTACCAGCATTCTTACCAGCCTCACCGCTTTGCTTCGTACTGCTTCCCGATTTGCCATCGGGATTTCCAGATGAACCAGCTTGTTTCGCACCTGGTTGTTGTTGATTGCCACCTGGTTGTTGAGCGTCGGATTTCTCGGCTCCGCCAGCGGTTTTATCGCCTTGGGGACTTTCGCCACCTGCTTTGTTTCCGTCTTTAGGTTGCGATGCCTTATTTCCTTCTGCACCTTGACCCTGCTTACCACTACCAGAACCCTGCTTATCGCCACTAGGTTGACCCTGCTTGCCAGCGTTTGCGTTTTCATCTGCGGAGTTCTTGTTTCCTGGTTTGGTGCCTTCGGGCTCCTGCGATGGATCGGAACTTTGTTTCGTGCCACTTTCCGTGCTCGTTTCAGAGTTTGCGTCGGCAGATTGTTCGGAATCTTTATTGTCACTCGATTCGCCGCCTGCACCGGACTTGTCTTCCGGTGCGCCTGATTTTGGTTGGTCACCTTGGGGATTCCCAGACTTAGATGAAGAATCACCCGAAGAGGAAGAGCCCTTGTTCTGGTCTTTATTCGCATCTTCAGAAGGACTCCCCTGATTGCCAGTGGCGTCGGATTTGGATTGATTATCATCTTGCTTTTTTTGCGAAGCAGACGAGTTCTTGTCATTGCTAGAAGATTGCGAACCTTGGGTTTTCGGAGTTGCATCTTTGTTGTTTGAAGACGCATTCTCAGAGCCTTTCGACTGTTGTCCGTTTGTTGATTCCTTGGGGTTCTTCGGGCGCTGGTCAGATTTTGGTTGCTCCGATTTTGAATTGGAGTCCTTGGGATTTGCTGAATCCTTCGGCGATGTTTTGTCCGTCATTTGAGGATCGTTGTTGTTGCCCGTATCGCTGCCAGCGGTCCCCTCGTTTTCAGTCCCCTTTTCTCCAGGACCCTGATTCTGCGCATCGGTACCTTTGGTGGACTCGTCGGGTTTGGCAGAATTTTCAGATGGTTCACCGGCCGCGCTAGATTTCGGGTCGGCCTTTTGATTGGACGAATTGGAGTCATTCTTGGGCGATGCTTGGCCCTTGGGGGCATTGTTATCGTTTGCTCCGTTGTTGCTTGAATCCGTTTTGGATTTCTCGTTGGGAGATTCAGTGTTGCCTTCGCCTTGATTGTCTTGCGAATTAGGTTCCGGAGAGTTTTGCTCCTTGCTAGTGGCGTCTTTTTTTGACTGATTGGATTCACCCGATTTCGGTTTTGCCGAACTATTTCGGTTGGAATTCTGCGGTTGGCTAGACGAGTTATCAGTCGCTGACTCCGTCGAATTCGATTCGCTATTCGGATCGCTATTTGGTTCGCCTTGGGATTGTTCTTTGGCTGAACTGCCGGGTTGATTATCGGATTTTGAAGTTGAGTCTTCCGAAGAATTCGACTCGCTACTTTTCTCTTCATTCATGAATTGTTCGATAGCTTCGAAGGCATCGCCGGGGTGTTCGGGCTGTCTGCTTTCTTGCCCCTTGGCCGATTGTTGTCCTGACGATTGCGACGCGGCGCTGGATTGCGCGTTGTTCCCCTCGGACGAATTGCTACCCGAAGCAGATGCGCTATTGGAACTCGAACCGGCGCTGTTTTGTTCGGAATTCTGCTCGGATGAACTGCTTTCGCCGGAGCCTTCCTGGCCTTCGCCTGGGTTGGGTTCGCTCATGCCCTTCTTGGGATCATTCTTAGAAGGCTTGTTATTGTTTTGTGACTGCGAATTCTTGTTCTGGTTTCCGTTCTTGGGTGTGTCCTTGGACTTGGGGCCTTCTTGCGGGGTTTGAGTGTTTGGATTTCTTGATCCGTCATCGTTTTTGTTCGGAGCGTTCGAGTTCGGGTTGTTCTTGTCTGCGGCGGGGGGCTTCTTGTTGGGTTGTGCGTTAGCAGCGTTTTTGCCCGGGTCTTTGCTTTTTGCTTTTTGATTGTTTGGATTATTTGGCTGTGGATCGGATGAGTTCTTGTCGTTGGCGTTTGGTGAATTTGATTGCTTGTCGTTAGCGCCGTCTCCCTCAGTGTTTTTGGTCGGTGGCTTAGCATTTTCCGGATTAGGATCTTTTTCACTGGGAGACTCTTGGTCCCCTTCCGCAGGTTTTGGACCTGCTTGCGATTGCAAGGCTTTATCAGGCTCGGCGACTGTCACCAAGACGGGAGCAGACTCGACGATGTTGGGTTCGAGCGTGTCTTGACCGGGATGGTGGCGATTGTCTTCTGCGATAGCGACGATTTCGAACTGGTCACCTGGACGCAGTCGGAGTGTTGTGGGCGAGATAGAATACTCGCGAACGACTTGGCCCAAGGACCCCGTTTCATCGGTAAATAGTTGTTCTGCAACAAGCTCCCGTTTGTCTTGGCGAGCTACAATCCGGACTCTACGAAGCCCGAAATCGGGATCGATCGCCCGTGTTTCTACTTTGATTTGATCGTTGACTGCAACGACCAAGGGGCTGGGAAGCGCCGTGCGAACTTCGATTTCCGGAGCCATGTCGGCGATGATTTTGATGGGATACACGACAGGTTGTTCGTTCCAATGGCCAAGTTCATTGGTCGCCCGGACTCGATAACTTCCCAAAGTCGGATTGTTTTTCTTTTCGTCGAGTTCGAGAACCCACGAACCTGTGAGACTGCGATCTTGGACGCTCAAGTCACCGACACTTGCGGCTCGAATGAATTTACCGTTTTCGACAATTGGATTGAATTCGATACGCGCCTTGCTCATCGGTTGATTGGCGGTTGCATGAATCGAAACGCGCGTGCCTTCAGGTGCTTCGATGCGACCGTCGTCTTTAGCGACGCGGTCATTCAGTTGCATGTATTTGGGGTATTCGTAGCGCACTTCGTCGATAGCGACGAGCGGAACTGCGCGGACTTCGATTTTGAACGGTCCTTTTTGGGCATCCCCCGCGACAATCGAATAATGCATGGGTTGATGGATGCCACCAAAGTCGTTTCCAAACTCCAAATGATAACTGAGCCGTTCAATTTCCATATCCATGCGAACGCGTTGATCGACAAGCTGACCGTCCGCCGTTTCAAATTGAACAAAGACCGGTTCGCTAGCTTGGATGCCGCTCAGCTCGACTTGGATGTTTAGATTAGTTCCCTGCGTGACGACAGCATCGCCAGGAGTGACCGAGATGATTTTGACGCGCGAGGGTGAAGTGATACTGGCCCAAGGAAACAGGATTCGGCGGATCGTATCGACCCCGTTTTTGGGTGCAACAGCCAAATAAATACTTCCCATTAACAGCATGCCAAAGAGTAAAGCGCCGAGTCGGATGAGATGGGCATGATCGATCAATGTATTGGCGTCTTGTCCGTTAAGATACTTGGTAGCTTGTCGGCCAACATTGGCCAAAATACCACGCGGCACGCCGTCGGTACTTTGCGAGAGCTCGAACCAATTAATAAGACTATTCTTCATCTCCGGTATCGTCTGTTCAATTCGGCGAGCAGCGTAGGCTGGATGGATCGGACGAAGTGCTAGCGGCAAAATATAACGAACCAATAAATAGCCGCTGATGGCGATCATGGCAAACCATATCACGTATCGAGCGACCGAATTGAGTGGCCATATCCAGTGCTCGACCAGCACGACCGAAATCAAGATGAACAAAAGGGAGATGAACATCCACATAAGCTGGACTCCCAGCTCGACTGTCTTGATCGTTCGCGCTGTCGTCAAGACATAGTTGCGCAGCGAATCCGATACGACTTTGGTACGAGAAGTCGGAGTTTTATCCGTCGCAGTAGCTTGAGACATCAACTAGCCCTCGTAGCGGTCGCCCTGATGCCGATAATACCCATGTCGGCTTTCGTCGTATGGCCGCGAATCCCTTTCATACAGTATACCGGACCCAGACGAATATTCGGAAACAATAGTTCTCCCTAAAAGCGTGAAAACCGCAAATTCATCGCAATTATCGAGGAACCTGTTCGGCGGAATCCAGTTGACGATAAAGCTCTCGCCGGAAAAGTGTGAATATTTCAGGAGACAATTGTCCGTAATCCGCCCAACCCGCGTCTTCGGTGTATTCGTCGGTTGTCCGGATAACAGGACGAAGTCCTATTTGTTTTAAGAGTTGCCTGCCCAGCGCGTAACGATCGCCTTCGTGGCTTGCCAGCATTGCGAGCAACTCAGCATCTTGTTGCCCATAGCAGTAAGCTTTGAGACGGATGGAAGGCAACGGAGCCCTGGAGATTATCGCGTTTGTCCCAGGAGCCGTGTCGGTCGGCGGAGGATAGAAAAGCGCCAGCTCGTCCGGTTTCCGCCATGACTCTTCGGTCCCGATTGTTTGCCAAGGTAACACACCATCTCCACCGCGACACCAAACGTCCCAACACCAAGCGACGCTCTGCACGTTGCTGGCCGTCAGCACATTCGTCCCGCCATAAATCATCAGCGTTTGATTTTCGCGAAGCTTTCGGTCGAGAACCAAACGCGGATACATTCGAAACGCTGACTGCGAGATGAAGTTGTAGTCAAGCAATCCGTCGAGCGTATCTCGTTGCCACTGTGGGCGAGAAATATCGGCCCGAAACATTACTTGGTTCTTACCGTTTGACTCTTGTTTACCTTGTCGAAATGCTTTAGCGAAAAATTGTAGGGCGACGAAATCTTGGAAATTGGCTGGTTCGTCTAACAACCAAACAGATGAACCTCGCGACCAGCCCCGCTGCTTGAAATCGACTTTGTTGTTCAAGTAAACGTGGAACTTTGTTTCGTTCCAACCACGATCTGAAATATGTTGGCAAAAAGCCCGTGATGCATCGACAAACGCTTGACGATAATTGGCTGTAAAGGCTTGGTCGGCCCAGTAGTTACCGGAATAATTGCCTTCCATCGGGGATGGCCAGTTCTCGTGAAGCGGCAGATAGAAGCACTCAATCGGAACCTGGCCACGCGGCAAATCTGCAAAAGCCGACCCATCGAAATATTCGGAAAATCGTTTATCCCAGGCCGTCCAATCGTAGTGGCCGTTTGATATCGTCGGAGTAAAGCCTTCTGCGACGCGACCGTTTTGATAATAGGGCACGCGATTCAAAACAGCCCGATGCCGATTGGCAAGCCGGTAGTAATCACGATCATTGGCAGGCAAATCGTAACAATTCATTTCTGGAAGAAAGCTCAACACGTTCGGAATAGTCGAGTGGTGAACGTTGAGCGAGACTTTGAGCGAAATCTTCTTACCACCGGATTTTAAAACGAGCTGGCCTTCGTGATGGCCCTGCTCGATTTTTGGATCCGTCCAACATTCAAATAACCAACCGCAATAGTGTAGCGAATTTGGTGTGAGGGGCAGTTTACCGACCAAAGCATTATTGCCGGATTCTAGTGCGGACAACGGGTCTGGCAGGAGTTCACCTTCGTGCGGAATGTATTCGTATCGATGAACTTCGAGTCGTGAATTTTTAAGGCTCGGCATGCGCCATTCAAATTCTAGGTCCTTCGGCGGCTTCTTACTAAGCAATTGAAAGCCAACCCATTGAGCATGGGCGGCATCGAGCTGGATCGTGTTGGAGTGGCTATCCCAAATTGCGTTCTTCCTGAGATAATCATCGCGGACTGTGGGAACAAACTTTTGGGAGATCGGTAGAAATTTGTCCAACGGGTCCATGACCACGAAAGCACAGTCGGATAATTGAGCAACGGGCCAATGCGGATGGCCCGGCTTCGGCTGATTGGTGGCTGACTCTGTATGTAGGGAGAATTTTGATAGTTCGGCGGGAATCGTTGCGGGTATGTCGATCTTGGTGGGCTTGCTCGAATTGCCGGCGGAGTCAACTGCGAGGATCTCGATGGCATGTCTCAAATTCTCATCCCATGCTGGCAGCATTGGATCGCAAGTCAATCGCATCGCTTGATCAGGTTTTGCAGCCGGAATGAAGTATTGGGGAAGTGGCTGTCCATCGATAACGACTTTGTAGCCAACAGCATCGGCATCCGTGGTCCAAGTTAATTGCCGTCGCGGGTCCGTCGGTGATGAACTAGGTTGGTCAAGCACATTGCGGGGCGGGGCAGGGGGCTGGTCATCTTTACCGGCAAGCTCAATCGTGAGGTACGGTGAACTTTGGCGATTGGAATCGCGGCTAAAGACAAACCGATTGGGGAACAGAATGTGTTCGAATTTTTCTCCGTCACGTTTCCACTCGCTGCCGGTGTCGTCCATAAGCAGCAAACCGTAACTGATTCCTGCAACGCGTGCGGCGATCAAATGCGGAGGCACATCGAAATGAATCCAGCCATCGGCGTCGGGTTTTGTAGCTTGAACGGAGGCCCACATCGATCCGCCGTTGCCCAAACTGACCGCCGTGACATCGCTATCTGCCCAACGCTCGTTGGGATAAACGCGGTGAGAAAAAGTGGAATGACCATCCTTGATTGCGTAACTCTGGGAATCCCCTTCTATCCAATCTGCCGTAATCGTGCTGACCGTGATTCGGTCAACGTATGGCTCGCCCGATGACCGCAACCAAAGCTTAGCGGATTTAATCGTGCGTTCACGAAACGGCTCGGGATCAAAATCGATGATCGACAGCTCCTGGATCGATTTCAGCTTTAATCGCGAAGCGCCCCCATTCGAGCCTTTTGCCTCGTCTGCGTAATTCGAAAGCCACGTATCGCGCGTGATTTCGACTCGCTGGGTTTGGCCAAGCAAGATTTCAGGAAACCAACAACATAGATAAATCGACACGAAGACTTGAAAGCAAATTCTCATGATTTTCCCAACACTTAACCGCGACAATCGAGCTACTTATTCGGATGCTATTTAAGAAATTGACACTGCGAAAGGTCCAGCGAAATGTGGCTATTGGAAATCGAAACGACGCCGCCTGAACACTGCTAGCTAAACGAATCACTGTAGCACATTAGGTCGCGTGCGGTTGTCGCGAGAAAACTTGTTGCGTGGTTGATTCAGTTGCTATTTGTGACAAGTCGTTTTCAGCTTATGTTGCTCCCACGCAATTCGAATTGATACAGCATTGGCGGATTAGGCACCCCGATTCCTTGTCGAGGCATCGGTTCGGGGCAAGGGTTTTTCGGCTGGACAGTGTTCGCGCTCAGTATTCGCGCTCACTTGGTATTCGCATTCACTTGGATCACGGGCTCAATCGTTTAACAAAAGCAAATCATGTTACGCGAACTGCGTTTCAAATCATCGGCCCTGTTCGTCGCCAGCTTGGTTGCTATTGTCATCACGCAGACTGGTTGCGCGTTTCTTGTACCGCGCATGCCGGTCAAGAATTGGGACAAAGGTTATACGATCATCCTGCCCGGTATTGAGTCGCGACATTTGCTGCATCGTGAAATGGCGATGGGCCTTCACAATGGCGGCGTTCACGGGACGATCGAAATCCACGATTGGACGACTGGGCTTCCGCCGTTGATGTTAATGCACTTACGATACATGTCGCGGAACCAACGGCAAGCGGCCTTGGTGGCACAGAAGATCATCGATTACCAAGATCAATATCCGGGCAGACCCGTCAATCTCATCGGCCATTCTGGAGGCGGGGGGCTTGCACTGTTGACGCTCGAGTCCCTGCCCGAAGGTCGACAAGTGGATACGACGATTTTGCTGGGTGCTGCTATCTCTCCGCGATTTGATTTGCGCACAGCGTTGCAACATTCTCGAGATGGTATTTGGAATTACTCGTCGATGCTGATGGATTCACCCTTGTTGGTTGCAGGGACAACTTTGGCGGGCACGGTCGATGGCAATCATATGCCCGCAGCGGGTGCCATTGGATTCTTTTGGCCCGACAACATGAGCGACTTCGATCGATGGCTGTACAAGAATCGATTGCATGAAAAGCCGTACCGATTGCGATTCTTGCTTAACGGCAATCTCGGTGGTCACTACGGCCCGATGACCCGCAGTTTTGCTGCCCACAACTTGGCTCCAATCATCCTCAACGCCGCTAAATCGGCTGATCAGTAGCAAGCTCACTTCTCCAAATCGCGTTGGTGGAGTCTCCTTGCGGATTGTGGGTAGGCGTTAAAGCGTTTCGAATCTTGGCCCGGCTATGATTGCACGTCCACGATTCGTTGATGCTACAATGCACAGCACTTTCAAATTCCCGCCAATACATCAAGACGTCGCAATCGCATGAGCAATCCGAATGAAAATTTGAAGAGAGGGAGGATCGATCCGGCCACGCTCATGCGGATCAAGAATCTGCAGGTCCGCGCGAAATCCGTCGTGGACGGATTTTATAACGGGCTCCACCGAAGTCCCTTGCATGGCTTTTCAGTGGAGTTCAGCGAATACCGCCCGTACTCCAATGGCGACGACCTTCGCGGGTTGGATTGGAAACTATTTGGCCGCACGGATCGTTACTACATCAAAAAGTTCGAAGATGAAACCAACCGACGATGTTACTTGGCCGTCGATAACAGTCGGTCGATGAGCTATGGTTCGCTGGGGTATACCAAGTCCGACTACGCACGGACGATGGCCGCCACGTTGGCTTATTATTTCGCTTTGCAGCGTGACGCAGTAGGATTGCTGACCTTCGAAGATAAAGTCATCGACTTTATCGGCGCTCGGCATCGGCCCGGCCATTTTCAACGGATATTGGCTGCACTCGATCGACCACCCCAAGGCAATCAAACGGACTTGCTAGGACCACTAGCTGAATTAGCCGAGTTGGTCCGGCATCGAGGACTCGTGATCTTGATATCAGATTTGCTTGTTCCGTTGGAGCAGCTTCGATCGCGGTTTGCTTTCCTGAGAGCCAGAAGGCACGAAGTCATGGTATTGCGAATTTTGGATCCCACCGAAGTCGACTTTCAATTTGATTCGCCCGTCATGATGGTCGACATGGAGACCAAACGCGAATTGTTTGTCGATCCAGGTCAAGCTCGGCAGCGATACCAGCGGGCCTTTGCAGAGCATCGCGATCAGTTAAACAACATCTTTGCGGAGTTGGGAATCGATTGGACGACCTTGACCATCGACCAGCCCCTGGATACGGCCCTCTTCAATTTCCTAGCCGTCCACAGCAATTGAGCCCTGCGTTCCCAATCGAAGCAAAAGCAAAATCGACAAGGCTCTGGCGCAATCCAACAACTTTTTTGCTCGGCTTTTCCAATGCGATGTCGACCGCTAGAATGTTCAATCCGTAGCGACAGTGAAGGGCCTGGGCAAAGCAAAAGTAACCGTTGCAGAGTAATTCTGTCACACGCTTGATTCTTGTGAGTCGAATGAGCCCTCTCGAAAAGCTACGGCACAAAATAGACACAGAAGGTTTCAAAAAGTACGACGGCTGGATGGCGAAATAGGCAGACGCACAGGACTTAAAATCCTGTGGGGGTAAAATCCCCCGTGCGGGTTCGATCCCCGCTCCAGCTATTTTTAAGTTCGATTTCTGCAACAGGGAGCTTCCTTTGAAACGGAACTGTCATTGGATGCCTCCCCGCTTTGGGGTAAACCAAATGTTGCAAAGGATGCAGCGGGACTTTAATCGCGATATCTGGCCTACTTGCTTCTCTTGGCAGTAAAATCTTCGGTCGCAAAATCGCCGACTTTACGAGTCAGTTTGAGCTGGTCGCCCTCGAATTCGCCTGTGTAGGTAATTAGCAAATCGATATCGTTGAACTTCAGTTTCTCCTTGAATGAAACTTTGTTACCATCCAGCTTAAAGTTGATCAGCGCGCTGCTAAATTCTTTGTCATCCAGCTTCATCGCCGCGCTGCCAAGTAGCATGTCGTCCTTGTTTTCAAATGTGTATACATACTCTTGCTTGCCGATTTGGGTATCGATCGTACCGGTCCACGTTCCGGTCAAGTTGCTGACAGTTGCGATGGTCTTCGGTTGTTTTGTCGCAGGTTTTTCCGTAGCGGATTGTTTGCCAACGGGATTTGCGTCCTGAAAAACACTTTGGCTGAACCAGTACAGACTGCTGCTCCAGTGAGCCGGATCGTGGCCGTGACCGTCGACGTGCCACACGTGCTGGATATCATTTTTCTTTAGGAATTGATGAATGTTTTGGCTGATCCGGATCAGACCATCCTTGTTCCCGCACGAGATCCATAAAAGCTTCAGCTTGGCCTTAGCATTTTCAATGTTCGGAATCAACTCTTCGGAGGGTTTCGTGTTGGGCGCTGCGGAGAAGGGTCCGACCCAAGCAAACAGGTCGAGGTTGCCCAATCCGAAGTTGAATGATTGCCCGCCACCCATCGAAAGTCCTGCGATCGCACGCTTCTCTCGATGGTTGTCTACTGAGTATTTGGATTCTATTGCCGGGATTAAATCGTCGATTATGTCACGCTCGAATACGGCAAAAGCTGGAGCGCTCGCCATGACGTTGCCTTCTGCCCGATCATTCTTTTGAGCGCGGCCATTTGGCATGACTACGATCATCGGGACCGCTTTGCCATCCGCAATGAGATTGTCGAAAAGAACGTTTGGGTTCGCAAAGCGTATCCACTCTGTTTCATCACCGCCGATTCCGTGAAGCAGATAAAGAACTGGATATTTTTTGTCAGCTGAATAACCCGGGGGCGTGTACACATTGGCTTTGCGAGTTGTACCGACGGTTTTCGATTCATACTCAATCAACTCAAGTTTGCCTTTCGGAATATTTTCGCGAACCGTTTTGAATCCTTCGGGTGGCGCGTCGTAAAGAGCGACGTCATCCTCGCTAAGTTCTATGGGTCCGCCGAATCCGCCCGCTCGCCGAGGTCGTTCGGGACTGTCTTGGGCAATACAGAATTCTGTGACAGTGCAAAGAATCGCAAGGATTCGAATTAGATTGCTAAACGTTTTTTTCATAACGCGACCTTTTTGTTTGGAAGTTAAATTCTGGGATGTGGGAAAAGACGATATGCATCTGTACGTTTCTGGACACCTGCCAATCGATGACCTACCTTTGGCTGCCTCAATTGCCTCGCTCCATCGCCGCAGAGAGTTTTCTAAGTGAGCTAATGAGATCCGAGACGCGAATAGGTTGAATCGAATCGATCATCTTGGAACGGATAGACTCCGTCGCCTTCCAAAGTTGCCGGAATTTTCGGTTGCCGGCTGCCGTAATCGCTACGGTCCGGGCTCGGGAGTCGTTTGGATGAACATCGCGAAGGATTAGTCCCTGCTTTTCAAGCAGTACCAACATTGCGCGGACAGTGCTAGGGTCCGAAGGCATGCGTCGTGCCAACTCGCGCTGGGTAAGTGCATCGCCCCGCGATAACGTCGCCAGCAGAACGAATTGATCTGCGGTGACCCCAGATCGTTGCAATGCCAGATCCGTTTGTCGATGCATGGCCAGATAAGCTGATCGCAACGCCATTGGCAACTCGCTATTCTCCGTCATCATTAATCCAATTCCAAGTCTTCAGAAAACAGAATTCGCTGCAACGTGCGTATACGCACGAAATGCAATCTACGGTCGATTGACCAAAAACGCAAGCAAAGCAACAGAGTTTCCTTGAATCTTGCGTCGACTCACAAGAGTTGTTTAAAATCACGATCAACGAAAGACAAACTATACGATTAAAATCTTCCTTCGAGGGATTTCGGAGGATTCGATACGTTTCGCAAGGGCGACTAAAAGTCAAAAGGAATTTGCAGAGTGGACTAAAGGGGCAGTTACTTCGACGAGTTCCACAATCTATTTTGGTGCATGAGTTGGCTTGCGGAATTTGCTGGAGCCTTAAACTTTTGACTTGGTCTACTTCACTTTTCAATTGACGTACTATCCCTGCACATGTGGAACTAGGCTGGATGGCTTCCATAATCCGATTTTCCATTTTTCAAATTCTGATTGCCACGACGGCTATTGCCTTAGTTGTCGCATTTCAGTTGTATTGGCCGGCATCCATTTTAGTATCCGTTCTGGTGGCCAACTTTTTAGTTCCCGCGATTAACGTGCGATGGCAGCGACTGAAGTTGTGGACTGCAAAGAGAATTATCCCAACGATCTGCTCATGGCGATTAATATGGTTATCGCGAATAATTTTTGGGCGATGGATTTTGGCTCGGGCATTATCGGATTACGGACTGAAAATGGCTTTGCAGAATCGGCACACGATTGCAATAGACCTGTTTACTAAAGCTTTGGAACTCGATGACTCTGAAGCAGCATATTGGACGAATCGAGGTGCGACTTACTACAGTTGCGAAAATTTTAAACAAGCAAATCTTGATTTGACGCGGGCCCTGTCTATTAACCCAACACAGGAAGTTGCTAGGGCATATCGCGGATTTATTCGCTTCGGTCAAGGAGATTATTTGGGCAGTCTCGAAGATCTAAATGGCATCGAATTTAGCGAATTGCAACATGCCACAGCAGTGTTCTTTCGCGGTTGTGCCAACGAGGAACTAGGTAATTGGCAACAGGCCATCGATGACTATCGACGATCGTATGAACTTGATCGCTCTCATAAAGTGGCCGCTATTAGCGTGGCTCGAATTCAAGCTGGCTGTCCTGACGACAGTATTCGTGACGGTAGAAAAGCTTTGGAAAACGCCGCAACTATTTGTTCCCAAACGGAATGGAAAGACTGGATGGTTGTCAGTGTGTATGCTGCAGCATGGGCCGAAGTCGGCGACTTCGAGTCTGCTTGCAGGTATGCACAGATGGCCCTGGACTTGGCTCCCGAGAACGAGAAACCTGAAAGAGCAAGCCGTTTAAATCAATTTCAAAATCGAATCCCTTTTCGAATTCTACAATCCCAGCAACAAAACCTAGTCTGATCGATATCGAAAAAACTGAGACGAGAGTGAAAAGAGGTTTCAAATGCAAGCCCCACGTTTTGGCCTGATGATACCTGCCGTTGTTGTTGGACTGATGTTGGGTCATGCGGTCGCATATTTGTTCTTGATTCCGTCTGGTTACGGCCGGTGGTACTGCGATCGATTGCTGATAGCAATGGTTGCTAGCGGGTTTGGTTTCGTCTGCCTGACAGCAGTTTGCGAGAAGCAATTGCTTTGGCTAGCGAGAAAGTGCGGACTTTCGATGGCAAATGTTTGGATATTTCTCGTTACAACGGTGGTTGTGTACTTGTTGATTGCGCCTGCGTTTATGAATGCTGCACGGGAATAGTCGAATGCTGCTGAATTTGCTCAATTACCGCCACCGACTTTAATCGCGAAAGACTTCTGCCGTCTGTTTGCTTTTTTTGTTCCCTCTACGCTACGATGGGCAACACAGGATAATTGGTGTTCGGTCAGCAGGGAAAAATGTATTCGAGCGGGTTTGCCGTTGGGACGGAGGTCGAAATGCAGGTTGCGAATCGCGTCTTTTATATCGTGTCGAGCGTCTTTGCAATTGCTTGCTTTATGAGTGTTGACGCTCAATCGCAGACACCGAGAGCTTGGTTGGCTAGAGGGATTGGAGGTGGGGGAGCGTTGTATTCGCCATCGATTAGTCCCTTTGATCCCAATCGCATCTATATGGCGACGGACATGACAGGGGTCTTTCGTTCGACGGATTTCGGAACAAATTGGCAGACCTTGCCGTTCTTACAGCTTCGCGGAGGAGTCGACACCCAAGTTCGTTTTACGAGTAATCCGAATGTCTTGTACGCGATCAAGATTGGTTTCTTCGGTGAACGGATGGCGGTGCGGAGTGGAAATGGTGGTGGGACGTTCTTGGCTTTAGCGGGTGATCCGGCGTTGGGTGAAACGTTCACACTATTCGCAGATCCAAATACGCAAAATCGCTTGATCCTAGCGACCTGGGACAAGCTTTATTTTTCGAACACTTCGGGCCAAACATTCAGCATGATTTTTGATGCGAACGATCCAAACAACGGTGTTCATTTGGCTGGCGTATTTTGGGATGGCGGAAGAATCTTTGTTGGTACGAACAAAGGTCTATTGTTTTCCAATAACAACGGCGCATCCTTTGCGCTAAACAGTATTGCGGGACTGCCCGCCAATGAGTCGCTCGTGTCGATGGCTGGCGCGAAAACCGGAACGCAAATTCGCTTGATCGGAGTGACGCTCCCTGCAGGAAATGTTTGGGGTGGAATTACCGGTGCGGAAATCGTCGATAGCGGGAATACAGCGCGTGTTTATCGCTTGAATTTTGGAGCAGGACCGTGGGCACGCGTTCGCAACTCGAATTTCCCGGACAAACCGTTCTTTGTTGGTATGTCGCAAACCAATATCAATTCAGTCTATCTCGCAGGTCATAATTCGCAGAACGGGAGGCCCTCGGTATTGAAATCGTCCGATGGCGGAACGAGTTGGGCGCCCACTTTGCAAACGCAAAACAATCAGAACATTGCGACGGGCTGGATGGGGGACGGCGGAGATTTGGCGTGGTCCTGGAGTGAAACGGCACTTGGTTTCGCGGTCTCGCCGACCGATCCCAATCGACTGATTGTGACGGACTATGGATTTGCACACGTTTCAGATAACGGTGGAACGAGTTGGCGACAAGTTTACGTGAGACCGAATTACCAAAACGCTGCCGGGGCATCGACGCCGACGGGTCGCGCCTATGCTTCATCCGGCATCGAGCAAACATCCTGTTGGTGGCTTCACTGGGCAAGCTCGCAATCGGTGATCGCTGGATTCAGCGACATCCGCGGAATTCAAAGCCGCAACGCGGGATTATCGTGGATCGCCGGATCGTCTGCAGGATTGCCACATAACTCGACCTACCATGTTGTCGAACATCCCGTGAGCGGTACTCTTTTCGCCGCAACGTCAACAGTCCACGATCTGTATCAGTCGACCTATTTGCAAGATAGCCGCATCGACGGCGGGACCGGAATGATTGTTGTGTCGACAAACGATGGCAACACATGGCAACCATTCTTCGATTTTGGGCATCCCGTAGTTTGGTTGGCGTTCGATCCGACCAATAGCAACAAAATGTATGCGTGCGTTGTTCATTCCACAGCGGGCGGAATTTACATGACGCAAAATTTGTCATCGCCAACAGGTCCGACTTTCCAAAAACTGGCCAATCCTCCTCGCACACAAGGGCATCCCATGTGTTTGCGAATTCTCAGCGATGGAACCCTCGTTTCCAGTTGGTCGGGTCGGCGCGATGCAGCGGGCAGTTTTACAACCAGTTCCGGGGTCTTTATCAGCACCAATGGAGGGCAATCTTGGACTGATCGGAGCGATGCGAATTTGCAGCGGTGGACCAAAGACATCGTCATTGATCCGCACGATCCGCAGCAAAACACATGGTACGCGGCCGTCTTCAGTCATTGGGGGTCGTTTCCAAACGAAGTCGGCGGTCTGTATCGCACGTCCAATCGCGGCGTTGCTTGGCAAGAAATCGGCAATTTTTATCGAGTCGAAAGCGTGTCCGTGGATCCGGCGAATCCCGACTTGGCGTACGTCACGACCGAAGCGGATGGATTGTGGATCACAAACAATTTGCGTTCCGCGACGCCGACATTCCAACTTGACCGGAGTTACCCTTTCCAGCATCCCACCCGCGTCTTTTTTAATCCGTTCCTACCCAGCCAAGTTTGGGCGACGTCGTTTGGGGGCGGTCTCCGGTTACTTCGCCCCGAGCAGCCTTGATCGCACATTTACTCGGAAGGTGTCGACGATTTCCATTTCGGCAGCAGTTCACCAAGTGTCGCTTCGTCGGCTTGCTGGAACGGTTCGAAACCGAGTTCGCGCAAGGTTTTGCTTGTCGGTTCGGAGATACTGATCAATTTCGTTTTGCGAAGAGATTCGCCAAAAGCAGCGACAACGGACCGAGCGATCGAACTGCTGGTGATCGTTGTGAAATCGATCGAACCGTTGTTCATGCGTTCGAGAATATTTTCGTCCACATGGCGTTCGTCGATGTTTTGGTAAGCCACCACTGATTCTACATGGGCGCCGGCCGCCGTGAGCATCGTCGCCAACGTATCATTGCCCAGGGTTCCACGCACGAGCAAAAATCGCTCGCCGGGAACTTGGTTGGCAAGCTCATTTGCAAGCGACTCGGCACCAAAATGTTTATCGGGCAAGCAGTCGCAACGAATACGCCACTCGGCCAGCGCACCAGCGGTTGCAGGACCAACGGCAGCAATGCGGGTATTGCCGAGTTGTCGGGCATCATATCCGAGTTGATGCAGCCTTGTGAAGAACCTGTCGACGCCGTTACGACTACTGAAGATCAGCCAACCGATTGTCGGACGGGCCGTACTGGTTGGTCCCAGTTGAATGTCAGGGGGAGTTGGTCCTAGCAATCGAATAGCTTGATCGAGTTCTGAATAGTCTGTTACGGGCTCGATTCGGATTGCGGGATGCACGATGACTTCCGCGCCCAGTTCTTCAAGTCGAGCCCGTAGTGTGTCGGACTGCTGGGCAGGACGCGTGATGAGTACGCTTGTTCCAAAGAGAGGTCGGTGCATGAACCAATCCAGTTGTGGATAAAATTGTGCAACGTTACCGACGATCGTTAAGACCGGTGGTCGGAACGAGGATGCAGGAGTGAGCCGCGCGGCGACTTCGCCAAGTTGACATTGTATGACTTGTTGGTCCGGCCATGAGCATCGTCGAACAAGTGCTACTGGTGTCGTTGGCAATTTGCCCGCATCGATCAAGTGTTGACTCCAACTAGCCGCAGTCGTGACACCCATGTAGAAAACCAGCGTGCCGGGAAATCGTGCGAGGGCTTGCCAATCAAGCGGCTCTTCGGCTTCTTCGCCACCATCGATTGCTTGGGAGTGGGCCGTGACAAAAGCGACTGCCGACGACCAATCGCGATGCGTTAGTGGAATACCCGTGAAAGCGCTTGCAGCGACGGCAGCCGTCACGCCGGGAACGACTTCGAACGAGATGCCTTCGCGCACGAGTCTGTCGAGTTCTTCGGCGGTTCTCGCAAAAATTGCGGGATCGCCGCCTTTGAGTCGAACGAGAATGTTGCCTTGTTTGGCATGATCGATAACCGCATCGTCGATTTCAGACTGCGACCACATTCGGCCTTGGCCATGTTTGCCGACGCAAATTCGTTTAGCTGAGGGCGGTGCGTGGCTGAGAATCGTGGGATTCACCAATCCATCGTAAAGGACGACATCTGCTTGTTGCAGGCATTGAATGCCGCGCAGTGTGATCAATCCGGGCGCGCCGGGACCGGCCCCTACCAGGTAGACAAATCCGCGTTTCGAATCGGCGTTTGAGTGCATTTAGAGGGAATTTAAAGGGAGTAGACGTGGAAAACAGCCCGCGATCGTTGGTTTTTCCGTGCCTGCGGGCTTGGGAAAATCGTAGTTGGGCTAGACAAAATACTGCCAAATCTGCATGATAGGAGGTTTCCCATGAGGAGACTATCCGTCCCAAAACGTTTTAGGTTAAGTAGGTTTTCGTTCGATGCCAAATTGCAAAAGTGCTAAGAAAAGACAGCGTCAGAGTTTAGAAGATCGGTCCCGTAACCGTGCAGTCAAGTCAGCCCTCAAGACCGCGCTACGAAAAGCTCGTGAGTTGGCCGCTTCTGGCAAAGCCGACGAAGTAGAAAAGCTCGTTCCTGCTTTGGCAAAGCAACTGGATCAAGCCGCTGCCAAGCGAATCATCCATTTCAATAAAGCCAGCCGATTGAAGAGCCGCTTGGTGCACATGATCACCAGCAATAAATCCCCAGCCGCATAAGCTGCTCGGCAACTTTTCAAAAAACTAAATGTTGTTCATACAGCCAACTTTCGAGTTGGCTGTTTTCGTTGGTATTAGTTCGACGGGCGAATACTTAATTCGAGCTGCCCATTTTTTGGGTGCCATAAAAGTCTTCCGCAGTCTTTCGCCAAGCTTGAACGTATTTCTTGTTTCGTGCGTAAGTTTCCATCGTCGGTCATCCGCTGTACTGGAACCTCTGCGGCAGGGGTTTACTGCTCCAATCGATCGCGCATTCCTGGCTTTGTGGATGTTCGGTGCAGGAAGTCTATTGTTGCTGTCTGGTATTGCATGGAAAACAGTCTTCGTAGGGTGTGTGAAGCGGGCGTTGTTGACATGGGCAATCGTATTCAAAAACGAATGGCGTGAAACGGCGGAAAACGATTGCTACGATACAGCCGGCGCAACACACCAGGATCGAGGTGGAGACGCATTTAAAATTCGAATTGGTGTGTTACGTGGTCGTTGTGATTTCGAAGTGTGTTGGTGTACAACGGTCTCTTGATATGGGGAGTATTACAAGCGTTTTGGGTCGACCACTTCACACACCCTACATGTGCTTGAAACGACCGAATGGACGTCGTTCCCGTAGGGTGTGCGAAGCTGGCGCTGTTGACATGGGCAATCGTATTCAAAGACGAATCGCGTGAAACGGCGGAAAACGCTTGATACGGAACAGCCAGCGTAACACACCAGGATCGAGGTGGAGACGCATTTAAAATTCGAATTGGTGTGTTACGTGGTCGAAGTGATATCAAAGTGTGTTGGTGCACAACGGTCTTTTGTAATGGAATATATTACAGGCGTTTTGGGTCGACAACTTCACACACCCTACGTGTGATGCAAATTCCTGGTGATCCTGAGTTCATGGAATAAATAAAGAGCCGGAAAATTTGGGGAATTTCTTGAGCGTAGCTGAAGTCACAATATTTTGAACGGTTCGCGATCGCGCGGCGAGAGTTTGAATGTTGTCGCTCGGAGTGGCATTGTCGGTGCGGCCGATTAAGCTGGAATCGAACAGTTAGTGGTTGATCTGCCGTTAAACAGTTCTGATGAAACGAATTGGGAGAGCCTATGTTTCGGCATATTGATTCTTTGTTGCGAGGCGAGCTGAAACGGGATGGAGCTTCTGCTGATGAGGCGGTTGATTTCCCTTTAGTACCTGTTGTCGTCGCATCCGTAATCTTGGCGGCAATCTTTGGCGCTTGCATTGGCTCCTTTACGGCCGTGTCCTCCAAGGAAGGAACAGATGGGCTCATGCAATTGCTGGCGTCGACCGTCAAGATGCCGTTGTTGTTTTATTTGACGTTGATTGTGACTTTTCCTTCGCTGTATGTCTTCAATGCGTTGATGGGATCGCATCTCAATGTCAAGGCAGCGTTGAAGATGCTGGTCGCAGCGATCGCCGTTATGGTATCGATCCTGGCGTCGCTTGGCCCCATCATCGTTTTCTTTGCGTTTAGTACGCCGGGTGGAAAAACAGGTCACCGATTCATCTTGTTGCTGGTTGTCGCGCTGTCGACGGCAGCGGGATTACTGGGTTTGAATTATTTGCTGCGGATGCTTCATCGCTATACCAAGCCACGGGTCTCTCCGCTCGGTCCGAAATCGGACATGGGTCACGTGATCGTTGCACAAGTCCCCCAAACCGATTCACCGCCAGTGATGACTAGTGAATTGGAATCGGCATCCAAGTCACCTGACCGACTATTTAGGCCGATTGAAAAAAGACCCGAGCCTTTTTCGCCAGCCGATACAATTTTTCGTGTCTGGGTTTTTGTCTTTGCAATGGTCGGCGCTCAGATGAGTTGGGTATTGCGCCCATTTATTGGCTCGCCCGATCTTGAATTTTCGTGGTTCCGAGAACGGTCGGGCAATTTCTTTCAAGCCATCTATCGCATCATCATGCAATTGCTGCAGGGCGACTAATTTCGGACTTTGCTAGGTTAGATTGCTGAACGTTAGATTGTGTAATGTCCATCGAATCCACCAAATCCACTCGTCGATTTCCGAATGTATTCCGTTTAGCGGAATCCGTTCTGGGTGGACGCATCGAAAGCGGTCGCGACAAGCTTGTCAGTGCTTGGTTGCCGTTACAAATCCTGGTGTTGATGGTTGCGTGCGGGTTGATGTACGGCGCGGTCATGGGAAGTTTTTCGAATTCGATTTCTGAGATTCGAACTTCTCAAGTCGTTTATTCGGCCATCAAAGTTCCATTTTTGTTATTGGCCACGTTCCTGCTAAGCCTACCGAGTTTCTACGTTGCAAATTCGCTCCTCGGATTGAGCCGTGACTTTGGGCAAGCGTTTCGGGCGTTATTGGCTGCGCAGTCCGCGTTGACTTTGATCTTGGCATCACTGGCCCCATTAATTTTTTTCTTGTACATCAGCGGTATCAGCTACGATATGGCGCTGGCGTGCAACTCGGTCGCGTTTGGGATTTCAAGTTTGTCGGTGCAGGTCCTGCTAAGAAAGCTGTATCGACCCCTGATCGCCAGAAACAAATTGCACAAACTGATGATCATCGCCTGGATCATCATTTATGCCTTTGTCGGAATTCAGATGGGTTGGATCCTCAGGCCCTTTATTGGCTCGCCTCGCCGTGAAACGACTTTCTTCCGCGAGGACGCTTGGGGAAACGCCTACATCGAAATTTTCGACTTGTTCTCTCGCCTCGTTGAAAACATGCTTCCCGGGAACATGTAGTCTCCGTAGGGTGTGTGAAGCGGGCGTTGTTGAGATTGGCAATCGCATTCAATGACGAATCACGTCAAACTGCGAAAAAAACGCTTGCTACGGAACAGCCAGCGCAACACACCAGGATCGCAGTGTAAACGCATTCAAAACCCGAATTGGTGTGTTACGTGGTCGTTGTGATATTGAAGTGTGTTGGTGTACAACGGTCTTTGATATGGAAAATATTCCAAGCTTTTTGGCTCGACCACTTCACACACCCTACGTGCCTACGTGTCGTTATCCGATCCGTTGGCGTGTGGCTTCGATGGCTCGCATCATGGCGCGGGCTTTGTTGACGGTTTCTTGGTATTCGGAAGCTGGGTTGCTGTCGGCGACGAGGCCCGCGCCGGCTTGGATGTAAACTTTATTGTTGCAGACGACCATGGTTCGCAGTGCGATGCATGTGTCCATGTTGCCACGGTAGTCGATATAACCGACAGCGCCGGCATAGGGTCCTCGCCGCGTTGGTTCTACCTCGTCGATGATTTGCATTGCGCGAACTTTCGGTGCTCCGGAAACCGTTCCTGCGGGTAAACAGGCTTTCAAAGCGTCCATGGCATCCATCTCCGGTCGTAACTTGCCGTCTACATTCGAAGAAATATGCATTACGTGCGAGTAACGTTCGACCACCATGACTTCGCTGAGCCGGACCGTACCAAATTGAGCGACACGTCCCACGTCGTTGCGGCCAAGATCCACGAGCATGACATGTTCGGCACGTTCCTTGGGGTCGGCCAATAGTTCCTCGGCCAATTGTTTGTCTTCTTCTTCGGTTTTTCCGCGAGGGCGAGTTCCGGCCAAGGGTCGTACGGTCACGATGGAATCGACGACCCGGCACATGACTTCCGGCGAAGCACCGACTAGCGTGGTCCATGGTGTCCGGACGAAGAACATGAATGGGCTCGGGTTAATAACCCGTAACGAACGATAGATTTCGAAAGCATCGCCTTCGAAGGGGACTTCGAAACGTTGGCTAATGACGACTTGGAAGATGTCGCCCGCCAAAATGTATTCGTTGCAGCGGCGGACGGCGTTTTCGAATTCTTCTTTGGTAAAGTTCGATTTCGCGTGGACGTCTTGGGAACCGCCCGCTTGGATATCGTCCAATGGCGACGCCGGTATCGGCTTTGATAATTCGTCGACCAGTTGGTCGATTTGTTTGGTTGCTGCTTGATAAGCGTGTTCGACCGACGGGAATTCTTTTGGGTTCACAAGCGTAAGGATGACCATGGTTTTTGTCACGTTGTCAAAGACGACCAAATTGTCGTAGAACGCAAAATCCAAATCTGGCAAACAGCGATCGTCGGTCGGGGCGTTGGGCAAGTTTTCGACGTAACGCACCACATCGTAGCCTGCGTAACCAACTGCTCCACCGATAAAGGGTGGCAAATCCGCGATGTCTGCGACGCGTCGCTGTCCGATTTGTTGGTTGAGGAAATCGAGTGGATCATCGACGTGCATCGTCTCCAAGTCGTCTCCGCGCTGAACGTGAACCTTATTGCCCCAAGCTGTGACGCGTAGTTTGGGAGAGATAGCGATAAAGCTATATCGACCGACCTTTTCGCCTCCGATCACACTTTCGAACAAGCAATTGCTTGCGCCCGGTTGGTCAAGTAGCTTAAAAGCCGAGACGGGAGTCAAGCTGTCGCACAAGACGCGACGATAAACCGGGATTAAGTCGCAATTGGAGTAATTCGAAAAAGTTTGGAAGGCGGGAAAGTAGCTCATGGACTGCTTTCTAATGAGGCAACAGTGGGCAGCGAGAAAAGGAACGAACGAATACCATAGGAAAAGGTACGAATATCAGCACTGTGCCATCATATCCTAGGAGCGGCACCAGTTGCCTTAATGCGATCAAAAAGTCGCTTGGGTAGTTGCAGTATTTTCGAAATTTCGTCCATTTGTACGAACGTGTGCTCGAATCCGCGCCGCGCGGCAAGCGATTTTTTTATACTTGACTTTTATAATTCAACGGTGGCGTAGGTCGTGATGGCGTCGCATCAGTCGCGATGGCACTGTGCATTGCACCGACTTGCTGAGAAATATTGTCGGCTCTCCCAGAAGGCTGTCTAGTTCATGAAATGCCAACATTGCGAAAAACCGGCGACATTCCACATCACGGAATTGACCGACCCAGACGGCCCCAGCGTATTGCATTTGTGCGAAGAGCACGCACGTACGTATTTGGCACAAGGCAGCCAAACGCCCAGTTCGTCGGCCTTGGCAGGGATGCTAGCCAAACAGCTTCAGTTGGAACAAACAGCCGATGAGTTGGCCCAGCTCGAGCAAAAGCAGTGTCCAATGTGTGGAATCACCTTTGCCGAATTCCGACAATCCGGGCGATTTGGTTGCCCGTACGATTACGTTTGTTTCGAAGAGAACTTGGAGCCGTTGTTGATCAATATCCACGGTGCCAAGCAGCATGTCGGCAAACGACCCTCACGCCAAGGTGGTTCGCCCGACCATCAGCACCACATCATCCAGCTTCGCCGAGACATGAAGTCCGCTGTTGAAAAAGAAGACTACGAACGTGCAAGCAAAATTCGAGACGAAATCAAGAAAATCGAATCCGAAGGGAATGCTGAGTCCGAATCGCATCGTTCTCCGGACATTACCGATGTTTGACGACGACTTTTCTATCTGGCCAATCTATACGATAATGACCCAGGTGATGGTACGACCGAATTAGATTGCGGCTGTACCCATTGGGAAGCGTTGAATTGCCTTGATCCACACTATTTTCTATAGATTGCCAAGTTGTGAAACTCGAAGAGTTAGCTGAAAAATGTGGTGAATGGCTTCGCGGCACCGGTCCCGAAACCGATATCGTCATCAGCAGCCGAATCCGGCTGGCACGGAACCTTGCAGAGTTCCCTTTTATCCGGCGATGTACCGATCAAGATCGTAGCACCATTGTGCGGCAGGTACGTACGCGCATCGACGCTATGAATGACGGCCAGAATAATATTGAGTACATCAATGTCAACGAACTCAATGTGCTCGACCGACATTTCCTCGTTGAGCGGCAATTGATCAGCCGCGAGCTGAGTGAATCCGAAGGCGCGCGAGGCGTGGCTATCGATGTCAACGAACGTTTCAGCATCATGGTCAACGAAGAAGATCAGCTTCGCATTCAAGCCATCCGAAGCGGTCTCGATCTGAAATCGACTTGGGAATGCATTAACGAGTTAGATACGCAACTGGAAAAGGGTTTGACATACGCTTTTCATGAAAAACTAGGCTATTTGACCGCTTGCCCAACCAACGTGGGAACGGGAATTCGAGTTAGTGTCATGCTGCACTTACCCGCGCTGGTTATCACCAAGCAAATTGAAAAAGTATTCCGCAGCCTCCAACGTATCAGCGTGGCAGTTCGGGGTTTGTTCGGTGAAGGGTCCGAATTCACAGGCGATTTTTATCAAGTCAGCAATCAAATCACCTTAGGACATTCCGAACAAGAACTGATCCAGCAGGTTAGCGAAGTCGTTCCTGTGCTGATCGATTACGAACGGAAGGCTCGGGAATTCCTTGTTTCGGAAAGCGAGCAGGATTTGCATGACGATGTGAGCCGTGCTTTTGGAATTTTGTGCACTGCGAAGAAAATTTCCAGCGAAGAGACGATGCACTATTTGTCGAAAGTTCGCATGGGCGTCAACTTAGGCCTGATCAAAGATGTCCAGATACCCACGATCAACAAATTGTTCATCCACACCCAACCCGCCCATCTACAGAAATTGCGGGGCCAAAAACTAAGTTCAACCGAACGGAATATCGAACGGGCGAATTATTTGCAGCAGCATTTGGTTCGGCGAACCAACGACCACTCTCAAAACTAGTGGATCACCACAACTTATTGCACTCGCAAAAAAGTAGGACGGATCTCCAGTTCCGTCCGTTCTAGGTGTGTACTGTTTATGGGTGGACGGTATTCGACTGGAGGTTCTTTGGCTAAACGGTTTATGGCTGGCTTGTCTATGGGTTGACGGGCCGGGAGACCCGTCCTACTTGACGGGGATTTAGCTTTGGCTGAGGGCAAAGTTGAATTAGGATCAGCGGTTTGCTGGGAATTTCTGGATTCTGTTCGGTAATTCTGACGGTCTTCAGCAAAAAACAGGTCGCGACAAGGGCAGGGCGGTAGGTTACAATTTAAATCGGCAATAAATCGTCCATCAAAAATTAATCACTCGGTCGGGAGTGACCGATGGATTTTGGGGACGGATGACTGACATGACAATAATCTGGTTTCGAGACTTGGCTTCGGTTCGAATAGTTTGATCAATTGGCGGAAAAATGGATAAATTCGTGTTGAGATTGGCCGTTGTAGTTTTAGGTGCTGTGGCGATTGCTTCACGCCTAGTTCCTCACGAATATAACTTTGCGGCCTTCGGTGCTTTCGCCTTGTTCTGTGGCTGCTTTTTACGCGGCATCTCAGCTTGGGTGATTCCTTTAGCCGCGTACGCGATAAGCGAGAGCTTGGGGCGCATGATCGGGTTGCCAAGCATGAGCAACTCATTGCTATTCTCGGTTTTGCTTGGGTATACGTTGAGCGTCGCGTCCGGCGTGGCTGTTCGATTTTTCAAACATTCGCCAAAGACGGTCGTTTCTGCAATTTCTCCGCTTGTAGGAATTCTTGTAGCATCACTAGTGGGATCGATCGGTTTCTTTATCGTGACCAATTTTGCGTCTTGGTTAGACCCGCGAATGCAATATCCGCAAACGGTTGCCGGTTTGGTCAACAGTTATGTGATGGGGATTCCTTTTTATCGAACGACCTTGCTCAGTGACCTAGTCTTTGGGCAAGTTTTCTTTGGCAGCTATTATGTCGCCCGCGCTGCAGTGGCTTCGCAAAGCCGCGAAACAGTCGATAACGCATAGGGCTTCTTCAGCAGAACGCCTTGGATTCCGCGATTGTTGATTCGGCCGTGACTATTTAATTGTGAGTGGAAAGCGGCACGAGCGTGTCGTCTTGCAAAACTCATGTTGGTTGCCGAGGCGGAGCATCTCCTGCCAAGCCTATCGGCCGCCTATGATAAACTCTTTCGCCTTGGCGATTTTTGGCGACTGCGGCAAGTTGTTTGGTTGTTCATGTTATCGGGTTTCTTCTGTAAACAACCGTCCCTCACCGACCAGTATCTCGTTGAGTTAGGGCGATGTTGCGTCCGATACCACCCAGAGTGACTTTGCTGTAAATGCTGGTTTTGATTGCTAGCATGATTGCAGCGATTAGCTTTCTAGCTCGTGGGCGTGAATCAACGGTGGTATGCGATGGATCGCAAGCAGACGTTTCGAAAATGGACCGCGCGGGGTTGTTTGGCATTAGTTACCTTGACCGGGTGCGCCCCGCAACGGTTCAAGGCTTGGCGTGACCAGAAGGACCTCTCGTACTTCCAAAATTACGCCACGCAAATCGAATATCCGGACGTAAAAACGGCTCCCAATCCGATTGCTATTTCCGCGCCGTTGCCGCTGACGATTCAAAATCCGAGCGAACTGCCGACATGGGATTTGACGCTTCAGGAAGTCGTCGAAGCCGCGCTTCGCAGCAGCGAGATCATGCGATCTTTGGGTGGTTCGGTCGTGCAATCTCCCACGGGCACGCGAACAACTCTCGATACGGCGTTGACCGAAGCAAACCCACAATCAGGTATGGAAGCCGCGCTGTCGGCCTTTGATGCGCAAGTCGCATCGCAACTATTCTGGCAAAAGGGTAATCAGCCTAGCAACTTTGGTATTCCCGGTTTCTTCGCCAGCGTTTCCCAAAATACGACCGGCAACTACATCTCCGGCATTACCAAGCGAACGGCAACCGGTGCACAGTATGCATTCCGCCACAACGTGATCTACTCAAACAACAATCCAGCTTTCGCAGGCACGTTGTTTCAAACGGCATTTACTGGTTTTTTTGAGGCCGAGTGGCGGCAACCGTTGATGCAAGGTTCCGGTTTAACGTTTAACCGAATTGCGGGGCCGTCGAACGTCGTAGGCCAATACAACGGTGTCTTAATCGCTCGAATCAATACGGATATTTCGTTAGCCGATTTTGAGCAAGGCGTTATTCAACTCGTAAATGATGTGGAAACTAGTTACTGGGAACTGTACTTTGCCTATCGCGCGTTGGACGCCCAAGTCAAGGGTCGTGAGAACGCACTGCGTACTTGGCAGCGTGTCAATGAACTGCAAAAAGTAAGTGCTCGCGGTGGCGAAGCTGATGCTGAGGCTCAAGCACGTTCGCAATATTATCTGTTTGAGTCCCAAGTCAACGATGCCCTGTCCGGCCCCAATGGACTCTATTCAGCTGAGCAACGAATTCGCTATGTCATGGGTCTTCCTCCAAGTGACGGTCGATTGATCAAGCCGATCGATCAGCCTGTCCAGGCGGAAGTAATTGCTGACTGGGAACGTGCTTTGGGCGATGCAATCACGCAACGCGTCGAAGTGCGACGCCAAAAATGGACCATCAAACGACGTGAACTGGAACTGGTCGCAGCGCGCTTGAATCGTCGGCCTCGATTGGATGCGTTGACGCAATATCGCTGGCGAGGGTTGGGAGACCATTTGGTTGGGGCACGCAATCCTGCCGATTCCAACGAGAGTTTGTATCAAAACATTTTGGAAGGCGACTATCAGGAATGGCAGGCTGGCCTTGAAATGAGTTATCCGGTCGGATTCCGCCAAGCAAGTGCCGCCGTTCGCCACGCGCAACTCAGTTTGGCCCGCGACTGCGCTGTTCTTAAGGAACAAGAACTGAAGATTTCCCATGACCTCAGTACCGCATCTAGGCAAATGGCTAGGTCGTACATGCAGGTTCAAACGAATTTCAATCGCATCGAAGCCGACCGTTTGCAAGTCGAAGTGCTTCGAAATCGATATGAACGCGGTCTAATCAATATCAATTTCTTGTTACAGGCACAACAACAGTTAGCGGCCAGCGAGAGCAGTTACTATCGCGCCCTCGTCGATTATTCCTTGGCAATCCGCGACCTCCATCGCGAAAAAGGATCGTTGCTGTCGTACAATCAAGTGCGCATTGGCGAAGGGCCGTGGCCATCGGATGCTTATCGTGACGCTTATCAACGCGGACGGTTCTTTACCGAGCGAAACGGACAAATAAGCTCTCCAGAGCCTATCAGCCAAGGGCCTTTCGATCCGTCTGCAACGGGCCTGTGAAGTACGGGATCGACAAATGAAAGCGAGTGATGGAACGAAAAATTGTCAGCGTTCCATCTCAACCGTCGGGTAAAGCTGCGTTCCGCTCAAGATCGCCAAATGGCTCCTGGCCTTTTGTGGTATTGGTTTGATTCGCCAATTTCGGGCTCGACCACAATTGCTGGACGTTAATTTGGGTTGACTTGCAAAGTCAAAAAAGTAGTTCGTCCCTCTCATCTTGCCGGTCCGCGTCCAGTATAACTAGTTCCTTGTAAACAGGGATTTCGAGTTTCTGCGTACACGTTCGCGTGACGAGTTTTATCAGCATGCGACGCAAATCGAATTCTAAGAAGCGATAATTCGCAACTATCGAATTCGACGCGCCCACACACCTTCGCTCCATCCTCGATCAACGAACCAATGCCCGGTGAAGTACCCAATCGCTCGGCCGAACGATGATTGGATTTGGCAGCCAGCGAAAATTGACCAGCGAGTTCGGCAAAGAACCGTGGTAGCAAGTGATATGGCTTTAAGAACAATTGAAAGTGCTTAGGTGAAATACATGCTGGTGTACCGTATGCATGTTGCCATTGCCATTGTGTTGGTGCTGGACACGATGCTCGCTGGCCAAGAGGCGGCGAAATTGCCTTTTGCCGTTCCTGTCGGTTTCGTCGTTCAAAAAGTAGCTGACGATTCGTTGGCACACGATGCCTATTGCATGACTTTGGATACACGAGGTCGCCCAGTCATTTCCGGACCAGGGTACATTCGCACTTTGCTAGATGGAAACTCCGACGGCGTATTCGACCAGGCAGTGACTTGGGGAGCGTGGCCCAAGCAAGGAGCACAAGGCCTTTGGAGCGAGCAGGGAAAGCTTTACTGGGTTGCTGACGGCGGGCTTTGGTATGCCAACGATTCCAACATGGATGGACGAGCCGACGGTGGTCCCATCAAGGTGCTATCTTTTCCGACGGGAGGCGAACACGATGGACACGCCATTCGTCGCGGCCCCGATGGTTGGTGGTACCTTATTGTTGGAAATTATGCCAAAGGTGTCTTGGCAATGCAGAATGATCCCCAAGCACCGGTGGATCGCCCTCGTGCAGGCACGCTTTGGCGCATCAGTCCGGATTTTCAAAAGCGAGGAGTGTTCGCTCATGGCATTCGCAATGCATACGACTTTGATTTTTTGCCGACCGGAGAGGTTGTTACGTTTGATAGCGACGATGAACGCGATATGACGTTGCCCTGGTATCGACCAACGCGCGTCATGGTGCTTGCGCCGGGAGCCGATTCGGGTTGGGTCAGCAAAGCTTGGAAGGATGCCGACTATCAGGTCACGATGCCACGAACTTTGGCAAGTTTAGGACGAGGATCACCCACGGGCATGGTTGTTTATCGTCACACAGTATTTCCGGAAAAATATCGTGACGCCATCTTCGTTTTGGATTGGACCTTTGGTCGCGTTATCGCAGTCTATCCTCAATTGATCCAGACCGACGCAAGCGATGCGACCCAGACAAAGATTCGCGTTGGCGCAGAGACATTTTTGCAGCCAGAAGGAATGGCGGGTTTTGCACCGACAGACATCTGCGTTGAACCTAGTGGCAGTTTGCTCGTCTGTGTGGGCGGTCGCGGAACCAATGGGTCCATTTACCGCATTTCCTTTGCTGGCCCGCAAGAACCCAGCAAGCTCGCTATTTTTGAGCCAGCGGTGCAGGGCGAGTCGGCGTCGCAAACACGACCGGTTGAGTCCATTATCGCAACCGACGACCAGGCGACGGACTTTGGAAAAATATTGTCTGCGACATGCCCTCTCGAGAGTTGGTCTGAGCGGGCTTGGTTGCCAAGTGCCGAGCGGCTGGGTGGTGGTTTGTTAGCGTCGGCCGCAGCAGGGGTGATCGTATCATCTGATCGTCAGCCAATGAGTGAAGCGGCGCGTTGTGCGGCACTCAACGCCATGGTTCGCATGCGCTATGTCCTCCCGCCCGACGTTGTGCGGTTGTGGGTGACCGATAGTTCGCCCCGCATTCGAATGGCGGCTTACCGTGCACTGGCGTACGGTCGACTTGAGGATAAATCGTTCGAACGATGGCGGGAAGTTCTTGCTGGCGAAAATCAAGACATCCTCGACAATTGGCAGAAAGCGTTAGGAGCAGGCGAGCTTCGCGCGAAACTGGAGTGTGTAGGAATGAATCGATGGCCGACCGAATCGCTCACTGGGCCCGTCGCCAATGTCGAATTAGAAAAGCTTGAACAAATCATGCCCGTCCGGCAATTGTGGTTTTGGGCTAATGCGAAAAACTCCCAAGCAACGAAAACAGCAACGAATTATGAACTGCGTGCATCGCAATCTTTGTATCGCAGCAACTCCGTGGGTGTTGACGGAGCTTTGATGGACGCACTTGCGACCCAACTGTCAGAGGACGACTATGAACTAACAGAATCGCGTATGTTGGAAGTCATCGCACTGCTTCAATCGGCTATGGGCGATCTTCGCTGGTCCGTGCCCTCGCAACAAGATCTGCCTGACTCGACCGTTTTCGATGGATATAGGAGTCTTTTTGCAACAACGGTCAACGAAAAAGTCAAGAAAGGTTGGAGTCATTGGTTGGTTAAACAAGCTCGTGATGCAACCGAAAAAGGTTGGCGCGAAGTTTCGGTCGAAGCGATTCGTACGTTAGCCATGTTCGAGTCGTCTGAACCAAGCGTTCTGACATTCTGCGCCAATCAGCTTACAGAAAGTTCGCACCCTACTTCGGATATCCATCATTTGATTGCAATTGCCCGTTGCCGTGGTACGCGCGATGCGCAAACAACGGAAAAAATAGTTTCCTCGTTGCTGTCGCTTGCGGATAAAGTTCGCGTGAACGGTCTCAATACCGACAATGCATGGCAGTCGCGTCTAACCCAGCTCTTTGCAAAACTAATGGAAAGCGATCCTAATTTTGCAACTGCGATGATCGAATCGCCTTCATTTGGAAGTGCAGAACACATGATTTGGACTGACGGTTTCTCTGCTACTTTAAAAGAAAAGGCGCGGGCGAAGATGGCTCTGCGGATGCGGGAGATCGAGCCACGCCAATGGTCGACACTTCAGCTTAAATTTGTTGTTGAAAAAGGCTGCGATGAAAATCTGCGATCGGCAATTCGAGTTGCAGCAAACGAACCCGCTTTGCGTGCCACTGCTGTCGAAGTTTTGTCTGCCCAGCCGACGAAGGAAGATTACGAAGTCTTTCTCGATTCGTTAGCTTCGAGCGATCGCATGGCATGGAAAAATGCATGGCAAGGCATCACCCGATTTGAAATCGGCGATGCCACAAAAGAATCGGAATGCCTCGCAGTCTTGTTGGCAAAGCTTCGAGGAAGTGCCGAAGAACCGTCAAATTCCTCCGTATACGATCGAATGCGACGCGTGATTTCCAAGTTGGGCGTCAACCAAGTTCCTGCAACGAATTCATGGCAAGCCTTTGAAGCGGTCATTCAAAAGGTCGTATCTGCAGAAACGTGGGCCGTCGTCCAAGCAACCCGGCGACCGGCTGGCGAATGGATTACGATTGTTAATAATTCGTCAAGCAAAGTTGGCGATGCATCACGCGGCAAATTATTGTTCGCCCAAGCCAAGTGCGCTCAATGCCATAATGGCCAAACGGCCTTAGGTCCCGACTTGGCCGGTATTGGAAAACGATTTTCTCGCGACGATTTGTTTCGTTCCATCTACGAACCTAATCGCGATATTTCCGATCGCTATCGCGCGACAAAAGTGCTTACCGGCGAAGGTCAAGTCGTCATTGGGATGACCGTCTACGACTCGGTCGACGGAGTTACGCTGCAAACTGCCGATGGCTCGGTTGTTCGAATAAATAAGGACGATATCGAAGAAAAAGCAATAGCGACGGAATCGATCATGCCCGTCGGTTTGCTAGAGGATTTTTCTGTGGAACAAGTCGCCGATTTGTACGCGTTTCTTCAGACGCTTTAGCCGTTGCTTAGAAGTCCGCAAACTCGACGTTAGCAAGTGATTGTCGGTTTAAACGGGTGACATGCCCTGCATCCGTCGCCATGCGGATACTTGTCCTAGATGCATCAGCACATGACCGTCTATGTAAAAAGCCAACATAGCGCCGACGGTCGGGAAGAGAGATTTCATCGGCGAATCATCGGCTGTTGCGCTCAGCAGCAGTTCATCGGAAGCCTCACGAATTGCTTGCCGAACCGCTGTGTAGGTTTGGTCGAAGAATTGCAGGAGCTCGTCTTTGGCCGGGTACGTAGTTCCGGAGCTATCGTCGATGCACGAACTGTCCTTAGAAAATACAGCCACGAATCGTTCGGAGGGATTGGTTATTCCGGGAGCCAGCTTGAGCAGATGCATGGCCTTGGATGGATAGAGTGCCAAATGACCGATGACGAAGGCCGGGTGATTGGACTGCACAAGGACGCCACCTGGCGTTGCCAATCGGCCAAATTTATCAGTCGGGATGTCGCTGGTCAATCGCTTCGCATAACGCATCGCAACCGACGAAGCGTCCACTAAGATACTTCCAATTGCTGCCATTTTCTTCCTCAATCAAATTCGAAAGATGACGACTATCCCAGTGCGCATATCATCAAGCTCACTACTATGACGATCAGCCCGCGAAATGTAAAGAACGCGCATTTCATTGCGCGCGGATATGGTGCCCAAGAGTAGCTTGAGAACCAAATAAGAAAGGGCCAGTGAATGTCACCGGCCCTTCGAATTCTGCATTCTCAACCGCAAGTTATTTACTTGTGATCTTTGAATTCCTTTAGCATAGCTTTGATTTCGCCAAGTTCAGCTTTGAGCGATTCTAATTCGTTTTTTAATTCCGCCATTTCACTCGTGGGTAATGCAAAACCCTTGAATTCCTGAAAGCCTTGGAGTGGCATACCGGGAACCACAAAACCGCCTTGAACACCATGAGGCAACTTACCAATCACGTCGCGCAGATCGGCTGGCATTTCGGCCATGACTGAATCGGATTTTTGGGGCGTGAGTTCCATTTCAACCGTGTCATCGCCTCGCATGACTTTCAATTGAACGCTCTTGTCCTTTTTTCCCGCCTTTTGAACGGTGTCGATCAAAGTAGACAATTCGTTGACTTCGTCGCCATTCACGGAAACAATCACATCGCCTTCTTTGACGCCACCTTTTGCAGCAGGTGAATCATCGGTCACTGCATTTACAACCAATTTTCCGTCTTCATTTTCTTCTAATGCAATGCCGAGTCGGTATTGAGGAGAACCAACGGCTGCCATTGCACCCATGTGATCTCCCATTTGTTTGTGCAAGTTCTTCGTGATTTTTTCGATGACGGATTGGTCGACACCGTTTTCCTTGAGTTGCTTGACGATTTCTTCGTGAAGCTTTTGCATATGCAGAGGATCGACGTGCACCATGTTTAGGTCCATGTGTTCGCCGCTCGATGATGGCGTCCAAACCATTGGCTTGCCGCTCTTCAACTCAAATTCGTGTTTCTTACCGCTCTCATCGACCATGACCACTTTGCCATTGGTCTGAACAGTTACCTTATTTTCGCCATGGCCTTCTCCGTGAGCGTCAACCTCGACTTGCAGGGTTTGCGCTTTGCTGTCCATTTCTTTTTTCATGGCTTTTCGGACTTGCGCAAGAATCTTGTTGCGAGTCTCGGTGTCGAGTTTTGAGTTTTCGAGTTGCTTTTCGAGGTCGGCGATCATTTTTTCTGCCTCGACGCCCTCACCACGCAAAACGATTACATGCTTCCCTTCAACTACGCGTTTCTTGTCATGGTCATCACCATGTTCGTCGTTACCATGTTCATCATCACCATGTTCGTCATGAACAGTCACGACTTCGACAACGCGCTTTTCTGATTTCTTCTTGTCGTCGTCGTCGCCCGCGCGAACTTGACCGACAAGCAGAGCACTCAGGAATGCGAGAGTCCAGGGGAAAGTTTTCTTCATAATTCAGATCCTCAAACTTCAAAAACAACACAGAAAATAAACACTAGAAATCGAGTCGCTGAATCCCGACATTTCGTACGGGCACAACGACTCTACGCCCATCAGGCATCTGCCCTTCGAGCATTTGAACTTGCACATTTAGCCCCAAACCGTATCGGCGAAGCTGATCTTGGATTTTTCGCAGTTCTTGTTCTTTGCGACCCAGCAACTGTTCTTCAAATGGTTGCGGCTCGTAGATCGGTATTTCACTATTTTGTCCAACGAAACGTAGCGTTCCTGCTCGCTCCAATCCATCGCTTGCAGGACGGGCGTTGTACGTTTCGGGAGGCGGCGCGGGAGATTGCGCGATGGTTACTTTCTGCGGTCCGATTTTGCCGATTCGATTGCCAATGGCAAATCCAGCCAGTACCAGTATTAGCGATGCCGCTAAAAAAAGCATCGTCTTCCAATTCGACTTGGTCTCCAGCCTAGAAATCGCGGCGGTCATTGCCAAAGACGGCTTGGCGTACTCGGCCGTGGAAACCAAAGACTGTTCTTTTCGAACTTCCGTGGTGATGGCTTTGTCTTCTACAAAGGCCAATGCAACATGACGCCACAAGGATGGCTCGCGATCGAACTGTGCCAACAACGCCGCGCGTTCTTGGTGATCCAATTCGCCGTCGACCAATCTTTGTAGGCTAAGCCGATCAATAGTTTGAATCGTGTTCATGGTTCAAATGTTTTCTTGGTTTTCCAATTGTTGCCGCAGTGCATCCCTGGCCCTCAGCAACCGATATTCAATCGTCTTTACCGTCACTCCAAGCCGCTCAGCCAATTCTCGATAGCCCCAGCCTTCGGTGTATTTCAAGAGCAACAACTCGCGGTCCGAAGCATTGAGGTGATTCAACGCTCGCGAGACGGTTTGCGATTGCTCCTTGCGAAATAACCAAGCTCCTGGGGCCTCGGCTTCCTTGGTCGATTCATCCACTCCTCGGCTGGTATAGTTGGCAAGCAACCGCCGCTGTCTTCCCAAAGTCCGGCGATGGTTGATCACTTTCCGTAGCGCGATGCGATACAGCCAAGGCGCTACTTTCGTTTCATCTGCAGGTCGTTGAGACTGTTTGAGAACTGCCATGGCGACCTCCTGCAGTACGTCATCAACCGCATGGGAGTCCTGTAAACGTGCGCGAACGACCGTTTGCAGCCAATGCCGATGCTGGTCCAAGGCCGCAGGCCAATCTATCGAGACCGCGTCCCGCGACGGGTTATTTGCAAGTGAAACTGTTGTCATGACGAGGTAATAGTCACCGTGAGCCGCCGTTCCCCTGAAAAAATCCGCTACCTCAAGAATACGGGCATGCATTCTTGCAGACTATTGCGAAAACCCCTGTATGAAGGGGTTTTTTCTTTGTTGAGGCACGCGGATTGGGATACTGCCAGAAGGGAATGAAAATCGTGCCACCGGGTTCGTTCGAGGAAATGCTAGCAGCCGCTCCATATTGAAAAGCTTGCTTTGGCGATTGGTAAATCGAATCCAAAACAAAAACAATCACACGCAGCAAATTGAAGGTGGCGGCTGGTTGGATGCCATTCAACTTGCCGGTCAGATTTTATTAAACGCTTTCCCGGTAGTGATCATTTCCGGGCAGGAAATGAAAGCGCGCCTTTGCTCAGGTACTGTGGCATTATCTGATAAGTGATCAATTTTTGCGCGACGAGTGGATCGGCGACTAACCACTCTTCGATTTGCTTATCAGGAATGGAATCGAGAATTGCAACTCCGAACCGAGGTGCTTCGTTTTGAAAACGGCAGATCAGACCCACTCGTCCTTTAGTTTGCAATTCTTGCCAATGCTTGACGTGCTCCCCAAGTACTTGATCAGCAATCTTGCGGTCTTTCTTTTCAGCAGCCGCATAATCCCAAACGACAATTCGCAGTTCTTCCAGACCGTCGGGCTTGACTAACACGCTCGGCTCGCCGATTCGTTCGCGAATCGGGTTGGTCTCGATCTTCATAAAGCCCTCTTTGACGTAAGGGTCCGCATCGAAATATTTTTCCATCGTCGGCACGTCAGGCGCACTGACCAAGATCACACCCCGTAGAAGCTGTTTTGGATCGCCCATCGGTCCTGCCAAACTCAGTTTGTTTTGTTTGGCAAGCGTTCCAAAGTTTCCGACATGCGCCGTTTGCTTGGCCTTCAAATCGTTAGCTGGAACATCTTTCGCGCTCTTGCCAGACGTCAAGAACAAAAAATACTCCGTCGATTTCGAGTCGGATGACTGCGCCCGAGCGTTGCCAATCGTCGAGCTGACAAAGAATAAGATCAAAACCAGAAAGAATGCCAATCGAAAATCTGTCTTCATTTCACACCTCTAATTTTGGGCAGGTGCCCAGATTTGAATTTCGGTTAGTCCGGATTTGGAATTGTTGCGATGCACCAAGATCACGCGTACTTTCATGGTTGTGGTAGGCGAGATAATTACTTGGTTCATTTGCCCGCTCGTTGGATTTACGGGATCGCGTTTGACTTCCTTAAGCGGCTTCCAAGCCTGACCATCCCAATACTCCAGTCGATATTCCGCAGGAATCTGAACGCCGCCGCCATCATCGTAATAACCAAGTTCCACGCTCCCAATTCGGGTTTCCTGTCCAAAGTCGACTTCGAACCAGTCTTCTTGATTTGGCGACTCGTAACAAGTCCACCGATTGCGGGGCTCGGGTTGAAAGCCTATCAAACCGTCGACGGCTTCTTCGATTTTGTCGTAGCGCGACGTAAACGAAGCTTGTGCTTTAGGAAACTCCTGGCCTTTGCGCCGTGCCGCTAGATTTCCTTCGGGAGCAGGCGGCGGTGAAAGGTCTTGGTCAGCAGGTCCCCAGCATTCGAACTCGGTCAGTCCAACGGATCGGCCTAGTGAGCTTTCTGCGTTGACTCGAACTTTTGACGTCGATATTGCCGAGAATCGGTAGCGATTGGCGCGATGACCTTCAGGAATCGACGTATTGCTATGCGGAATAGAACGCCATTGATCCTCCGACCAATATTGCAAGCTCACTTCGCGCGGTGCGGAAATGGTGTTTGCGCCTAAGTCATCCAACCAGTAAAGGCTTACTTCGTCTATTACTCGCGGTACGCCAAAATCGACTTCGATCCAATGTTGTCCCGTCGCGGGCTCGGTTGACGCCCAACGATTGGGTGGAGATATGTGATACCAGTAATTTCCATCAATGGCCTTTGAGGGTGCCGTGTTATTTGCTGTCGAAGATGCAGTCATTTGCGGAAACATTGCCAGGGAATTATTCACGGCTACGTTTGCTCGGCGTGTGAATGTTTCTGTATCTGGTTGCGTGTCCGGCAATTCGATGTCCACTCGCGTCGGTGTCGGTTTTTTCGCGACTACATGTCCGTCGACCACAATTTGAAACCCTTCACCCTTGTTATATTTCTTGCCAGTTCGGTCCCATAGGATGGTTACTTGATGGCCACGATAAACCAAGTTGTCGACGGCAAAATAATCCCAGCTTTCCGGTACAAGCGGGTCAAGTTGAATTCGGTTCCCATCGTCAACGCGAATACCTATGAGCCCAGTTAGTATCAAGTCCACATAGCCCGAATGGAAATAATGCTCGCTGTGATTGTACGCATCGTGGCCTTCCCAAGACCCTGTTTCAGGATGGCAACCTTCGGCGATGTACGGCTGCCCATTCTTGCGATGTGTCTTGGCGAACGTCGTGAGCAACCGAACGTAGTCGTCGCGTGAAACATATTCTTGTTTGTAGTCGTGAAGCAAGTTAGCCATCGCTTTCAAAGTTTGCGTTGTCGCGTAAGGCCACGATTGACCACTCCACCAACAGCAACCTTGCGACAGGAAATACATCGGATCGTTTCGTTCGACTGTCCTAGGGCCGAACGGTGCGGCGAAATAGTTTTCGTCCATCAAAAATTTCCAAGCAGCTTCGTATCCGGGATCCGGAAGTCCAAACTGCCAGGGCACGTAACCTATTTCTTCACGACCATGGGGGCTACCGGCGTGTTGACCCGTCTCGTAGGTCAGTGACCCCGCTTTGATTTTGAAACCATCGCTTTCTTCGTCGCGCAAGTATCGTTGAAGGAAAAATTCTCGCTTGGGATCCCACAACGATTTTTGCAGACGCTCTTTCAACGCTTCCGCCTTAGTTGAAAATCGCTTGGCCAAACTTTCATCATGCGCTAACTCAGCAGCTTGCGAAATCGCTCGTGCATCGGCCCACATGTAGGTATTTGTCGTCGGGCGAAATCCAGGAGCACCCCGCAGGATGTCGGCCGTTTGACGACTATTGATATTAAACTCCATGCCGTCATCATGTCCGGTCTGCCAGAACATGCCCTGTTCGGGAACCCAATGACGAGCCTCCCAGCCTTCAAAATTCTTTACCAAGTCGGGCAGCAAATCGATCATGGTTAGCTCGTCAGGATGTACGGAATGCAATGCCCAAATCGCATTGGCCAACCAGCAACTGTAATTGCGAGGCTCGGCCCCTTCGGTGCGAAACCAATACCGTGCATAGTCGTATCCGATGCGAGGAGAACGAAGCCAGCGGGCTTCGTAGAGTTGATGCCCTGCCGGACAGCTAATGGCTCCATACGTTCCCGACCAAAATGGTCGATCGATGAATTCCGTAAATGCATAGCCGTCGGTCGGAGAACCATAAACCAAGTGCTTGGTCATTGCTTCCCAGCGGTAATAATACGTAGTCGTGATATCCGCATCGGGGCAATCAAAGAACGGGATATTCTGTTGATACCAATCCCAATCGCGATTGTCCGAGAATCGCTGTTTCCTTAGCTCCGTCTGTGGGTCCAGCGCGAAGAATCTTGGTTTCACGTGCGACTCACTTAGCACAGAAGGAGCGATCAGCGTTTTGTCGGGCTGTATTTGTCCGCCTTGGGATGGATTGAGTCCTTGAGCGGATAGCCGACACGTCAAGACAACTGCGAGCAAAATCGTGACTAGCCAAGGCTTATTCATTCAACGTTCCTCAAAATCTGGTGCTGCTATCTCGTTCGAAACAAGCTGTGTTGTGATACGATCATAGTTTCAAGTGGCAAGTCTGTACAACCAGAGGCAATCGGGATCGAAACGGTGATGATGAAAATATTTTTGTTGACCGGGATATTGCTGTTCGGTTCCCTCCTAACCACGTCGAATTCCACAGCGCAGTCAGGAATACTGGACCCGAGTATTCATCAATCAAGTCAACAAATCAGCAAGACACTATCGACAGCAGAATGGATGGGCCCCCTGGCTCCGGTCGCATTGTCTCCGTTCTTTGGCTTGGCGATCTTGTCGGGCATAGCGACCTATGGGCCCGATTGGCTTCAACAGCGAAGCGCCCTATTTGATCCGTCGGGGCCCCTGAACAATCCGTGGCTATTCTGGTCCATGGCGACCCTCGCAGTATTTACAAGTTTGCCAAGGCTTTCCAAAGTCAGTAAACCGATCGCATTGGCCGCTGAGAAACTCGAAACGTATTCGGCCATCATAATCCTCGTCGTGCTGCGCCTTTTTTCAGCAAGCGATATTCCGACTTTGGAAGGGGGCATGCCAACAGTAGCGACAGCGGGCATTGCAACGTTGCCTTATGACATCTTGATGGCTGGCGTAGCAGCACTCAACGTGTTGGTTATCAATGCTTTAAAAATCTTCTTTGAGTTCGTCATCTGGCTTACTCCTTTTCCATTCGTCGACGCCATCTTCGAAGCATCAAACAAAACGCTTTGCGCAGCACTCACCAGCCTTTATTGTTTTAGCCCCTTCTTGGCCACGCTCGTCAACTTGACGATGTTCGCAATCGCAGGTTTCGCATTCCTGCGAGTCAGTCGAATCCTGCGTTACTACCGCGACCTAGTCGTTGGGCCGATCATGGCTTTGCTATTTCCGAAATGGTTTGGGGCTGATCCAAATGTCCTGGTTGGATTTTTGGGTGAGCCCTGGAGTAGCCTACCCAAATTGGCGAGAGTCGAAGTCGAGACAAATAGTCAAGGACAACCAGAGCTTGTCGTTCGTGGCCGTTCGTTATGGCGTCGCGAGCATGCCACATTTGCGAACTATACGGTGAAAACCGAGTCGGGTCTGATTATTCAACGACTGTCACTCCAGTCGAGCGACGGCCCCGAAATCATTATATTCCACCGCCGCCTTGGAAAACATGAGCGCCCTCAGTTCTTGCCTGAGCAAAAAGAGTCAGTTCAGTTCGAATGAAGGGGAACGTCGTCCCTGGAATATTTCTATCGAATTGTTCTAAGAAGGGTGCGGGGGGAAATGAAGCCTGTAGTCCGGATGAAAAAGAGCGTCGAAGTCTCATTCCTCCAATGTCGATTTTTCAATTTCACTTTTTGGCTTTAATCCGTATCCATCGATTGTCGCAACAGCGGCGATACCCACAAAGTACGCGACTACATCCAGCCATCGAAACTCCGTTCCGAGGAGCACGGCCAAGGCCCGCAAAGCTGAATTGGAACTCCCACGCAATTCCAGCGGAATGCCCGTCAGTTGAAATGACTCGATCAGCATCATGATTCCCATTGTCACGATTGTTTTGAAAACAGGTGTGGCGGAATTCCAAAGGATGCTCACAATCAGGTACGCCAGAATGGCATACAAAGCGTCTCCAGCATACTTGTCCCAAATCGGATTACCGACGCGAATCATCCTCGAAGCGATGCCGCATGCGACGACAAATACAGCTAGTAACAGATAGTGGCGAGTTGGTCGTCGCATCAAATCGCCTCTGGGCTATATGTTCTCGTCACATAGTTGCAAAATGTGGATGTATGGCTGAGTCTCGCTAGAAACGTTGCGCTACGATTGTATTCTAAAGTTCGTCTTCACATCCAATGTCGCCAAAAACGGCTCGGCGAATTGCTGTGAAAATACAGTTTACTGCTATATTGCAATAGAGCCAGATTCGATTGGTTTTGGCAGGACTTCTTACTTTATTTTGGCAACAGATGGGTAAAAGAATGGCTAACGAGACAACCGACGACTCAACCTCGCGCAACAATGACGAGCAGCCCGATGCCCGTGTTCTTCCTGCACGATCTAAGTTTTGGAGAAACCTACGCGCTGTTGGAATGATCTTTGCGATTTCAATTGTCGTCATCGCACTGTTCCTACCAGCACCGCGAAGTGCTCCTGAAGCTGGCAAACGAATGACTTGTCAAAAGAATATCCGCGAAGTCGGGTTAGGTTCGCATATTTTCAATTCCGCCGACATCGATTTTGGTTCGGCTCAAACCATAGTAGAGAGCGGTGCCCCAAATCGCAAATGGAGAAAGCTGATTTCATTCACTTCGAGTGACGAGCCGGATATTTATCGAAGAATGAAAAGAGCCAAGCCGCGTCCTTCGCCAGAATTCTAGGAGGTTGCTAAGGTGAAGAATCCGCAATCCGACAATCCCTACGAAACGCCATTCGCATCGAATATCAAAATCAAGTCGCCACTTTGGCGTTTGGTGTTGGGAGTTGCATTAGTCTGCGCTATCGTCCTTGTTTTTATTGGACTATTGCTGCCATTTAGAAGAGATGCGCGGCCAGCCTCGTTAGGAATGCATTGCAGCAACAATATCCGGCAGTTGGGACTGGCAATATTAAATTACGAACAACGCTACGGAGAGTTTCCCCCAGCCTATACGATCGATGCGAACGGAAAACGTCTACATAGTTGGCGAACTTTGATACTCCCCTTCATCGACGGCGGGCAATCCCTCTACCAACACGTGGACTTGTCAAAGACATGGGACGATCCCGCAAACGACCGCGTTCGCCTTGCATCTCCTAAGGACTTCGATTGCCTTAATATTTTCGCTTGTCCGGCTTCTAAACTCCCAGCTGGAACGACAACGTACCTGGCCGTTGTTTCACCAAGAAGTTGTTTGCAAGCTGGTAAAGGTCGCAAAAGGTCCGAGGTCAAGGATGGTATGGAAAATACCATTATAGCTTACGAAGCGGATCTCGACCAAGCGGTCCATTGGATGAGCCCAGAAGACGGCAGCTTGGAAGTGCTTCTCCAGTCGAACAGAGAATCTGAGCTTGTCCATTCGAGACGTCATGCCCTCTATGGCGAATGCCAAGTAGAGCGAATACCCAAGGACGTCGACAACGCGGCTTTAGAGGCGCAGGTGACGATCGATGGCGGAGAGGAAGCCAAGCCGTTTGACGAATAATTCGTCCTTCGCATCGCAACAGTTCGACGCGTGCAGCTTCGAAGTGCAAGTTTGTTTTCAGCTCCAGGTCATGTACAAAGTCCTAACTTGTTTCGACGTCCTGCCCTGTCCAATATTGTGGCTTCGAACGGGTGTTATTCTTAGACGGCCGAATATATCCTCGACAACTCGAGAGAATTTCTTTGATAGACGGTCAATAAGCCGGGAACAGTTGGAATTCCTTGGAATTACGCCTTGTCCTTAAATAGGATTGAAGCTCGACTGACAGTTTGACGCTCGCATCTGGCGACCGGCTTTGGTTACAGGTTCTCCTTAAAAACCTTGGCGATAGTCAAAAAAGTGTTCCTAATCGCAACAACGACTGCCGACGAACCGAAAATAGACCGCATACCTTTCAATTGGACCACGATGACCGATCACGACGAAGTTACCGAAATCGATATTGCTGAAACCGACGACATGCGAGCTCGTCCTGCTGATCGCGCGGGTGGCGTAATGGCGTTGGCTGTTGACGGCAAGCAACCGATCGCGAGCGTGTTCGTTGGACGAGCCGCACTCCATCCTTTTGTATTTCGCAAGCGCGTTGAACGAATCGAAGGCTCGCCCAGGGCAGGGCATTGGGTAGCAGTCTACTCGTTGGAAAAGCCCGACCAGCCGCAACTGTTCGCTTACGGTTTGTACAACGATCGATCCGAAATCGCCGTTCGCCTTGTTCGCTGGTGGGGCGAGATCCCGGACGAAGCTTTTTGGCAAGAAAGCCTCCAGCGAGCTGTCAGTTTGCGTCATGACGTATTAAAGCTTAACCAAACAGCCGATACCTATCGTTTGATTCATGCCGAGTCGGATGGTTTCCCTGGCCTTATGATCGACCGCTATGGGGACGTTCTGAGCGCCGAAGTTTTTTCGTACGCCATGTATTATCGCGCGCAAGCGATTCTTGAAAAACTCGGTGCGATTGTCGGCACGCAGCATTGGTTGATTCAACCGAGCCCGTTGTTCCTGAGCCAAGAAGGTTACGACGCGACAATCCTCAAGAGTCCATCGCTGCCATCGTATGTGACCGTTCAAGAAAACGGCGTCAAATTTCGAGTGCATTTTGCGACCGGACACAAGACAGGCTTTTTCTGCGATCAACGCGAAAACCGGCTAAAGCTCAGTGAATTCTGTCGCGACAAATCCGTACTGGATTTGTGCTGTTACTCCGGTGGCTTTTCCGTGTACGCAGCTAAACGCGGCCAAGCGACCGAAGTCACCGGCGTTGACTTGGACGCCGAGCCCTTGCAACTGGCTAAGAAGAACTGCGATATCAATCAGACGCGAGTCCGTTACGTGCAATCCGATGCGTTCGCCTTCATGCGTGACATGATTCGACTAGGGAAGCAATATGAAGTCGTGGTGCTTGATCCACCGAAACTCATTCGCAGTCGAGCTGAACTCGAAGAGGGAACCAAGAAGCATTTCGACTTGAATAAACTTGCCATGCAATTGGTCAAACCCGGCGGCATCATGCTCTCCTGCAGTTGCGCAGGACTGCTTGGCGAAGCCGAGTTTTCTAACGTGATACGCTCGGCGGCAAAAGCGACCGGATTTGACGAATCGGGCAAGAGTCGGCCCCCCCGCACCGTTCAGGTCTTTGCCAAGCACGGTGCCGCACCCGATCACCCTGTCGTGGTTCACTGTCCAGAAACCGAATACCTCAAATCGATTTGGATGCGAGTTTGGTAGCTAGTTGTTGAGCTGATTTTCCCGTAACGATTCGCGGCGGACGCGTTTTGGTAAGAAAATCGTTGGTAATTTGCGGCATTCAATTCTTGACATTGCACTATAATGGGACCTGCTGCGTCGAGTTGCTTTCTACCAAGACGCTGAATTCTCATTAGACACTGAGCATGAAACTACCGATCGTCGAAAATTTTGCAGTCCAATCCTCTGGCGACTACCTTTCTAAGCTCGGCCAAAACGGCCGTCAGCCTTGGGGGCCAATCTCGAAAACCGCGCTTCCCATGTCGATGGCCGAAGCCAAGGCTCGCGGTTGGGATGAGCTGGATGTTGTTTTCGTGACTGGCGACGCGTACATCGACCATCCCAGTTTCGCGATGGCGATTCTTGGCCGAGTTTTAGAAGCGGCTGGGTACCGAGTCGGGATCATCAGTCAACCCGATTGGCAGACTTGCGAACCATGGAAAGAATTCGGTCGCCCAAGACTGTTCTTTGCCATTAGCGCCGGCAACATGGACTCGATGATCAACCACTACACAGCCAACAAGAAAGTTCGCAACGACGACGCTTATTCGCCCGGAGGCAAGATTGGTCGTCGTCCGGATCGAGCGACTTTGGCTTACTGTCAGCGGGCTCGCGAAGCGTACAAAGGCGTGCCAGTAATCGCTGGCGGAGTCGAAGCTTCATTGCGGCGGCTTGCTCATTACGACTACTGGAGCGACAAGGTCAAGCGTTCGATCTTGCTTGACAGCAAAGCGGATTTGGTCGGTTTCGGTATGGGCGAAAATGCGATCGTCGAAATTGCCCAGCGATTGGAAAAAGGCGAGACGGTGCGCGACTTGTGCGATATGCGCGGCGTCGCTTATGTATTGGGTGCCTCGGAAGAGCGGCCTACGGACGCGATCACGCTGCCTAGCTTTGAAGAAGTCGTAGCCGATAAAATGGCCTTTGCCGAAGCGACTCGGATCATCCACAACGAAACCAATCCGTTCAACGCGGGCCGGTTAATCCAAGCCCATTCGACTCAGGCCGTCGTCTGCAACCCACCGCAATTGCCGATCAGCGAAGAAGCCATGGATCGCATCTACGGTCTCCCTTACACGCGCCGTCCCCACCCCAGCTATACGGAACCCATCCCTGCGTTTGAGATGATCAAGAACTCGGTCACCATCATGCGAGGTTGTTTTGGCGGCTGCACATTCTGTTCGATCACGGCTCACCAAGGCCGTATCATTCAATCCCGCAGCAAAGATTCCGTTATCAACGAAATTAAACAGATGTCCGACGATCCGGAATTCAAAGGAATCGTCAGTGATATTGGCGGCCCTACAGCCAACATGTTCCACATGCGTTGCACGCGCCCTGACGTCGAAGCCAATTGCCGCCGACAGTCATGTGTTCATCCAAAGATTTGTAAACTGCTGGGCGTCGATCATAAACCTGTTATCGAATTGATGCGCGAAGCCAGAAATCTGCCCGGCATTCGCAAAGTGCTCGTTGCCAGTGGCATTCGCATGGACCTGGCCCGTCAATCGCCCGAGTACATTCGCGAGTTGACGCAACATCATATCGGCGGTCACCTCAAAGTCGCCCCGGAGCACGTGGATCCGGATGTCTTGTACAAAATGCGAAAGCCCGCGAACGATGACTTTGAATTTTTCGCTGACGAGTTTGCCCGAGAATCCAAACGAGTCAACAAGAAGCAGTATTTGATCCCGTACTTTATCGCTTCGCATCCAGGCAGCGATCTCAACGCCATGATCGAGTTGGCTTTATTTCTTAAGCGAAACGGATACAAACCCGATCAGGTGCAAGATTTCATTCCAGCGCCGTTAGATGTCGCGACCACTATGTATTACACGGGTATGGACCCGTTTACCAAAAAGCCTGTCTTTATCGCCAAAGCGCTTCGCGAGCGCAAGATGCAGCGTGCCTTGATGCAGTTTTTCAAACCAGAAAACTATTTCGAAGTCCGTGATGCCCTACGCGAAGCAGGCCGCGCGGACTTGATCGGCGAAGGCTGCGATTGCCTCATTCCCTCCAAGCCCCCACGCGACGCTGTTGAAAAACGGCGTAAAGATGCCAACGAGCGTTTCCGAGGAAACTACGTCCACACTATCCCCAAACCACAATCTCCTAGTGACGATTCTTCGGCTGTTTCTAAGAAACAAAAGCGCGACCGCAAAACCCCCGGCTACCGCCCCGGCCGCAAAGGTGCGCGAGACTGACATGAAATCGTTTTTGCCGACGTTTGATTTGCTCAGATAAGAGTTTTGGCAGAAAAATTTTGGGCAAAAAGATAGAAGTGGAAAGTGTGCCCAATGAGCGGTTTTCGGACTCCATTACCTGATGCGTTAGACGGAAACTATGCCCTTGATTCCAGAAGTGTTCCGATCTTGTGGAAAAAGATTTTTTTCGAACCTTAGAACCTCTTTCATTTTTCTGCCCCAAATTTTTTTGCCCGACCCCGAGTTACCTTTTCGTTGGCCGAAGAACATTAGTCTGGAACGTCCTAGCTGACTCGAGTCGAGTAACCGAGATCAGGGTTTTGGCAAAAAAATTTGGGCAAAAAGATGGAAGTCGAAGATTGGTTTGAGGAGCGGATTATGGACTCCATTTCTTAATGCGTTAAACCGAAACTAGGTCCTTGATTCCGTAAGTGCTCCGATTGGTGGAAAAGGATTTTTTTCCTAACAGAGAACCGCTTTCATTTTTCTGCCCAAATTTTTTTTGCCGTAATCGAATAGCAATTCTTCGACCAATTCGATGCCGCGACGGACCGCAATATCAACCTATCGGTTTTGAAACTTGAGACTATGCCTTGGTCAGTTTGCTTATGCGGCCGGTGGCGACCCATTCGGCTACGAAGATGTTGCCGTCGTTGTCGAAGCAGGCATCGTGAGGGTGAACGAATTTGCCGTCAAGCCATTTCTTTTCGTCGTTGCGAATACCTCCTTCGGCGTTAATGCGTTCGACGTCCGAACCGAGGTGAGCCACGACTTTGTTGTCAGGCCCGAGAATCGAAAGACGGGCTTTGAGTTCGGGGACGAGCATCAAATCGCCGCGCGTATCGATGTTGGCGGGTAAACCAAATCCGGTTAATGTATCGATATACGTCCCATCCATTTTAAATCGCTGCAAAGTATCATGAGCGCGGTCGGTGACAACGATCATCGGATTTTTGTTATCGCGACGGTCGATCCATAAACCGTGAGCTGTATTGAAGGTGCCGTTGCCAGGGCCTTCGCCACCGAAACACGATTGCCACTTCGCATCTTTGTCATAGCGATGGATCAAGAACGAACCGTAGCCGTCGGCCAGCAAGAATCCGCCGTCATCAAGGAACGCAAAATTGGTCGGTAAGAACAAATCGCGTGGCGATCCTTTCGGCCAAACTTTATTGTCATCATAAGTTTCACTTTCGTACTTCTTGCTTTCTTTGGGGGCACGTTGCTGCCAAACTACTTCGCCTGCCAGCGTCATTTTGGCGATGGCTTTGACTTTTTGATAAGCCGCAACATAGAGGTACTCGGTGCCGCCTTCGTCTCGGACTTCGATACCGTGCCCGCCGCCTTGAAACTGGCTCCCAAAAGCCCGAATGAACTTTCCGGTGGAATCAAACACGAAAATCGAAGGATGCTCTTTTTGATCTTCGCGACCTTCGTGAATCACGTACAAATTGTTGGCTTTGTCGACCGCCACGTTGTGCGTTGTTTGCCAAGTGTATTTGCTGGGCAATTGAGGCCAGTTGTGTACGACTTTATAGGTGTGTTCGCCTTGGCCGATAACGGTCTCGGCCTGCGAACAATTCGCGCGAAGGATGGCGGGGGCTGCGAAAACTGCGGAAGCGGCAACGGAGGTTGTTTGTAGGAAACGTCGGCGAGTGATTGCGGCCATTTCTAGAACTCCTTGATGAGGATTGATAGGTTGGAAACCACATTCTGATTGGTTCGACTGCCGAACGCAATTATGGAGAGATAGGAAGGACGCGATGTTTATGCCGTACTTGCTTACCGAATGACAAAATGTCGAGCAAGCTCTTGCTTTCCCTCATTGTGTCATCGAAATGATTCAATCTGTATCGGAATCGACACGGTGGATTTTCTGGATTGGAAATTGTCTCGGTAAGTTTTGCCTCGAAGGAGGCCAATTTAGATCAAGGAAAAATTTATTACAGGCTTTGCGCAATTCCTTTTCAAGTTTGGCGCGGAATTTGTACATTAAAAGTGGTGCACGCGCTAAACACATGTCGCTGAGGCAGTCACTCGCGTTGCGGCTGCCTCTAATTGAAAGATGGAGAATTACTATGAATCGCAAAAAGCTTCTAGGTTTGGCCGTCGGTGCTGCTTTGGCAGTTGGCACGAGCGGTGTCGTGAATGCTCAGGGCTCATGCCACAATCACCACGGGAATTACGGTGGTGGCTATGGAAGCTATCGGCCGATTTATGTTCCCGTTCCGAGTTACGGCTACAACTCATATTACGGTGGCTACAATCGCGGTTACGGAAACTTTGGGAATGGGTATTACGGCAACTCGTACTACGGTAACTCCTATTACGGTTCCGGATTTCCAACTTATCGGACCAACGTTTACGGCAGCGGGTATAGCGGTTTCGGCGGTTACGGAATGGGTGGCTTCCCTCCATACGGAGCTTACGGTTTAGGTGGCAACGGTTTCTCGATTTACTTCGGACGATAAGTTCGAAGTAGAAATGTTAATCGGAAGCATTTATTTCGGTTACCAAACTGCGCGGAAAACGCCCGCATAAATTGCAGGCCCGTTTCCGAATTTCTGCCTGGGAATCGAGAGCAAGCTTCGATGTCGACATCTGTCGAAACAAGTTACATTTGCCGCTCGATCACCCAGGCGCAAGTCTGGAAACGGGCACAAACGAACTGCCTGTCGAAGGCACCAAGCAACGAAATCGGCCGCGCCTTTCGAACAGGCGCGGCCGATGTTGTTTCTAGGAAAAAAATTGAATTGGACTATGACTCAGCTTTGAAGCTGGTTCAGTCGAATCAATTTAATAAGATCGTCCGTACTCATCTTGCTCGCTCGATCTGCACCGTCGAGAACACCTGCGATCAGCTCTCGTTTGTCTTCGTGCATCGCCAAGATTTGTTCTTCAATCGTATCTTTTGCGACAAGTCGATAAACGGTTACCGCCTGCGTCTGGCCGATTCGATGGGCTCGGTCGGTAGCTTGGTCTTCGACGGCCGGATTCCACCACGGGTCGAGGTGCAGTACATAATCTGCAGCAGTTAGGTTGAGACCAGTTCCACCCGCTTTTAGCGAGATAAGGAACAAATCGCCTTCACCGCGCTGGAATGCATCGACGGCGTCTTGGCGTTTGTTTGTCGGCGTTGCACCGTCCAAATATTGGTACTTGATCCCGATATTGTCGAGCGCTTCTCGAACAAGACTGAGATGCTGAACAAACTGGCTAAAGACCAATGCTCGGTGTTCGCCTTCGCGAAGCTCTTCGACAATTTCCATGAAAAGATCTAGTTTTGCAGAGGACAAAGTCCATTTAGGATCGACTAGACGCGGATGGCAGGCAAGCTGGCGCATGCGAGTCAACCAAGCCAGCACGCGAATACGGCGTTGCTGTTCGTTGTCGTTCTGATTGCCGCCCGACAACTCGCTGAGAGCCGCGATTCGCGCCGCATCGTATTTGTTGCGTTCGGCTGGCGACAATTCCGCAGTTCGTAGAATCTCGGTTCGCGGTGGTAATTCGGTGAGAACTTCTTTTTTCGTCCGCCTCAGGATGAATGGTTGCACGACTCGAGAGAGACTTTGCAATCGATCTCGATCGTGATCCCGTTCGATAGGTTCGGCAAATTGTTTTCTAAAACGCTCCCACGAACCCAGGAGTCCCGGGCAAACGGTCCGCATCAAACTCCATAGTTCACCCAAATGATTTTCAAGCGGCGTTCCCGTCAAAGCCAACACCCAGTCGGCCTCGATATCGCGAACGGCTTTGGCGGTCTTGGTTTGAAAATTCTTGATGAACTGGGCTTCGTCGATTACCAGCGTGTGCCAAGTCCTCGAAGCAAATCGTTCAGCATCGCGCTGCAGGAGTTGAAAACTGGTAATTACAAGGTCGCCTGGTCCGGCTTGATCGATCAGCAATTGCCGCTCGTGCTCGCGATACAACAACGGTCGAAGACTGGGTGCGAATCGGGCTACTTCGCGAGTCCAGTTGATACCGACGCTAGTCGGAGCAATGACTAAGGCAGGTCCTGCGGACGCACGATCCAGCAGGATACCGAGTGCTTGCACGGTTTTCCCCAAACCCATATCATCCGCAAGGCATCCCCCGAGTCCCCACATGCCGAGCCGCGCTAGCCACTCGTATCCGGCGCGCTGATAATCGCGCAAGTCGGCTTTAAGTTCTGCGGGGACGACCGGTTTAAATCTTCGAACTTGCTCGAGTCGCTCAAGTGCTTCTTCCCATTTAGGATCGCTGTCGAGGTGGATGTCATCGCTCAGGATGTCCTTGAGGATTGGCGTCGCAGCACGCGAAATGCGGACTTGGCCGGTTTCGCTCTGCGAAAGATCGTGAAGCGTCGTCAACCGCTGCCTTAGTTGATCGCTGATGCTTGCAAATTGCCCGTCACCAAGCGGCACATAACGTCGTCCAGCGCGTAATGCTACTAGCAATTCGGCCAACGATATTTCAAGGCCATCCAGATCAGCGATTCCGTCGAGCCCAAACCAATCGCGCTGACTAGTCAACTGGACGCGTAAGCGTTGTGGTGTGATATCACCAACAAGCCGCATTGGTTTGCTTCTCGGCCAGCATACCACGGGGGCTTGTTCGCCAAGTAGTCGTACGCGATCGAGCATATCGAGCGCCGCATCGTCGGTTTCGGCAATCCACGTGTAAGGCCCATCAAAGGCCAGCGATCCGAGGACGCACTGCGTTGCAACTAAATCTGCGTTGGTCGATTCGCCTTCGAGATGCCGTATCAATTGGAAACGGCCAGCGGGTGTATTGATACGTAGCCGTTCAGGACCAATACCCGGAACGGGCGGTTCATGCGTCGCATCGCAAGTGACCCGCAATGCGACCTGCAGTCCCATGTTGCCATTGGGGGTCAAATGCATTTCGATCGCCGGTTCTAGCGGCTTTTCGGGGCCAGCCAATTCTTCCGGCAAATTCAACGCAACTTGTTTGTTACTCGCATGAGCCAATATATCCGCCAGTTGCTCGGCCATGGGTTTGTCCAAAGCGGCTTTGCGGCGCGTTGCTTCGCGAAGAGATCGATACAGGTTGACCATCGAACGGTCCAAGTCACTAAACCACAGCACACCGCGCGAGCGATCGTACAGCAATCCAAGATAGTTGTTGTTGGTAACTTGACCCATCGTGAATCCGACCGGGTTATCGTCCAGACGCGTATCACCCAAGTACAGTTTGGGGCGAAATAGATCGCCGTCGGACTCCACGCGAACTTCCATGGCCGTCTTACAAACGTGAAGTGGAGCCAAGGCATCATCGTCATACACGACATTCGGATGATCGCACAACAACAGCAAAGCTTCGCGCACGACGAACGAATCAAAACTATCGTCTGCCACAGTCAACAGCGAAGCGATCATTCGATCATTGGGATGAACGAAGGCGCTCTCAGGCGCTTGATCAAAGATCTCGCGTAGCCGTTTGCCTTTGGTCCAGCCGCCCTTCTTCTTTTCTTGTTGCAGATAAGCTGCTACCGAGAATGGCTCGTAATAAGCGGGAGACTCCGGATTGATACGGATGCGCCATTGCAATCGACTAAGGCCGAGATTGGCATTCGCTTCCGTTGGGGGAACCGTTAGCGACGCCAGCAGTTTTTGCCCCGCTTCGCGACCATCGGCCACCAAGCTGCGAATCCATCGATAACCTTGTTCGGGAGAACGCGAACTGAGTCCTTTACGCAAGAAATCCAGGCAATGCATGAGGTGCGGGCACACGTCAGAAGGCATCGCTCCACAATCGCAACGGATCCGTATTTGACGAATACCCTTCGAATCATTCAAATCGTGAACGGTCTGTTCCAATGCATTGGGCATCCATTCCACTTCGACAACGGGTTGGAATTCACCGCCGCCGAAAGCGTACGATATATCGAACTCAAAGCGATATATATTGCCAACGATTTCCAATCGGGGTGGGTCGGCCATCCGGCAATATCTCGAAAGCAATACGTTCTTGCTTTTCGCCGATTTTTCGACTTTTTGAAGAGATTCGAGCAGACTCAGGACTACAAAAACATACTTCGACTCAGAAATTTCCTTTAACGCCTCCATCAAGCGGTATCCTTCCCATTTTTGAACTGCGGGGCCGTTTTGGCGCAAACTATCAGTGTGGTCGAAACTAGTCGGTTATGGCAAGACGATTAAGCCGCAGCGCAGACATTAAACTGGCTGCTTAACGAATCCATCAAAAGATTTCCTCGAAATTCTTGCAAAAATGACCGTGACAACGCTTTGCAGTTTCGGCCTTACCAATGGCGCTGGCACGGGGTTACGGAGCCTCGCATCCTCAAACAAATCTTTTTAGCATGCCGTAAAGTGTTACAAGAAAGCCATTTACGGCGATTTTGTTCCGATCGAAACTCGGAAGTGACCGAAGTTTACTAATTTTTCGCGCATCAGCTAGCAAAAGCAGGCACGGATCGCATCAAACACTGGGTCCTGCCCCAACAACGGATTGCCATGATTTCGGATTTCGGAAAATAAGTTAAGTACTCGACGTAAAACGAGAAGTAAAGCAATCTGAGGCCGTCCAAAATGAATGATTCGGCTACCGCAAATTTTCAAACTTGGTTAGGGCAAGCCCAAATGGGAAACCCCGACGCATTGGGTCGTTTGCTTTCGGCCTACATGAACTACCTTAAGCTGTTGGCGCAATCGCAGATAGACGAACGATTGCGAAGGCGCGTTGGGGCGTCGGATATCGTTCAGGAAACGCTGCTGGAGGCGCATCGCGATTTCACGCACTTCGCGGGTAAAAGTCCCGGTGAGTTTGGCGGATGGTTGCGACGTATTCTCTTGAACAATTTGAAACGCGCGATCGAATGCCATCTCCTGACTGCTAAACGTGACATGCGACGCGAACTGTCAATGGAAGATCTTAACCGAAGCATGGACAAGTCCGTTGCTCGATTAGAAGCTTTCCTCGCCGACCCCGGTCAGTCGCCCGGTTCGGATGCCCAGCATCATGAGTTCCTGCTCAAACTGTCCGATTGCATTGCAGTCTTGCCGTTAGAATATCGTGAAGTCATCGTCTTGCGGCATATTCAAGGAATGCCATTCAAAGATATTGCGGCCAAGTTAGGAAAGACGAGCGGCGCGGTTCGCATGATGTGGTTGCGGGCGATCGAAAAACTTAGAGAAGGTACCCAAGCCGATTTGAGTGGCTAATATCATGGCATCCCAATCCCAACCCATCGACAGCTTGCCTGAATTTCTCCAAGAGCAATTGGCTGATTTTCTCGAAACATACGCGAACAGCTTTGAGCAGGGCGAGCGAATTCGTTGCGATGACTTGGTCGCGCGCTATCCGGAATTGCGACCCTATGTAGAGCGGATGATTGTGGACGTCGAAGCTCTTTGCACAATCAAGGCAGACGCATTATTCCCAAGCCTGCAAGATCGTGATTCTGCATCGATGCAGCGTGGAACGCGGCTTGGCGAATTCGAAATCATCGAAGAACTCGGACGTGGGGGGATGGGCGTTGTTTATCTTGCCAAGCAAGAGTCCTTGCACCGCAACGTCGCCCTCAAAGTCTTGCCCTTGGCTGCCGTTCTCGATCCGAATCAAATCACTCGATTTCACACCGAGGCGCAGGCTGCGGCAAGCCTTCATCACGCCAACATTGTTCCCGTTTACTCGGTTGGGTGCGAGCGAGGAATTCACTACTACAGCATGCAGTACATCGACGGGCATTCGCTCGAAGGAATTTTGCAATCGATGCGCAGCGGTCGTACGTTCGCTGATTCCGTGAATGAGAAAACCTCGCCACCTGTCACCGAACAAACTTACAAAGCCTCGCGTTCGGGTGGTGGCGATTCAACCCAGGTGACGATGCGGAGTCGCAACTACATACGAACCGCAGTGGAAAAAGCCACCCAAACGGCCCGTGCACTTCACTTTGCGCACGTTCGAGGCATCGTCCATCGCGATATCAAACCTTCGAACCTATTGATAGATCGTCAAGGAAATCTCTGGGTAACAGACTTTGGATTGGCGCGCATCCAAGATGGTCTAAGCGTTACGACCGACGGGAACATCGTTGGCACGGCCCGGTACATGAGCCCTGAGCAAGCTCAAGGTAAATCACATCTCGTCGATCATCGCACAGACATTTATTCGCTTGGCATTACGCTATACGAAATGCTGACGTTGACCTATGCGTTTGACGGTCCGGACCGATGGCAATTAATGGCGGCGATTCAAAATTCGACACCACGGCCACCGCGATCCATCAGCCCTGCTATCCCCGTCGATCTCGAAACGATCGTTCTCAAGTCCATCGCACAGGCCAAGGAAGATCGATACGATTCCGCAGCCGATATGGCGGATGATTTGCACCGGTTCCTCAATGGACAACCCATCGAAGCCCGCCGTCCGTCTATGCTTGATCGAGCAGGTAAATGGGCTGTTCGAAGAAAGAAAATAGTTGCCGCATCGCTTGCTGCGATGACTGTCGTGACGACCTTAGCAATCCTAGCATCGGCCATCGTTATTCAGCAACGCGATCGCGCGGAGCGATTTTCGAAAAGCGCCCAATTGGTTGTCGATCGATTTGGATCGCAGTTCGCAGATCGTTTGGAAGGCATCCCTGGGACAGACGCACTTCGCCTTGAGATGTTGAGCGAAACTGCAAATTATTACGATCAGTTTATTGATTACGCACAGCACGATTCGTCGCTGCGATGGGATGCTGCCTTGGCCCACTATCGGTTAGGGGCCATCCAAGAGCGGATGGGAAAAGTCTCTTTGGCTGTTCAAGCCTATCAAGATGCAATCCAATCGTTCAACTCGATGATCGCTGCCAAAAAAACAACTAGTGGAGAACGAATATTGGTGGCGGCGTGCTTGCGCGATTTGGCATCGTTACAAGGTCGTTCCGGAGAGCGACTCTCGGCTCAAGCCAATTTCCAGCGAGCTTTGGAATTACTTGATGTTCCAGAAGACCATTCCAAGCAAGATCTTAAAGCGATTGTCGAGCAGGCTAAAATCAGGTCCGATGCGAGCTTGTTCTTTGCTCGCCAAGGAAACCTCGAACAAGCTCACCAATTACTCGACCAATCGATTTCCGAATTGGAGAGCAGTACGGTTGATTCCTCGGAGTTTGTCAAGCAACAGCTAGCCATTTGTTTGAATAACAAAGCTTCGCTGCTTGTCGATGTCGACTTGGTTCAAGCTCAAACCCTTCTAGAGAAAGCAAACCTTCTGCAATTACGGTTATTCGCGATGAGCTCCGCAATGCTGACAGCGCATACCGACTTGGCAGTAACCCAATGCAACTTGGCGAGCGCGTTGGCTCGACGGGGCGACGATCGAAATGCAGAGAAGTATTATCAGGCTTCCATTGCACTTCTTTCGAAAGTTGCCGAGCGATTCCCAAGCCACGTTCGAGTACAAGTGGAATTGGCCGCTTGTCACAACAATTTCGCCCAGTTCCTAGCTAAAACAGACCAAGTTGAACGATCGGAACAGCATTTTGTTATCGCCGAAGAAAAACTGTCTCGGACGCTCGATGAGTTTACGGAATATCCGAATGTCATCGATTTCCTGTGCGGGGTACAGCACAATCAAGGTCTCCTTTTCGAGCAAACTCACCAACCTGATAAAGCCCGCGATGCATACCAACGAGCCCTGCAATCGACCAAAGGCAAAACAGTCTCGCTGCCCACCCAACAAATCATCAAATCCGTTTCCGTAGCGCTAGAACGTATGGAGGCGAATTCAAAAGCAGCAAGCGACATCGGTGCTAGTCCGCCAGCATCATCGCCGGACAATTCGTCGCCCACCCGTCCTCTGCCTGTCAAAACACAAGCCGACAGTAGTGGCGCTCAACTTGTTCTCGGTGGAGACGAGGAGGCCCTGCCATGAATCGTCGTCGCAAAAAGAAGACTTCAACAATCGTGTTCTTGCGAGCTTTCTTGGAACGCTGCGAGGCTCGTGATTGTATGGCCGCCGATTTGGGATTGTCCATGCTCGCCTTGCCATCGAACTTGACACCAACCATTTCGGACATCCTCGTCGAGTCCAACGATTCGGCCCACGAATCCACGTCTCTCACTACCGCGACGATGTTTTCTTCCGATTCGGTTGGTTCAGCTATTGAAACAGAATTGCTGGATCAAGCTATTGATGATTGGACGTCGGAGGAGATGCACGTTGTCGATTCAGAAATAGGTTGGTCGTGGGATCAAACGGATTTGGATTTTACGCAAGAGTTTGGTGAGGACGTGGACCGCGAATGGGTTGAGTCTTGCGATTCCGATTTCCTTTCTGCGGGAGTTACAGAAACGGATGACATTGCATTTGGATTATGCGAAGTAACAAATGCGACCGTGCCCGATTTCCCAACGGAAGTGGGCGGAGCAGGGGTCGGGGAACCGGATAACGAAGTTAGCTCACCTTCAGAAACAACTCAGCCCCCAATCGTTGATCTTTCGCTTTCGGAATCTGGCGAAGAGACCAAGAGCAATAACATTCCGCCGATGGGAACCACGACCCTTCCTCCATCGGCACCTTCACAAAATGTTTCTCCTTCGCAAAATTTTCTAGAAGATGCAACCGAATTGCCTAGTATCGGTCCAACCGTCCCCCAGTCGCCTTTGCAGTCGAATGTTTCTCGCGATCAAGATCTGCCTATCGCTACCGAGCCAAAGCCACTGGAGTCGGGATTAAAGCCTACCCCAGATGTCGATCCACCGCCTCAAGAACGCGCTCAAGCCTTTGTGAGCTTTAGTTCGGCTCAGTTGTTGCCGCTGTCGATGTCGTCAATTTCGCAAGTCGACCTCACAACCAAATCGGATTCAAAAGCCGATGCGAGCAGAAACTCCGATAGTCGCATCAGTTATTTCACGTCAGTTCCTCCTGCCCAGCCTACCCCGGACAAGGGCTTGCCAAAGCATTCCGAACAAGAGATCGCGCAAGTTTTTGAATTGGTTCAAATCGCCGGTTTGCAGACGGCTGTTCCACAATCTTCGGGATTGTTTTCGGTGGACGGTAACGCCAGCAAACGGCTGGAGCCAAGCGAACTTATGCTTCTGAGTCGAAACCACGTAAATGTAGACTTGGCGAATTCAGAGACCAAGATTACGCAGTCCGAAGCTGAAGATGAAATCCAATCCGAAGTTAAAGCTAACTCACCAAAAGGGGGGTGGCGTTGGGGTTTCAGCGACTTGGGTTTGGTTTTTGTTGGAATCCTGACCTTTTGGGACGAAAAGCGTGGATTGAGAAAGCTTTGCGATGAAATGATTACAAAGGAAATTGCCACAAAGTCCGTGACAAACAAGAATGCGCCCGACCCTTTGGAGTAGCTCAAAAACTAAACAATCCGGAATTGTATACCAAGAGCAAATTTAACAGCTAAAATCAATTCCTACGGGTGGTCTCCATGATATCGCGAACGATAAAAAATATGAAAAAAAGACAGTTGATTCGCAAACAATTGCTGCAGCATGCCATTCGGCTTGAATCGTTAGAACGCCGGTCCTTAATGGCTGCGGACATCTTCGATACGCCAGCCGAAACAATCGACATGACCTACGAGTATGTCGACGTCAGAGGAATTATTCAGACAACCGAAGTGCGCGACGTATTCAAGGTCAGTCTGGAAAATCGTCCTTCGCTGAGTGTAATTGCCAAGCCAAGGGACGACCAAGCAACAATTGAATTCGATCTATTTGACGCAAACGGTGAAGCGGTCACTCCGATCGAGGATAGGAGCGCCGAAGGAATCCTTTACTTCGAAGGTTTAGCATCTGGAGACTATTTCGTTGTCATCACATCCGGCAGCTCTGCTGATGTGGAATACGGCATGACGGTGAGTACGTTTCCGCTCATGGTGACAACGGGCGTTCAGGACTACTTTATTGAGCCACGAGGGGATGATGCAGATGAAATTGGCCCAGATGCAACCGAGCTAGATGTGACGACTGGATTCGGTCAAATGGGCGGTACCTTGGATGTTGAAGGGGATGTGGACGTCTACCGTTTTACGGTTGGTGACGATTCGGATGTCTACTTGCAAGGCTGGTTACTCAATGGCGCAGAGGGTCTTGAGGTAGGTGTGTTTAAAGCCGATGGCACCGAATTGACTGACGGACGTTTGGATGGTGGGGCGAACTGGTCAAATTTCGAAGCGTTGGCGGCTGGTGAGTATTTCCTTGTTGTCTCTGCTGATAACACGGATGCACAGGATTATTGGCTCACGTGCAGCGCGGGCGATTTTGCCCTAGAACCCGGACCGGGCGTCGAGCCTCGGCCCGATGATGTTGAGGCAATCGGCCCCGATGCAACAGAGATCGATCTTGGCGACGGTTTTGGTCAAATCGGTGGAACGCTCGATCGCGCGGGTGATATCGACGTCTACCGATTCACTGTCGGTGAATATGACTACCTGTCGGGTGGTGCATGGCGAGTCGATGGACTGGAAGGTATTGACGTCAAGTTCTATCTTGCCGATGGAACGGAAGTAACAGGTAACACAAACGGCGGTTCGCGAAGCTGGGCATCCTTCGAGGGCTTGGCAGCCGGTGAATACTTTGTTGTTCTAAGCGGCGAAAATACGGAATCCGTTGACTATTGGTTAAACATCAGCGCGTATGACTACGTAGAACCGGTCTTCCCCGAAGTCACACCTCGACCCGATGATGCAAACGAAATTGGCGAGTTCGCAACCTTGCTCGATTTTACGTCGGGGTTCGCGTCAACCGATGGCATGATCGAATCTGCTGGTGATAAGGACGTATTCGCGATCGATGTTGTGGATGCAACCACGCTTTATATTTCGGGTTACGCCTACCGGGTCGATGGTTCGGGTTTTGCACTCCAATTTTTCGATGCCGATGGAAATGAGTTGGTATCGTCGACGGATCCAACATCCGGTCCGAGCTTCCTACAATTTTCGGACTTGGCCAATGGCAGGTATTTCATCGTCGTCAGTGATTCGGCCACTGAGCCAGTAGGTTATTCGTTCAACGTCAATGCTAACGAATACCTAGTGTACTTGGGAGACAATGGCGGACCCGTTCTGTTCCCAGGTGGCAATCCTCGGACGGATGATGGCGGTCCGGATGGCAACCCAATTGAACAGCCTGCAGCCGAATTCAGTATGCACAACCAAGCGTCACCGACCGACGTTAACGGCGACAAAAAGAGTACCCCGAACGATGTTCTTTTGGTAATTAATTGGCTCAATTCGAATGGCGTCACCAACGTTGCTTCTGCGAAAAGCCAGATGGCAGCCAGCGGAGAGTCAGCGGCTAAAAATAGTTTCCTGGACATCAACAACGACGGGACCGTTAGTCCCTTGGATGCGCTGCTGGCAATCAACGAATTGAATCGGCAATACATGAACCGTATGAACGCTGAAGCAGAGGGCGAGTCGTCGAGCGATCACATGGCGGTCAACGTCGATTGGATATTCGCACAAGATGATTCCGAATCAGACTTGCTTGCTAGTTATTAGACGTCAGGAATTGGGTAGGTTAACCAATTTCTAGTTTTCGCATAGGCAATCTGATTTCGGATTGCCTAATTGCTTTCAATGTTGGAATGAACAGGCTTCTTTTATTGGTTACTTCAGAACGTCCTAACTATTTAGAAAATCCCTCGCATTTACTGGACGAGTCCAACCCATTAGCAAACTCGAACAACAGTCGTACTAACGAAACTCAAGTAAGTGCCCGGAGGTCGCCATCAGAATGAGTTTGCGATTAAGAATAAAAAAGTCTCGGATGCAAAGTCTTTTCGGCCGAAAGCTTCGTGTGGAGCCGCTTGAACGTCGAACTCTCTTGGCAAGCAACGTCCTCGATACGTCTGCTGAATTAACGGACTTTTCGTCCGGTCACGTTTACATCAGTGGCGTTATCGAATCTTCCGAAACTCGCGATGTGTTCAAAGTATCCCTTGGTTCAAATCCGACGATAGCAATCTTTTCTGGGAACGCTTACTTGAACGAATCGATCAAGTTGGAATTGATTGACGGGAATGGTAACACGATTCAGCATTTGGAAGACCGCAGTAGTCCCGCCCATTATTACTTTGATGCTTTGGCAAAGGGAGATTACTTCTTTGTTGTAACGTCCGATGCAGTTGACGACGTAGAATACGGACTGACCTTAAACGAGTATCGTTCCTCAGTTGAAGGAGGAACTCCCGACCCGGAAACTCGCCCTGATGATGCAGATGAGATTGGTCCAAGCGCGACTGAGTTGATTTTGACTGACGGTACTGGCGAAATGAACGGCACGTTGGAGGTCAAAGGCGATGTTGATGTATTTCGCTTTACAGTAGGTGAATTCGATCACTTGGATTTACGAGGATTGCGAATCGACGGTGGCGAAGCATTGACTGTCCGGCTATTTTTCGGTGATGGCAGATATTGGAACTTTGTTGTGGACGAGAATAGTCAAGTTCTCGCAGACCCAAGAGAGTTGGTTGGCTCGCATTTTCAACACTTGCCAGCAGGCGAGTACTTCGTTGTTGTGAGTAGCAACGATGTTCAAGCTATTGATTATCGAATTAGTGTCACCGCTTATGATTTGACGACTGAACATACAATGGCGAATGTCATTATCGTCGATGGTAGTGGTGAAAATGGTATCGACGTGTCTGACGAGGTAGGTCCTAACGCATCCGAATTGAAAATGACCGAACTTTTCGGTGATATGGTATCCGCGAAAGGTGGCACATTGGAGGTCGAAGGCGATGTCGACGTCTATCGATTTGCTACAAAAGCCTACGACTACTTGACTCTCGGCGGGTCGATGGCCAATGACATTTCCTTTAGGCTCGTTTCTGGTGATGGTTTGGAATTGACGGCAACACCGCTAAATACAGGTCAGTTGCTCTTCAAGAATATCTTGGCGGGAGAGTATTTCATTACCGTTCGCGCAGGTAATGTCGAAACCACGAAATATTCGTTCAATATCAAGGCGTATAACGACGTTAGCAATGAAATTGGTCCACTGGCAAAAGAACTAGTTTTGTCTGCGGGATCAGCCGAAAGTGAAGGCAGCTTTGAAGCTGATGGCGACATAGATGTCTACCGATTCTCAATCCACGATTCCGATTCCGTTACCGTGAATGGCTGGCGTTTTAGTGATCAGGCGATGATGCAGAACTGGAGTATGGGGCTCTTTATGGCCGACGGTAAAGAAGTCGAATCGCGAGCCGTTGGCTTTGAACAAAGCCCCACTTGGATGACATTCGAAAACCTTGCTCCAGGCGAGTATTTTTTGGTAGTTTCAGCGAACACCACGGGCTGGAAAGGTTTCTGGATTGGCGTTAACGAGTCGAAGAATAGTTTTACCGCTGAAGCACCGTTAGACGTGAATAATTTCAACCAGATCGTCGATCGTAATATCGACCTGGAGCTAGTCGCGGGCGATACAGTCAATGTCGGATTGGATGAATCTACCGACTTCCATCCAAGCATTTCCGATCTCTCGATGCATGAATTCACAGTCTCCGCTAACAGCAGTGAAAGTGGTTCGAGTGTTGATGGCGAAAACAAAGCCACCTTGGCCGCGAGTACAGAAATGGAGTTTCATAACAATTCAAATCCAACCGATGTCAACGGTGACGGCAAAAAAACACCCGCCGATGTGCTCATCCTCGTTAACTGGTTAAACGAGTATGGTGTTTCGAGGGTTGCGGAAGTTGCGAATATGTTGGTTTCCACCGGTCGCCTTACTACTGGCCAATCAAATTTCTTGGATGTTAGCGGCAATGGTTCAATCGAGCCGAGGGACGCGTTTCTAGTGGTTCGCGAATTGAATCGGCAATTATCGAACCGGCGTGATGCTGAGGCCGAAGGTGAATCGGCTGCTGATCAAATGGCAGTCAACGTCGATTGGATTTTTTCCGACCGCGATAGCGAATCGGAATGGTTCGACGTAGTTTCATAGCCAAAGCGCAGAAACATAAAATTCATTTAGGCGAGTCGAAAACGGCTCGCCTATTTTTCCGGATCGAGGACCAATATTTCCCCCCGACCGCCAACCGTGCAGTCGCCGACTTGCCGCTTTACCCAGCGAGTAGTGGGAATACGAATGCCGCAATGACTCCACTGCCGCAGATGCCGCCAAACTAATGGCAGGAAGCTTAATTCGAGTACTCTCGACTGCGAGAATTGTGGACCCTCGAAAATCACGGAGGGTTGCTCTAATATGACAGTGCCACGTTTCATACCCCGTCCCCAGTCGCCATGCAAATTTCCAAGGACGACAATCGTACCAGCAATCATTGACCATGCACCTTTTTTCCCAGCATTGCCTTGAACATAAATGACTCCGCGACGCATCCTCTGAGCCAGATAATCGCCCGCGTCACCGGCAATAATCATCGTCCCTCCTCGCATTCCGGTCGGAGCGCCGATGCTACGACCGCCAGCATCATGCCGCACATCGCCGTCGACGCTGATTTCGCCACCACGCATGTTTGCACCAGTAAAATCTCGCGCGGAACCTGTAACGTGGATTTGCCCCGATCGCAAATCGCAGCCAAGATAATCCCCGCAATTGCCCGCCACATGCAGCTTCCCTCCAAACATCTGGAAACCAATTCGGTCGACCTTCGAGCATTCACCCGTCACCATCACCTGGTCGCACGGTTCGCCTTGGACATCGAACCAATCGCGTACTTGGGAATGACCGGAGTCTGTTGGGATGGGCAAATTCGCAATTTCTGCCAGCGACAAATTTGCCAATATTCTTGGTTGCAAACAACTGGCGTCGATGCGAATGTCGATCGGACGCCGAACAAGTAGTTGGAGCCGTGGTTCAGTGGCGGTCATCGATTAATCACTCGACTTCGTATCAGGCATTGTGTCATTCGGCAATGATAGATCCTGCAAGATCTTGTGAAGATGAAAATGATGGCGACCTAATTTACCACCGTAGTTACCGCCTGTAATCAAGCGAACACCACACTGTGGGCCAACTTGACATGCTGCCAAGATTCCCCGGCGCATCGCGATGGCAACCACTTCCGGCGTAAGCCCATCGATGACTAATTCGAGGGCCGCCGACGCATCATCTCCGATGGCCGATTTGGTCAAGTCCTGAAGCGTCGGGCAATAGGCATCGTTCGTCGAGGCGTTAAGCGACTTGTAGCGAGATCCCACTTTGGAACCGCTTCGCGCGACGCCACCCGGAAAAGGGACAATAACTGTCGGCATTCCCCTTATGGCCTTTACGGCTGCGTCACAAGCGTCGAGAGCGCCATCGATCGTGGTGGCGATAACCAGAAAGTTACCGCCACCGACTGCCGACGTGCGAGGAACGGTATCTTGGCAAACGAATTCTCCATCCATCACCGGGATACGCCAGAACCTTTCCCGACCGAGCTTTTTCGAGATTTGGAAGCCATCACCAAAGTATCGAACTTTGGAGCCCATCGCGATTCGCTTTTCGCCTTCGACACCAGCGAATATAGAAGTGCTTGGACAAGTCAGCACGCACTGGCCGACCCGCCGCACGAGCTGTTTCTCAAGTTCCGTTTTAGAAACGGCAAATAGCAGGACGGTAACTCCAGGCCGCCCATCGGGAGTTTGGTCTTCTGTCAAGTCGCCTTCGATTCCGGCTTCGACTCCGCAACCAATAACGCTAGTGGCAAAACCCGTCATGGCTTCGGCCGCGCGGCGAGCCCAAACGTTTTTCGCCGCTGTGATGATGACGCGCGTTGCCGTCATGTCGAAAGCTTCAGCAAAGGTGTCCTCGATTGGAATTCCATTAATATTCATCTGATTTTGCCGCTACGTCGCTAAGGGAACACAGGCGATACGTTGAAGAGAAATTCCGAAATGATCTTGAAATTCACCTTCGCTGATGATCGTACTCTTTGGCGAAACGCCATAAATACCTTGCCAAGCTTCGTTCAACCTTTTTTTGATAGAAGTATCGTAGCCGACCAACGCCGACCAAGTGGACTTTGGTGCACCGCCAACGATTTTGTTGTCCCGTAAAACAAGTTGCCCGTTGCGAAAAACCAAGTGAGGCTCGGTAAACATACGTTCAGCGTTTGCGTTCTGTCGATAAACAACAACATCCGCCAAGCAGTTGTCAGCAAGTCGACCAATATGGTCTAATCCCAAAATCTTTGCGGGACCACTGCGAGTGATCATCGCGATCTCGTCGAGCGTGTATTCACGTCGTAAACTGCTTATCGGCGAGGTCGCTCGCACATCCGGATGGAGTTTAGCCAAAACTTCCTGCCGATAATTATAATCCATCAACAAACGAATTAGATGTGGATAAGCAGTGAAGGGGCCGCCGTTCGGATGGTCGGTCGTCAAAAAGACTCGATGCGGATCTTCGATGCGCAGCAACAACTCGAGACCAATCGTCCACTGCAACGAATGGACGTATTGTTCTTGACGATAGCGAAAAGGAACGACGCCGCAGGCCGTTTGGCATTCCGTCGTTTGGAAAATGACTTTCCGAGGATCGGCGTGTTTGCGATTTGCAAATTGATGAGCCATATCCGCAGAGATTGTGACAGTTTGCCCGAAGAGGACTTGGCCAACGTCCAAGCTAATTTCTGGGTTGCGATTGACGGCATCCGCAAGTCGCCCGGCCGCAGATGAAAAGCCATGAGGACCGTCGGTTCCGTAAGCGTGAAACTGCGCATGGGCCATATGTATTCGGCATCCTTGGACGGCATCGATCGTAGCCAAAGTCGTTTCGATGTTTCCCGCCACGCCCAATTGGCTGCAATGCACATGCACAGGATGAGGAAGCCCCAGGTGATCAACAGCTTCTGCGATCGCATGTAGAATCTGCCGGCCCGTACAGGCATAATGCGGGTGTACTTGATCGAGCGTATAATCGGATGAGCCGAAACGGAACGCGTTGATTCCGCCAGCATTGACGACTTTCACGCCAAGGCACTGATGGGCGTTCACCATCCAGCCGACATAATCCGTGATCTGCGATTGAGATACGTTTTCGCTAAGCCATCGAAGCAGCAGGTCATCATTCCCAAGCAGCAGAAGTCCGGCTGTGTCCAAGTAGGGTGTATCACCCATCTCCAGATGAGCATGGCGGGCATTGCATGGAACTACTGCTGGCTCGACGGCCATCATGTATCCCATTCGCAAGTATCGATTGCCGGCTTCGTGGGTCGATGGAACTGGGCACGAAAGGGATTCGCCGAAATCGGCTTTAGAACGATGCCGCAGTTTTCGTTCGGGCATCAACAGACGCGCGAGATTGACTTTACCACCACCGATATGCGTATGGATATCGATCCCCCCCGACATGACAACGCAGTCGCGAACATCGTATGTTGCATCGGGTTTTGCGTTCGGGGCAATGCTTTCGCGGATTCGGTCATTCACGATGAACAAATCGCGAGCTTCACTGATTCGGCCCTTAGCCGGATCGCAAATTACGCCACCAGTCAATTTGATGATCATTTAGCGCGAGCTCCCGGGTGTTGGCCACTCGCGTTTTCGGCTTGAAATAAAGCAGCCACGATCCGATCTAACACTTTGCCTGCGGACGGCAACGTCGAATCGCGAAGCTGAGGGCAGATGGACGCATCGACGGAGTCCGACCGGAATAGGATGCTCTCATGGTCAACACCTGGCAGGCCAATCGCGATTTCGACCTTTGGATAGGGACCGACGGTGCGAAAGTTTCCTGGGGCGGCCAGCAGGATATTGGGTACGGAATCGGGCAAAGCCGCCTCGTTGTCTTGTTCGACCCAAAGCAAACAATCCGTTGGCAAGTCTTGCGATTTTAAGGGGAAACGAAATCGATAAGGATCGTACTCAGCGGTGCCTTGTTGGAATCGAACGCGCCCGGGGAAACCAGTCAGCCATGTACAAACTTGCTGAAAAGTTATTCCCCTGCCCGCAAGCGGCAGTGCAGCGCAACTTGCCCCGCGGTTCGACTTGCTAATCCATCGCAGCAGCGTCTCGGTCCATAAATCTCGATCCGTAGCAGCGATATGTTCGGGATTCCAAATCACAACGAGATTACTTGCGCCACCGATTAAGCTCGCAATTTCGGCTGAGGATGGCTTCGAAGGACCAAGCAATCCGTACAAACTGTTAGGCAACAAAGGCAGCGCGCTCTGAATGGAAGTTACCACTCGATCGGACCCCTCCAAGGATTGTTTTGCCGCACGGCTCCAATTGCCCAGTAGCACGACGCGCCGATGTGACAAAGGGCTAGATGCAGGAATATCTAGGATTCGAGGTCCGAGTCGCGGCATCGCATTTAACAGTCGATCATCGCCAATGAAGATGACGACATCTGCTCGAAAGCGTATCTCCGCGATAGTCTCGCAAACGATCCCCGCACGTTGAATCGCCGTCAACGTGTTGAAGGTCGCATCGCTATCGGCGAAGTCCACAATCGCATCACAGCGCTCAGCCAATTCAATAGCAGCACGAGACGAATGCACATCGAGGATGCTGCCGGAGATGATTGGATGTCTCGCGTTGAGGAGCAATGAAGAAGCAGTTAAGATGGCTTCGTCCAAGCTCACCAACCGACCATCGATCCGAGCGCCATCAAAATGCGATTCGGAACTCGTTGGCCTAGAAAAAGTGGTATTGGGTGATTGAACTCCAAACCCGCGCAATTTCCGACTTCGCAATTCGCATGCGTCAATCGCGTCGTCTTCATCGCACAATAAGGAACAAAACGGGCAGTTCATCGAATGGAAGCTGTCTTGGCCCCATACTGACTGAGAGCTTCGAGCACTCGATCGGTAATCGCAACTGTACCTAGCGATGGTCCCTTTGTAAGATCGGCGGTGCGGTGGCCTTGAGCTAGCACGGTTTGGACCGATTGTTCGATTGCGATGGCTTCATCTTCGAGGCCCAACGAATGCCGCAGCAGCATCGCGCCCGCAAGAATTGTAGCCAACGGATTGGCAATTCCTTTGCCTGCGATGTCGGGTGCTGAACCGTGAATTGGCTCATAAAGTCCAGGACCACCCGCGCCAAGCGACGCACTGGGCAGCATACCGAGCGAGCCAGGCAACATGGAGGCTTCGTCGGTCAAAATATCGCCGAACATATTGCTGGTGACCACGACGTCAAAGGAGCGTGGACGGCTGATGAGGTGCATGGCCATCGAGTCGACAAGAACCACATCGTACTCAAGATCGGGAAATTCTTCTGCAACCAATCGGGCGCAAACGCGTCGCCACAGACGACTGGCTTCGAGAACATTTGCCTTGTCGACCATCGTCAATTTTCCACGCCGATTGCGAGCAGCATTCGCGGCCAGTCGGAAAATGCGTTCGACTTCGTAAGTTGAGTACACCATCGTGCTAAACGCTCGTTCGCCGCCATCAGGCAAAGTTTCCAAGCCCGACGGGCCGAAATAAATTCCGCCGGTTAATTCGCGGAAGAAAAGAATGTCGGTACCCTCCACGATTTCTCGTTTGAGTGGCGAGGCATCCACGAGTTCCGGGAAAGTTACTATGGGTCTCAGGTTGGCAAATAACCCCAATTCTTTTCGGATGCGTAGTAAACCTGCTTCGGGACGTGTCTTTGCATTCGGATTATCCCATTTCGGTCCACCTACAGCGCCCAATAGAATCGCATCGGACTTTCGACAAGCTTCGAGTGTGTTCTCTGGCAGCGGATCACCAAACTGATCGATTGCAGTTCCACCAATAGAGTGTTGGTTAAAGCTAAACTGTTGGCCATATCGATCAGCGACCATGGCAAGGACCCGTCGCCCCTGCTCAACGACTTCGGGTCCAATACCATCACCCGGCAACAATACGATATTCGCTTGCACTTCGTTTTATCCCCCACAACCTGATCTCTAGGGACTACTATCTTTTTGGAATCCCAACAATCATACAAACCAGTGTGCGAATATATCCCAGTAGGTTGTTTCTGAACACGCCAAGCCAGGGACGGTTCGTTGGTTTCGGCTGGAAAAATCCGTTCATCCTCGCTATGCTCGTTGACTTGCTAAAGTACTATTTCGCCAAGTGATACTGGCGAACAATCCACTGGGAGTTGTTTATGCTGACTGCGATTATCGTGGTGTTTGTCCTAGGCTATATGGCCATTGCGTTCGAACACAAGCTGAACATCAACAAGGCAGCTTCGGCACTATTTATCGGGGCGGTCTGCTGGACCCTTTTCGCGCTCGACCATCAAAACTTGGTCAAGAGCGTGCCTGAGTGGTTTACTGCGCAGGCACAGGCCGACGGCGTGCATCCGGACTCGTTGCATTATTTGGTCGATGGCCAATTGATGCATACGCTTGCAGAGATTGCACAGATTTTGTTCTTCTTGATGGGGGCTATGACGATTGTAGAGCAAGTCGACTCGCATGAAGGATTCTCGATCATCACCGATCGAATCAATTCACGCAGCAAGCGAAAACTGTTGTGGACCGTTTCTTGGTTGGCTTTCGCGCTTTCCTCGGTATTAGATAACTTGACCACAACAATCGTCATGGTGTCGTTGTTGCGTAAGATAATACACGATAAGGAACTTAGAAAATTATTCACAGGATTGGTCATTATTGCGGCAAACGCTGGGGGAGCATGGACGGTCATTGGAGACGTGACGACGACCATGCTCTGGATCAAGAACAAGATTGGGACGGTCGAGGTGATGCAGGCCCTGTTGCTTCCCAGCATTGTTTGTTTGCTAGTGCCGTTGATGGGCATCAGCTATTTTATCAGGGGGAATATTGATCCTCGCGACAAACATCATCCCGCTCACGTCTCCAAAGGAATCAAGCCCTGGCATCAAAAACTGTTCCTGTTCCTGGGGTTGATTGGATTGCTAAGCGTACCGATTTTCAAAACCTACACGCACTTGCCACCATTCATGGGCATGCTGATCAGTCTCAGTGTCATGTGGATCGTTTCGGACTTGATCAGCCACACATTGGACGAAGCAACGCGTTCGAGCACCGGCGTTGTCGGTGTGCTCAAGCGAATCGATATGTCGAGCATACTTTTCTTTTTGGGCATACTCCTCGCCGTAGGAGCGCTCTCCGCGACGGGAGTCTTGAGGAATCTGGCCGAACAACTCGATCAAAGCATCAAGTCGCATGAAATCGTGGCGATCGTAATTGGGCTTGTTTCTGCGATCGTGGATAACGTGCCGTTGGTTGCTGCGGGGATTGAGATGTACGAGATGCCGACCAACGACACTTTTTGGATGATGCTAGCTTTCTGTGCTGGCACTGGAGGAAGCTGTTTGATCATCGGATCTGCTGCCGGTGTCGCCGCCATGGGAATGGAGCACATTAACTTTATCTGGTACCTAAAGAAAATAGCCCCCTGGGCCACCCTAGGCTACTTCGCCGGCGTCGCCGTCTACCTGCTACAAACAATGCTATTCGCGGCAGCGGCATAGCAAAGTTCTCACCAATAAACGTTTTGCAGGAATTTTTCGCGGTCGGGGGTGGGGAGGGTGTTGATGTCGGGGAGGACGTAGCGGTTTTCTTCGGTGTCGATTAGGAGCTTTCCGTTTTCGCCGAAATCGACGGCTTGGCTAGCGGTCCAGCGGAGGGTGAATTGTTGGCGGCCTACGTCGGTCTCGGTGTCGAACTCGAGGAAGCCATGTTCGAGTTTGATGCTGTGAATGCGCAGGATTTGCCGGAGCAAGTAGCGGCGCGCCAGCAACTGCCGAACGCGAGCTTGAGATTCTGCTGGCCAAGCGGACAAATCGCGTATCATTCCTAATTCGACTTCGTCGCCTTGGTCATCCCAGCCCCGGACGCTCAAATACGCATCCGGTTGCGTGGCTGGAAAAGTACGAACAACAAACACGCTGGACGATTTCTGTTCTTCGTCGTGCCAAAGCTCGAACCCGTCATGCTGCGAAGGTGTAAACCGTGTGGTGGTTGGGTCGAGCCATACAATCTGATGCTTTGGTTTCTTGGCATCGTTCGCGGGCAAACCCTCAGCGGTCGATGGGGCGCTTGGGTCGCTTGAGACGGACGGTTTTGCGGGTTGGTCTAACACAGCCGTAGCGGTTGCATTTTCTGGTTGGTCCGAATGCTGGAATGAATTTTGGTGGATGGCGACTTTCGAGGACGAGCTGGCCGTTGGTGTTTGCTGCGACTCATAAACCAATTTGTCGATGCTGGGTGCTTTGGAGACTTGCGTTTGGATTCGCACCAATCGCGCGTAAGTTCCGTCGCTGGCGAGCAATTCCGAATGGCTGCCTTGTTCTACCAACTGGCCACGGTCAAAGACCAGGATGCGGTCGGCATTGCGGAGAGTTGACAATCGGTGTGCGATGGCAATTGTAGTGCGGCCGGAAGTGAGGACTTCGAGAGCTTCTTGTATGCTCCGTTCTGCTTCCGCGTCGATATTGCTGGTAGCTTCGTCGAAAATCAAAATTCGCGGGTCGTAGAGCAGCGTACGGGCAATCGATAGCCGCTGTTTTTCGCCGCCGGACAAACCGGCTCCGTGTTCGCCGAGCAATGTTTCATAGCCGAGTTGCTGTCGGCAGATAAAGTCGTGAGCACCAGCGGCTTTGGCAGCGGCGAGGCCTTGTTCGATCGTCGTGCTGGGGCGGCCGTAGGACAAGTTCTTCCAAATGGTGCCGCGAAACAGAAAAGAGTCTTGAAAGACGATTCCAATGCGATCGCGCAACTGATGAGTGGAAATTTCACGAATGTCGATACCGTCGATCAGAACTCGACCTTCCTGGACGTCGTAGAATCGGCCGAGAAGATTCACCATCGTCGTCTTTCCGGAACCACTACGACCGACGATACCGATCATTTCGCCAGGGGATACGGTAAAGCTGACGTCTCGAATCACTGGTTGATTGCGATCATAACCGAATGTCACGTGATCAAACTCAATCGCGCCGCGCGGTGACTGCCAGTCGGTGGGATGACTAGAGTTTACGATGGTGACGGGGGTATCGAGCAGCTCAAGGACTCGTTTGCTGCCCGAGAGAAAGCTTGTCAACCACGATGTGAAGCTCGATAACGCACCCAGCGGTGCATAGAACATCGCCAAGTAAGCAAGAAAGGCAATCAATTGACCGAGTGTCATGTCGCGTCCGATGACGTCTCGACCGCCGACGTACCAAACGATGAGACCGCCCAAACTGAAGACAATTTGCATTGCTGCGGAGTAGTTGGCGTTCGTGTATTCGACCCACAGACGCCACTGCCTAAGGTGGTCGTTGGCTCGTTGAAACCGATCGTATTCGCGGTCTTCCTGACCAAACGCTTTCACGACGCGAATGCCGCTAAGCATACCGTTGAGGACCGACATCTGTTTTGACGAAGCGTCCCACAGCCGATAATAGCGTGGATAAACCTTTTGCCAGAAGATCCATGATCCCAAGAATACCAACGGAACTGGGATGAGTGTATACAAAGCCAGTTTGGGGTTAATCCAAACAAGCATTGCACCCACTCCGAAGAGCTGGACTGTCTGGAGCAGGAACCCGCCAGTGACTTGGTGCATCAATCCATGAAGGACTTCGCTGTCATGAGCGACGCGGCTAAGCATGGAGCCAACTTGATGGCGATCGTAATAGGAGACGGCAAGGCTTTGAAGCTTTTGAACCATTTCTGATCGAAGACTACTGGTCAGCCCCGTTCCGATGGCCGTTGCTATTCGGCCTTTGATGACCGCCACGATCGATAGCAGAATGCGCGAGAACGCCAAGGCCAAAACTACTAGCAGCAAAGCGGTTCGAAAGTCGATATTGCTGCTCGTCAAGGTTGCCGTAGCGCCGTCGGTCCCGGCCGACACGTTCAATACGTTGTCGACCATGTACTGCTGCAACTTTGGAGGCACCAATTCGGCCGCGACTCCCGCCACGGTCAACAGGCACAGGAAGATGGCGTTGCGGCGGTAAGGCCGTAACAGATCCGAAACGCGGCGCAGTATTTGACCCCGTTGCATGCACCTGGGGCAAGCTTCTTCGGCGGTGGTGAGTCGCAACGAGCACGTGTGGCAGCGGGGTACGTCCCAGTTTGCTTCGATAGGTGTCGACGGAGATCCAGGCGAAGACGCGTCCTGATCGCTCCGGATGCTTTCCAAACGTCGGCAAATCTTGTGAAATCGAGTAGCCAGGGCATTGCTGTAACGAATCAAGTCGACCCAACGATTTTCGACAAGGGCTTGGAGCATTCCAGAGCCCACGCCGGAGTTCGTTCGTAATTCGTCGATACTCGTCCAAGGTACCGAGCGAAGAAGGGTAGGGGACTGAGAGTCGTCGATGATCGAAATATGGTCAGGAGTAACGACTAGCCACTCGCGGGCCGGTTGACCCGCCAAGCTGATATCGGAGTCTGCGGTCAGTAGGATAGGCCGATGATTCAGTCCAGCCGCATCGAGGCAGCCTCGAACAGTTCCAGGGATCAGCACAGCGATTGTCAATGAATACGTCTCCGAGTTGCTCCCGCAAGAATTTGCAGGCTATTACGATTTGTTTGCGAAAATACAGGCATTAGAGATAGGTATGGGGCCCCGGTTCCACCCGAGCTTCGTTTTTTCTCCCATTCGCAAGACCACAAAAGCTACCAAAATGCCATTGGAGAGTAACAGGAAAACGAATTTAGCGGTAAAGTAAATATTGGCTCGGCGGGAGAGTAGAAACAACAATGCAAAAAGTATTCGACTCGACGCTTTTGATATTGTGACGACGGCGATGATTTCTGCTAAGACGGTGATCGCGGAATTATTTTCTTCTAGTCGTTCATCGATCGATCAACTTGGATGTATAGCGAATGCAAGTCTCAGTAGATTGTCTTTGCCGACTAAGAGTTGTAAACGGGAAAGTTGCTCCGGGACGCAACTCGTTTTCTTCGCGATTCATCGCCAAAACCCAGCGCCGGGCGTTCACCCTAGTCGAGCTGCTCGTAGTTGTGGCCATCATCGGAATCTTGGTCAGTCTGCTGTTGCCTGCGGTCGGAGCGGCTCGCGAAGCGGCACGTCGCGTGCAGTGCATGAACAATCTGCGTCAAATGGGGCTGGCGCTGCTGATGCATCATGATGCTCGAGGTGTTTTTCCATCGGGATCGGACACCAAGTTTTCGGCTCCCGGCGTGAATTCGTTGTCGGTCAATGAACGTTATTTGTGGTCTGGGCAAATACTGCGATATCTCGATTATGTGCCCCTTCAGGATTCTTTGGAGCCCCAGTTACCTTGGTCCGAGGGTTCGAACGCACAAGCACTCCGGACTTATGTGTCGATATTTCGCTGTCCTTCGTCGACGGCACCGGATCGGGTGGAACACGGCGTCGAGGGGCGAGTGCCGGGTACTTATTTGGCCTGTGCGTCTGGGCTGACAGCTCGCGAGTCCGGCAGTGGTTTATTGATCAACCGCGAAGATCTCGATGGTATGTTTTTTACCAACAGCAGCATTAATCTGCGCGATGTCTACGATGGAACGGCGTTTACCATGATGCTTGGCGAGACATTGTTCTCACATCGAGTGACGGGGCCGGATGCTACGGGGATTATTCAGATTGTCGACCACTGGTACATTGGCTCGCCAAGCTTTGCTCAAAACGAGATGTCCGAAGCGATGGGTTCCACCGCTGCACGCATCAACTCATTTTTCCGAAAAGACGCTTACATCGAAGACAAAGAACTCGGGTACTCCAGTTATCACCGAGGCGGCGCGCAAGTGGTCTTTGCAGACAACCATACTCGGATGATCAGCGACTCGGTAGCGCAGAGTGTGTGGAGCGCGATGGGAACTCGCGAAAACGGAGACATCGCCCGCGAGTTGGTGGGTGACTGACGGGCGGCTTGGTCGTACGGATGGTTAGCACGCGAACCAGAGAGAAAGGCTACTCGGAATCTTATCAATGCCATTGAGCATCAATCTGGTTGATGCTCTTCTTTCTCCTCGTCTTCGCCTTCTTCTCCGTCTTCATTTTCGTCATCTTCCTCCTCATCATCCTCTTCCGTACCAGCGAATACGAATGCGGAGCGAATGGGGGCGGGCATTGGTGAATTGGGGCCGCGGACGCTTCGCCAGACGATGTCGCCGAACAGCAAGTCGTCGGCAGCATCTTCTTTGGCCAAGTCTAATTTCTCGGACTCTGCCGCACCCCAAGCTCCTGGTAGGTTCTTGGCGTGCAAGTCCACCCCGGCGGGAATGAACTCGTAGGGTGTCAAATCGGCTTCTGCACCAAAGCTCTGGTACATCGGTTTAGCTGCGGCATCAAATTGAGTCATGGGACTCAAACCCAAAATCAACTCCATCGTTCGAAGCATGCTGGAAGTCGAATACATGGTCGAATCGACAGTTCCACGGCGAATATAAGGGCTGATCGCCAAAGCGACTGTACGGTGAGCATCCACATGATCCGAACCATTTTGTGCATCGTCTTGAATAACGAAAATTGCAGTCTCTTTCCACGAGACACTGTGCGAAATTGCGTCCACGACCATGCCCAACGCGACGTCGTTATCGGCAACCATGGCTGTCGGTGTTGGTTTGTCAACACGCGTTCCATAGGTATGATCGTTTGGTAATCGGAGGACAATCATGCCCGGCAAATTGCCATCGGCTTCGAATTGTTTCCAGCGTTCGATGAACCGCTCTGCTCGCTTGACGTCTGTAAAATCCAAGTCGTAGCCGCGAAACTGCGGGTCGAAACGGCCGATTAGCGACTCCAGTGTCGTCGTGGCGGGATCGTTGGGTGTCGGGCCGTTGTCGATGAATTCGCCGAAAGTAAAAAAGCTCACGCCGTGCACGATGCACTTGTCCCAAATGTACTTGCTGCTCGGCTCGGCGATCTTAAAATTGCCTTCGGAGGGATAGCTTAATTTGCCTCGTCCGCCTCGATAGGTTAGGGGCCAAGTCTTTTCGACGAAGTCCGTCGCATACGCCGCCATCGACCATTCGTGACCATCCGCACTCACTTCGCTTTCCACGTAAAAATTGTCAAGCAGTACAAACTGGCGGGCCAAGGCGTGGTGGTTAGGGGTTACTTTTTCGGGAAATATGCACAAATTCGATTCGCCGTTTCCTTGGGGTATATCGCCAAAAACTTGGTCGTAGGTGCGATTTTCTTTGATGATGTAAACGCAATGCTTGATCGGGCATGGCTCGCCTTGCTTGCGTGGGATCGCACTTGCTACCGCGTTGGGATCGACAGGAATTTCGGACTTGAGAGGACTGACGGAAAAGGCGGTCTTTGTGTATTGTGCCATGTCCGATGGGGAAGGAGACGGTATCACGCTGAGTGTTCCGTCGAATAGACCACCGACATACTCGCGGACCGACGATTTGGCAACAAGCGGATTAGGACCATTTCGGTTTGCCCGCGAGGAAGCGCCTTTTCCGTTGGCGACAAGAATTTTGTCGCCTTTATTGGTAAAGCGCACGGAGGTTGGGTACCAGCCGACAGGTATAAATCCCAACGACTTGCTTTGTCCTCTCTGCGTGATGTCAAACACTGCCAAGTTGTTGTTGTCCGCGTTTGCCGCGACGAGGACTTTTTGGTCCTGTGAAACGGCGATACTTGACGGCGTGCTGCCGTTTTGAGCTGTCGGAAAAAGCGACGTGCGAATGATTTCCCGCTGTTGACCTGTTGCCGTATCCAGCATCACTACCGAGTTATCGTCTGCACAGGCAACTAACAGCAACCGACCATCATCCAAAGCAATCATTTCTGTCGGGTGGCTACGCGTGCTCCAGCTTGACTCCTGTTTCCAGTTTTTGAGATCGACAACAGCAATCGACGCGAGTCCCCACAGGCTGACGTAAGCTCGCAAACCATCCGGCGATACGATCACAGAATAAGGATAGCTGTCCTTTGGCAAACTGACGCGACTTGCGATACGAGAACCCGCAATATCCACTTGCATCAGTTCGTTCCCTAATAGACCACATACCAGCAGATGTTTATTGGGCAGTTCCGCAATGCCGGAAACAACGATGCGATCTTTCTTGTCGCCCAATACGATGAGTTGTGGAGAGGCAACATATCCGTTGTCAAAAGGGAAAGCATAAATGCGTTCGTCTTCGGCTCCGCTGGCATAAATGAATTTGCCGTCTTGAGAAAAAATGATTCCGAAAAAGGTTTGTTGAAGGTTTGCAATAGAAATGACTTTATTCGTTTCGAGGCTCACGATACGAATTTGATGATCGCCATACCCGGCGTGAAGAACGGCTGCGAATTTTCCATCGGGAGATGTTGCGATATTAACGGGGAAATCGCCCATCTCGATTTGAACGCCTACAGGCGATAACGACCAACCGTTCGGCAATAAGACTTGCGCGTTGGATTGCAGTCCGGGCAATAGGATTCGATCGTTGGGTTTCGTATTATCCTGCGCGATCATGACGGTGGAGCAACTTAAGCAAAGTACCAAGTTGCAAATCGCCACGACTTTACTTTGAATCTTCACTACAAGCACTCCCAAGTAACCGATTGATCGAAGGCAACCATTCGCGATGAATGGCTAACGAGTACTGAACATCATAGTTGAAATTGTTCTCCGAAACAGACCTTCGCGCGGTCGCGGAAATAGCGTCATTCGTTGCCGAAACACCGACTCGCGTGAATTTCGTTCGTTATCAGTTGATGGATGAACCTGCCGACCCTCGTCGTATCTCCGCTTGAGAACTGTAGCTTGCAGGATTAACCGCCTGTGGCTGCCTAAGACTATAATCGGGTTACTTCTGTAAGCCTGAGTTGGGAGTATTCGTGAGCAGTGGATGATTCGGTTACGTTAATTAAGAGGAGAACGATTGTGCGACCATTTCGCTCGGTGATGCTACTTGTGTTGTTGATGGTCTCGATGATCCAGTCGGGTGTTCATGCGGAAGAGCCTCGCGATTTGCTGATGAATGCAAAGCGTGTAGTATTCTTAGGAGACAGCATTACATATTCGGGTCAGTACATCGGATACTTGGAGCTTTGGATGAAGGCCCAAGGTTTTGATTCGATGCCGACGGTGATTAATGTGGGATTGCCGAGTGAAACTGTATCGGGGTTGAGCGAAGATGGTCATGCAGGTGGGCAGTTCCCACGTCCGGTTCTTCGCGAGCGATTGGATCGCGTGTTGAATTTGACGAAACCCGACTTGGTAGTTGCTTGTTATGGAATGAACTGCGGCATTTACTTGCCGTTAGATGAATCTCGATTTGCCAAGTATCGCGAAGGCATCGAGGAACTTAAGCAGAAGGTCGAGGCGATTGGCGCGAAGTGTATTTTGGTGACGCCCGCCTATCACGATGATTTGGTGGCAAACAAACCGGTCAAGTACAACATAGTACTCGACAAATACAGCGACTGGTTGATAAGTCAGCGTTCGAAGGGTTGGGTTGTCGTGGATTTGCATCATGCTATGGGCAAAGAAATTGAGCGTCGACGGATGAGCGATCCCAAGTTCACTTTTCAGCCAGATGCTGTTCATCCGAACGAAGCTGGCCAGTGGTTTATCGCTACACAGATGATGAAAGCGTTTGGCGAGAGAGATGCGGAGAAGTGGTCTTCGCCGGATGATATGCTGGCCGACAAAAAGATCAAGAAAGAGCTAGTTGGTTTATTTCAGCAGCGGATGCAGATTCGCCGGGACGCATATCTTTCTACAGCGGGCCACAAACGACCCGGCATGGCCGCCGGACTGTCAGTGGACCAAGCCGAAGCAAAAGCGGCCGAGTTAACGAAAACAATCCTTGGCCTTTAATACTCGAAACCCGCAATGAATCTGAAAGTAAAGTGAAAGCAAAAACGCTCGCGAGAGTTTACTTTCGCGAGCGTTTTGATTTTAAATTGACGAAGGCAACTACAAGGGATTTAGTTGAACAATTGATCGTGCAAGAACGTGTAAGCTAAAGCTTGCATGTAAGCGGACTGTTTGTTGTTTGCTGCTCCGCCGTGGCCGCCTTCGATGTTCTCGTAGTAGAGGACATCGTGGCCTTGTTCCATCATGCGAGCCATCATCTTGCGGGCGTGTCCAGGGTGGACACGGTCATCGCGGGTCGAGGTCGTAAACAGAATCGATGGATATTTTTCACCGGATTTGACGTTTTGATAAGGCGAGAACTTTTGGATAAAGGCCCAGTCTTCGGTCTTGTCGGGATCGCCATATTCGGCCATCCAGGATGCGCCAGCGAGCAAGTGGTTATAACGCTTCATGTCCAGCAACGGGACTTGACAAACAACCGCTTTGAACATGTGCGGGTACAACGTCAACATATTGCCCATCAGGAGACCGCCGTTCGAGCCGCCTTGAATACCAAGCTTGGCCGGCGAAGTCACTTTCCGTTTGAAGAGATCTTCCGCGACAGCAGCAAAGTCCTCGTAGGCGCGAAGGCGGTTTTCGCGTAGGGCGGCTTTGTGCCATCGTGGTCCGTACTCGCCACCACCGCGAATATTGGCAACAACATATACGCCACCTTGAGTCAGCCAAGCTCGTCCCACACTCGCGTTGTAACCCGGGGTCATCGAAATCTCAAACCCGCCGTAACCGTAGAGCAGAGTAGGGGTGTTGCCGTCGAGTTTCATGTCTTTGCGACTGACCATGAAGTACGGAATGCGCGTTCCGTCTTTGCTGGTGGCAAAGTTCTGTGTGATCGCTAGACCTTCGGCGTCAAAGAAAGCCGGTAGCTGCTTGAGCTTTTCAGGGTTTGCACCTAGCTCACCGTAATACAACGTCGTTGGCGTTAGATAATCGGTGCTCGTCATCCAATACGCATTCGATTCATCGGAGTCGACTGGCGAAACCGAGATGCTACCGAATTCAGGGGCTCCCTTGAGCGGTTCGCGTGCCCAGCCATTTTTGCCAGCCGTGAGCACGTAGATCCGATTCTTGACGTCTTCCAATACGTTCAAGAGCAGTTTGTTTTTGGTGAAGCTGAAGCTGGCCAATGCCGAGTTTTCAGTGGGTTGGAAGACGACTTCGAAGTTGCGTTTACCGGCTAAGAAGTCGTCGAACAACATAATCAACAAGCTACCGGCTACGTAGGTTTTGCCGCCAACTTCCCAAGCGTCTCTTAACTGGCAAGCGAGATACTGGTGCGAGACCGATTTTTCGACCGAATTGGGAATGTCGAGTTTGACTAGGTTGTTGTCTTTCTGGACGTAGTACAGCTCATCGTTGTAGAAGGCTAGAGTGCGCGAGACGAAATTGCGTTCGAAACCGGGCGAGTCGTCATGCATTGCAGCAATCGACATGTCCGTGTCTTGGCCTTCGTAGATGACTTTGGCGTCGGAAATGGGCGTGCCGCGCTTCCAAAGTTTGGCGATGCGAGGATAGCCTGAGGTGGTCATCGAGCCCGGGCCAAAATCGGTATAGACGTAGCAATGATCGATATCGATCCAACCCATGCCGCCTTTTGATTCGGGTCGAGAAAAGCCGTCCGTCACAAATTCTCGTTTGGTCATGTCGAATTCGCGGGTGACATTCGCATCCGCGCCGCCTCGCGAGAGAGTAATCAGGCATCGCGTGTAATCGGGCCGCAAGAGATCGGCCGATCGCCAAACCCAGTTTTCGTTCTCCTTGGTGGACAACGCATCCAAATCGAGAATGATTTCCCATTTTGGTTCAGACTTTCGATATTCGTCGAGCGTTGTCCGCCGCCAGAGTCCGCGTGGATTTTCTTTATCGCGCCAGAAGTTGTAAAAGAATTCGCCTCGTTTGCTTGCCATGGGAATCCGTGCATTGGAATCCATAATGGCCAACAGGTCTTCGCGAAGTTTTTCGAAGCCCGGGCTCGCTTCCAATTTGGTTTGCGAAATTAAGTTGCGTTTACGGACCCAGTCCAGGGCTTTCTCGCCAGTTACGTCTTCCAACCAAACGTAGGGATCGTTCGCGTCGACAGGAGCAGTTGCAACGGTGTCTTGTGCTGTAGTCATAAATACCGGGTAACTAGAGAAAAGTGTGACAAGGCAAACTTGAATTTGCCAAATTCGTAGCGACATATTTTGTATCCGACGAGAAGGAGTGGAAAGTGAAAGGGGCCAGATTCTTTGGATGGAGCCTCCCCGAACTGACGACGATTATAACCAAGTTACTACCCAGTCAGGTATGCGTGATCCGTCGAGAGTGCTGGCCTTTTTCATTATTGCAAATCAACAGAATCGAAGCTCGGCTGTCACACGGGCTGCCAATTACTTTGCGCCCAAGGGCGATTTGACTTTTGCAAGGCAGTTAAAAACGATCTTCGGAATCGATGTGCGGCCTACTATTTCACCTGCGCAACGGAGAAATATCAAGCTGCGTGCGTTGCTGATTCAGCCGGCCGTGGGTTGGAATTCCCGGTCGGGGTAGGCAGGGTCGAAGCGGCGGTCGACGGTTTTAGCGAGGCGCGTCGGACAAGATTCCAAATTCGATGCATTCCCTGGCGGTCGACATTCCAAAGCAATCCAAGACACAGGAAACGTCCGACAGACGAAATGATAAACAGTCCATGGTATGCTTCGAAGCTTGCATTCCAATTCGCCAAAAACCAACCTCCCAGTAACGATCCACCACACCACGCAGTGGCATTTGCGAAATTGTAATACGTCAGTAATTGAGCGCGACGCTTTTGCGGGATGTCTTGCAAGAAGCGTAGGAAGAATCCCAACTCATAGGCAGCCCAGACTATTCCGCTGACGATTTGAACGGCCGCTAACCAAGCGATGCTGTTCGACAAAGTCCAAAGGAACGATGCCGGTATGATTCCGATACCACCGATCCACAACAGGAATTCAGCTCCGCGCCGCTGACCGATTCGGCCCCAGAGCGCGAAAGCGAATGCTTTGGAGACAAAGCTAACCCCGATCAACAAAACAAATGCGTTGTAGCTGAAATTGAGTTGCTTGAGCATATACGGCGTGAAGTAAGGCCCAGAAAACTGTACGAACGCTTGGATGCAAACTAAATAAAGAATGAGGCGTTTGCCTTTGGATGAATAGTGTTCGCTACGAGCAATCGCAGAAGTTTCCGCAGAGCTACGAACGGCTCGCGGCCGTGGTTGACGATGGGCCCCAAGGAAAAATGCGGAGACGATTCGACTGACAAACGCGACTAGGAAAATGCATGCAAAGCCAAGCAACACGTTGCCGGATTGATTCCCGAGATAGAGAAATAATCCACCAAGCAAAAATCCACCGAGGGTTGCAAGCTGTGTAAACCGGTTACGTTTGGCAAAAAAGTTAGGGCGAATCTGAATTGGCACGATCTGGGCGATCCAGGTGTTCCACGCCGGACCAGCCGCAAGTCCGCTTGCCCAATACACTGACGCAACCGCGAACAACACCCAAATTGAAATGCTGCCATAAATGGCCGCGATAACCAGAGGAATAAATGCCAGCGCTTGTAGCGTCGAGGCAATCACCACCCATCGCTTGTAGGAGGCACAGCCCGGCAAGAAGCGGTGGGCCAGCAGTTGGACCATACCACCTACAAAAATGGGCACGCTGGCAACCAATCCCGAAACGACTTGACCGAATCCGATAGCAAGTGCAAATGCTGGCAAATATGTTTCACCAAGTCCAACCATGGCGCCGAAAAAACTGGCGTCGGCGACACTTGATCGCAGATTGCATCGGAGTGGATGACGTGGACCACGCGGGCTGCGATGAGTCTCACTGTCTAAGGACGTCGGCATGGGAACACTTGGGTTATCGCCCAGTTCTTTCTCGTCGGAATCGGTTTATCGAAGTTGAACGAATCGTTTACTAAAGTTTGTTAGTTGCCTAACCTTAACCAAAGTGCGGGCAATAACCCGTCTATCGCAAGAATATCTCAATTGAAACGCTAGGCAATAACAAGTTATTCGGAATGTTCGACAATCGTCTTGAGACTGTCTGGACGCAATGCCAAGTGAGTTCTTGTGGAGGCGTGAACCGTTGCTCAAGCAAGGTCTACCACTCAACCCCTGACGCTCGAATTACGGCGGTTGCCGCCCCCGCCCCAAAATCAACAATGGCGGGCCGCACGAAATGTTGGAGACATTTGCTCGAAAATGGTTCAGAAATATTTTTTGCCAGCGAAAGAATACACATTCGGGCTTGTTCCCAACCAGTGATTTTCCTAATGTCGCGAGGCGAAAATGGCTATTCGACCTGAGCTCGATGCGCGGGTACTTCGGCAGGATGACTAATGCAAGAATACGCAATCCAAAGATGCACGAGAAAATGCGCCAAGCTAGACAGACCTCTGGCCCCAGGTGAACGGTATTATTCTGTAATCCTTACGAAAGGGGCGGACGTCGTTCGTCAGGATATTTCGGATGAAGCTTGGCAATCGCCACCCGAAGGAACAATCGGTTGGTGGCGTGGAAGGATGCCTGAGCGAGAAACTCGCACGCTACAGCCAGCACCAGTGCAGGTTTTGTTGGATACGCTCGCCAAATTATGCGAACAACCAGAATCAGCCACGTTGGCATACTTGCTTGGCGTTCTGCTAGTCCGCCGGCGGGTCCTGGTCGAGATCGAACATGTGGAAGGCGCTGGCGATTTACTTCACATGCATTTAAGCAATCCGCTCGACGGCATGGAATTCCTCGTTCCGATGCAACCGCCTAGCGACGACGCCATCGTCGAACTTCAACAATCACTTTCGAACCTCTTGTACCAAGAAGCGTAAAGCCGGTTTGGCGATTGCGAGATTAAGAATGCTCCATCAACAATGCACACATATGTTCATGCTAGCAGTATTGCTGGTTTGTGCATCGGGTGCGACATGCATTCGACGGAACAACATTTCCGAATTCCAGCCCCCGATTATCTTTCAGGATACGCCGAACGTCGAGAAAATTGCAGAATTCCTGAATCGGTCCCGCAACATTCAAGAGATTCAATCGCGAGCCGTCACCGTTCGTATTCCGGATGTTCCTGGCTTGAGCGCCAACTTGATCTGGCAGCGATCTCGCAATTTTCGAGTCCAAGGTGGTTTGTCGAAGATGCTAGGAACAGACTTTGACATTGGTAGCAACGACCAATTATTTTGGATGGCGACACGTCATGGACCATCGCCAACGTTGTTTGTGGCGCAACATCAGGCCTTCGACGCTCAATTGAATCGGCAAGTTCTGCCGGTTTCGCCAGTGTGGCTCGTGGAGGCTCTTGGGATATTGGAATTGGACCCGTCGCTGGTCACTCGCGGGCCGCAGATGCGACCGGATGGAACTTTGGAAATAATGTCGCAAGTACCAACGGCGGGTGGCATGTATCAGCGGACGCTGGTGCTAGATCCTCAGCGAGGTGTTTCGCGGCAAGTAATCCTGCGAGATCCGACCGGTCGGTTGCTGGCCCAGGCAACGCAAAGCAATCATTACTACTACGAGTCGGTTCAGTACGCTCTGCCGCATCAAGTCAATGTGCAATTAATCCCGGTAGACGGCCCGCCACTCGAACTAGCCTTCGAAGTGGCGTACTACGCGGTCAACGCCAACGAAGGGAATGATGCGAGCCGTTTCGTCTTGCCCGACTTGGAAGGCTATACGGTCATCGATCTTGTCCAGCTTAATTCGGGCCTCTCTCAAGCGTCGCAGCCGCAAGCGTATCAGCCTGCCGAGCCCATTCAACCGACGGTCGGCTATCGTGGCTTCGAAAACCAAGATTTCTATCGCCGATAAGTAACTAATTTTCTTGGCGCAGATTGTAAATTGCCGTTGGACTGGGCTACCATGGAATCGCGCGTTGCTGGGATGATTGCCCTGTAGCAGCTTCTGTAAATTATTCTCAAAACGAATTCGCGAGTGAATCATGAGACGAGACGTATTGGTCATGTGCCTGATTGCCATCCTGTTGAACACATTGGGACTGCTTGCGGCATCGACACCCGAGGAAGTTAAGGTCACGGAAGTCGCACCGGGTGTTTTCTTTCGCAAAGCCCAAACGATGCCCGTGTTCACGGGATGCAATCAAGGTTGGGTCGTTTTCAAAGACTACGTACTGATCATCGATGCAAATTTTCCTGGCCAAGCGGAAGAAGTAATCAAGACGATCAAACAGCATACAGACAAACCAATCCGATTTGTGTTTGATACGCACTATCACGGCGACCATGCTGATGGCAACATGCAATACTCGAAAATTGGCGCAACGGTCGTAGCGCACGAGCGAAGTCAGCCATTGTTTCAAACCAAAGGTAGCTCTGCGTTTGAAAATGCCAAGACCGATCGCGCCGAGGAGTATGGAAAATTGTCTTACGAGTTGCCGTCGTTGTACTTTACGCACAAGCTCATTTTTGACGATGGTGATCAGCGCGTCGAATTGATTTTCTTTGGCCATGCTCATACGGCGGGCGACGCGGTCGCTTATTTGCCCAAGCACGGTATTTTGTTCACGGGTGATGCTTGCGTGAATGGAGCATTTAATTACACGGGCGATAGCGATACGGCCAGTTGGATCACAGCGCTCAACGCGATGCAAGAACTCAACGTCAAAATGGTTTGTCCGGGTCACGGAGAAGCAGGCGGGCGTGAAGTCCTCGAAAACCAACAAAAGTACTTTGTGGAGCTTCGCAAAAGCGTTCAAGGTTTTATCGAAGACGGCAAATCGTTGGACGAAATCAAGGGAAAAATCAGCATCCCGTTTTTCAAGGAATGGGCGGGCGTCGAAGTCACGACAAGAACGGAAAACATCGAGCACGTTTACACTGAGTTGACTGCCGCAAAGCCGCCGTTGGACAAGACGAAAGCCTTTAAACAGTGGCTAAACTTGCCCGGCAAGAGCCAATATGCTCAACTGCACGAGTGGGAGCGATTAGGCGAATGCGAACAGGATGCTCGATACGATACGCTAGCAGACATGTTCTTGATGGAAGATTCGGGGACGAAGAACCAGCTTCGAGAGTACTTTGGTCAGCATCGCGATGAACTTGTGGAAATGTGGATTTATGTACGTCGCGCCGCTGCGAGGATGAGGGCGGAGAATGCGTCACTAATGCTTCGGCGAGCTTTAGCGATTGCTGCCATCGAGGGCGGGCGCGATGATTATCGTGACACGATCGTTTCCTTAGTACTAATTCGTTTTGCCGCCGAGAAGCAAGCTGTGGCAGTCGACGCCTACTTCAAACAAATCGAGGAGCACGTGGCCACCGAGAATCGACCGCTTTTTGAAAACGCCAGAACACATGCCACCAAGGACATTGTTGCCACGGTTCAAGCATTCGGCCCGCCGGGTTGGGTAGATGAGTAACTAGCGTAGCATCGTAAACAAAGTTACTGCGCGCATGTTATTCGATGACTTTACGCATTTTGTCGCGAGCTCGCGACAGCAGTGGCCCGATACTATTTTCGGGAACGCCGATTTGAGATCCGATTTCGCTGTAGGATTTTCCTTCGAGGTGGAACATGCGGACAGCCGTCGCTTCATTGCCGCTTAGGTTTTTGAGCGCGTGTTCTATTTCCTCGACGTTGTCAGACCTCGCAACGCGATCGGAAGCATCAACGGCTTGATTTTCATCGAGAGGTTGTGTGTGGTCTTGGCGGATCTTAAGTTGCACTAGGCGACGAACGATAACCCTGCGCGCGACCACCGTTAGGTAGGTGGCCAAGGAACTGTTTCCGGCGAAGCGACGAAGCACGCGCATGTCGTCGTGCAGGATACATGCAAAGACATCTGAAACCAGATCGTCTTTCAAGTGAGGTGTAAGAGTTAGCCCTCTCGATGAACACGAATGATTGACAACGTGGATGACAAGACCTAGAAAGCGGTCGACGAAATCCTCCCAGCCTTTTGGGCTGCGATCGAGACAGCGTTGGAGAATTTCCCGGTCAAAATTAGAAAGTACCACGAATCGCTTCCAAAATGCCAAATCATGCAGCCGATTGCTTGGAGACAAGTTCCAGTTTACTTAAACCCACACGGAACTGCCTGGGAGGAGATTTGCAAAAACCCGCAAAGTGGCGACAAGGCCGCTTTAACGGAAAGTGACAACGAGAACTGTGTAAATGCAAATCAAAGTCCGAAAATCAATCTTAGGTGGGAAATGTCTGAACATCAAGCAGAATCGGTACGCTTGACACTGCTTGCCGCCGTTTCTACTATGCGTTTCAGCAGTGAAAGGCGGGGTCGGGAAAGCGTAAGCTGATTACCGGGCCCTTGCCGACCTGAACTTTTTCGTAAACCGAATGTTTGCGGGTTCGTTTAGGCCGTACAATGATCTACCGTTTCGTCGTGTTTTTGAACCCAACCTGAATTTTTGGATTGAGAGAAAGGCCCCAACGATGGCCCACATTGTGACGCAACCTTGCTTCGGTTGTCGCTATACAGACTGTGTTGTTGTTTGCCCTGTAGAGTGTTTCTACGAAGGCGAAAAGATGCTTTATATTCACCCAGACGAGTGTATCGACTGCGAAGCGTGCGTTCCGGAATGTCCTGTCGAAGCGATTTTCCACCAAGACAATGTTCCGGAAGAGTGGACAAGTTATGTTGAACTCAACGCTGAAATGGCACCGCAATGTGAAGTGATCACGCAAAAGAAAAAGCCATTGGCCGATAGCTGAGACGAAAACGAAACACGTTGGACTTGGCCCAACTCCATCAACGGAGTTAGTTACGTCAAAAGCATGCAACCGTTTGCGCTGATATCAGTTCAAACGGTTTTTTGTTTTTGCGAAGTCGTGCCTTCGACGTTGTAGTACTGAACTCGCATTTAGATCCGAGCAGTCGGAGTTCCTCCCTAATTTACAGTTGCGGGCAGAAAAGACTTCCAGGCGGCATAGCGCGCGTCGCGTAGAGTAGCAACCAGCGTTGGATTGGATCTTGGCCGTATCGGCGTTGACAACAGTTTCATACCCGCTTGAGTGGGCGTTCGGCCACCTTTTCTCGAGTTGCAATTCAAACAACTACAGACGACGTTTTCCCAAGTAGTGCGGCCTCCGAGCGATCTCGGCACGACGTGATCTAAACTAAGCTGGCTCATCGCTCGGGTCTGCCCGCAATACTGGCAACGATAGCCGTCTCGCGCGAACAAATTCTTGCGATTAAATCGGACGGACGACTTGGGGACTTTGTCGTACAACACCAGTCGCACGATGCGTGGAACTTGAACTTCTTGGTGAGGAGTCCGCAGATAATCTTCGCCGGGTTGCTTTTCCAGACAGTGCAATTGAGAGACTTCGCACCAACTATCAAAATCGTAACTGCCGTATCGACTATCTTCGATTGTGATGACTTCCGCGCAGCCGCGATACAAAAGTGTCATCGCACGGCGAACATCGACAACTCGAATCGCCATATAAAACCGATTGAGCACCAGCACACTGCAATCAAGCGCTGCCTGTTCGCTCATGATATCTCCTTATCGACGCAGTATGCATTCAAGACGCGGCGACCGTAAAGCTGACTCGTGTTTCATTCTAGCTGACCAGCAATCCCCAATCCATCATAGAAATTCGAAACGCGTGAACCGGCTAGCATTTAAGTCCAAAACTCTTGCCGGGCCAGAAATGCCCCCAAGAAGGCGTGGAACTCCAAGATTGACGTCATCAACTGGTAGAATATTCACAGTTGCCGTGATTTTGTTGCTGGAAGCAGATGAATCTTCGCTCGCACCGCGAATTGCGGGACTGCACTGCAAATATACGAAGTCCGTTTGCGAATTCTCAAGGAGAGAATCGGAAAAAAGGGGAATACGCGTGTTGGTTACCGTCGTTATTGCAATTGTCGTAAGTTTACTGGCAGTATGCTGCCTAGCCGCTACGGTTTTGGGACTTCCCGGAAATTGGGCATTGGTCGCTATCGCTGCAGCGATCCACTGGACGATTTCGCCGGAAAGTTTTCTTCATTTCGAGCTTTGGGTAGTTGTAACCTTGGGAATACTCGCTGCCGCTGGTGAAGTGATCGAATTTGTGGCAGGTGCTGCAGGAGTAGGCAAAATGGGAGGCGCGCGTCGATCTGCAGCCTTGGCCGTCGTCGGTTCCTTAGTTGGCGCCGTCGTTGGCTTGTTTGTTGGATCTCCGATTCCAATCGTTGGAAACGTTATTGCGTCATTGATTCTCGGCGGAGTTGGCGCTTGGTCGGGGGCGGTTTTGGGCGAGCGTTGGGCAGGCAAGTCCTGGGATGGTAGCATTCAAATTGGAGCAGCGGCATTTTGGGGCCGACTATTTGGAACGCTCGGTAAGTCCCTTTGTGGCGTCGCAATGGTGGTTTTTACGCTGTTCCACTGCTGGTGGTAAGATCCACCGGATTTGCCAACAGGGCGGTGTCGCTAAAAGAGACATTGTGAACCATTTTGGAAAAGTAGTATGTCAACCTTGCTCTGAAGGTTTACTAAACATTACGATGAATCTTAACACCAACGTTGATTGACTTCTTTTTTTGCAACCAACGCATATTCATTTTTGCTTTTCATACTTGTCACAATGGTTCAGGGGTTATCCATGATTCACTACAGTTGCGATCGCTGCAAACGCGAGATCGATGCCAAGCACGATTTGAGATACATAGTCCGTATTGAGATTGAAGCTGCGATGGACCGCGACGATTGCGAAATTGCCGATGACGTTGACCATTTGATGGAACTCGAAGAGAGCCTGGATCTGATGGACGACATCGACGATGCCTCGATTGCCAAAGATATCTACGAAAAGAAACGTTACGACTTGTGCGCCGATTGTTATCGAAGCTACATCAAAAGTCCCGTCGGTCGCGAAGTAAGCGTCCCATTTGGTTTCAGCAAAAACTAAGTAGAACGCCGTCCGCCATTTTTCTTACGAAAAGATTTTCACCGCATCTGGTGACTGGCCAATTGCGGTTGGTTTGCGATACTCGAAACCGATTGAGAAGGAAGCTGTTCGATAAAACGTTTCGCGTCGAGGTAGTCTAAGATGACGACGCGAACATCGACGGGAAGTCGGTTGATGGGACCGTTCGGATAAATGTTCGTCCAGCCAAATACGATTTGATCCAACCAGCCATTTGGAATCTGCGGTTCGTAAACATCCAAAACGGCCCCTAATTTATGGACCGGTGTTGGGTAGTTGCGTCGGTGAATTGCATTCGCTGCCTCGCTCGCCTTTTCTCGCAATCTTTGTTCTTGAACGATGTAGTCGTACGCGAGTTGGGCAGCTTGTGAATCGCCTTCTTGATAGGTCGCCACCATAAATCGATCGCTGGCCAAGCTGGTCAGTAGATCCTTTGCATGACGCTTGCCAAAGGCTTGCATGGATACAGTCAGCAAGTCGCCACGCCAATTCAAAGGCACTTCGAGAACGATATCGAAGTTCTTTGTGCCCTCGAGTGATTCCTCGGGCGATCGACTTAGTTTGAAGTAAACCGCCGACTTGCGGTTCAAAGTGCCTGCGGCAGTAACTTGCTGTTTGGCGGGTTTTTCGGAAAAGCTTTGTTGCACGTATTTTTCGTCTTGCAAGGATGCATGCCCATTCGCCCAACCGATGCCAGGGTATCCACCCGCTCCTTGAATCGACGCATTGCGGTTCTGATAATCTTCGTTTTGAACGACAATGTTATCGACAATTGGGCTATACATTTCGGTTCGCGGCCAATAATCGACAACTTGAACCATGGCATGTCGCGTGTCCACACGAACGAGCAATTCTTCAACTTGATACAAACTGCCTGCTTGGACAAATGCCGTTGCATTTAATCGAATCGCAACAAAGCGACTATTGGGAAACACGGGGGTCGCCGAATCAAGAACCCAATTTCGTGCAGGAACTTGTGGGTTGACGTCAAACGTGACATCGGCTGCGAAAATGGATTGGATTACGATTAGGGCTGGTACCACTAAAACAAAAAAGTTCTTGGTAATTCGACTGTAGGCTTGGATAATCATTATGCGATCCTTCCACGGCATGAGGTTCTTTCGAACCGGAAGGCGCACCAAAGTGAGATCGAATCCGCTTGGTGAGAATCAGTGGGAGAACTCGAACAAGCGGGTTGCTCGATGACTGATTCAAGACGCAGGGATGATTTCGGTTTTGGTGGCGGGTGCCGCCCGGTACGAATTCCCTGCGATTCAAAGTTGGGCCAAATCTAGGCCCAATTTGTTCCATCCTGGAAGAAGCTTGTTCGTGTGGCGAGTGACGTCCATCATCACCTGAGTGACCGCCAAGTGACCAAGCTCATAGCTCTGCAATCCTAAGCGCCCCGTGGCTTTGGTCAAGAAAGCTGCTTGGTTGGACCCTGAAGCAAATATTTGCCGATCAACGGGCATTCCGTCGGGGGCAAGGATTTGCCGGATTTTCTTGGCTATCCAAACGCGACGAACGGGCTCGAGCGTTAAACTTTGCGCTTTTGGAATCAGTTAACAGTCAAGTTGAGTTCTGCAAAAGACTTGATATGTGCATATGGACAGTTAGCCGACAAGGGTGCGTTACCCGGTCGACAGCTTGCGATTACTTGCATTCCCGCTTGGTATGCTGCGTCAAGTTCTGCTTCGATATCACTTACAAAAACGATTTGCTTCGCATCAAGCGGGAAAAGAGCAGCAATTCGTAGGTAGCTGTTTGATTCTTTTTTGCTGCCAATGGTCGTGTCGTAATGGTCGGAAAAAAGATCCAGCATATTGCCGAATTCCGTATGACCAAAAAAAAGTTTTTGAGCCGCAATACTGCCGGATGAATAAATCCGCACATCCAACCCCGATGCCCGCCAAGCTTTGATGGCGTCAGGAACGTCGGGATAAACATGAGCTTTGAGAACTTGGTCCTGGAATCCTTGCTTCCAAACCATCCCTTGCAGTGCTTTGAGTCCGGTCGATTTCCGATCTTCGTCCATCAGCCGATTGAGAGCGGTTTCGACTGCATCGATGGGCACAGGACGATTCGAAGTTCCAGGAGGCTCAGTATTCGGTTGGCTGTTGGCTTCTTGGAGAATCAGTCGGCAAGCGTCCGAAACCGAAGGATCGGACGCGTTTTCCAACAGGAATTCCCGTACGTGCTTGCGAACATACGGGAACATGACATCGTGGACAAAGGCAATACTGGAGGTCGTGCCTTCGATATCCAGAAGCACGGCTCGGGCGGAAATATCGATCAAGGTTGAATTACCGATTGGATCGACTTGGTCGAGCTATTTGCCACGTAGTTTGGTCCCATGCACAGCGGTTGGTATTCGCCGTGAACGCCATTATCGATGTACTCAGGGGTCCAACCCGCTTTGTCTTCGAACAAGCGAATGCAGCGAATGTTGCGATCGTCGCACAGATTAAACCAATGTCGCATTCCGTGTGGGACGTTGATCATATCGCCGCTTTCGACTTCGATTGCAAATACGTCGCCGTTGTCGGCGTGGATGTGGAACAGGCCACGTCCAGAAACCGTGAATCGAACTTCGTCTTCGCTATGCGTGTGTTCTTTGTTGAACTTTTGCAGCATGGCATCCAGACCGGGCGTTTGCGGATTAACATTGATCACATCCGCTGTAACAAACGCGCCGCGATCCTTGAGAGCTTGGATTTCATCAGCGTACGTTTCGAGGATTTGTTGATCCGTTGGACTAGCGCTCAATCGACCTTCGGTCGGCCAGTACTCGTACCAAATTCCGTATGGTTTAAGGAATTGGACAATTTCCTCAACGTCGGAGATTGTTCGATTCTCTGATTGGATAAGAACACGTGCCATGAAAACTTTCCTTGCAATAAACCGGTAACGAGAACGGCTGAGGGACTCGTTATACTAACCCATCAGCCGCAATGATCTATGGTTGTCAAAGATGGGATTGGTTAGCTGTTACCGCCGCCCGATTTTTCGCCCGAGCCTTCGGTTGGTGTTCCCGGGTTCTCGACAGGCGGAGGCGCTGGCTGATCAGCAGGAACTGCAGCACCACCGTCCTTGGGAGTGTCGCCCGCAGGTGCTGCCTCGCCAGATTCAGAAGCCTTAGGTTCTTCTGTGGCCTTAGGTTCTTCTGCAGTTCTTGGTTCTTCTGTAGTTTTTGGTTCTTCGGAGGTCGTCTCGTCCTTCTCCTCTTCCGAATCGCCTTGGCCTGGTCGTTGACGCGAGCGCTCGCCATCTTTCGGGCCCGAATCGGAGGGAGGAGCACCGCCAGCAAGATTAGGCCTGACGCTTAAGTTGACGTCTTTGGGCATGGTCAAAACGTCAGATTTTTTCTTGGACTCTTCTTCGTTGTAAAAATTCCGCTTCATCAATTCAAAGCCGCCAAAGTATCCGCCGACCAATAGGATAGCAGCGAAAACAAGAAATGGCAGCGAAATAGCCGGTCGAGGCTTTGGAGCATTTTCAGGTGTGGTACTCATCGAGTGTTTCCTCTGTAGTTGCAGGAGGCTGATGTCCTCCTGCGTGGTAAAAAATATGAAATCAATTCGTGCAACTAAGAATTAGTTTAAATTCTCACTCTCCAAGCGTAAATCGCTGTTGGTGTAACAACAACAGCTTGATCGGGAAAGTTTCGAAAAAGTCAATTCGTAGCATGTGGGGGATTTGTTTGCTCCATCTCGCCAAGCCAACGAAATGGTCTCGATTTGCAGGCACAAATTGAATTTCAGGCTTTTTTCCGAAGCGATCGGCTAAGGCAGAAGAAGCGTCCGACCAATGCATTCGAGCAGGAATTCCATGACTTCGATGTGGCGAATGGCTGCTCCGAGATCCCTTCCCCATGTGTACATGCCATGGCGACGGATCAAATAGGCGAAAGCAGATTCCGCAGAATTCTCGGCCCAGTATGCTTCGACCTGCTGTTGCAATGCAGGAATGTCCTGGGTGTTCTCGAAAATTGGTAGCCACAATCGAGATTGATGGCTCGTAATGCCCTCCAAGCCCTTCAGCATCTCGAATCCCTCAATGAGGATCCCGCGTTGCGCGGCAAAGCGATTTGACAGGATGGTCGACCATACGCTGTGGGTATGGAGAACAGCGCCGGCCGATTGATGAACCACAGCGGAGCAGTGGAGCAATGTTTCGGCGCTCGACTTGGCTTGGGTCGGCGGATCGCATTTTCCCGATTCGTCGACGATAACAAAATCCGTGGGGCAGAGATTGCCTTTGTCTTTGCCGCTGGCTGTGATCAACAAACGAATTGGATCTCGATTGATCACCACGCTGTAGTTGCTGGACGTGCCAAGCGACCAGCCTCTCGTCCAAAACTGCTGACCAGCCAATCTTAATTGGTCGATTGAATTTCGGTGAGGTTCTAGCAATGAAGTGGGATTCATGACTGGTTCCTAACTATGCATGCGCGGCAAAGAACTGCCCCGCTCGATTATGGCTGATTCGGCTGCCGACAACTCGATCAATCTTGAGTTTACAACGTCAGCCGATTGGTACAGTTTAGCAAGTCGCACGTAGGTCGTGTGATGACGCGCTTCGGACTCGAACAAAGATCCGTAGAATTCCGAAAGCTCGCGGTCCTGTATGTGGGATTTTAACAATGAAAATCGTTCGCAAGATCTCGCCTCGATCAACCCAGCAACCAGCAAACGATCGACGACTCGCTGTGGTTCGTTTGGGCGGACCAAACAATTGAGTTCGCGACCATACGGACCCGGTCGTAATTTGCGAAAGGGAATCCCTCGACGTTCAAGCAATGCAAGGACCATGTGAAAGTGCTCGAGTTCCTCTTGAACGATTTCCGTCATAGCAGTCGTCAGGTCATGGTTGTCAATGTACGCGCCGATTAAGCTCATGGCAGTCGCGGCCGCTTTGTGTTCGCAATGAGCATGATCGATCAATATCTCTTCTAGCGATTCGTCGATTTGCTCAAGCCATCGCGTTGGCGTGTCGCATTGTAAATGAAGCATGTTTCGGTATCCGCTGAGACTGTGAGATGACGTCGCCATATTAAATACGTTTCCTTAAGAATAGGGAACCCAGGCGGGCTTGCGTAAATGCTAGGCTATTGTCGGGGTCATCGGGATGAAAATCCGGCTTGCGGGTTGCTGAAACCTTGGCCGTGTTATCACTGGAAACTAGAACAACCTCAAGACGAACGCTGATTTCAACAGTCGGCCCACCCACTTCTTTGTCGACGGATTCCCGTGTGACGGAGCGTAGAAAATATCTCGAAAACCTTTGGCGTCAAAACGGTTTTGAATGGCGTCTCGTTGGAAATCTGTCAATGTGATCGAATCGCTTTGGTGGGGCCCAATGGAGCCGGCAAAAGTACGCTTTTAAAAATTCTTACTGGGGAACTACACGCTGATATCGGAGCATCAATTTAAAGATTGAGCAACTGTACGAGCACTACCAAGAGGCGATCGAATTGAATTGATGTTGGATATCCCGACTCTCCTCACGAACTGCTGACTGAATATTTCAAAAACTGTTGTGATCGATTCATCACCGACCGATCCAGCAACGCGATACTTCTCATCCAACTTGGCGCCTTTCCTAGCGACAGTCGGTCAATTTTGATGCGTTCATGCAGAATTGGGGCAGGGAACCAGAGCTTTCGCAATTAACCTTCAGCACTTATCATTTTAGCAAAGTGAAAACGTATGAATTCCCATCGTTGCCGTCTCATCCAGTCAACCAACGAAAGTTGTTTCCGTGTTTTGGAAAAAGAAAAGCAAGCCTGAATCCGATCCTCAAGTAGCCGCGATTCCGACCAAGGAAAAATCCGAAGGGGCTAGCTCGCCGGAGACAGGTGCCAAGGCAAGTTGGCTGAGTCGGTTGCGCGGTGCGTTATCCAAGACAAATAGTGTGCTGAGAACGGATATTCGCGATCTTTGGAAATCCGAAGGTCAATTGGTAGACGACGATTTTCTTCAGAAGCTTTTCGCGATTCTCGTTCGAACGGATATGGGCGGTCCTGCGGCGACTCAAATCCGCGATCGAATCGCTCGCGACTTTCGCGCTCGTCGAGTGGAGTTGAAGAGTGAGATATTGTCCATTATCCAAAGCGAGATACGAGATTTCTTCCAAGCCGGAAAATCGCCGTTGATTATGTCCGAAAGCGGACCGACAGTGATCTTAGTTGTCGGCGTCAACGGGTCGGGGAAAACAACGTCGATCGCCAAGTTGGCTTATCGATTTCGTCAACAAGGCAAGCGAGTCATCTTAGGAGCGGGCGATACCTTCCGGGCGGCCGCAGTTCAGCAGCTCAAGATTTGGTCGGAAAGAATTGGTTGCGACATCGTGCTTGGCGAACAAGGCGGCGATCCTGGAGCCGTCGCTTTTCGCGCCACCGCTCGCGCCAAAGAAGAAGGGTTTGACATTTGCATTCTGGATACGGCCGGTCGGCTTCAAACACAAGTCAACTTGATGCAGCAGTTGGACAAGATTCGGCGGGTGGTGAGCAAGCAAATCGAAGGAGCACCCCATGAGGTCTTGCTGGTACTGGATGCAACCGCAGGTCAAAACGCATTGAGCCAAGCGAAAGGATTTTCCGAAGCTGCCGGTTGTACGGGCATTGTTTTGGCAAAACTCGATGGAAGTGCAAAAGGTGGCGTCGTCATCCCCATCCTGAAACAATTTGGATTGCCTGTGAAACTCGTTGGCTTAGGCGAGCAACTAGACGATTTGGGTGAATTTGATCCGGACGAATTTTCTCGGGAGCTCTTTTCGGACGGCAACTAGCAACGCCCATTTCTTTAGCTAGCAAAATTCACGTCACCCATTTTTGGGCTACGAGATTAATAAATCTAAATTACCAAAGGCACTTTGTTGTGTCTTGGCAAGATATGAGGGATGACGAAATAGGGCTGAATGCGATTGGGTTGGTTCGTCGATACGGAAGGTGACAATCGTGCGGAGTACGCCCATGGTAGGGCTGCACGTGGGATGTAGTAGTTGCGATAGGGCACCCTTTGTTCCAACAACTTTTGTTGCTAGCAGGCGGGTGTAGTTAAGTTCAGGAAAGGAGTTCCAGAACGTGAAAATATCTAGAACAGCGCTCAGCGCAATGATTGCCGGCGTCTGCTTTACGGGACAAGCCTTCGCCCAGCAAAGCCGGCCGAGCAAGACAGTTCAAACCGTTTCGTATACCGATGAAGGTGCTGCACAGGCTTCGCCAAGCGATGCTCAAGCAAAAGCTCCAGCGGCAGCAGCACCCGCTGTTGCATCATCGGCAGGCTGTGACGCTGGTTGCGATTCAAGCTGCAACGGTGGTTGTGACGGCGGATGGAAATTCGGACGCGGTGCAAAAGGCTGCGATGGAATTGGAAGTGGCTGCGGAAACGGAAGCTGCGATGGCAATGGCTGTGGTTGCGGCGGCAGTGGTGCATGTGACGGCAACGGTGGCTGCGATGGATGCGGCTGTAGCGGTGCTGGCTTGGGTTCCGGCGGCATTTTTTCAAGCTTGTTCAGCGGATGGAAAGTTGGCGGATGGTCGGATGTAGGATATCACACATCGAACAACGCCGGCCTCGGAGTTTTTGGAAATGGCGTTCCAGCCAACTTCAATAACTACGATGGACGAGTCCAATTGCAACAACAATGGTTCTACGCCGAAAAGATTGCCGACGGCTCCAAAGGTCTAGGCCTTGGTGGTCGCATGGATTATATCTACGGTACGGATGGTCCCGACACGCAAGCTTTCGGACGTCCTGACAACCACTGGGATAATCCATGGGATAATGGCGGGGCATACGGCCATGCCATTCCTCAGTTGTACGGCGAAATTGCTTATGGCGATATGAGTCTCAAAGTCGGTAAGTTCTTTACCCTCATTGGCAACGAAGTCGTTCAAGCAACCGGCAACTTCTTCTATAGCCGTCAGTTCACGTTCTACAATGCACAGCCGTTTACACACACTGGTGCACTTGCTCAGTATAAAGTAGACGAAAACACGACGATTTGGAACGGCTATGTTCAAGGTTGGGATAGCGGTTTCAAGGATAACGGTGACGCTTATTTGGGTGGAGCTAAGCGTACGTTGGCAACAGGACAAACTCTGAGCTTACACAGCGTTCTAGGACGATTTTCGGATCATCCAGCTTTCCAAGAACGAGGTACAGGCCATTGTTTGATTTTGACAACGCCTCTTACCGAAAAATTGACACACATCAATCAAGTGGATTATCTCTTCACAAACAATGCTGCTGGTGTAGGTCTCCGCAACACGTTTGGTAACATCAACTACTTGATATACCAATTGAACGATACTTGGTCTCTCGGTCAACGGTTTGAGTGGTTCAACTACTCCTCCGAAGTCAACGGGATCAAGAACGCAGATATTTACAACCACACCGTGGGTGTAAACTATCGCCCGATGAAGAACCTAGTCTTCCGTCCTGAAGTCCGTTGGATTTGGGACAAGGAAAAACTTGGCGTCAACGAAGGCGGTTTCGGTACCGCAACCGTTTTCGGCACCGACATGGTCTTCTCGTACTAATCGCGTGACGACAATCGAAACATTATGAGTTCGCGAACCAGCAAACGGATCGCGAATTTATGAAAAAAATGAAGCCACTTGGATCAGTTTTCCAAGTGGCTTTTTTTATTTTTAGATGCTTGTTTTTCAGCAGATGATTTCAAGCGGGATCGTAGCCTTGAATTCCAACTCCACGCCCTTTGGGGAACCAGTAACAAAGTCCAATACCGAAGAAATACAATCCTATGAGTGGGAACATCATGCCGAGCATGCTGACGACATCGCTAGGCGTCAAGATCATTGAAAGGAATGTAATTACAGCAACTGCGATGCGCCAATTTGCGAGGTAACTTTGGATGCTCATGATGCCAATCCGCTCCACGACAAACATAACAAGCGGCAGTTGAAATGCGATTCCAAATCCTAACGGCAACATTAAGGCAAAGGAAACGTACTCGGTCAATCGCGGTGTCGTCCCTATTCCCAAACTCTCGTTGAAGCTCAACAAGAATCTGATCACGAAATTGAAAATGACAAAAAACGCTAATGCCGCTCCCGCGAGAAACAACCCAATACTTAGAGGTAAGAAATAATAAACGTATCGCCGTTCATGGGGATAAAGACCAGCGGCAACGAAGCCCCAGATGTGCCAAAAGATTCCTGGGCTACCAAAAACGATGCCCGCAATAATGGCGGCTTTCATCCAGATCATAAACGGTTCCTGCAAGCTTAGAGCTTCGGTATTCGTTTTTATCGCACGCCATAACCGAATCGAAACAAGCCTGTCGGGATCGGGTAATTTCGTAGACGCTACTGTGACCGGTGTCTTCGTTTCAGGCGTTGATTCCGGTGAAGTAACCTTAGGGGGAATTGCATTCTCAGCAGCAAGTTCCGTTGCAGCAGTTTCCGTCTTCGCCACAGTTTCCGTTTGAGACGGAGTTTCTAATGTCTGGGAACCCGTTTCGGTGACTTCTCGTAGCTCGTCTCGATCGACGTAAACGTTTTCGCTGATACGATCGTTCGCCCTGATCCAATCCTTCATCTCCTCCGAAAGAGGTTTGCCCATCAAGGTTTCATAGTTCTTGATCTCTTTGTTTTCAACATAAGCCGATAAGGAGGATTCGAGGGGCGTTTGGATGTATCGCACGATGGAACTGGCAAAGAAAAACCCCGCGATTAATCCAACCCCGACCCAAATGGCACTTTTCGCAATGGCGGCGCGCAAATCCTCCAAATGCTCTCCAAAAGTCATTGAACTCTTTTCGAACAGGTCGTCGGATTTTCGTCTTTTTTGAGAATTGTTCATGCGCCGTCTAACAAAAAATCATTCAGGAATCGAGGAATGGCGAAGATGCGAAACGCACAGAGAGCGTGTGGTATACTCGTAAACTACCTCTTTGAGCCATCAATGACAGTATGGTCAAAGTGGCCATGTGTTCAAAATCATTATCCTTAGTTTCTGTTCCTCGAAAACCTCAACTAGCCCAATGGTCCCTAATACTCCACTACGATTCTTACCGGTTTTTCGCTCCTACATATGGGGTGGAACCCGTTTGGCTGCTGTATTGGGCAAACATGTCCCAACGGATGGAATTTGGGCAGAAAGTTGGGAAATCGTCGATCACGGGGCCGATCAGAGCGTGGTTGCAGATGGAGATTGGTCGGAATGGACGCTACGTCAATTGGTGGAATCCTTTCCGGACGAGATTCTTGGATCGAAAGCTTCGGAGATGGGTTCCTTCCCGCTGCTTCTCAAATACTTGGACTGTCAACGCGTTTTGAGCGTTCAAGTTCATCCGGATGACACCTATGCCAAGAAAATGACTCCGCCCGATCTGGGCAAGACCGAAGCTTGGTATGTCGTTGACGCCGCGCCCGATGCCAAAATCTATGCCGGTCTCAAAGCAGGCGTTGATCGCGAACAATTGGCTGAAGCGATTGCTGAAGACAAAACCGAAGAATGCTTGCATGTCATTCAACCCAGCGCGGGGGACTGTGTTTTCATTCCTGCGGGGACGGTTCATGCCTTGGGGGATGGTTTGCTGATCGCTGAAATCCAACAAGCCAGCGACACAACCTTTCGGTTGTTCGATTGGAATCGAGTCGATGCCGACGGAAAACCGCGGCCACTGCACATCCAACAAGCTCTCGATGTAATCGATTATAAGACCGGGCCTGTTCAAAAAAGCCAGCCGCGCGCAACAAGCACTACTGGACTGTCGATCCTGGTTGAGTGCGATAAGTTCCATTTGCAGAAACTTGAATCCACGCAACCCTACGCAGTTCCGAACGATAACCGTTTCCGGATAGTCACGTTTCCGAAGGGCAGCGGCCAAGTCAGAACCGCCGGTGGATTAATAAACCTAGGTCTTGGCGAGTCAATTTTATTGCCGGCGGAACGGGTAGAAACATCGATTCAGCTTGAGCTCGATTCCGCAGCGCTCATCATGTTTTTGCTTTAACGTATTGCCTTAATGTACGGCCAAGCTTGGCGAATGTCCTATGAAGCCATTCACGACATCCATCCGCAAAAGTAGCTAGGCTTCACAATTGCTAGCGATACAGAAAAGTAGCTTCGATTCCTGAATTCGATCTAACGCGTTTGGTTCGAATTCTCTAGCATGCCAGCCAGTCTGATACCGGCTACCCCGACTGATGTTGTAAGGTTTTGAGCATGCGCCGCACGAAAAGATCTCTTTGGCTATTCTTGGTGGCATCGATTGCAGGATGTCAAAATCCAATGATCGACGCAATGCGATGGAGCGCGCAAGGTCAAGGCAGCATCGATCGCCAAAAGGCGCGCGCGGTTGCATTCGACCCTTTCCCGCTCAACGACCTTGGCCCGGAGGTTGTCGGAGGTCGGCCCAGGGAGTTCGCCAATCCGCTTCCGGAAGCAAGTCGCAATGAGTTAACGGCTCGGCCACCGTTCGCAAATCAGTACCCCTCCAGCCGCTAGACATTGATTCCAAACAAGTGTCTCCAGCCATTTGTTTTTGAGAATTGATCAACAGATGTCGCCAAACGCCTGAATCTATCAACGAAATCGATGAAATTGTCGGTTTTGCCTCTGCCGAAAATCGAGCTACAGAGTTAATCTAGGGAATCTGCCTTTCCCTCGGGCGGCCTTTCAAGAGGGACACCGGTTTTTGAAATCGGTAATTTGGTCTTAGGCGGACCATCGTTGCTATATCACGACGCCTCCGATTGCTGCGGAAGGTGTCCGAATGAGCCGTAAAACCGGTCACTCGTCCCAGTGAGCTGTGCTACGACCGCATGAGCCCTTTTGCACTCCAATCACTGCTTATTAGTAACTGCACACAAAAGAAAATGACACGTTCCAAGAAAAGCGAATCCACCGAATCCGAAGCCGACGCAGAAAAGCGTATCAATCGCGTTCTAGCCGCAGCGGGCTTTGGCAGTCGGCGACAATGCGAAGAACTCATCACGCAGGGTCGCGTCGAAATCGATGGAGAAGTATGCGACAGCCTCAGTCGAAAAGTCGATCCGGCCAAATCGAAAATCAGCGTCGACGGCGAAGCCTTACGAAGATTTCGACCAGTGTATTTTGCATTGAACAAACCGAGTGGCGTCGTTTGTACCAATCGCGACCCCCAAGGACGAACGCGTTTGGTCGACTTGGTGCCGGGCAACCATCGCTTATTCCCGATCGGTCGATTGGACCGCGCTAGTGTTGGATTGATCATATTGACGAACGACGGCGAACTGTCGCAGCGTTTGACTCATCCCAAATACGAGGTGCCCAAAACGTATTATGTCGTCGTGCAAGGTCAAATCACCGAAGACCATTTGCAACGCATGCGGCGCGGCATTCGCTTGGCCGAAGGCTTTGCCAAAGTCGACTCGATCAAAATTCGCCGGGTGCGGAAATTGGCCACCGATTTGGAAATGACTTTGACCGAGGGAAAGAACCGCGAAATCCGTCGTGTCCTTGCACGTTTGGGACACAAGGTCATGTTGCTCAGGCGTATCGCTATCGCTTCGCTGCGATTGGCGACGCTCGAAGAAGGCATGCATCGTCCCTTGACATCAACCGAAGTTCAGTCCTTGTATCAGGCGGCAGAGATCGCGCGGCGAGCAAAGATCAATCGCAAGTCCGAAGAAAAAGAGACTCCGGAAAAATCGCAGAAAACGAAACCCAAGCCTAAGCGGGTTCGCGATATCGAAAAGAGCGTCGACGAACATTTTGAGGATCACTTCGAGGATTCTGAATCGACGACGTTCGACAAAGCTGCACTTGTGGAAGTCGCACCGCACTGGGAAGACGATGAGTCGCTGGGTGGTTTTGATCCCGAGGGTGGCGTGATTGATTACGAATCCGATGATGATATCGCACCAGTCGGTACTGACAGTTCCGATTCGCCATTTGACATACCTGTCTCGGCCCGCCGTCCCAGCAAACGACCCTCCAGCAAACAATCGCCAAGTCGTCGCGAAGGACCTCGAGTGGAGAGATCAATAGAGGAACGCAGCCAAAGGCCGCCAAAGAAGAATAGGTTTGCTTCAAAGAATTTTTCATCGGGCAGTGATTCAGGTACGAAGTCCAAGGGCACCAAAAAGGGTCGACCAGGTAAGAGAAGCCAGGGGACTGCGCCTGGTCCTTTTAAGAAATCGGCGTCGGGGGGCAAGTCCAGCAGGAGCGCCGGATCAACGGGAAAGCCCACCCGGAAAAGTCCGTCATCGGGCAAGCCCGGAAAGACGTTCAGTCGACGACGCCCCAAAGGTAAATAGCCGGAAGATAACAAGATTATCACGTTGTTTTTCTCAGGCGAATTCGTAGAGAAGGTGGCGTGGCGCTCTTGGAGTGGCGGGGGCTCAGAATTTCAAGCCACGCTATAATGAGCCTTCGCAACTTACACAACATACGGCGGGGATTCAGTGGTGGACGCATTGGAATGTCGCAAAAATATTCGTCAAATTCGTGCGCGCGTCTTGGAAAATACGTGCATCGCGAAATCCACGATGCGAATTCGAATTGAGGCTGCTCCTGTGGCCGCTTCCATGCTGCCAGGGCAGTTTGTCATGATTCGCGTTTCCGATTGCCAGGATCCCTTGATTGGGCGTGCTTTGGCCGTTTATGACCGGGTGCACGACGAATCTGGCAACCCGAAAGCGATCGATCTGGTGTATCTTGTCAAAGGCAAAATGACAACGATGCTTGCTCGACTCCTACCTGGCCAAGATGTCGATATCGTTGGTCCGCTGGGAAACGCTTTTTCAGATGCTTCGGTCGATCATCTCGTGCTCGTTGCCGGGGGCATCGGTCAAACACCCATGCTTGTCCTGGCCAAGGAAGCGCTTGGCAAGTCTCGATTCGGCTCAGACTCACGTCATTCGGGCTACGCCCAGCGGGTGACGTTATGCTACGGCGTACGTTCAAAAGACTACGTTGCAGGTCTTGAGCAGTTTGAGAAAGCGGGGATCGACGTTCGGTTAATAACCGACGATGGTTCGATTGGACCGCCCGGGCGTGTGACAGATCTCTTAAAACAAGTTCTGAATCAAGCAGACCCAACTCAATCGATTCGAATTGCTTGCTGCGGTCCCGAAGTCATGATGGAGGCCGTTTCAGCCATTGCAGCCGAGAGGAAGATCGCAGCCGAAGTTTCGCTCGAAACTCCAATGGCCTGCGGAATTGGAATCTGTTTCACATGTGTGGCCAAAGTGGGTCAGCAAGACGATTGGGACTACAAGCGAACTTGTGTCGAAGGACCAATCTTCCAAGCGGCATCCATCGTCTGGTAATCACTCCCAAGAGCGCGACTGCAGTCACGAGCGCTCGAGACAATCGGCCAGTACAAAATCTTGCCGTGTTATTCTGCTCCCATCAATCTGCGCGGCCAACAAAAAATCTGTAAGGCCAACAAAAAACCCGATGAGAAATTTCCCACCGGGTCGTACTTAAAAGGCCTGATCGCACAATGCTATTTAGCGAGTCAAGTTAGCTGGAGGAGCCATGTAGCTTGGCGTGGCCATCGCAGGTGCCGAATAGCCGCCAGCCGAAGTTGCTCCACTTGCACCTGGTTGGGTGAAATTATTGCTGTAGACGGTAGGCCTTTGGGTGCTTCCAGGCGAATAAGATGCCGGAGTCGTCCCACCAGTCGCATAGGGATTGGCCGTCGCTGCTGGTGCCGATGCAGTGTTAATTGCGTAGGGATTTCCCGCAGAACCGGTTGCAGAAGTCCCAGCCGCAACATAGGGATTGCCCGTCGAGGCACTTGGTTGAACTGCATATGGGTTCGTTGCTTGATACGATGATCCGGAGTAAGGATTCGCGCCAGCATAGGAACCCGCGCTACCAACGGGACTCGATGGCGTGTAGGGAGCCGCTTGCCCTGCGTTCGAGACGCTCGATGTCAGTCCCGTGGAGGGTTGACCGTAAACCTGGGGTCCGTTGCTTGGTGGGCCGAATGTTGGCATCCCGTAACCTGGGGCAGCGTTTGTGTTCATAGCAGTCGATGCGCCGGGCTGCGCCGAAGGCGACCCGAAACTGCCTGCCGTTCCAGCGCCATACGGTCCTGCTGTTCCAGCGCCGTAAGCTCCAGTCGTGCCCGCGGTGTTGGTCGCTGCTCCAGCCAGTCCTGTTGGTCGGCTTGGAAGTGAATAGCTGCCTGCGGCACCATTGTAGGCGTAGCCTGAATTCGCGGTTGGCGCTGCCGTACTAGCTGTTCCGTATGGATTGGATGCCCCGTATGGGTTTGATGCGCCATACGTGTTTGCACCTCCGTAAGGGTTTGCAGAGCCAGGTTGTGCAGAAGCCATCGAAGGCGTTTGCGTCATCGCCGATGCGGACGTTCCGTACGGTCCGGTTTGATAGCCGTTTGCCGCTGCAGCGGAGCCCATTCCGTTAGCGCCTGTCGAAGCATAAGAATTCATGCCTAACGGCGTATTTGGCTTGGTGCTTGAGCTGTTTGGAATTTGTGTCGGTGTACTCGTTAGCGCAGGACTCTTTGGATAAGTAGTCGAAGGACCCGCTCCAGCAAGTGTTGTTTCTGATGGCTTGCGGCCCCAACTGAACATGTCTTTGCCGGGCATCTTCCAGCCACTTTTGCAGCCGGTGCTGGAAAGCACAACGATCATAAAGCCAGAGAATGCAACGTGCATCCATTTTGTTTGAAATCGCATGGCTAACGAATCCCTTCTGTTAGCGAGGAATGGCTTGCTCGTAACGAGCATTTGACTGCCTGTGGGGCGCTAGCCTCGTTCCTCAGTTATGTATAAAAACCCGTGTACAACGCCCCTCTGTCCGCCTAACGCACTACCTAGGTAGTGCACCGAACCTTGCGAGACTGTTCTCCAATCGATCCATCGACAGAAGTCAGTCCCGAAATTGAGAAAAATCGTTAAATTCTTCCCAAGTTCCGGCCAAGCATTTAATCGCTAATACCCGAAGGGCGGTGGGGGATGCTAGAAACCAATGCGGATTCAAGTCAACACCAGATTGAATAAAATGCAACTTAATTTCGATGCGAGTAAAACTCTTATGCGCGCTTTTCGTAGTTCTGGAGAGCATGGGCAGAACATGGAAAGTTACTACACGATCGGCAATCCAAAGCTAGCAGATTAGCTCTCTACATGATTAGATGGACATCAACAACGAACGCAGAACTAGCGCAACCTATCAACGACGTTCTCACCTAATTCCAAGTACGTTTCGCGGAATCGTTCCAAGTAGAGTTCCGAATATCAGCGAACAAAAAAAGCCATCGTCTTGGAATCGACGATGGCTTGGAGGGTGCGATGACTAATTGGAACTTAGTCGGAAGTTACATTGCTTGAGCAAATAGCTTTTCGACTCGAGACCATTGAACGACATTCCAAAATGAAGCGATGTAGTCAGGTCGTCGGTTTTGATATTTCAAGTAATACGCGTGTTCCCAAACGTCGAGAGCCAAGATCGGTTTGCCTTCAAGACCAGCGATCGCTTGTCCCATGATTGGGTTATCTTGATTTCCTGTGGAACCAACGACAAGTTTTCCAGCTTGAACAACCAGCCAAGCCCAGCCGCTGCCAAATCGCGTGGTTGCCGCAGCGCCGAAGACTTCCCTAAACTTGTCAAAACTTCCAAAGTCTCTGTCAATTGCCGCAGCCAAATCACCGCTTGGAGTTCCGCCGCCGTTTGGCCCGATCAGAGTCCAAAACAAACTGTGGTTAGCGTGACCGCCTCCATTATTTCTGACGACCATTCGTTTTTCATTGGGTACGCTTGCCAAGTCGCTGATTAGCTTTTCGACAGGCAAGGATTCCAGGTTCGTGCCAGCAATAGCCTCGTTGACTTTGGTGAAATAGGTTTGGTGATGTTTGGTATGATGAATTTCCATCGTTTGGGCGTCGATGTGAGGCTCGAGCGCGTTATAAGGATAAGCCAACGGGGGTAACGTGTATGCCATGATTCGAACTCCACTTATTCAGACGTGACCAACCAAAAAAATCAGCGAAATAGACTTCCTGGGGAAGCTTTTCACCACGCCCATAGTTTAAGCAATGAAGGGATATCCGCTAGGACCCCCGGAAACGAGAATTCCCGACTTGACAGCCGGTTGACAAAGGGAACCAGCGAGAAAAGATAAAGCATTTCTGCTTTGAAGGTACCGACATCACGCGAGGACAAACTGAGAGCGTTTGTTACTTAGCAATAACTCAGGACCAATCAACCGGCATATGAGTTGCAGCAATGAGGATCTTTGAGCGACGTTCATCGTCGATATTTTCAGCCGTCAAGTAGCATTGGAAATGGCCACGAATTCGTTCAGCTAGCGACTGCAGGTAGCCTAGTCGTCGATCGCGTTGCCGCGTCGGGCGAATAGCAAGTCGAATTAAGGTATGCAGGGGTTTGGCGTCCGGATTGTCCGGATTATTGAAATAAATTTCATCCAATTGGACATCGATTTGCAATATAGTCGGTCGGTCGTCCGTACGACGCGACTGAGGGATATTTCGGCAATCGATTCGCATCGAGACGAGGTTAGACTTTGCAGACAAAACTTCGGCTTTACATTCCAAAACAAACCCGCGGAGCTTTTCGATTGCCAAGTTAAACGGAACCGATGTGACGAGTTCAGCATTGAGTAACGACGGAGCTGATTTGACTCCGAACCATTGGAGCCAAGTCGAGTTGGTTGCGGCGACGGCTTCTTTTTCGAAACCATAAGAAAGTCGCATTACCAAGTTACGGCCGCCCTCTTTGGCCATCAATAATGCTCGGTCGGCACGATTGAAAATACTTTCTTCGCTATCTTCCGCATGAGCTTCTGCAACGCCAAAGCTGGCAGAAATGCATTCACTACGGAGCGCGGACAACGGCAAGGAATGAATCTCACGGCGCATCGTTTCCGCACGCTCAAACGCCATCGTCAAATCGCAACCGGGGCACAAAACGACAAACTCTTCTCCGCCATAACGGGCGACAACGTCCGTATTTCGCGACATCCGTTTGAGAAGCGACGCGAACACGCGAAGCGCTTCGTCTCCAGCTTGATGACCGTAAGTGTCGTTGACACGTTTAAAGAAATCGATGTCGGCCACAATCAAGCTCAAGGGCTGATTCGTTTCATGGCAGTGTGCGAGCATCTCAGGTAAACGGCGATCAAACTCGGCACGATTGAACACACGCGTTAAGGGATCGATGGTCGCTTTTGCGTGCAAATCTTGCACACGCTCTTCAAGGCTGACGCGATCCGTAGCATCGCCAAACAGCATCGCGGCACCACGAAGCACTTGTCGGTCATCAAATAACGGAACGATGTTGGCATCGATCTTTACGGCGCGCGAGTCTTTGGTCATTAGCCCTAATCGGCGCGTTTGCTGAGATCCGTCGGCGACACTCTTTCGTAAAGGACATTGATCATCGCGAAATGGTATTCCGTTCTCATCGGACAATTGAACGATGCTTGGAGACCATTCTTGCTCATACACCATCCCATGACTCAAACCAGTCAATCGCTCCGCTGAACGATTCCATTCCATAATTTGCAAATTCTGATCGATAAACACAACGCCATCGCGCATGTTGTCAATCAGGCTGTAATGGAAAATGCTTGAGAGGGATTGTTGCGATGCGTTGAATTCTTGGGTGAAGGGCGCGGACATTCTAAAATGGTTCTGACCCTCGCTGCTTTGCAGGGTGGAAAGCCATCGTTTGCTTACTTCGACGGTATTGCAAAGTTTTCGATCAATATGTTTGATAAAGTGCCCAACAAGATCCGGGTTGAATTGGACGCCGCTGAACCGATGCAGTTCTTCAAAAGCTTGAAGCTTGTTAAACGCAATACGATAGACTTGCTCCGTCGTCATAGAATCGTACGCATCGACGATGGAGATCATCTGCGAAGCGAGAATAACGTGCGGCGGCAGGGGTTGCCGACGGCTGTAATCTTGGAAAAACTGAGGGACTGCACCGATTGCTTGTTGAAGATCCTTGCTACCTCCAGCAGCTTGAATAATCTGAACACCAATTTGATGCTGGGCGACCACTAAAGCCAATTCGTCCGGACTCAATTCGCTGCCTTTGAGCAGGATTCGGTCAGGAACCCCTATTTTTCCCACATCGTGCAATAGGGCGGCCAACTCCATTAGCTCTAATTCAGCTTCCGTAATCGACAGGCTGTACCCCCACGATGAAATCCCTAATGCAACGCGCAAACTGTGTGCCGCGGTGGGGGCGTGTTTGGCTCGCAGAGATTGAAATACGGCCGAAATGGGTCCGAGTTTAGCGTGTGCCAACCGGAACTCGTGATTCGCAGGCGTACGGGCAACTGTTGGCGTTGTCAGGCCAATAATGCCGGGCGGCGTTTCCGTATTAGATGGTTGTGAAAGCGTCATGAGTTCCTCAGTTGGTGATACGCAAATGTAGGTTGAACTTTGCTCGTTCAAAGCGTTGGGGCGAACTTTTTTAGTTTTTGCAAACGAAGTGACGCGGTTTTCCGCATGTCGTTATGCTTGCAATCGGAATGAGCCTTACAACGCAACCTGAATTGCCCAAGTCGACTTGACAGCGACGCCCAAATTTCCGATTCCCTAGCAGTTGCACTTCGCCCCTTTTGGCAGGAAATCGCCAGATGCCCTTTTCTAGATCTACTCGTATCGACCGTCGGCGAAGAGCTATTCGCGAGTCATCTGTATCCCAGAATACTCTGGGTTCCGACTCCCCACGTCGCGTCCATCGCAAACGCGCGGAGTCCGATTCCGACGACCCGGCGGCAAATGCATTGCGAAGAGATCCTGGATATTCGCAAAACGTACGTCGCGCATGCCAGCAACGATTCATGCAACTGATACCCATCCGTCGATCGTCTCTCATACTCGTCATTTCGACGGTTTGGATTGTTTGGGCACTTCTGCTGGCAGGGCATTATTTAATCCATGTTCGGGGTCAGGCCTGGTCACAACTACCTATCGCGAGCCTATTCCATATCCGTAACCGAGACAGCATCGCCCATTGGTTAGGCACGCAGTTATGGATGATAACGGCCTTAACGGCCACGCTAATTTTTCAACTTAGACGTCACAAGATGGACGACTATCGCGCCAAGTATCGTATCTGGTTGATTTACGTTTTTGCCGCGATCGCTTGCAGTTTGGATGCATCAAGTTCGGCGCTCTATCGACTTGGTTGGAGTATCGACGGATGGGCGCGTGCGGAAATTGGTTATTCCGGTTGGTCCGTAGTCTTCGTCAGTTTTGCATCGATCGTAGCCGTGCTCGCGCTTCGTCTGTGCACCGAATTGAAAGTGGCACCGCTGAGCGTCACATTTTGGGTCTTTGGGCTTTTCGCATGGGGTGTAGGTGCCATTCTCGGAACAGGTCTCATTCGAACGAATTTGCCCCAGTCGCAGTTAGATATGTTTGTAGGTGGTGCTTGGCTTGGAGGAATTCTGGCCGTCTGGATTTCAGCAGGAGTTTATCTGAGGCACATCTACATTCAAGCTCAGCGACGATTTGTGCTTCGCGAAGGCTTGATTCGCGAATCTCGCTCGCTGCGCATGCCGAGTTTTAAGTGGTCACGTCGGGAGGCAACTGCGGCTGATACCGATTCCTCTACCGAGACAGGTGAATTGAGCACATCATTCGCTCGACGTTGGTTGCGAGTCCCATCGTTTCGTCGTTCAGTAACCGAGGAAGTAAGCCAATCGACAGGCAAAGCGATTCAAGAAAAGTCAAGCAACAAAAAGTCTCGCCGGGAAGGCATTGCTGAGGATGGGGTAGAATTCAAAACAAATGCTGCGACTAGTTCAAATCGAACACGACACGAACTCGAAGCCGACGAAAACGAACTGGACAAACAAGTTGATGGTCAAGACAAGCAAAACATGTCGAGTGCACCCACCGAACGAAAAGCAGGCTGGTCTAGTTGGCTAGGCAGAGACCAAATCGTAAAACAATCCAACGAATCAAATCCCGAACAAAATCGGGTTGCGGCCAAGGAAAACCGCAAATCGTCGCCTGCCTCCAACGAAAAACCATCGCATACTCAGACAGAAGATCCTGCTTCCGCAACAAAGCCAAGTTGGTGGAAGCGAAAAAGTTCTCTCAAGGACGATTCGGTTGTCAACGAAAAGAAATTGAAAACGGATACGACTGGTCGTCCCAAGAAAAACGTCGAAGAGGACATGACTCGCGTATCGCTCAAACATCGTTTGGCGTTTTGGAAGCGGCAAGGCAAAGCTGGTTTGGTTACCGTGAAATCGATTGCATCTGTTGACAAATCGAATGCGACCGCTGAAAAACGCAACGACGCTCCAAAAGACAAAACGATTCCTGCGAAGCCGACGCGCGGACTTGGAAACTGGATGCCAAAGCGAACCGACGCCGTCGATTCGGAATCCGTAAAAACAAAGTCGACTCCGTCGGGACAAAAAGCGGAGACTGGGAAGAAAAGTTTTTGGTCAAGAAAAGAAAAAGCCGATTTGATGGTGAAGGCTGATGACGACAAAAAGGACAAACCCAAGAAGCGCATGTTTGGTATGTTCGACGGTTTGAAGCTAAAACCACCGGTTGAAGCTACGGGAACGAAACAACAGCCAACTCCGGTTGCCGTCAATGCTTCTCGCCCGCTTCCTACTACCGCTTCCAATGCTTCGAATTCGACCGACGATGACGAAGCAGAGGACGGAGATCGAAATCTGACTCGAGCTGAACGACGACGGCTTCGACGCGAGCAAGGCCAAAATCGAAAGGCCGCATAGCTTTCAAATGCCTGATTGTTGGGAATCCCAACAGCCAATTCGTCGGTAACGAGGAGGGGCGTCATTCTCGTTTTGCATCATTTCCGTTCTAATACGTCGCATTCGCTTGATTACAGATCGATTCGTAAGTCGATTAGCCAAAATTTTAAGAGTGAGGATTCATGAGCGTTCGAACCCGATTTGCCCCGAGCCCTACCGGATACTTACACATCGGCGGTGTGCGCACAGCATTGTTCAACTACCTGTTTGCGAAACAAGCTGGCGGGCAGTTCATCCTCCGCATCGACGACACGGACCAAGAACGCAACGTCCAAGAAGCGCTTCAGCCAATATTGGATGGCTTTCGATGGTTAGGTTTGAATTGGGATGAAGGACCGGAAGTCGGCGGGCCCTGTGGGGAATATTTTCAATCCAAGCGATCTGCTCGCTATCAAGAGGCTGTCAACCAATTGCTCGAGTCCGGGCACGCGTATCGCGACTACGCCCGCACCGATGAGCTTCAGTTGCAACGCGAAATGGCCGAGCAGGCAGGCAAAGCGTTTGTATACGATCGACAGTGGATGGGTGATACGCCTGAGAAAGTCCGAGAATTCGAATCGCAGGGACGAACAGCCGTGGTGCGGCTGAAAATGCCGCGCGAAGGAAAGTGCGTTTTACAAGACATCGTTCGAGGGCAAGTCGAATTCGAATGGGCTGCGGAGCAGGACCACGTCATTCAACGGAATGATGGAACGTGTCTCTACCACTTGGCCAGCGTAATCGACGACCAAGATTTTCGCATAACGCATGTGATTCGCGCTGTTGAGCATTTGCCGAACACGCCACGTCAAGTCTTCATCGCTCAGAGCTTAGGCTACCCATTGCCGATCTATGCGCATCTGCCGTATGTTGCCGAACCCGGCGGCACCGCAAAAATGAGCAAGCGAAAACTCGACAAATATCTCAAGAACAAAGATTTCGCACAATTGTTTGAACACGGGAGATTAATCGCAGAGCGACTTAACAAACCAGTCTCACCAGCGACTTTCAATCCTGTCGTCGTGGATTTTTATCGCGAGATCGGATTCATTCCCGACGCTATTCTCAACTATCTTTTGCTGCTTGGTTGGTCGCTCGATGATTCGACGGAACACTTCACGCTGCAAGATGCCATTCGTCATTTTAGTTTGGAACGAGTGAACAAAGCACCCGCCAGTTTTGATCCGCAGAAGCTCGTCGCGTTTCAAACTCGATGGATGAATCAGCTTGATATCGATGCAAAGTACCGTATGGTCTTGCCCTATTTGGTTCATGCCGGTTGGCTTCCGCAAAGTCCATCGCCTCAACAAAAGGAGTTCGTACATACCATCCTCTTAGGTTGTGGCGATCGCGTCAAAGTTGCCGGGGACATCCTTCAATTTGATGATTTTTTTGCCGCCGATGATCAATTGACCTACGATCAAACTGCCTGGGATAAAGTGTTCCGCAACGATCCGACCGCTAGGACCTTGCTAGCCGACTATCGCGACCTATTGACCAATTCACCAGTCTTCGATGCAGCATCACTTGAGGCTGAGCTAAAAGCATTTTTGGAGCAGCGGTCCTTGAAAATCGGACAAATCATTCATGCTTTGAGACTGGCAGTTACGGGAAAATCCGTGGGCTTCGGTATGTTTGAGACGTTGGCAATTCTTGGGAAGGACCGTGTGCTAAACCGAATTGGCCGAGCGCTTTCCAAGGCGTCGTGAACCCGGAGCTTGCAACCGGTGACATCACTTGGGGGATAGTTTCCCAGAAAAGGTCCAGCGACAACCGGCGAATCCCTGCGACTCGGCCTGTTCGTGTTCGCCAGTCTTTTGGATAATCGCAATTCGTGGCAATCGAAAATGGATATTGAGACCGCAGCAATCGAGATCGAATAAAGGACGCAAAGATGAGCCAAACCAACAACGAAGAAACAGACACTCCGGATCCCGATGCAGAGCGTCAACTCAATTTTATCGAGCACGAAATCGAACGGGATATCTCCAAACCGACTTGGGGCAAACGTCAAGTCTATACACGGTTTCCGCCCGAGCCCAACGGCTACTTGCACATCGGTCATGCCAAGAGCATCTGCTTAAATTTTGGATTGGCCAAAAAGTACAACGGCAAATGCAATTTACGTTTTGACGATACCAATCCGACCAAGGAAAACGAAGAGTACGTCAATTCGATAATGGAAGATGTGCGCTGGCTGGGGTTCCAATGGGATGGGCTATTTTACGCGTCCGACTATTTCGACCAGCTCTACAAATGGTCGGAACAACTCATTCAAGACGGTCATGCATACGTCTGCGATTTGACGCCCGACCAAGTTCGTGAATCGCGTGGAACGCCCAACGAGCCAGGCAAAAATAGCCCTTTTCGCGACCGATCAGTCACCGAAAATCTAGAACTTTTTCGCAGAATGCGCGCCGGAGAGTTTCCCGACGGAACGAAAACGCTGCGCGCGAAGATCGATATGGCATCGCCAAATTTCAATCTCCGCGATCCCGTTATGTATCGCATCCTACGCGCTCATCATCATCGAACCGGCGACGCGTGGTGTATTTACCCGATGTACGATTGGGCTCACGGTCAATCCGATTCCATCGAGAACATCTCACATTCGATTTGTACCTTGGAGTTCGAGAATCATCGTCCGCTGTACGACTGGTTTTGCCAAGCACTCAAAATTTACAATCCGCGGCAAATGGAATTTGCGCGTCTGAATTTGACCTACACCGTCATGAGTAAACGCAAATTGCTGCAACTCGTAACCGAAAAACATGTCAGTGGCTGGGACGATCCGCGCATGCCGACAATCAGCGGCCTTCGCCGTAGAGGTTTTACGCCTGAAAGTATCCGAGCTTTCTGCGATAGAATCGGCGTCGCACGATTTAACAGTACGATCGACGTAGCGGTGCTTGAAAATGCTATTCGGGAACACCTCAATGCCATCGCACCACGATTCATGGCAGTACTCGATCCAGTCAAACTGGTACTGACCAATTATCCCGAGGATCAAGTTGAATGGATGGACGCCGTCAACAACCCAGAAGATCCCACGGCCGGCAGTCGAAAGCTCCCGTTCACTCGTGAACTCCTCATCGAGCGTGACGATTTTATGTCCAACCCGCCGTCCAAGTTCTTCCGCCTGAAACCCGGCGGCGAAGTTCGTTTGCGCTACGGCTACATCATCAAATGCGAAAGCGTCGAGACGGACTCAGCGACGGGAACCGTAACGCAGATAAATTGCACTTACGATCCTTTGACTCGCAGCGGTAGCGAAACGGCTGGCGATCGAAAAGTGAAGGGCACGATCCACTGGGTTTCTGCAACTCATGCGATGCCTGTCGAAGTCCACCTTTACGATCGACTCTTCCGCGACCCCTATCCCGAGCGCACCGGCGACGGCAAATCGTTTCTCGACAACATGAACCCCAACAGTTTGACTGTCATCCAAGCTATGGTCGAACCCGCGTTGGCCGAATGCAGACCAAATGATCGTGTGCAATTCGAACGGAACGGCTATTTCTGCGCCGACAATAAAGACTCGAGGCCCGGCAAGCCCCTGTTTAATCGAATTGTAACCTTACGCGATACTTGGGCAAAAATTCAGTCCAAAGGCTGAGTATGTCGAAGTCCGCTACCGGTAATTGATCGGCGAAGAAAGCATTTCACGCCTTCGCTGGCGTTTGCACTGGTCCTGCAGGATATTTTGCGAGAAAGTTGCATTCTTCCCTCCTGCGATGGTATTCTAGAAATCCACTTCTTGGTTACTTGGAATTGTGTGAGGGACATAATGAAATTTGACACGCATTTCTTTCGACATGCCTTGTTGTGTGTTGTTGTGGTTCGGTGCCTCGTTTCAGGCGCGGCGGCAAACGGTCAGACGGCGTTACCCAGTGCCGGGTTAACGGCGACAGGACATAAAGAGATAACACTACAGCCAACCCGCATTCGACTCATATTGCAGATTCAGGCGGAGGGGAGAGATGCAAAGACGGCGATTAAGAATTTGGCCGATCACAAAACCAAAATAAACGCGGCGTTAAAAGAAATGAACGTCGACGTGGCTTCCATCGATTTTGATGGTAGCAAGATAACCGAATCGGTTGCCGGTATGGCTCCCGAAACGCTTAACGCGCCTCGATTGATCACGCAAAGTAGCGTGGATCCCTTCGGTGACCAAGAGGGAGAAGCTGCGGATTCGCCAGTTAAAATCTTCACGGCCAAGTCAACAGTACAAGCGGAGTGGGTGTTGCCTACCGAAGATGTCGATGCACTCTCGCTTCTTCCCGAATCGCTCAAATTGCAAGTGCAGCAGCGCGACCTTCAAGGCAAAAAAATCAGGGCCGACTTGAGCGATGAAGAAAAAGAATTCGCATCCGATTATGTAAGGCGTATGGCACAACAACGTGGCAATTATTACGCGAATACACCTGCTCCGCAGGACATACAAATCGTATATGTCGCAAGCATGACGGCAGAACAAGAAAAAGAAGCTCTCAAGTCAGCTTATGAAGAAGCCGTCGCAAACGCCCAAACACTCGCCGATGCGACCGGCCAAAAACTTGGCAAGGTCCGTTCCCTCTGGCGTACCGATGCTGCGAGCGATGTAAACAGTACGGCATACGAGTACGACGCATACGGCAATCAAGTCCGACGAACCGTCCAGAAACGTAACCCCCGCGAAATCGTTTCCACGACACCGACACGCATGTCCAAGACAGTCGGATTGACCATCGTCTTTGCCATGGACTGATAAGACCAATCGTCAGGAATACTGAAAGTCAGGAATACTGTTCTTGCATTTTGGTTTCATGATCAGCAATTATTTGGACATTTGCGTTCAAGGTTTCCAAAAGTTGTGTCATGAACCAATCGTCTAACCAACATCGATATTTGCCGTTGACTCGATGGATGTATCCCAAGTGGCCTCCATGTTTGGTGACGGTCACGCGAACGGCTTTCGACCAAACAGCTCGGTTAAAAATCGCGAAGGGAACAATGGGATCATGAGCGTCGACGAGAACGCTTGTTTTTACGCGTAATGTGTTAAGCAAATTATTCGTGGAGGCCCGGTCATAATAATCCACCACATCGCGAAATCCTGATAGGGGTGCCGTGTGTCGATCATCGAATTCCCGAATCGATCGGGGGAATGGCAACTCCGGACGAGCCGCCCATGTCGGCCACTTCTGCGCCCGTCGTCGTCGTTGTATTTTGAGGTTTTTGAGGAAAAAGTTCGTGTAGATTCGATTCACTCCTTTTTCCATCGATTGACTGCAATAATGCAAATCGATGGGTGGGGCAACGACAATTGCCTTTTCAATGGCAATGGAATTAGGACCGTCTCGGTGCAACTCCGATAAGAGTTTCAATGTCACGTTACCCCCTAACGAAAAGCCACCGACAATCCAACGATCGATCGTCAAATGGTTCTGAAGCCAAATCATCACCGCAGCGATTTCTGAACTACATCCTGCATGAGCGGGCAAATCGGTTAGCTCTGCCGATGCACCAGAACCTGGCATATCGACCCGAATGACGCGAAAACCCGCATCGTGCGCGCGGCGACCAATACGTATCATGTACGCGCTCGTGCTTGACCCCGCCAATCCGTGCAACATTAGTAATGTTGGACGGGCAGGATCTTTTTCTTCAGGTTCCGATACATAAACATTCGTAGCGCCACGATTAGGCAGCGGTACACAGACTTTTTCGTAATGCAACGAGGGAGTTGGTAGCATTCTCCGTGACGTGAGGATCGTCTGAAGATGGCCATTCCTAAGATACCAAGGCGGATGGAACGAATCCAAATCATGTTTTTCCATTTTTAATTCCGGCAAAGCAACAGATTCCGATTTTAACCGACAAGGGTAGTTGTTCTCGATTCGCTGCCATTTCTAAATACTTCAAACAGTGCATCACAATTGGTATTAGCGAATTGCCTCATTGTCTAGTCATACCATAAGTTCTCGCAACCAAGCGCGAGCAGCACCGTTCGGCAGATTTTCTGGATGATTCAACATTCGTACCATGGAAAGTTACCGAAGGCGTTATCTTTTTTGGCCGATTCAGTTTGATTGTATATTTCACGCAGCCGAAAAAAATGATGTCACATTTCTCGACGATTTGCCATCATTGTATTTTCGAATAAATTTCCAGATATTGCTTACCTCCGCGATTGAAAACCAGGAAATCAGTATGACCAAGCATCGCTGCTTCATCGCGATTCGACTTGATCCCGCGAGTCAGGCGAGTTTACAAGCGTTGATGGAAGGCTTGAAAGAACGGGTCCCAGAAGCACAATGGGTGAAGCCCGCGAACGCACATTTGACTCTAAAATTCCTTGGTAATGTCAACCATGAGCGACTCGAAAGGGTTGTGACAATTATCAAGCTGGCTTGTGACGGCATGGACTTTACCCCGCTTGAAATGCAGGGTCTGGGCGTTTTCCCATCGCCGAAATCACCTCGCATCCTATGGCTTGGTCTAGCGGGAGAGGTTTTCCGTCTTAATGCGATAGTTCAGCGGCTTGATGATCAGCTTGAGGCATTAGGGTGGCAGAAGGAAAAGCAAACTTGGGTGCCACATATTACGTTGGCCCGATTTGACGGAATCCGACACCGTCCGGCGCCAGGTCAAACGCATAATTCCAATCGGCAAGAAACACGCGAGCGAATGCTGAAAATTCTCGAACAAAACGCTGGGAAAAATTTTGGTACATTGAAAGTGACCAGCGTGGACTTGATGGAAAGCACTTTGACGCCCTCAGGCGCAATTTACCACCCACTATTCGTTTGTTCGCTCAAGCCGAGTTGATTGCTCAGTCGCAGGTTAATAAAGTCGGAGGCTAATTAACTTGCAAAGATATCAGCGTATTGGGGCTCAAGTGAAATGAGTTGGGCCGTACGTTCGGCGAGAGCCGGGACAGTTAAACGTAACAGCCCCCCTGTGCAGTCAGCCTTCGGGTTCCGTTGAAATCACCCATCCGTTTCACCCGCTGTTTAGACAGCATTTCTTGGTGCTCAAATTTCGAACCGTTTTCGGAGTGGAATGTGTGGTGCTCAAGGGGTCGCCTTCGGGAACGTTTTCGGTCCGCAGAGATTGGACCTCACTGAGTTCCAACGATCACTACCAGGATGCGGGAGTACCGCCTCGGATACTGCGTCTGGAGTCTTTGCTTGAGCTAAGCAAGCTCGTTGCAGCCGTCTCCAAATCGATCTCAAGGTCTTAGGTCATGTGTGGTCTATTGCCTGTTGACGGGCACTATTTTGGGCTTGTCCATTGTCGTCACCAGCGCAGCTTCAGCCAGTCGTCTGCGGATGGTCTGACTGATGCCGTTTACAGGAGGACAACTATGCCAGGGAACCAGGCAGTCTCTGCCAAACAGACCTTGTCACCAGAAGACAAGCATCACTTGGCAACGATCATTGCCAATATGTTGCAGCCGCATTTGAGCACTCCGACTTCTGAAACTGAAAAGCCAATCACTGAAACCAATCAGTCCACTGACTATCGTAGCTCCTTCAATCAAACTCAATTACCAATCAAGGAAGATTTCGATGCAAACCACCGATCAAAGATCCATCAAGATAACTCAATCGCATCTCCAGAAGAACGCCTATGTCTATCTGCGTCAATCGAGCATGGGACAAGTTCGTAATCATCGCGAGAGCACCGAACGGCAATACGCATTGCAAGAGCTAGCCAGATCGCTTGGTTGGCCGCAAGCGAGAATCGTAGTCCTCGATGGCGACTTAGGAAAGTCAGGCACTTCAACCAATGAGCGCGAGGACTTTAAGACTATGGTCGCCGATGTCTCACTCGGTAAAGCCGGAGCCGTTTTAGCTATCGAGGCTTCGCGATTGGCGCGGTCCAATGCAGACTGGCATCGACTGATCGAAATCTGCGGCATCACAGGTACATTGATCATTGACGAAGATGGTACTTATGACCCATGCGATTTTAATGACGGACTATTGTTAGGGCTCAAGGGCACGATGGCCCAGGCAGAATTACATTTCATTCGTGCGCGTCTCCAGGGCAATAAACTCAACAAGGCGCGCAAGGGCGAATTGCGATTTCCGTTGCCGGTGGGCTTTGTGTTCGATGAACTGAATTGCATCGTCAAAGACCCGGATGCTCAGGTTCGTTCCGCTATTCAACTGGTCTTTGATTACTTTCAGCAGTGCGGGTCTGCGTACGGCGTGGTGCAGCGTTTTGCTAAGGAAAAACTGGACTTTCCTAAACGAAGCTACGGTGGCACCTGGGCTGGGAAACTCCATTGGGGACGGCTCACCGATGGTCGCGTCAACAGTATCTTGAAGAATCCTTCGTATGCTGGAGTGTATGCTTTCGGACGCTTTCGGTCGATCAAAGAAATCCTAGAAAACGGCAATGTCCGATCACGCATCTCGTGTATGCCTGAAGAAAACTGGCTGGTGAACTTGCGAGATCATCATGAAGGCTATATCACATTCGACCAATACGTTAAGAACTTGGAGCAGTTGTCTCGTAACCAGACCAACGCGAAGGAGATGACCTTGAGTGGACCTGCGAGAGAAGGCTTGGCGTTACTGCAAAGTATGTTGCTTTGCGGTTGTTGTGGTCGACGTCTTACACCTCGCTACAAGGGTAATGGCGGTATCTACCCAACGTATCAATGCAACTGGCGAAAGCGTGAGGGTCTGTCCACGAATGCTTGCCTGACAGTTCAGTGCGGAGCATTAGATCAAGCCATTGAGCGTCGCGTCTTAGCAGTGCTCTGCAGCGACCAGATTGAATTGGCCATCGAGGCATTCGAAATCGTCTCGCAACGCCATGAGCAGATTGATGCTCAGTGGAAGATGCGTTTGCAGCGAGCCGAGTATGAAGCTCAATTGGCGGGGCGCCGGTATGAACAGGTAGACCCAAACAATCGCTTAGTCGCTACGACTTTAGAGCAGCGGTGGAACGACGCATTGATCGAGTTGCAAGATGTGCAAGATCAAATCACCAACCTTCAAAAACAGGCTAAGAAGCTTACTGCAGAGCAGCGCAGTGAAGTGCTTCGCCTTGCTCAAGACCTTCCCAAGTTGTGGCATCACAAGGCGACTTCTTGGAAGGACAAAAAACGCATTTTGCAGCTACTCATTTGTGACATCACGGTTCAAAAGCCTGAACGCCACGCGGCTATTTTACAAGTCCGTTGGCAAGGCGGTGCCTGTGAAGAGATCCGTGTCGAATTGCCCAAGCCGATTGCTGAACGATGGCGTCATGACGGCGAGTTGATTGAACGCGTTAGCGAGTTGTCTAAGACGTTGGATGATGCGCAGATTGCTGCCAAGTTGAACGCAGAGGGTCTCAAAACCAACAAGGGTAACGCATTCACAATCAAGAGCATTAAGTGGATTCGACACAAGCACAACATCGAGCTTGTCGATGATAAAAAAGCTGGTGAATTGACCGTGAAAGAAGCATCGATTCGCTTCGGTGTAAGCCCAGGGCAATCGCATTTGGAATGAGTACGGCATAATTGTTGCGTTGAGATTGGAGAAGTCAATCAAGCAGTGAATGCTTGCTAATTTGCTGATGGATCAGCGGGTTTTGGAACACTTTCTCTGGATGGATTTGTAATGCTTA
>JANMGV010000077.1:0-6546 GCA_031374825.1 Pirellulaceae bacterium
TGTCATTCCCGCGCAGGCGGGAATCCAGCGCAATTGATCCTGGATTGCCGCCTGCGCGTCAATGACGTGCAACTCGGTGCCCTGGATCGACATCACGATCAAGTTTCATTATTCGGGAAGTTAATTCGGGACAATTCCTTAGGAACTTTCATCGTTACATTTTTTAATAAACACGATCGTAAATGCCTGGACTTCGTCATTGAAGTTTGCAGGTTCAACTTCCCCATCATAATCGACAAGCGAGTTGCGACTTAGGATTGGAATGCCGCCAATTCGAACTGGCCTTTGCGCTATTTTGTCGCAACAGCCGTTGTAAAGTTTAACAATCCTTTTAACGGACCTAAAAACAGTAGCTTCGCTAGCTCGACCAAAGTGACCGGAACTAATGCTAGACCAATTACCATGCCCCATTCGGCTAGCGACATCGGCCGAACTTGCAAAATGTGGGCTGACCAAGGCCACGTTACAACAGCGATTTGAATAGCTACAGTAGCTCCGATTGCAACGAGAAGTGTTGGATTGGTGAATGCTCCTACTTGTGGCATTGTTTTGCTAAAACTGCGACAGCCGATGGAGAAGAAGACTTGGGACAATGTGATCGTGCAAAATGCTATTGTTGTTGCGTCGATAGCCTTCGCGCCCGGTTGTGATCGTACCCAGGCATAGGCAAATAACGCGACTGCAGCCATTAGAAATCCATGCATGAGGATCAGTCCTACTCTCCATAAAGGCAGAACGGGTTCATTGAGCGACCGTGGTTTGCGCGACATGAGATGTTTTTCAATTGGCTCCAGTGCCAAGGCTAACGCGGGGATTCCATCGGTCACGAGATTGATCCAAAGAATTTGAATTGGCAGCAATGGCGATGGCCACGCGACGAGCACCGCAATGAACATGAAGAGGACTTCGCTGATATTGCATGCCAAAAGAAAGTGAAGGAACTTTTGAATGTTTTCGTAGATCCCGCGACCTTCTTCTACGGCGTTGACGATGGAAACGAAATTATCGTCCGTCAAAACCATGTCGGCCGCTTCTTTGGCTACGTCCGTTCCCGTGATTCCCATGACGATGCCGATATCTGCTTTCTTGACTGCCGGTGCGTCGTTGACTCCATCACCCGTCATTGCCACCACGTGGCCCCGCGATCGCAACGCATCGACAATTTTTAATTTATGCTCCGCCGAAACGCGTGCAAAAATTGAAAATTCTGTAACCGATTTTTTGAGCTGCTCTGCGTTCGTTTGATCTAGTTCGACGCCTGTCACCACGGACGAATTATTATCCACGATGCTCAATGCTCGACCGATCGCCAAAGCCGTTTGCGGGTGATCTCCCGTGATCATAACAGGACGAATCCCCGCTTCCTTGCATCGTGCGACTGCCTCCTTTGCTTCAGCCCGCGGAGGATCCATCATTCCCACCAAGCCGACAAAAGTAAAATCACTCTCCACTTTCCAATCGTCAGGGTTATCTTGCACTGTTCGGTACGCGAGGCCGAGTACTCGCAACGCTTGGTTTGCCAACCAGTTATTTTCCTCTTCGATCGCTTTCCCATCCTCACTTGTCATCGGACGATCGACGCCAAATTCTCGAATTTTGCTGCAGCGCCCCACGATTACTTCCGGCGCACCCTTGGCAAGCATAAGAATTTCACTGTCGGACCAACGATAGACTTGCGACATCATTTTGCGATCCGAGTCGAACGGGATCTCATGCAACGGTTTGCTCTTGGCAAGGGTTTGAGCCTTATTCACTTTTGACGCGGCGACCAATAGGGCGATTTCTGTGGGATCGCCAATCGAGATAGCTCGATTCTCCTCACTTTTCCAAGACCACTGCGCCGTGTTGCAGTTTGCGGCAATTCGAGTCAGCAAAGCCAAATCTTGCTTGAGTATTTCGGCATGTGTACTTTGATCACTCGGCTGTTCACCAGCACTTGGAAGTGAAGCGGACTCGCCTGTCCACTGCACGTCTCCGGCAGGAGAAAAGCCTTCGCCGGAAACCTGCCAGCGATTGCGAGACACCCACAATTGCCGAACCGTCATTTCGTTCCTGGTCAAGGTGCCCGTTTTGTCGGTACAAATGACGTCGACGCACCCAAGTGTTTCGACGCTTGGCAAGTTTCGAATCAGTGCATTCTTAGCCGCCATGCGTTGCAATCCGATAGCCAACGTCACAGTAACAACCGCCGGCAATCCTTCGGGAACTGCTGCGACGGCGAGACTCACACTGGTGAGGAAAGCTTCTACAAGCTTTTCTCCGCGATAGATCTGCATAGCAAAAATAATCGTCACGATAACCATGCATCCCGTCACGAGAACTCGCCCTAGTTCTTGCAATCGCCTCTGCATGGGAGTTTGGCCTTGGGCGGATTGTCGAAGCAACCCCGCGATTGCTCCTATCTCCGTTTCCATTCCCGTCGAAGCGATGATTGCTCGCCCTTTACCTGCTACAACTGTCGTGCCTGCAAAGACCATATTGCGTCGATCACCTAACGCCGTATCTTCCGCGACCTCACAGTTCCATTCTTTCATCACGGGTGCGGATTCACCGGTTAGCGATGCTTCTTGGGCCTGAAGCCCGAACGCAGTTATCAATCGAGCATCGGAGGGCACATTATCTCCGGCTTCGAGTTCAATCAAATCGCCAGGCACCAACTCGATCGCTGGAAGCAAACGCAATGCTCCGTCTCGAATCGCTTTGGCTTGAGGGGCCGCCATGTTTCGTAGAGCAGCGAGCGCTTTTTCCGCGCGTTCTTCTTGAACAAATCCTAAAATCGCATTGAGGAATACGATTGCCAAGATCGCAATGGTGTCGACCCACTCACCTAGGAAACCTGCTAGGATGGCAGCGAAAATCAGCAGGCCGATGATCAAGCCTTTGAATTGGGCGGCGAATTTTTTCCAAGCAGGCTCGCTCAGCGCTTCTTGTAATTGGTTATTACCATATTGGACAAGACGCTTTTCTGCTTCAGATTGTGAAAGCCCGGACTCCAAGTTCGTTTGAAGTCGTTGGACCATCATTTCGATAGTTTCCGCGTGGACTTTTGCCATTCTGTCTTCCTTAGAACAATCCGTTTCCTACTGCGAGGCATCCGATAATGATTGAACGTCCTACCTTGTTTCTAATCCGAAGGGACGAACGCGGAATTAATCCTTAGTAAACTGCGATGCTTCGAACTTGTTTGCCGATTTTCCCTCCACAACGCTGGTTTCCGAGGTCGCAGATGATTGTACAGTGGTTATACTTTACCCACTCTATCATTCTCATGGTTTCTATCGACTCGTCATCGTCAGGCAATTGAAAATTCTATGGGCAAGTCCGGTCGTGAGAACGACGAATTCACATTATTTCACCTGGAAACTACGCACGAGGGACAAACTATTTCGTCCGCGCTGCGCCAGCTCATGGGTGGTGCTAGCTGGAAGGACGTACGAGCCGCAATTGCTAGTCGTCGCGTGCAGATTAACGGCAATTTGTGCTTGGATGAAGCGCGTCGATTGACGGCGAAAGATGTGATTAAACTGTGGAAACAGCCGCTTGCCAAGCCTGTCGCATCAAACGACGTCAAGATCGTTTATGCCGACCAATTTCTGGTTGTCGTCGAAAAACCTCCAGGCGTCACGTCGGTTAGACACTTTGAAGAGCGAGCTCTATCCAATCGCAGAAGACAACTACAGCCGACGCTGGATGAACTGCTACCGGATTCATTGCGCCGGTTCCTCGCTCGCCAAACATCCTCCAATTACCGTCCCTTAAAACAAACCCGAAAACAGTTACGAAACTCGAACCAGAACCGATCCTCGACATCCCGAGACAAGGGACCCAAGCTGACAGTTATTCCTGTCCATCGTCTAGATCGAGAGACAAGCGGGCTCATGTTGTTTGCCCGCGACAAGAATACAGCGATCGCTCTCAATCGAATGTTTCGAAAACACACCGTTGATCGACGGTATCAGGCTGTTGTCCTAGGTGACTTCAAGGCGGCGACCTTTGACACCCACTTGGTAAGGGATCGCGGCGATGGAATTCGCGGGAGCGCGAAAGAACCGATTCCGGAAGACTCTCAGCGCGCGATCACGCATGCACGGCCTATGGAGAGGCTTGGCGAGTTTACGATTGTCGAATGCAAATTGCAAACGGGCAGAACGCATCAAATACGAATTCACTTATCCGAAGCGGGACATATGCTTTGCGGCGAACCCATTTATAACCGCAATGCCGACGGGACGTGCATTCAAGATAATAGCCAAGCACCAAGGCAAGCCTTGCACGCTTACTCATTGCAGCTCATTCACCCAATGACCCAAGAAAAGCTATCGTTCAAAATGGCTTGGCCAAGGGATTTGGAAAATTGGATAGAGCGTTTGAGAATCTCTCTGTCGCAAAGCTAGCACAGTCTGTAGCGAATGACGGTTCTGTATGCATCAAGCCGTTCGGAATATCGAAGAAGTCAATCGAGCACCGATAGAAGATTGATAGCCCCCGTACGCAATATCGTTTATCGTAAAGATATCTGCGAAGAAACGATATCAAAGATATTTTCTTTCTCGACAGATCGCAGTTGTCATGCACGACGATTCGAAAACGACTAACTGGAACGCCGATCCTGGGAATGGCGCATCGAAAATCACGAGGCGTCATGCGATCCAGGGCATGGTATCGACTGGTCTTGCCGGCGCGATTACGGACTACGCGCCAGCTCGCGAGACCCATCCCATTCGCGAGCGAGTGGCTCGCCGTCGGACTTGTGATACTCCAATCAAACAAACGGCTTTCAACGACTATCAAAATAGCTTGTCTGCATTTGGCGGGCAACTGGCTTCGCCGCCGCAAAAGCTATTGAATCCGTTGCCAAAGGGAACGCCGTGGGACTACGAAGTCGCGATCATTGGCTCGGGTTATGGCGGCAGTATTTGTGCAGCCCGGCTGGCGGCAAGCCTTAGGTCCGGCCAACGTTTGTGCGTTCTTGAGAGAGGACGCGAGTGGTCGCCAGGGACTTTTCCTGATACATTTCGCGATATCACAAATGAAACGCAACGCCCTCTATATTGCGAAAACCGAAACCATCGAATCGAGGACAACCCTCTTGGATTGATTAATCTTTTGCGCGGTGATGACATCACCGTTATGAGCGGTTCCGGATTGGGCGGGACGTCGCTGATCAATGCAAACGTCGCGTTACGACCCGATCGAGATGTTTTTCAGCAATCGGCTTGGCCAATTCCTTTGCGCGATCGTGATTTCTTAGACCCGTATTTTGCGCGAGCCGAGTGGGAATTTGGCGTGGCAGTCGAGCCTTGGGATATGTCATGCAAGATGCGAAGCAAAGTATCGCCGCGCAAAACCTTGCCGATTGTGGGGCCCATTACGAAGCGTCAGCTTTATCGATAACGCGAGGACCGCAACTCGGTTTACCCATCATCAACCGCCAAGGAATGGTTCAGCGGCCTTGCATGAATTGCGGTGACTGCATGACCGGGTGCAACGTCGGTGCCAAAAATACTTTGGCCATGAATTATCTCCCCTTAGCCAAAAAATGCGGAGCCGACTTATTCACACAGACCAAGGTGAACTTCATCGAAAAGCTTAATGGCTACTTTGGAATTCATTACTCTCATTTCTTGAAGTGCGGCGATGGACTTCGAGAAGTTCATGGCTGCTTGAAAGCGCGGATTGCCATCATCAGCGCGGGTAGCCTGGGGTCGACCCAACTCCTGCTTAGGTCGCAGTCGTCAAACATGCACTTTTCGAATTGCTTAGGGCATAAGTGGACTGGTAACGGCGATATCTTGGGATTGATTGATAATACTTCGCATGAGACAAATATTGGGGGGTTTGGTGCCTATGCCCATCAAGGTCGCAATACTGGGCCGACGATCCAGTCGAATATTACCTATCCACACCGACCTCTTCCGACTCGATTCCTGATTCAGGAAGGTAGTGTTGCACGGTCCTATGCAAACGCTATAAATCTACTCAGCCGAGACCTCGATCTAAATAGTACCCAAGTTGTATTGGTCATGGGACATGACGGATCCACTGGGCGAATCGAATTGGATGAACGAGGACAAGCAGTCGTGCGTTGGCCCGGATACTACGGGTCGACCTATCGAAAGAACGCATCGTTAGAAATAGAACGAATCGCAACCGCACTTGGCGGGCGATATCGGGAAAAGCTTATCTTGAAAGGCATAGCTGCGACGGTTCACCCACTTGGTGGTTGCGCCTTAGCGGACGATGCTAGTTGCGGCGTGCTTAACCACAAATGCCAAGTTTACGATTTCGCATATGGTGGTTCGATGGACAACCAAACCGGCGATGCACGGGTTCATGATGGACTGTACGTGTGCGACGGAGCGATTATGCCGACTTCGATTGGCGTGAATCCATACATCACTATTGCGACGGTGGCTGCATACTGCACCTCTTTCAATAGGCTTTAGGAATTCAAATTTGGAAATACCTGAGATTTATTGTGACTTCTTCGCTTTGGACTGTTCGGTGCGTTGTGCTAGCACTTGCGAGAGCTCGGGCGATATTGCT
>JANMGV010000103.1:0-3457 GCA_031374825.1 Pirellulaceae bacterium
TATTTTGCGATTCATGCAGGAGCAAGTCCAATGGCTCGACCAACTTCAAAATATCCGACGGAACTGGAACTTCAGATTCTGAAAGTGCTCTGGCAGCAGTCGCCGTTGCTAGCTCGCGAAGTTCAGGCCTCGCTTGCCAGTGATGGACGCGATCTGGCGAAAACTTCGATTATTACTACGCTCAACACGATGGTGGCAAAGAAATACCTCACGCGGTCCAAGCAGGGGAACATGTATTTGTTTACTCCCAGGATCACCGAAAGCGAGGTCGGAGATCGCGTAATGGGGGATGTGGTGGACCGTGTTTTTGACGGTTCGACCGCCGCAGTTTTACTCAAATTGTTTGATATCAAAGCCGTCGACGCGGACGAACTGAAGGAGTTGCGCCGAATCATCGATCGGAAGTTAAAGAATTCCTAGCGCCAGGCATCATGATCGATACTGGAAGATTAACCTCTCGGAGCGGTCGAAATGAATACAATTTCGTGGTTTGTTGACGGTTCTTTTTCGACAAGGCTCACGTTGTCGCTGATGCACTTTTTTTGGCAAGGCTGCGTCGCGGGAATGGTGGTGTTCATCGGCGGGTTGCTGCTGAGTAATGCTTCTGCCAGGATTCGGTATTCTCTGAATGTGGCCGTGATGCTTGCGATGGCGGTATGTCTGCCGACTACATTCTTTTTGATCGACGTCCACAGCAGCCGAGTTGATGGACCGAAGGTCTCGCAATCATCGCATGCGTTTGACGACTCGCGCATTCCGTATGCGGCAGTCGAACAGCCTGTGGATATCGACACAGAACAGGTTGCCGACAGTACGACCAGAGAGTCCCGCCCGATTGAGTCCGCTGGGGCAATTGCAGGGCCGCAGAAGGAAGCTCCGATAAACGCAGGCACTGTGACTTCATCAAAGTGGCATGATGCAATCGCCTTCCGTTCTTTAAAAATATTTCCGACATTGTCCCGCTGGGTCACAGGACTGTATCTCTGCGGTGTGGCGATGGTTCTTGGACGGCTGTTGCAAGGCGTCTGGGGCGGACGTCAGTTGCGAATGATCTCGACCGTTATAACGGAAGCAGTATTATTGGATTCCGTTCGAAAGCTCGCACATCAGTTGGGACTCAAATCCGCGCCGGCGGTAGCGTGGTGTGAGCAAATTTCAATTCCAGTGGTCGTCGGAGTCGTGCGGCCGATGATTCTATTACCGACCGCAATTGTCAGCGGGTTGACTCCCGACCAATTGCAGGCACTTTTGCTGCACGAGTTGTCTCATATTCGTCGGCTTGACCCGATCGTCAATCTGCTGCAGCGAATCATCGAAGCGATTTTGTTCTTCCATCCAGTTGTCTGGTGAGCGGGGCGTACTCGACGATATTCCAGCTCTGCGCCGTCCGTTGTATGCCCAAGTCGTCCCGCTTGGCACGGTTCGACCGGTGTGATGACGGCTTGGGATGCCTTCGTTGCCAACCAGCGAAAGCTGGCGGGTAAGGAAGCCAACCCGAAGCTAGTTTGCATCGATCTGCAGCCGTACCAGACAGTTCAGGCTTGTAAGCGAGCTGACATTATGAACATCGGTGGCTTCAGTGACTCCGTGTTCAACGTGATCAGTGCGTTACTAGCGGATAACAACCAGCGATTCGTCGCTGAAGTTGAAGCGATCGAACTGTAACGCGAGTTGGACTCCGGTCCATCCGCTGTACAATTGAAACTCAACACCCGCGGGTCGCATTTCCGGCTCGCGGGTGTTGTTATTTTACGCAAGTCTGAAGATGGGACGCGGCAAGCAGATTGCTCAAGGATCGCATGCATCAATTCTTCTCACTGTCGACGGCTGCAAGCCAGCGGTGCAATTTCGCTTGACGACTTCTGGCCTTACGAACACGTTTTCTTGATCACTGGCAGTGGCTGGACGTGATCCCTCGCACTCTTTTTTCGCTGCCGTTTTCCAGCGAGCAATGCGAAGTGAACATTCCATACGTAAAATTTTTCGCCACGCTCCATTTGCCTGCACGGAAATTTCGTTCTATGTTTCGAAGGTGCGTCAATACACTCACTAAAACCTGAAAGATTCCTGTTAAATCATGAAAGCAATGTTCGCATTTGTTGCGTTAGTAATTTCTTGTAGCTTGAATTCGTATGCCCATACGTTGGATTTCCCGAATTCAGAAAAGCCGATGTTTCGAATCTCGATTCCTGAGACTTGGGAACCTGATCAAGACGATGACAACGTGCTCAATGCCACCTCACCAGAGGAAAACGTCTCTTTGACTGCGTGGGAGCTAACGTCCGTTCAGGACGCTGAAAACGTGGAGAAAGATATCCAGCTGATACTCAAGGATCATGCCAAAAAGATCAAGCTAGATGCTAAGGGCCAAAAAGTGCATCCAGGTGGCATGGATGGGTTGTTGTTCAGTGGCACGGCCGTTGATCGCGAAGATGGACACGCGATTGTATTCTATGCTTTGTTGGTTAGCCAGGAGTCCCAAGTCGCCATCGTGTTTCTTGAGGCCAACGCTGATACTCCTGAAGACGAAATGGCGGAAGTGAAAGCGATAATGCAATCGATTACGCCAGCAAATGGAGAAAAACTCCTGAGTGCCTATCTCGCGCCGAGCTCGGACTCCGAAAGCACAGTTACCTTTCCAACCGATGCACCAAAGATCTATGCGTTCTTCAAAAGCGACAAAGTGAAAGCGGGAGACAAACTCAAGAGTGTTTGGATTGCGGAAGATATCGGTAACGGCAAAAAGAATTCTAAGATTGACCAGGCTAGCGCAACGGTCGAATCGACTCCTGTCGAGGGAAACTTTGTCTTAAGCCTCAAAAACGAAGCCTGGCCAGAGGGAACGTATCGCGTCGAAATCTACCTCAACGATAAACTTGTAGAAACAAAGCAATACACTGTTGCAAATTAGTAACAGGAAAATGTCTATGTTTAGGATAGCAGGCGTTGCCACTTCGTTCTTTGCAAGCCTGCTGTTGCTTGTCGATGCGATTAACGGGCAAGATAGGCATCCAACCAAAGAGCTTGTAACGGCGATCGATCGTTTCATCAAAAGTCTAGAGGTTGATGAAACGGAGCCCGGATTGGCAATTCTCGTGCGTGATCCAGGCCAACTAGAGTTTAAGAAGGCGTATGGACTTGCCAATCTGAAAACGGGCGAACGAATCAGCTCACGAACATTGTTTGAGCTTGCATCCCTATCGAAGCCATTTACCGCGACGGCAGCATTAATGCTGGCGGAACGCAACAAACTAATACTCGATCAAGACGTGCGTTCGATTCTGCCAGAACTGCCGGCCTATCGTAACGATAGTCCAATCCTTGTTCGGCATCTTCTGAATCACACCTCTGGACTGCCTGAATATTTTGATTTTGAGGTAGAGCCGACTCGAAACAAATCGTATGTGGACAATGCAGACTATCTCCCGATGTTCGCCCGCTTGAAAGCAGATTATCC
>JANMGV010000128.1:0-5951 GCA_031374825.1 Pirellulaceae bacterium
GCAACGCTTCGGGAGCTTGCATCTGCATTTGGACTAACGCATCCTGACAGCGTCAGTAACTTGATTCGTCGCGCCGAGATCGCCATTTCCGCGTCCAAGCTACAAAGGCAAGACCTCGCGCGAATCGAAGAATTGCTTCAACAAAAGTAAACAGGGTCTGACCCCATGGAAGACCCCAACTAGTTTCTCTGTCCACTTTTTGTGGGGAATATCGGTCGCTAACCAACGCCATTTCGGAGACAAAAATCCGACGCGACGGACTGAACAAGACCATATTGAATTGCGGTAAATAACCGTTAAAATTGTATTCACCCTAGAGCGGGTTGACCAAATCAAATCTTAAATACTAAAGAAAGGCGTTACCTATGAAATTTGCGGCACTTACTATGGTAGTTCTCTGCCTTGTCGGCTGCGGAAAAACGACACTGGACAGTTTCCCAACGGGACCTGCGATTGAATCGCCTGATGAGGATCAAATCACTGAGTTGCGGTTGACTGCGATACGCGATGGAAAATTTGTCGAACCTCATCGCAGTAGTGGCCCAACGACATATTTCTATGCGGAACTTGTTGCTAAGGGAAAGAAAAGGGGACGGGGGTCGTTTCGCGTGAAAGCGGATGTTACCATTGGCTTATTCTCGACACTTGAGCGGTGTGATGCCGCGACAAAAACGGCTTGATGTAGCCGGTACAGTCTATCATGCTCTCAATCGCGGTAACGCGAGACAGACGATTTTCCACAAACATGAAGATTACGACGCGTTTGTTCGCGTGCTGGCTGAAGGGTTGACAACATATTCGGTTCAACTTGATTCGTTTACCCTGATGCCAAATCATTGGCATTTGGTTTTAAAACCGACTCAAGATGGACAGATGGGCAAATTCCTGCGATGGGTGACGGCTACGCACTCGCTGCGTTACCATGCACACTACCATACTCGCGGCGAAGGACATATTTACCAGTCTCGTTACAAGAGCTTTCCAGTCCAAGACGACGCTCACTTTTACGTTCTATGTCGATATGTAGAACGCAATCCTGTTCGCGCCAACTTAGTTGATCGTGCAGAGTACTGGCAGTATGGCTCGTTGTATCGTTGGAACCAATCTGTGGAACCCAGTCCCCAGGTATTATCACCGTGGCCCCTTCCAAGACTGCCGAACTGGAATTGGCGTGTGAATGAACCCTTGTCTGATAAGGAACTCAATGCAATACGAACAAGCGTTGATCGAGACCGTCCGTTTGGCGACCTCGAATGGACCGAAGAGATAGCAGAAAAGCACGGCGTCTGGTCTACACTACGTCCTGCCGGGCGTCCACCTAAGATAAAGAAGACAACACATCCTTGAAACTACCCCCGTCCCCTTTTCTTTTCTGTTCGCGCCAACTTAGTTGATCGTGCGGAGCGCTGGCAGTATGGCTCGTTGTATCGTTGGAACCAATCTGTGGAACCCAGTCTCCAGGATTTATCACCGTGGCCTCTTCCAAGACTGCCTAACTGGAATTGGCGTGTGAATGAACCCTTGTCTGAAAAGGAACTCAATGCAATACGAACAAGCGTTGATCGAGGCCGACCGTTTGGCGACAACGAATGGACCGAAGAGATGGCAGAAAAACACGGCGTCTGGTCTACACTACGTCCTGCCGGGCGTCCACCTAAGATAAAGAAGACAACACATCCTTGAAACCACCCCCGTCCCCTTTTCTTTTCCAACCAGCGCAAGCTGGCAGGTAAGGAAGCCAACCCAAAGTTGGTTTGCATCGATCTGCAACCGTACCGGACGGTTCAAGCTTGCGAACGAGCTGACATCATGAACATCGGTGTCAGTGACGCCGTGTTCAACGTGATCAGCGCGTTCCTTGCCGACAACAACCAGCGATTCGTCGCTGAAGTCGAAGCGATCGAACTGTAAACGCAGATTGGACTCAGGTCCAATCGCGGTATACTTGAAACTCAACACCCGCGAGTCGGCCCTCTGATTCGCGGGTGTTTCGTATCGTGATCACTCCTGCCGGGTAATCTTGCGAAAACATCTGCGGAAGTTGGTGATGTAGAATAGTATCTTCTCGGTCGTCATTTGTTGAATCGAGATTCTGAGAAGGCAGCTTTGTGGTTCACTAACTTGAGGAAGACTCGATGTCATCAATCATGGCGATTAAGACAATTCAAGACACTACGCTGTGGAAAAAGCTTCAAAGCGGTTATCCATCGTCAACCGATAGAGAACTCGCGCAGTCGTTGGCCGCCAATGCGGTTACCTTGGCAGAGAGTGCGATTGAGCGAATCAAAGCTTTTCCATACTACCACCCACAATATACGCTTCACGACCAAACGCATCTAATTCGCGTTTGCGAGTTGATGGCGATAGTTACTGCTGAGTCTCTCGACAGGCTTAACCCAATCGAAGTGTTTTTGCTAATAGGAGCCGCATTTTACCATGATCAAGGCATGGTTCCAGATTCCGATGAATGGGAAACGCTCAAGAACTCCTCTGACTTCAAAGTTTCTTTGCAAAGGTGGGGAATCGACAATCCCAATCTGGCCGAGATTCGACGGCAAATGCTGGACTCCCGATTTAGCGAAGAACAACGACAATTGCTTAGGCTTAAGGAGAACGAGCTTCTTGAAGCCCATCGAACGGAATATCTACGGAGGTCGCACGGAGACAGATCGGAGGCGATTGTCAACCGTATGTACTCTGATTCAAATTTGCTGTCTGCGCGCGGGCGCAATCTTTCTCAGATACTTGGGCGGATTTGTGTATCCCATGTTTGGCCTGCAGGTCAAATCACCGACTCGGCAGGATTTAGGGTCGACGAAGCCGTAGGAACTTATGTCGTTAACGTGCGATATCTTGCACTTATCTTGAGACTTGCTGACATCCTCGACTTCGATCAAGACCGAACACCAAGTTCACTGCTTAGGACTATTCACTTTTCCAGTCCGATAAGCTTGACCGAATGGGCGAAGCACCGTAGCGTCACTGGCTGGGAGATAAACGCTAGTCGAATTCGATTCACTCTCCAGTGTGAGCACCCGTCTTATCAGCGTGCGGCGAACGAATTCATGGACTGGATTGATTTTGAACTCGCGGAAGCGAATCGCATATCCGGTGAGTTTCCTCGTACCGTTCCTAGCCACTACTCGATCAAGCTACCGGGACGTGTGGATCGCTCTCGGATCGAGCCAAAAAACAATGCTTACCGCTATGCTGAACTTGAATTCAGTTTGTCACGAGAAGAAATTGTAAAGCTATTGATGACCGATAAGTTGTATCAAAACAATTCGTTGTTCATCAGGGAATTGCTGCAGAATGCTTTGGACGCTCTTCGCTACCGCGATGCCCTTTACGGCAAAGGAAAGCCTGCTTGGGACAACGGCCTTGTAAGCTTCGAGCACTATATCGACGAACACGGGTTTCAGGTAGTTCGGTGCACTGACAACGGAATTGGCATGGATGATCGCATTATTTCCAACTTTCTGACAAATGTTGGTCGCAGCTACTATCGCTCTCCTGAATTTGAGCAGCAGCGAATTGGATTTAGAGAGTGTGGCGTCGATTTCGATCCATGTGCCAAGTTTGGGATTGGTTTCATGTCATGTTTTATGTTCGGTGACCGAATTACAATTCGAACGCGACGCGACTACGGTCCCGGACGGGAATATGGCGACCCACTTGTTGTAGAGATTAACGGTCTAGGCGGAATCCTAGTTATTCGAGACGGATTGAAAAATCAACCAGTGGGCACGACGATCGAGATTACTGGCCCAAGGAAGCCAGCATTCTTGGACCCTTGGGCGGATCGCGTACGCTTGTGTCCGGTTATCGAGGGGTACGCCTTAGCTACGGAATATCCGATTCACGCTGAAACGCGCATCGACGACATTGAAGAATCGATCTCCATCCCTGTGGAAGCGGCAACTCCACCTACGATTTTGGACGACGTTGAGACAGAAAAGATGGTTCTGGTGCAGCCATTCGCGGATATTAGTCCGTACCTAGGTGGTACCATTAGGATAGCGTTGCTAAAAGAAAGAGACGGACTCCCCACGATTGACAATGGCGAGACAAAGTTTGAAATTGTCAAGCGAAACGAAAACTCTTCAAAAATCCAGCTAAACCATCAAGGCAAAACAACGGATGTTCAAACACGTTCCATGGGGGAGAGTCCATTGTGCATGGACGGCATTCTGATCGTCGGAATACCGGGCCGAAAAAGTGAACGGTGGTCGAAACTCGGTTGTCGATATAGCTCAATAGTTTCTGGTGATCCCTTCGTATTGGATGTTCGCGGACCGTTGAAACCTACGCTTACCCCTGCAAGGATTCCACCGGAAAGGGTTGGTATACCGGGTGATAGAGACGCAACTTGGTCACGTATCCAGCATATTGTCGATCAGGCTCACGCGCGACTCTGGGAGCAGGTGACTGCGTTTTTGAGCAATGGCCTGTCACCAGATACTTATTGGAAGCTTTCCCATTTGCACGATGCTAATGCGCACCTAATGACCGCGGAGACAATCTGGAAACACTTATTGGTACCGGTAATCCATTCTTCTTCTACGGAAATGAAATACCGACCGTTTCGAGAGATCAAGAGCGTTAGTTTCGTGAAAGCTGACGTAGGTGACGATAAGCAGGAACTTCGTTATCAGATTGACGGTGGCTACATCGCTTTCGGCAATGACATGAAGGTTTGGACTTCGCGTAACGACTCTATGAACTGGAGTCTGCGTGAGTTGATATTGCGGTTCGCCGAAGCAAATACTCATGAGGGAAAGGTCGTGTTCAATATCGTTCCACCTCAGCAACTGAAAGAAACCAGTATCGACCGAAATGGATTCGGAGATCATTTCGAGTATATTTGGGATGTTCAATTTGCGAGTGACCTCAAAGATGTGATCGCATTGGAAGGTGAACTAACCGTCGCCAATCGGATGAATCCACTCGTTAAGGTCGCGAGAGACAGCTATTTCAACGAAGAGGACAAGTTGAACGATTTCAATAGCTTCTGCTCTTCAGTGGTTTGGTGCCTAACTTATCCGGAAAACCTCAAAAAAATTCTGGATGGAGTTGTTACGAGTGGGCGATCTTTTCGACGGTTGGGCCTGCTTTACAAGAGTTTGAATTGGGATGAGTTTGGACCTGAATTCAAACCACCCTATCGTGTCTGGGGTGAGGCGAAGGGCATCAAAGAAGTCACTGAAGCCGACCTTTTTCGATGGGCCGATTTCCCCAAGAAAATGGATGATTGATGACGATGCGAGGGAAAATTATCTTGTCGTTTGTGTGACAGACGATGCCTTCAGCGGCTCCGTGTAAGCCCCGTCTCCGGCCTGAGTGAAATCTCGCTGTTTCCGATTCGAGAAATTTTTCTTGAGAACTACGTTCGCGAGCCAATCTGCCACGGGTCGCAGAACGCAATTCCGCGTCACTTAGCAACGCAACCATTTCGACTCCGAGTTCGTCTGGCGATAAAAGCCTGATAGAACGTGACGGCGGCATGGAAATCCCCCACAGCAAGAATCTCAACCTGTGGAAGTCGCAGGTCGGTAGCGACGGAGTCGCAAAGATGCAAGTCTCTATCTGTAGGGTTACACGCTCGAGGTTGTAGATGACGAACCGGAGAAAGAAAAGGGGACGGAGAAAGAAAAGGGGACGAGAAAGAAAAGGGGACGGGGGTAGTATTCATCACATCTTGCCTATTTCTGGCTTTTTCGGGCGGCCAATTGGTCGGCGGCAGTGCCATTCGGGTCAGACCCTGTTTTCGGTTTACAGGCAGGGCGTTGCGTTGTAGGTTGTTGGCATGGCGAGACCACTGCGAATTGAATTTCCGAGAAAGAAAAGGGGACGGGGGTAGTATTCATCACATCTTGCCTATTTCTGGCTTTTTCGGGCGGCCAATTGGTCGGCGGCAGTGCCATTCGGGTCAGACCCTGTTTTCGGTTTAC
>JANMGV010000151.1:0-3975 GCA_031374825.1 Pirellulaceae bacterium
ATTGAGACGATCCAACAAGTGCGAAATTCAGATGTTATTTCTCCCTCGCATTTGCAATCCAAGATCCCTCGCGATTTAGAAACGATCTGCCTTAAATGTCTGCGAAAGGAGCCCTCGCAGCGTTATTCATCAGCAATCGAACTTGCGAATGATCTGCAACGCTATCTAGATGGCCAGCCGATTCTTGCGCGTCCAGCCGGAATCTTGGAACACGGATGGAAGTGGACCCGTCGCCATCCGTCGTTAGCTGGACTCGTAGCGGCTGTTCTAATCGCTTCGATTAGTATTACCCTTCTTTGGCTGCGTTCGGAACAAAGCCGATATGCTGTGCGCGCAGCGCTCAAGCGCAATGATCAATTGCTTTATGATCGCGACATCGCCATTGCACAATTTGAATATCAATCGAATCGCGTCGAACGCAGTCGCGAAATCTTGGATAAAACGAGACCTGAGTTTCGAGGCTGGGAATGGGACTATCTGTACGACCAAACCAATGCCTCCATTTGGGAATCGCCAAAACAAACAGCTCCGATTATTCAAGTCGATATCAGTCGTGACGGACAACTTGTCGCTGCCGTCAGTTCTAAGTCAAACGATTCCGATTCTCAGGCCATTCATGTTTGGGATTTTTCGAAGAACCAATTGATATGGAAGCTTCAGGGATACGAAGACTGCGACCTATGCGATGTTCGGTTCAGTCCCGATGGTGCCTTCCTTTTGGCGGCCGCGAGGGGGAACCCAAAGGAATCGAACAGTGGCGTAAGACTCTGGGATGTGAGCAATGGCGCTCTTCGACGCATCGTGTCCACCTCCAGCGCCACTGTTTCGCGATTTAGCCGGGATGGCAAATGCATCTTTGTAGGGGACGCGTCAGGTTGGGTAACGTATAGCGATCTATCCCGAGAGTAGCGAAGTGGAGCCGTGGGATAGATCGAGCGTTGGGCTAAGCCGCTTCGCCGTGACCCTGTGCGAACTCTAGCGAGAACACTCGTCACAACTTGACCTCAGTCTAGCAGATCGGTTGCCTCTTTGGCAACTTCCTCTCATTTGACGCTTTAACTCGACGCTCTGGTCGTGCGTTTGGCAGCGATTGTGCTGATTGATTTTCGGCCTACTCCTACGAAACGATTGGAATCGTTTGGATTGGTTCGCTGCCTCGGGCGTGTTAATCGGAGATTCGCGATCATCAACCTGATCCCATCCATTCGCACCACTCAGGATGCTCCGGGCCGGTGAACAGAATTCGCCAGCTTGGCCGCTGTTGCGACGACTCCAACTCCATCGCCGCCTCGCACTTCGGACAGGCTTGCACCTTCGATTTCTTTTCCTCCAAAGGCTTCGCGATCTCCGTTTTCGTTATTAAGACAGACATTCCACTCGCAGCCCGAAGCTTCCCACATAATTCCAAAAACGGACGACGCTGATTGTTACTCCAACCCCCAAAGAACCTGCTCTTGGTAAAACGTTTCGGCAGAATATGCAGCGACCACAATCGCACAAACTCGACTCCCGTTCGCTCCACACGGACCTGCTTGTTGCTCCCATCTCCGTCTCTTGCCAAGAATGCGACTTTGCCATTCGACTCCTCTAGCATTCTGCGGTCCGAGATGGGACCGCCGGTCATATATCGAGCAAGGTACTTCAAAACATGTTCCGGTGAACTCGTTTCCGTTGGCGGCCTTTCAATGTAAACAACCCAATCGCGACCCTTCAAGCTCGCGATGATCCTCGTAAGTTCGTCCATATCGACTACTTGTAAGCTGCCACTTTTTACGAGACGTTCAATTCCAGCCAAGAACTTGTCGCGGAAACACCAGCCAAGTCGTTTGTTATCAACCAAGAGCGGCTTCGGCTTATCATGAATCGTGCCTTTGGTCATTCGACACGGAACCCAAGTCGTTCCGTCAAGCGAAGGAGCAGCACCCGCGACCAAAGCATGGACATGCGGATGATGTTCTAATTTCTGATTCCAAGTATGCAAGACCATCGCCGCTGACGCTCTCTGACCATTATCCTTTCGAATCATATGGTTAAGCGAACCCCAGGCCGTGCGAAACAGCAAGTTGTAGAGCGCACGGCGATTGCCAAGAATCAACGATGATAGTGTATCTGGTATCGTGAACACGACTTGAAAGTAAGGAATGTCCGGCAACAGCAAGCCCGCCGTCTTATCGACCCAACTCGCTCGTCGAGCACCAGCGCACTGCGGGCAGTTGCGATCACCGCATGAGTTGTAAACAGTTACGCGATGATCGCATTGGCAACAGTGGTAAACATGCGACCCCAGCGGTGCCGTTCGGCAGTATCCGATCCGAGTCAATGTGCTCTGTACTTGCCAAGCGAGCGCGTCGGCTTGCTTGACAAAGAACATTGGCGTGTACTTGCGAACGATATCGTGAACACTTAGCGTTTCACGGGCATCCCCATCGGATCCTCGGGTGGCTGGTCCCCTTGGGTCGAGTTCAGTTTTGGCATCGAATGTGGAGCCGATGTCGAATCGACCCACTTGGGGCATTGTCTGACTGGCAGCCAATCGATCGGACTGGGTGCCGTTCCGAGATGTTGTCGACGGCAATGAAGATAAACCATTGTCGTCGCGAAGCTGCTGTGGCCCAACAATCTGCTGATGGCCATCAAATCGACTCCGGCCTCCAAGAGTCCCGTCGCATAAGAGTGCCTTAAAGTGTGCGGCGTTACGTGCTTGTTCAGCCGAGCTTGAGCTGCTGCAATCTTGCAACAGATTTGGATCGTCGCACCGTGAAGTGGAACGTCGGGAGTTTTGCCCGGAAACAAGTAAATCGGAGGCTTGGTGATCTGCCAATAGTCTCGAAGTTCCTTGAGCAGCTTGGGGGAGATCGGCACGTACCGATCCTTGCGTCCTTTGCCCAGAACGACTTTGAGTTGCATCCTGGCTGAGTCGATATCCTGAATCTTGAGGTTGGTCGCTTCGGTCAATCGAAGCCCCGCTGCATAAAGAGTTAGCAGGACCGCACGGTGTTTGGGTACTTTGACACATGCGATAAGTCGGGCAACTTCTTCGGAGCCCAAAACCGTGGGCAGACTCTTTGGAGTGTGACCGAATGGGATGTGTTTAACCACCCAGTCTCTCTTGCAAGTCACGGAATAGAAGAACCGTAGGCCACAAACGGCTTGATTGAACTGACTCCAGGATTTTTTCTCCTTAATCATCCAGAGTTGGAAGTCTCTCACCTCTTCTGGCCCAAGTTCGACGGGGTCTTTGCCGAAGTGCTTGGCAAAGCGATCGACGTGATAGGTATAGGAATCAATAGTGCGAGGGGAGAGATTGCGAACTTGCATATCTTCAGCCATACGCATCGTAAAAGGAGTTTGTCGGCGTCCGTAAGGAGTCATGCTGTGAGCCTCGTAACAAGAGATGTGAACCTTATCAACCGCTGCAAGTGCAGGGGCTCAGATCAGCATGGTTAAAAACTCACATAGCGCAACTCATTTAATCACTTTAATCGTCAATCGACCAAAATAGCTTCGTAGTACAGTCGTCACAGGCAACATGAATACATAAACAAGTAATTGCGCCGGAGCATAAATTGACACTGAAAAGAAACGAAGCTGAGAAGGATGATCGCACCACGGAAGGTGCGACGCAGCTAAGCAAGGATGCATGCACTGAAGAAGAATGCGAGGGAAGTGGACCGTCACTGTATGCGATTGGCGAAGCGGTTTAGTTCAACGATGGCGATCACCTCGCCGCGAGGGATTGGGTGACCATTGAAAAAGACGCACCCATCGCGGCTGAGGTGCATCGCTTGGTTCTGCAATTATTTGGAAATGGTGCAGTGTATATTGGCGTTAGGTAGCGGCAATGAATTTGATTTCTCGACTGGCTTCGTTTAGCGAAGCGACGCGAACAGCAAGCAGATCGCCAAGGTCGGGCGGGCCGCATTCTCTCATGTTTGCTGTGCTGCTATTCCCAGCGCCATTGCCAGATCAGATCCA
>JANMGV010000163.1:0-119068 GCA_031374825.1 Pirellulaceae bacterium
GTCGCCAAAAGCGCTCATCGTTCGAATACCTCGTCGAGGCCATAACCGCCCACTTCCACAAAAACGAAGCCCCATCTCTAGTTCCCACGAATCCAACCGCCCAAGCCGCCTAATACCACAGTCCAGGCTGTGAACGGTTACTCGTGGCTGCAAGTGAAATAGCATTAGGTTTAACACGACTGGCGGTTGATCGCACTCGCTTCGGTTTGCACGACCGAAGCGACCACCCTTAGTGATTTGACTCAACCAGCCGAAACGATTGGTGGGTTCTTTTTCGCCAAATTTCGATGCGCGCCCACAAACTTGATTGATAAATCGACCATTGGTGCAAATCGCGTAACTCCCCCGAATTTTGCCAAACCACAAACGCGAAAGTGGTTGGTCATCGACCAAAGGCAGGTTTCCACCCATAGGCTATATTTGAGTGAGGCACGCCTTGGGAGTGCACATTTGAACTTTTCACGCATTGACAAGAAGTCGGGCATGGAGCAATTCGAGCCATTGATAGAAGGGACGCTGCACTGACGTTAGAGTCATTGGCCAAAGGACTAAGCCAATGAAATCTCTAAGTCTGGACAACCTGGTTGAAAAATACATTCACGCGATGAATTTGACCAAAGGTACATCGAGCGAATACGATACAACCGTTCGGAAATGGAATAAATGGGGACGCAAACCCACCATCAGCGACATCAGCCGAAGCGATCTCCACGACTTCCTTGAATGGGTCCATCACGAAGCAGTCAAAAGCAATGGCGGAAACCCTGGCAGAACTTCGAATAAGGCTCGCGAAAATCTGAAGGCAGTATTGTCGTGGGCTGTCGATTCTGAATTCATTTCAGCACTTCCTCGGTTTCCTCGCCCTGTAATTCAACGAAGTGTTGCTGGGCGACATTACCTAACCAAGTCTGAGCTGAACTCGCTTTATTTCGCGACTTATCAGCTAAAATCCCATTCAAGCTGGCCCCACCCCTTTACGATGGGACATTATTGGCGAAGCGCGCTGGTTTTGTTTTTCAATTATGGACTCGACACCGGGACTATATGGGGTTCGAAAGCAATTCACGAGCCTATTCTATGGAGGCATATCTTTTGGGACCAACGATCTCCAGATGGCCTAGGAAAGCAAGAATCTCGCTGGGGGTGGCTCAGCTATCGTCGCACAAAGACAAGCAAGCTGTTCATTCGCCCAATGAATCGCGTGGTTTATTCGCATATCAAATACATAGAACCAAAGGAAATCGATCCAAACTTGCCGGTTTTGTTCGGAGGTGGCTGCCGACCGAATGAGATCTTCAAGAAGCTCTGCGAAATCGCAGGAATTCGCCCCAAGTTGAGTATCGAGGCTGACAACCACAATCCGTGGCAACTAAAAGACCTTCGAAAGACTTGTGCAACTTACTACGACCAGCACATTCCCGAATCGTCTATCGAAATATTGGGCCATTCAGTTGGCGGAGTCACGTACCGTCACTACGCACACCGTGACCCACTTGCATTCAAGGCCATCTCAACGATTCCCCAACCGACAGCCTTTCTGTCCATCGCGAAGGGATTCGACGGTGAGTGCCCATGCTGTCGGCGCAGGTTTTGAACCGCCGAAGAATGCCATCGAAACTTCAAATCCAGTTTGACGACATGCTCACTGAACTGCGACTAAACCTAAGGGTGCGCGCTTCGGTCGTGCAAACCGAAGCGCGCCGTTCCATTTGCTCGACCTGCCAAGCAGGACCTAATTCAGCTATTTTTTTCGAGTGCAGGAATGACTGTTTGGTGGGAGAAATTACTATTCGCTTTTACGATCTATTTTTCTAGGGAGCGGAGCCAATCGTCAATCGTCCTATTCACATAACAATACTCTTTGCCCTCGGGAGCATCGTGAATCCAAAGGTAAAATTCACGACTCGCAAGTCGAACGCCCATTATGTTACCTCCTCCATCATCAGCGATTGGAAGGAAATCTTCCGTGAAATCATCGGGGTGCAGACTAAATTGATGGAGCAAGGAGATTGCTTTTGCTTTAGGGTGGTTCTTACTAGGCTTTCCAAAAAAAGTTCCAACGATTCCTCTGTTGGATTTTGAATACCAGGTAGGAAATCGCTTCAGCGGAGTGTAATAGGCGTATTCTTCAAAGCAAAACGCTCCGAAGTTCGAAAGTAGTAGGTTTACTGTTTCTGGCAGTTCACTCTTGAACCTTGATTGAATAGCCTTTAATTCCTTACTGTTTAAGCAATCAAAAGTAGCGCCAACTGCGGGTGCAACGCCACCAAGTCCGTCGAACAAGTGCGTAATTTCATGGAAATCCATAACTATGTCCTTAGGTCAAAAGCACCACCAGTATGGCGAATAGTGGCATGCAAGTCGGAATCGATCAACTGAATTCGACTATTATTTCCCGCATGATGTGGCGTGAGATTATTCTCGGTGAGCCATCTTCGAGCGGCTCCGGCATTCGGTGCCCCATCGCGTTTTAGCAACCCCATTCTCCGCGCAATGTGATCGTGAATAAGTGGCAAATCAACGTCGTGATCCCCAGTCATGCCCCGTACATTAAAGTTGCCTTGCGAGAAATCTGAGAAATCAACTCGACCACTACGAAATTGGATGACGGTTCCACTTTCGAGTCCAAGTGCATTTACGGTCTTTTTGTTAAGCTCAAAGGCTGAATTACCTCTTTCGCCAAGCCAGTTTCCGTATCTACGAGTTGGGAGCCGAGGGGACGTACTCGATGCTGCATAATTCGCATTATGAACCCAGACATCCCACCCCCATTCGTTGCCACCAACGAAGTATGTATGGTGGTCGGCGACGCGGAGGTTGTAGACCGTGGTGACTGCTTCGGTCGAGCAAACCGAAGCAACGGTGATCAGTTGGCCATCATGAGAAACAAGTTGATCTCCCGCCTTCAACTCTCCGGCCGTCACGAATCGATGCTGCGCCGGAACAAAGAAGGGATGTTCGGCAGTCGTTTTGATCGACTGACCTTGAATTACAAGCTCCATCACCACCGCGACGCGAACAAACTTTTCTTCAACTCGCTTCAGTTCTAGAGGTCCGTTCGGGTCGAATTCGTTACGAGCCAAGACTAAGTCGTTGACCTCGATTTCATCAATCGGGCGACTTGAACCATCGAAACCCACCACCAACGGTGTTCCAGCAGCAAAGCAAGCGACTAAGAGGTCCGCACCAATGCCGCCAAGCATCGATCCAATTTGAGCACCTGAGAAAGCGCTATCAATAGCTCCTTCCCAGCCACCTTGGCTGTAACCGTAGGCAGCGCCAACTCCAGCTCCTGCCGTCATTCCTCCTGCTTGAACCGCAAAATGACGCGCTGCGTGCTTTGCCGCCAACGAAGTTACGTTGTCAGCGTTTGCCTTCGCAAATTTGACGCTTGCTCTGCCAAAATCATCAAAACTGCTCGCCCCCATGCCAGCAGCAATATCGGCAATCATACCGATGCGATCTTCGTTCCCTTGTGCTACATAATTTCTCGTATGCGTCATTGCAAAACGAACAGTGTCTACGCCGAGCTGCAATTCGCTCGAGAAACTAACGGAGGGACTCAGCAACAACGTCCACAAAGCGACAATCGTTGAAGTAATTACGCTCCAAACCACTGATGTCTTTTTTCTCACGCCCACGTTCTTTGCGATCATTTTGCTTTCGGGGAAGGGTACTGGATGGCTAATCGTTGTCCGGTGACGGCAGCGATTTTTGTTAAATCCGTTTCTAATGCAAATTCAACGCGATGTATCATACTTGTTACCTGCTCGCCTTTCATCCCAACGATTCGATTCGAATTAAAATGACCGAAGGCGATGATGCTCACGATAGGGTGAGTAGCACAAGAAAGCCCGCATCGTACAACCCAACGCCTAATTTGGGTAATTTCTGACAGTTCAAATACTGGCTACTACAGAACCACTTGATTACAACTTTCTCCGTCAGATGTTTGATATTCATCGTTTCGGGCTGACTTGATTCATTAACCAATCGAATGAGATCGCAATTGCGGACAGTTGCTCTTCGCCGATAGGTGTATCGTGATCGCTGTTTTCTAGGAATACCTCTTTCTTGAGCCCGCAGTAGCTCTGAACAATTCTCTTTTGCATCTCAACGGGGACGAAGGTGTCTTGCAAACTGTGAATGAACAGGGCGGGGCATTGAATTAATGGGGCGGTTTTCAATGCGTCTAGCTCGCTTGGTATTCCCGACGCGATCCATGAGCCACCGCGCCACATGTTCCACCAGCGGTTTCGCCTTTGACACATTTCCATGATTGGCGGTGGATTGCGCAGCACCATGCCAGCAAGTTTACGAACTGTGGCCAAGCCCATGATGGAGCAACATCCAAGCGAGTTGCCTACCCCGATGGTCGGAATCATGTTTTCATCGTTCAAGAAATCATAAACTTCGGCCAAGGCCGGAACTAAGCTTGCCAAGGATGCCCGGCCTGTGCTCGCGCCATAACCTGGCGGGTTCCACGTGATAACCTCGCTGGTCACGTTATCGACAAGTTGAGCCGGAAAATCCGTAGAACGCTCAGCTCGTCCCGCTGTGCCCGGAGCTTTCAGAAACCGAACTTGAGGCTTGCCGCCTTTCTGCGCGTTGACCTGTCGCCGAAAAACTTGCACTCGCCCAAACTGTGTCGGAATTTCCAAGACACTTTGATCGTCGAAGTCCAGTTTGTCACGCGATGGCCGCAACACAAACCAATCCGCCCATCTCTCCACGCCAGCCACTAGTCACATCCCCTAAGCAATTAACGTTACAAAACCGTAGAACGGAATTCATTCCGTTACTCCAGCACCTCAAGTCTCAGCCCTGAAGCTCAACGGTATATTGTCCAGGACTGCCTGATCATAAAGTACAACGTCAGATCAGAGCAGGTTTGGGGTTTTGTTTGTGAGTTTATACGATAATTGATTTGGGGCGTTTGGTCTCGGAATGAATTCCGAGCTACTTGGAAATGCGAAACGGGAAACGTCCGTATTTGAAATGGGATGTCGAATGGAATTGAAAGATATTTTTGATTATCGTGGGACTTTTGGACTGTGTTGCGAACGTCTCGGAATGAATTCCGAGCTACATGAGGTTGCCTATGGCCACGTTGAATGGGAATTTAGGTTTGGTTATTTTGGTATTTCGTGATTTCAGATCGCGTCAAGTTCTTGATGGATAAATTCGGAGGTCTCGGAATAAATTCCGAGCTACGGTGATGAGTCAGCGGCCTCTGTTTGTGCCCTTTGATAGAGAGAAAGCTGTACGGATTTATCGACGCAACTTGCCACACTGGCGACAAGAAGGTGCGACGTATTTTGTGACGTTTCATTTGCACGACTCGATGCCCAAGGATGCTGTAAGACGCTTGGAGGAAAAGCGGCAAAAATGGCTGGAAGCACGAGGAATTGGCCGCGAAACCGATCCAAAGGAAGCTTATCGGACACTTGGCAAATCCGATCGTTTTCTCTATCAAAAGTTCATTAATCGCTCTCGAGAAGACGTAATCGATGCGGGTTACGGGGCTTGCTATCTCAAAAGTGAACAGATTGCTCGTCAATTGGCCCATGACATTTTACTTGACGATGGATCTGCAATGCACGTCGGAGATTTCGTGATCATGCCAAACCACGTTCACTTGCTGTTGGTGCCCGTGAATCGAGAACTTGAATTGTGTATGAAAAGAATTAAAGGGCGGTCGGCTACGATATGCAATCGATTACTAGGTCGCACAGGATCGTTTTGGCAGACGGATTCTTTTGATCATATCGTGAGGAACTTGGAGCAACTGAACAAGTACCGACGGTACATTGCGGATAATCCCAACAAAGCTGGGATCGTTTTGCATCCGGTGGCTTATTATCGAGCGGGTTGGATGTCAGGAATGGGATGGGGAACGATGGATTGATTTCAAACGTGTTGTAATGGATGCGCTTTGTAATGGATGCGGTTTTGGATGTAACGAAATGAATTTCGTTCTACGGGGTTATTTCTCGACTCGGATGGGGATTGGAATTGAGGTTGGGTTGCCTTCGACGTTGGCGCGTAGGTGGAATAGTCGCGTTTGTGGTTCGACGATTGGGGCTGCGTAGATGAAAAACTCTTGTCGTGACAAGCCTGCAGGAATCAGCAATCCATTTAAGCCGATATTGGCGACAAACACGCCGTGCGGCAGATTTCGACCGCAGTCTTCGTTGCCGAACCCTAAGTCGCTTTGAAATGTCTTGCGATTAATTTCCACGAAAGCACGAATGGTCTGACCCGGTTTTATCCGTAGTGGATTATCCAAAGTCGGTTCGTGAATGCCGTCTTCGAGAAATATCTTTACTTCGACACGCTGATCGTCGACGCGTTTGACTTTGATAGGCTTGGGCAGTTCCGTTTCGATTGTTAGACTGCCGTTGACCGCGCGGGCAACGAGCGTGACTTGGAACTCGGGTGGGATGTTGGGCAAATCGCGGGGAACAAAGATGGTTGCTTGCGCTTTGTTTTGTCCAGGCTCGACAAACAGCGGCTGAGTCGCAATCACACCTTCGGGCAACCCCCGCATTTCGATATCGATCTTGCCATCTAATCCGTCGTGTCTCTCGACGGTGACTTCGAATTCTCTGCCGGTACCTGGAGCAATCGTAAGTTCGTCCGCGTTGTGCGAAATGTCAAAGTGCGGACTGGGTTGCATGACCGACAACTGGTATTTGAAAGCTTCGCCACCACGCCACGCAGCATCGCGCAAACGAACGAGGTACCGACCCGTCTTAGGTGCCTTGAAATACAATCGCGAGTCTTTGCCCCAAAGTCGACGGCTGTCATCATCGTTTTCGAAGTAGATCGGAAAGACGGGCAAGCCGTTGGGAATAGGTGATGCGTCAGGGGCTAATTCTTTTACAACCCAACACGGCGCGCCCAACGCATGAGCGCTAGCGGTGGTACCAAACATCGTGTAACGCTTGCCGTAGCCTGGATAGACTTTGAAACCTGAGTCCGGTCCGCGCGGATACAACCACAATTTAACAACCTCGCCGCCAGCATATAGATACTCGTTCAACTCCATGTCTTCCCATTTGTGGACGCGGAAGTCGTCGGCTGTGTCAGAACTCTTGCCGCGAAAGGTGAAATAACTTTCTCGGACTGCTTGCAGGCGAGTTTGCAGCACACTTTTGCCAGCGGCATCGGTGACTTCGACGATACTATCCAAAGGCGAACCATCGCGAGCGGCTTTAACGGCAACCACCCAGATCTGTCCGGCCTTGACGTCCAAGGCATACCAATCTTCGTCGGTCTTCTGGTCGGCAACCGGGTTGATGGTCCCAGAAATTTGAGCAGGTAGAGGAATCACCTGCGGTTCAGTGGGATGATTGTTTGGTTCGGCTTCGTCGATAATGTGAGGCGATACTGAGGCGATCGACTCGAGCGGCGTGATCGTTGGCGACTCGGTTTTCGGGGTGCGCGGTCGCGGCAAGTCACTTGGCAATTCGACTTTTTTAAGCTTGCCATCCAGCGACGCACACAAAAGCTCCGTGGCTCGCAGGCCGACCCAAGACGGCGTGTCTTCGGTTTCGGCGAGTTGGCCAAGTGGGCTTAGGTCGTCGCCGGTCCAGAGCTTGATGGTGCGATCACGACCGACGGTTGCAACTCGCTGACCGTCGGGTGAAACAGCCATCGCCAAAACCGCACCTTCGTGAGCGAAACTTACGAAGAGCAGAGGATTGATTTCGGCTTGCTTTCGAGAAACTATTTTCCATTTCCGAATACGCCGATCTTCTCCTGCTCCAAACAAGTATTCGCCGGTCGGATCGAATCGAACGCAGATTTGTTCGGCTTCGCATTGGTTCAAAGTATCCAATCGCGTGCCAGTCGCGACGTCCCAAATCTTAATCGTCTCGTCGGCGCTGGCTGTCGCGAGCAGTTGGCCTTGTGGATCAAAGTCGAGATCCAATATCGCGCCGTTATGACCTTGTAGCGTTCTGAGCAGTGCGCCCGTCTCGGCATTCCAAAGATGAATTACGCGATCATAGCCCGCAGTCGCCAAAATTCGGCCATCGGGGCTTGCCGCCGCCGTAAAGATCGCGTCGGTGTGAGCCTCGAATTGCTGAACAACTTTTCGCGTGCCGATTTCGATAATCGTAACTTGGCCGCCTACGCCCGACACTCCCGAAGAGATAATCGCTCGCTGGCCATCGGAGCATAGTCGAATTTGATTGATCTTGCCAACTACGTCTGGCCAAGCGTGAACTGTTTTTCCAGTTGCATCGACCAAGGACAATTTGTTGTATTGACCGATCAGAAGATACGAATCATCGACGAGGCAACCTGCCGTAATGGGTTCAGCACCATGGAACGAAGATGCGATGTGCGGCACGACGAGCCGATTCATTAACGGTACAATTTCGTCTTTACCGATCGCTCCACCATCGATCCAGCGACCGATCAGTTCAATTTGTTCTTTGCTCGGTTGCGGGCTATCGTCGGGCGGCATCTTAGGTTCTTCAAGGCCAGCGATATGACGGTAAAGTTTGCTTTCGGCAGCCTTGCCAACAATCAAGTTCGAAGACTCGACTAACGATTTGTAAGTCGCAATCGAAAACTCGCCTTCACGGTCTTGGTCGTTGTGGCAATCCAAGCAAAATTGAACGAAGACCGGTCGGACTTGGGATGCGTAATCGGGGCCTTCGGCGCGAGCTGCAAAGGGCAGGGCGATCGTGGCGACGATGATAAGGATTGCGCGATAGCAGCGTAGCTTGTAAATCATAAGAAGTCTCTGCGACTGTTTGTGAAATCGGGGATAACTGATTTTCGTCTGAAGGCGGCAGCAACGCAACTTGGCAAAATTGTGGAGAATTTTCGAAGGAAACGAGTAAGGGGACAAGGGGCTGGGAGGGGGTTTTGATTCTGGGGTGATTGGGGGTGGAAAGTGATTGGGTGGTGAACGTGTTTTGGGGTTCCTTTCCGGCAGAAAGGAACTACTTGAAGAAAGGAACGACTTGTAGGAACTACTAGGCGATAATGTCGTGGATGACTTGGCCGTAGTCGATTTCGAGACGTTTTCGGCCGGGGATATTGAGTTGTCTTGAATCTAGCCCCAGGAGATGCAAAGCGGTCGCGTGAATGTCGGTTACATAGTGCGGATTCTCCGCTGCGTGGAATCCTAATTCATCGGTTGCTCCGTGCACATAGCCCGACTTGAGACCGCCACCCGCCATCCAAATTGTAAATCCGTGGGGGTGATGATCGCGGCCCGTGCCTGCTTTATTAAGGCTTGTAAACTCAAGCGCTGGTGTGCGGCCGAATTCGGTTGCGCAAACGACCAAGGTATCGTCTAACATCCCGCGTCGCTTAAGATCGCGAATTAAACCCGCTAGCGGTTTGTCCACACGCGAGCACGATCGAGCGTGTAGTTCTTTGATGTTCGAATGCGAATCCCACTCACCATAGTCGCTCAAGTACACCAATGTATAACGCACACCGCGTTCGGCTAGCCGTCGCGCCGTCAACAACCGTCGGCCGTACAATTCGGTCGTTGGATTATCGATACCGTAAAGCGATTTGGTCTCTTGTGTCTCGCCTGCCAAGTCGAGAACTTCGGGAGCCGACATCTGCATGCGATACGCCAACTCGTACGTTCGAATACGTGCCTTGAGTTGCTCATCTTCGGGATAGTCTTCGGCGCTCAATCGATTCCATTGGTCAATTAGCTCAAACTGCCCTTGTTGTTCCGCAGCCAAAACATCGGGTAGTCGACGACCGTAAGGTAACGGGTTGGCCGGATCCAGGGACAATTCGACACCGCCGTGTTTGGGCCCAAGATAGTTTGCGTCAAAGTTTCTTTTTACGCGCATATCCGTGTACTGGCCAAGGAACACAAACTGCGGCAGATTTTCGTTGATGGAACCAAGGCCGTACGAAATCCAAGAACCGATACACGGCTGTTGCTCGTCGAGCGAATGTCGGCCATTTTGAAACTGGAATTCGGCGTTGTGGTCGTTATCGGTTGTGTACATCGAACGGACGATACACAAGTCGTCAACGACGCCACCAAGATTCGGTAGCCAGTCGCTGACTTCAATCCCATTTTGGCCATATTTCCGAAATCCAATTTGAAGTGGCATGATCTTGGAGACCACTTCGCGATCAAATCCCACAACGGAACGCGATCGCTCGAGGTAAATCGGGAGCTTTTGCGGGTTAGGCAAATTCGTTTCGTCAAAAGTCTTGCCAGCGAACTTATTGAGTAGCGGTTTGGGATCAAACGTTTCGAGATGGCTGACACCGCCGGAAAGAAAAATCCAAATGACGTTCTTGGCTCTTGGCGGAATTGTCGACTGGTCGCTCGCCTGCCCAGCAATTTGATCAGCGCGTGCAACACCATCGAAATCCAGCAACGATCCCAGCGCCAGCCCGCCAAATCCCATGCCAAGTTCGCTGAGGAACCCACGGCGACTCACACGGCCACAGAAACTTTTTTGATGTTGGTTCATAGGCTGGGGTTCCGCTTAACGCACGGTTACAAAGTCGTTGTGGCTGAACAAACTGATCGCCAAGTTTTCTCTGGCTCGCTGGGCAATGTCTTGCGAAGCCGGAACAACGTCTTTGCTGCTTTGCAACGACCGTTGATCGGCGTTGGTCAGCTCAAGCAAGTGACGTTGATTTTCAAGGAATCGCAATGAGGCATCCTGTTCTTTCCCGTTGGCTGGTCTACACAACACTCGCTCAAATGCCAATTGCACATATTGCTCGTCCGTTAAAGGGACACCAGGAGACGCGGACGAATGATCTTCGGAGATCTTGGATGCCAGTTTACGACCGTAGTTTACCAATAACTCGCTATTGGTCATTGCCAGTGCTTGTTGAGGAAGCACGGTGCTTGTACGACGGTAACACTCGCACACATTCGGGCCATCGAAGGTATCGATGAATTGCATTTTCGATTCACCGTGGATTGTAAAGTACATGCTGCGTCGCGGTGACGTCATCCACTCCCTGTTGTCGAGCTCAGGACCGCCCAATTTTTTGTCCAGTGCCCTTGAGCAAGCCAGAACACTGTCGCGAACAACTTCGGCCTCCATCCTTCTTAAAGGAAATCGCCAGTAATACTGGTTATCGCGATCGATGGCGAAATTGGGATGGTCGGCGCTCTGCGGGTTGGATGATCGTCGGTACGCTTGGCTGGTAACGATCAAACGATGGATGTGCTTCATGCTCCAATTGTTTTCCATCAGGTCAACGGCCAAGGTATCAAGCAATTCCGGATTCAGCGGCGGGCGACCTTGAATTCCAAAATTGTCGGTTGTCTCCACTAGAGCTTGGCCAAAATGGCGAAGCCAAATGTGATTGATCGCAACGCGCGCGGTTAGCGGATTTTTTCGATCGGTAATCCAGCGGGCTAATGCGAGACGGCGACCCGTGCTCGTTTGCGGATAACTTGGCGATAAAGGCGTATAAGTCGCTTCGACCGTATTAAGAGCAGTGCGAGCGCTATCCGACGCGGTTCGTGCGCTGACCAAGGCTTGCTGATGCTTGGTAATTTCTAGTTTTGCTGCTTCCAATTTATCGGCCGCAGCAACCGCAGCTAGCTGTTCGGCAACCGCGAGGGCTCGTTCTGCAACCAGAATTTCACGTTGCGCGATTTGAAATGCCGACTGTTTTTCGGCGACGTGGGCAACCCGCGCCATCGCTTCTGGTTCGCCCAAGCCTTTGTATCGAGCGTCGTCCGCTGCGATTCGGCATCGAAGGGACTGAAGCTTTGACTCACTCGCCGCGAGCGAGGCTGAAGCTAGTCGAACGTCGAGTTTCAGGATAAACAGGGACTTCTCGGATTGCAAAAGTGAATCAGCCGAAGGACGATTGGCTGCCGTGACAGGTTGGGTTGCTCGCACGCGATCTTCGTCGAACTTGAGCGTCGCAGTGGACAGTGCCAAGTTCGCTTCGTCGAGTAACTTCTGGCTTCTCGAGATTTCTGCTTCCGCTAGCGTCTGTTCATCGCTTCGCACAGAATCTTTCAGTCCAGGATAGGAAGCTTCGGCTGGCAATTGAATTGCGTTGACTCCAAACGTCTCGCCTCGCAGCGATTGAGGAGGGCTGGGTTCCATCGCGTCCTTGCCTTCGATGCGATTGCGAGCATCTCCGCCGCGGTACATGAAAGTTTTGGCCTCCAGCTTTTCGTCGAGCACGCGAATCGCACCCGTCGCAATGGGACCATACGACTCAGCGTAAACGTACTTCCTGAACGGGCCTGGATCGGCCAGACCAGCGACTCGATCGTGGCGCAATTCTAATGGCTCAAAGAACGCTCGAAAGCGAAAATAGTCTTCGTGCGTGATCGGATCATATTTGTGATCGTGGCAATGAGCGCAGTTGAGGGTAAGACCGAGAAAGGCCTTGCCCGTGTGCTCGACGTTGTCCTTCATCCAAGTTTCATAGTTCCACTTGTACCAGTTCCGCACCAAGAATCCTGTGGCTACGATGTTCGCGTCGTCGGTCGGACAGAGTTCGTCGGCCGCGAGCATTTCCGTGACCATGCGATCGTAACCTTTGTCTTCGTTCAGTGACCGAACGATCCAGTCGCGCCATCGCCAAATCTGCGGATACGAGTTCATCACATCGGGTACAGCCCTGCGACCGTACCAATCGGAGTATCGCCAAACGTCCATCCAATGCCGACCCCATCGCTCGCCATACTCAGGCTGATTGAGAAGGTGATCGACAAGTTTTTCATAAGCATCTGGCGAGTTATCACTCAAGAAACTATGGACTTGCTCTGGTGTGGGTGGTAACCCTAATAGATCGATGTAAAGCCGACGAACCAGCGTCCGACGGTCGGCTTGAGCTAATGGATTGAGACCAAGCAAGCTTTGCTTGTTACCTAAAATTTGATCGATGAAATGGTGCGAAGTATTCGCATCGCTCGAAACCGATTCAAATCGTTTTGGTTGCTGAAACGCCCAGTGTTGCAAGGGATCTTGCTGGGGCTTCTCGTCAAGTGGCGCTACCGCACCGGAATCGATCCACGCTTCTAGCTTGCCGATCTCGTCGTCTGTTAGAGGCTTGCCTTCCGGCGGCATACGAAGGCTCAAATCCGCTTGGCGAACTTTCTCCAATAATAGGCTCGATCGCGCCGCTCCAATTTCAATCGCTGGGCCGCTATCGCCGCCCACCAGCATGCTCGCAACCGTATCAAGTCGTAAACCTGCTTCTTGTTTCAATGCACCGTGACACGCAAAACATCTAGCTGCCAGGGTGGATTTCACATCGCTCTCGTAGTTGACCGCTCGCGGCGCGTCATTAGCCAGTGCAGTGCGGGATAGACACGAAGGTCCTATCAACACGAGAGTCGTTGCAATTCGTAAAATCTGTTTGCGGAATGCCATCGACATTGCAGGAGCCAAAAATAATCGAGCAGTCGAAGGTGGGAATGAAAAACTTGCGAAGCTCAAGAAGTGAATGCTCTGAGCGTTTAGTATACAACCGTGGTTTCGGTAGGCAAACTTGAGTTTACTCGAAACAGGGACCAAGTTTACGTCGAACACAGCTATTTTTGGCTTTGGAGAAGCGTTTATGACGTCATAAAGTAGCGGAGGTGGCACTTCCATTCGTGGACGTGTCCTCCAATCATCAGCGTGAATCCATATCGCTGCACGCTTGCCAAAGTGAATCGCCCATCAGTTGACGGCACAACCTGTGTTTATGCTGTTGTGGTGACGCGAGAATGCCGTGCCGCTAATAAGGTTTCGCCCAGGAGGAATAGGATGGCCGCAAAGAGGAGCCAACGCCAAAGCTGTTGTGAGCTTTCGAGTTCTTCGACCTGCTTTTGACGTTGTTGTTTTTCAAGCTCGGCATGCGCGATGCTTTGTGACAGCGATACGCCAAGCTGTTCCAATCGACCGACGTCCAATGGCTTCGTGTTGCTTTCTTGAGGATCTAGATTCACTGCGAATTGGCCTGGGCCATCGGTGGACAGGAACTCGTACAAGCCGGGAACCTCAGCGAGGAACTTGCCTTCCGGCATCTGCGGTAAACCGACGTCCTTTTCAGCCATAACGATCGGCTTGACGATTGCATCTGCTGGTAATGTCATTTCGGTGCCGCAAACTACCGACTCGCGCCATGGCTGTTCGGGATCGGCCAAGCCAAACATTCCCATCATGATCGGGATGAACTTGCTCGACATCGCAAATTGGCTTTCTTCGGGCTGCCAACCGGCACAAAGTAACCAAATTTTTCCTTGCCCCACCGAGCACTCAACCAGCGCACAGGAATCGTCGTCGAATGAGGCAAGTTTTCTCCAAACGCTTGCGTCCGAGATGGTAACTGTCCGATGCCGCCAGAATCGTACTTTGGTGAAGTCGTTGTACTTTGGATCGGCGAGCTCCACAAACAACGGATGTGCAAAGTCAACGCGACTCAACATCGAATAGTCCTTCACCTGAGCTTCGCCGATCGTAGTGGAATTCTCGCCCGTGAGCTTGCCAAGTTTTTCCGCAATTTGTTGGCCGTGGTCGTCGGATGAAATGGGTCGGTCCAGAATCCACAGCACGTGCGTTCCTCGCGCGACGGCTTGGCCAAGTCCCTTTACGTCGTCTGGCCCTTTGTCGCTAACCACGATCAAGGGAGCTTCGACGCGCGCCGGCCAAGCGGCTTTTTCCGCCCCTCTGCGATTGACAAAGGTAACTTTGCGGCGGTCGTTATCCAGCGGCAATTTTTCTAAGAAGTAACTTAGTCTGGTGGTTTTATCCACTTGCTGCTCATCGCTTACAAAGATCAACTGCTGTTGTCGAGGTTTGGTTGCGGCAATGAATTGGCGATTATCGAAGGGTTGATCGTCTCCCATCAAGGTCAATTGGACAGCACCGGCAGGCGGCGAAACGACTTGAAATGTTTTCGATTGCCCAGGTGAAACGTTGACCGGCATGGGCTGCCCCAGCGATTGGTCTTTGTCATCGCGCCACTCTAATTGCAATTGGTCTTTGGTGCTTTGTTGTTCGTTTTCAACCAGTACGCGGTTGGTGGCTTGAGATTCTTGCTCGCCAGATGGATTTCTGAAGGACTGAAAATGAGCGTTTGATTTCTTCTCCACAGAGACTGAACGCAAGTCGACGGTGACACTCTTGGGCCACTGGAACCGTTCAAGCTGTTGCAAATCAGCGCCCGATTGCATGTCGGAAATGAGAAGGATTTCGATACGTGTCGGAGCTTTTTCGTCCGAATTTGAATCGCTTGCTGCAACCGAATCGGCTACGGTGGTCAACGCATTTCCGAGATTGGTGGATAACCAAGTAGGCTGCAGGCTGGATATCGCCGAATTCAGTTGCGCTATCCGTTGATCTACAGGCATTTGCAGAACTGAATCGAGCGACAAAACAGGCATAGCACGATCGTCGAAGGTGTATAAGGCCGTTATGTCCGACGTCCCAGATTGCTTGATAATTTTTTCGACGTGCGCGAGAGCTTGTTGCCAAAGATTCTCGCGCCGCATGCTGGCGCTGGTGTCAAGCAAGATGACGCGGTAACGAGCCGGCATCGAATTGCCCGTTTCGTCGTTGTTTCGCCAGAATGGCCGAGCGAAAGCCCAGGCCAGTAGTGCTAAAACGGTTCCCCGCAGGATCAAGAGCAACAAATCGTCGAGCTTAGAACGACGAACCAAACGCGGCGGCGATGGCGACAAGAACATCAAGGAACTGAAGTGAAGTTGCCCTTTGGGCTGCCGCCGGATCATATGAAAGAGGATAGGCAGCGCGATGCCTAACCCGGCTAACAAATACAGCGGTGTTAAAAAACTCATTCAGACCTCGTTCTGTTCAGGTGCCTGAATTGTATCTTGTAGCCAGGGTCGATGCCATCGATTGAAAGCGAATTGCCCATATTGGTTTGAGTTCTTATGGCAAGTTCTGGATGGAATGACGTTCACCGACAGGATCTTAACTCCAGCACTTTGCCATGGGCCCGATGTGGTACGCATTAGGCCCGCTGTGCTTAAGCCGGCTTAAGGTAGTTATCCATTACCAATTGTCCGATGGACCGGCCCGCCTTTAGTCCTTCCGTGTTGTCGAACGCAAAGTGAATGCCACCATAGATACGGCTCATCCCGGCTTCTTCAGCAGCTTGGCTGAAAGTATCAAACGAACGAGTGAGGATCCCAACATCTTCGAACGATTGTTTGCCGGGTGCAGTATGAAGGTCCGACTGTGTGCTAAATGGCGTCACGTCACCAAACAAACCTGCGAGTACCTTGCTGGCCGCCCCGCTGAAAGTACTGTGGCCAGACGTGTAGGTCGGGAAGGGTGGAGTTTGAAGGAAGGGCTCCCAATCTACATCTTTTTGTGTTGCAGAATTGCCATCGGTATCAGCTTTGCGAATTGCATCGATGGGTCGCCACAGGTCAAAGTAGTATTTCGAATCCCAACTTGAGATGCCTGCGTCTGCAAGCGCCAAATTCAAGAGTGCAAATGTTCGTGCCGTTTGAAGCGGTGTCGTTCCCTTGATCGAGGAAACATTGGAAGCGATCTGATTCCAATGCCCAGGTGGCGTGAAAGTCCCGCCACCGTCTGCCCAAAAGATTGCGATATTCTTTTGTAAAGCAGTTCGTGTGGCGCTGTCTTTGGCACCCAGTTTCATTACCTCATCAACTGCCGCCGCATATTCAGGACTATTCAGCGTAGGTGGAGTGGCCGCGCGAAATTGATTACCGGCAGTCATCGCAAAGGGCGTTACATTGAGCCACTGAGGAAGCGCAGCCGGCAGAAAATCAGGACTGGTTCGATTCCAGTCACCTGGATTCGATCCGGGAGAATAGACCACAGTTGACGAAGATCCGTCATTTCGGCGCAATTCGATCATCGCATTGCCGACTTGCGTGCCAAGAGTCACTCCCGCCTCTTTCGCCGAACCAGCAGCAACGACAGCCATTGTTTCTTGTAATGTCGCGTCCCAAGTCTCCATTTCTTTAGCCGCCGGATAAATCGACGAAGCAACACGATATGCGGCAGTAACGCCCGCCGCGATGGACGATGCATTTGCGTTCGACGGAATCGATTGCATATACGATTCGAAAGTGCCTTCAACAGCATTCATCGCGTCAAACATAGCCGAATGGATCATGGCCAAGTTGCGCGCAACTCGCGGTGGAGGTGACGTGATAACCGTCCCCGGCACTGGATCGCTAGTGATAGTTCGGAATTCGCGTACCACGTTTAGAATGGCCGCGTTCCAGTCTTGAGCCACATCGCCAAAACGAGTTGGCTGGTCGATTTGAATCTTGTAGCCTCGAGGATCGCTTGCAACGACGCATAGAACGTTCATACCCGGAGACACGACGACGGGAATTTCAAAGTGCCCTTGCGAATCAGCTTTAACTTTCGCATTGGGATTTTTGGCAGCGGACAATCCTTGAATTTCAATATCCGCTCCCGGCAGAGTAGTACCTGCGAAAGTCACGTTTTCCTTGAGCACTACCCCGTTCTTGTTCGGATCGGATTGCGAATTTAGTCCCGCGATAGCCTCAAGCGGTCCCGAAAATTGGTTGAGCAAACCTATCACGATCAGTGCATCTCGTGGCTGCAACTTGCCGTCGTTGCTGACGTCGAGCATGTACAAATCCGAATCCGTGCGTTGCCCCACTAGGAGGCGAGACCCCGTGCTATTGATTGAACTTATCAACACTAACACGTCGCGCGGTGTAACCAAACCCGACCCATCGACGTCACAGCCAAGCGTCGCGTTATGCCAATCTCCCGCCATCATGTAGCGGTTTTCCAGCTTTTCGATTCGACGTTTCATTTGACGATTGCGTTCCTGGGCTAAGCATCTAGTTCGACGCGCGAATTTTAAACCGAATACAAGAAACTCATCAAGAACAATTATCTTTCGACTCACAACGCTTTCTAGTCAAATAGCTTAGCGCATTCGATGGTGATCCGGCAGTTTGGATCATTTCCTAGATCCAACTCGAACCGACTATTTTCCGTACGAAATCCTGATGTGCCGCCTGCAACGTGTTCGATGGTCTTGGATTCCGGATCAATGATCAGATAGTGCGGCACCGCATTTTCCGTATACAACGCGCGCTTCACTACTAGGTCACGCCCTTTTGTAGAATCAGAAAGCACTTCGGCAACCAATGCTGGCGCTCTCTCTAAATGGTATTTTGGTTGCTCTCCACAAATGACCATCAAATCGGGTCGGACGATGGTATCCTGACTGATAATCCAATCCAGGCAAGTGTAAACTTCGCAGGGACATTTTCCCGATCGATGTTGCATTTGAATTTCAAACGACAGCCGCGAAATAATTCGCTCGTGAGGTCCGAATGGGGAAGGGGTCATAGCAATCGGCACACCATCGATCATCTCCCAACGGCCTTCCCACATGCGATAATCGTCAATCGTGTAATGAGGGACGTATCTTGGAGCTTCGCTCATTTCTGCAGTCCTACTTCGTAATGCTGAAGATGCTGTCGAACATCTATAGTATAGGTGAAGATACCCTCGAAGGAAAATTGTCGATATGTCCGCCTAGGTAGACTTCAAAACTCCCGGCAGGGTTTGTGTACTGTCGGCGAACTTTTCTACTGGCGTACCGAATGCGTCAAGCATGGTGACGTAGAGGTTTGCAAGGGGCGTGTCTTTATCAAATTGTAAATGCTGCCCCACATCCAGCCGGCCGCCCGCGCGACCTGCAAGGATGATCGGCAGGTCGTGGGGACTGTGGGCATTGCCATCACTTAGATCGGACCCGAAGAGGATCATGGAATTGTCGAGCAAGCTCGATTCGCCTTCGGAACATTCTCGCAGTCGACCCAAGAAATACGCCAGTTGTTCGACGTGCCATTGCCCGATCCGTTGGTACTGCGCCAATTTTTCTTCTTTGTTCTCATGATGGCTGAGCGAATGGAACCCGTCGCTGACCCCGTCGAGAAACGAGAAGTTGATATTGCTGACCGAGTTGCCCATCATGAACGTGCTGATGCGCGTGATGTCCGCTTGGAAAGCGAGCACCATCAAATCCAACATCAGCCGAACATGCTCCGCATGTTTTTCGGGTATCGTCTCAGGTGGTTTTTCTATTTGGTCGATCGAAGCCCGCGGTTGCCATGTTTGACCATCCGTATTCTGCAATCGCTGGATCCGTTGTTCGACCGAACGAACGCCATCCAAATATTCATCGACCCGACGACGATCATTAGCACCAAGATCGGACTGCAGCCGTTTGGCGTCTTCTAGTACCAAATCCAGCAGTTTGCGATCGGCCGCCGCGTCTTGCCCATGAGGCTGCGTCGCTCGCAGCAGGCGTTCATAGACCAGTCGCGGATGAATTTCTTTGGCAAGCGGTTTAGTTGGACCACGCCAACTGATGTGAGCACCGTACACTCGCGTGTAACCAACCACGCCGTCCACTCCGGTCGGCACAGGCTCTACGCCAAGTTCGAGCGATGGAATCGGCGTTTGATTTCCAACACGAGTCGCCGCAACTTGATCCATCGACACACCATTGCAATTCAGATCGACGCCTGTGGTCTTATTGATGGTTGTGCTGGTCAGCAAGCCTGCTGTTTTGACGTAGTGGCCGTCGCCTGGCTGACTGGCTCGATTCCAAAGATTGGAACAAACCAACGTCTGATCGCGAAACAAATCGATTGGTTTGAGAATTTCTGAAAATTGAAATTCCCGTCCTGTTCCTTCGGGCACCCATTTGCCGGGACGAACCCCGTTGGGCATAAACAAAACAGCCATCCTCACTGGACTGGTCGTCGCGATGGCGGATTCTGCAGCGGCGGTCAAAGGCGATCGCATTGCTTCGAGCCATGGCAACGCGAGCATGGTGCCCGCGCCTCGCAATACATGGCGTCGCGATATAGAGATGGATTTCATACGCTTAGTCCTCTTTCCAACCACGACACCGAAACGGCACACTGCGAACAATTTCGATGATCAACTTCTGACTGCGATATTGGTCGTTTCGAACCGAATCGACTATTCGGTCAATCTCACCATGATCGCTATCGACCAGGGATCTTCCAAGAGCAAAAGCCATCATGCGGGTCACGATTGATCGAATCACTTGATCTTTGCGTTCCATTAAGATCTTTTTTAGCTCTTTCGGGCCGTCGAACGTTTCTCCCGTCGGTAATTGCCCCGAAGCATCAATTGGCTGGCCATTATCTTTTTCTCGGAATCGTCCGATCGCATCCAAGCTCTCTAGACCAAATCCCAACGGATCGAGGAGATCATGGCAGGCAGCGCAAGCCGCGTCGCTTCGATGAATCTCGAGACGCTGCCGCAGCGTTTTGCCTTGACTGACTTCGGGTTTGTCATCCAACGATGGAACATTCGGCGGAGGAGGTGGCGGGGGGGAATTGAGCAGTTTTTCAAGGACCCACTTGCCTCGCAACACGGGACTGGTTCGCGTCGCGTAGGACGAAGTTGCCAAGACCCCGCCCATCGTGATGAGGCCGCCGCGCAAATGGCCATCGGGCAAGTCCACTCGTTTCAGATTTTGGTTGAGGTCTATTCCTTTCTTGGGAATCTCGTAAAGTCGTATCGTGTATTCGTTGACGAACACGTAGTTGCAATCGATCAGTTCCAACAAGCTGCGATTTTCCTTTAGGATCAACTGCATGTGTCGAATAGGCTCGGTGCGAAACGCTTCGGCGAGTTCGTCGTTCATCTCAGGAAAAATCTTGGCGTCCATTTTGTGGCTTCGCCCTAGGTCGCGAGTCCCTAGCCACTGTCCCACGAAACTGTCGAGCATGGTTGCCAACCTTTCGTCGTCGAGCATGCGCCGAACTTGGCCTTCGAGAATCTCGGGTTCGTGAAGCTTGCCTTCGTCGGCCAGTCTTCGCAGTTCACCGTCCGGCATGGAGTCCCACAAAAAATAGGACAAACGAACCGCCAACTCATGATCGTTGAGCGGCTCAATTGTTGGCTTGGCTGCCGCTGATTCTGACAAGAACAGGAAGTTTGGCGAAATGAGGCACGCTTGCATCGCGTACCAAATCGAATCGTCCATCGGCAGTCCACGGTCATGGCGTGCGTGTTTGTACAAGTTGACCAATTGGTCGACTTCTTCGTCTCGAACGGGTCGCCGATATGCACGATTTGCAAATTTCCGAAGCGACTGCGAGGCGGCTTGCTCTTCGGGAAGTTCAGCGGTTGGCTGGACCAGCAAGATGCGCCGCGAGGATTCATTCTTTGCCGCATACTGTAACGCGTCTTTGGCAGCTTCCATGTACTTTTCGAGATGCACGGGTGACAGGAAAAGCGTTTCGGCAGCGTTATCGAAACCTTCTCCGCCTGCGCCGTCAGCCGGCAGTGCATAGCCTGCTTCGTAATGAACGGCCAGCAAATCACGAATCGTATTGTTGTATTGCGATCGATTGAGTCGCCGCAATCGAAATGGACCGGGCTGCGGTCCCTTGGCGGCAGCAACCGCTCGGAAGACTTGCGGGATATATTCTGCCAGCCATTTACGATCTTCAATCGTCAGGGGCTGGGCATCTTTCGGAGGCATCTGACCATTCAAGACCCGCGATTGAATCTTATCCCATACCGATCGGTTTTCGGCGATCGACTGTTCAGAAGCAATATTCTCAAGACTCAAACCCCCATCCGGCTCTGTCCCACTGTGGCACTCGACACAATGAGATTTAAGCAACAATCTCATGCTTCCGAAATCCTGCGTAGTCGGCTCGTCGCATAGCACGACGCAACAGTTTATCATTAAGCTGAAACCAAAAAACATTGTCGACGAAGGTTTCGCATACTCAGTCATCAAAATAGTCTTCCTGTGGGTTTGAATAGCCTCGTCTCTGTCACTCTCAGAGACTGAAAACACTGCTCTCCACAATAAAGTAATTCAGAAAGATTTGAACCATTGTCACACAAGGAATTCCATAGTACATCGAACATCTTCTTATTATCGAATTTTTTCCGCTACAGCGTTTAATTCCTATTTTAGAATCTTTGCCCTGTGGTGAATTTGAAAAACAAGGGTCTGATAAAATGCAAATCGAGATCTGCCATGGCATGCTGTCTTACAAAAATCTTTGGCCGTTTCTATTTCTTCGTTTCCACGTGCAGCCACTTCTGAAACCCCTGGTTCTTAGGGCAATTTCGGGGCCAGTCGTATTTCCTGAACAAAAGCGGGATCGAGAAATTGTGCGAACCGTCAAAAATCGTGGGTGTCACACTTTTTAGAAGACTCGCAGAAGGAATTACCCCATGATGTTATTTTGGAAAATCCGATACTTGGATCGAACCGACAAGCAGTTCAAGGACCGCTACCTATACCTCAACACGAAGGCCCTCGACCCGATCACTCGGGCCGCTGTCGAGCTTGTCGCAGAGAATAAGTCGTACAAAACGGAGCGGGAGATAGTAAAGTGGAAACATCTCTTCACTGAGGTCGATCACAGCGGCCTCAACGACCTCGCCAGCGACAGGTTCATTAGCGTGGGACCATCCCAGTATTTCGAGGACGAAACAGGCAAAGAGATCAGCGCCAACGAGAGGGCTCGGATCTTGATTGGGAGTCCTACGACATGGGCCATCCCGCCTGGCGCAAAACAGCACGACATCGACCTAATGCTCTCGGAGAAGAAGCCAATCCCACTTGCCGAAGTTTCTCTGTCACCAGATGAAGTTCGACTGCTAGGCTACTTCGTGCGAGACCTACGGGAGATGCAGGACTCAGCTTTCATGAATGACGGCCCCGGCTCACTGAAGTCGTTCGGCAACCCCATGCTTTCCCTAACTGGAAGTTCCACCCTCGAGACTGCCGTTTCGGACGAGGAAATCCGCTCGTTTGTCATGATCTTCCGCCGACTCTACATGACCGGGCCGCACGACCCGGCTAGCTTCGTGAAGGTCATTCCAATTTTTGTTAATGCCCTCATAGACCATCCCTACAGAAAATGGGTCGAGGGGACCGTCAAAGAGTACCGGGAGCATTTGGACACGGTTCCTGAAATAATGCCGTTCATGACTTCCGGCACCTATAATTTCACCACGAAGAGGCTAATCGACGTATTCCTCTACACACAGTACGCTCACCAGCCGAACGCTGAACGGCAGCGGCAGTTCGGGGAGTGCCTTGCCCAACTCCACGGCAATAATGCAGCCCTGACATGGATGTTTCTCACCGAGATGTGGAAACTCAGCCTGGAGATTGTGAATGCTGGCAAGGTCATCTCGTGGTGGTTCAAGTGCTACTGTGATCACCACATGGTCTCGCCTGATATCCTGAATTCGTTACGGGATCATCACGCAGGTCTAGGTGCTACTGAGAAGCAAGAAGACCGACGCAAACGGCTGTTCAACGAAAAGGTTGAGGAACTTGCGACGGCGCTGTGGCACGAGGCTGGTCAGCCCGCAGGCCAACGCTCAGTATTCCTTAGCGTTGCTCGCGAAAAACTGGCTCAAATTATAGATGCTTAAAAAGCCTACTTCTGCGCAATGCCTTTGCATAGTGAAAAGGCGAATGAAGTTATGCAATCTTCATTCGCCTTCGTTCTGTTGAAAAGTTTTACTATTCAAATCGATTACGTTTTAGCCTTGTGGAATTTGGCCCGACATAGGAATCGGTGCCGAATCCACCGTCCACCGTGCCAACCAACCAAGCGAGCTCACTTGCGATAAAGAGGCTGTCATCCCCGTTACCGAGATTCATCAGGATCTTGTCATTTGCATCGATTGCCCATCGGTCTGATTCGAGAGTGACGTTGGGCTGCGTAGTTGCCGCCCTAGTAACAAATAGTCCGCGTCCAACGGCGGGAGTTAGACGAACGTCATCACCGAGGTGTGTCCCGAAGTACTGGTACGTATCAGAACCGAGTCCGCCATCCACAAAATCACTCGCTAAGCCGCCGCGGATCGTATCGTTACCGGGACCGCTCCAAGCGCGCATTCGTTTCTTGGTTGCTACAGCTGCTATTGAATCGTTGCCGTCGAATGTAAAGATGCTAAAGTCGGTAACGTCTGCGGCGTTAAATAATGCAATCTGACCATTCAATTCGAGTTGAATACGGTTATTCGAGGCGTTGATCAAACGTACTTGGTCGTCTAGTGCAGTTCCCAAGACGTAAACGGGCGATGTCGGCAAGTGATACCAACCAGAAATGAATCCCTTGTTGTTGGATTCGACTCGCTCCGAAAGCACGCCATCTGCATCAATTCGAATGGTCAAGTTTAGTTCTGAGTTCGCTTGTGCGAGACCTGCACCGGGCAATCGGATTTGACCAGCACCTGTTCCAATCTCAATCGTCGCGCGATGATTACCTTTGGTGAGATCTGCTTGAGCCAGAGTTCTTCTGAATAGCTCAGATGTTACACCATTGACTGTTTGATAAACGGCAAGGATGACAGGACTCGTGGCTTCCTTCCCCGATACGAAATAGTCGATGTCGATCTGTCCGCCGTTTGCCTTGGCAGATACGACCGAGAGATCAGTTTGAATATTCCAATGCACAATTGCGGCGTCTCTCAGCATTGGTGAAAAGATTAACTGGTTAATTGGGTCTGGATCAACATCGATCGCACTGGAAAAATTTATCCCGTAAACAATTCCATTTGTTATCGCTTGAACGTCGTCGATTCCACTACCAAGAAGTTCAACGCCATCGATCGTTCGATTCACGACGTCAATCGATCCTATAAACCCTTCCGTTTCCGTCCCGAGTCTTGGAACGAATATGCTTTCGCTCCCGAATTGCATGGTGAGATCACCATCGGTCGAACCTCCAACGACTAGGCGACCATCTGAGGTAGCATCCAACGTATTAATATGCTGATACCCATCACCTCGAAGAATGGCCGCAACGGTTGGGTTGCCACCAGGATCGAGTTTTATGATTGCTGAGTCGAGCGTTCCATCTAGATCAACCTGACCATCACTATTGAGGTCGATTGCACCATAGAAACTTAGGGCTACGAATGCATTGATGCCGTCTGAATCAATAGACCAGCACTTTTGTCCTCCCAAGCCGTTCGCGAACTGCTTGACATACCTTAACTCAGACGATTGTCGATCAAACTTGTGAACCGTTGCTGCTGAGGACGACGCATCATGGCCGACAGCGTAAATATAGTCGGAAGAATCGATCATAATTGCGAAGACTTCTTGGTCGTTCCCACCCCCGATATGCAAAAGTCCCGTTGGTGTTAGACTCTCATCGAATTCCACGATTGCGCTATCAAAACCGAGTCCCGAATTCTCGGCCGAAAACTCTCCGGCAACGAAGGTCGACGGACCATCAAAGCTTACAACTACATGCGTATCCCAGTTAGCTGCTGCTTTGATATCTCTAACGTAGTCGTTTTTTTCGCCTCCAAATTCTATCTGGTCCAATAAACGACCATCGACCGTATCGAATCGGGTAACGAAAGCCTGGGAACCCATTCCATCCACATGGTGTGACCATCCAACTACAACCTGACCATACGGCGTTACTTCGATCCCCCCGGCCAAGTCAAACGACGAGCTAGCAAGTGGCTGAATCCATTGCACTTGTCCACCATAATTAGATTTGATCATAAGCAAATCGGTGGATGTTCCGAAATTCATGCTGGTGTAATTGAATGGACCATTCGCACTTTCTATACTCGCCGTACCTTGAACTTGAACAACCGAAAAGACAGCATCTTGGGTTGCCACAACATCGCGAATATCTTCGCTTCCAGGACTGTCGGTTGACATAGCCGATGCCAACTCAAATCCGGCAAACATGCGCCGAGGGTCCAGCATTTCGATCAACAATCGTTTCAAAAATCGTCGAGTCAATCGTCTTCTACGCTTTCTCATTTGGGAAAATCCTTCAAGTAGAACATGGTTAGAAGTCAACAAATCTCACTACCTACAGAACGAGTGATGTTGCCGAATCCCGCGAAATTTTTCTAATTTTGTCAAATTAGTTTTTTTGAAATTTTTTCCGAGGAAAATTCGGCTTCGTCTCGTTTAGTGGTTCAGAGTGCTTTTTTAATTGCACTTTGTTGTCACTATTTACAAGGAGCTAAGGATGAAGAATTTGCGTGATTGGTTTTTGAGTGTGAAAATAATTGCTGTCGTAAGTTTGTTTTTCTCTATTGCAGGAGAAGCGAACGCTCAGACGTCCTTACCTCCGACTGGTTTTGTTACACAGTACGCGGGTGTAACGCTCTATGGGCAATGTGTCCCGGAAGCGCGTGAATTGGGAGTTAAGATCTTAAATCGAACGCTTCCATACCTCGGAACAAATGGAGTTGCTGCTGATTTGTGGGTCGTGCCGACACCTGGCTTTGCAAAACGTCCGCGAATTCAGAACGGACTTGTGGCTATTCCTCCCAAAAACGCCTTTATCGTTTGGTCCAAGAGTCTTGGAGGAACCGGACATGTCGCCATGGTTGTTGGAACGGTGGATGGTCCCAAGAGAATCGTGCGGGTGGTGGACACGAACTGGGGTCTTGATCAGCGAGGTCAAATTCACGATGTCAATTTGAATGACTCAAAAATTCTAGGCTATCTGGTTTGGCAATAGTCCATTGAGGTCAAATGACGTGTCCGAGAAGAAGGCGAATGTGCGGCTATTAAGTCTAATAACCGTACATTTGTCACTTCTCGTTACATGACCACGTACTTGACTGTGGATATATGGTGGGCCATTATGGAGCGAACTTTATTGATTTGATCCCCAATCTCAAAGCGCCGTCATGGACCATTTCGAATTTGACCGGATCTTAAAAAAATACTGCAAGCTAGTACTGGTTTCTTTGCGTGAAAAAACTCCGCGCGGCACCGATATCGAGGCCCTTAGCCAAGACGTTTGGAAAAGAGTTTTTCTAACTTGGGATCAACGTGCTGATAAAAATACCCAGAAAGAAGCTGCCTGGATTATTACAGTGGCACGAAATATTGCCTATGACTTTCTAAGGTCAAACAAGAACAAATCTCATCTTCCAATTGATGATGAACTTCGCGACAAAAACGCGGATGATCCATTAACAGAATTGATAGACAAAGACTTTCGAATTTGCGCCGGAAATTGTGTAAGTCGATTATCCGCACCTGACCAAGATCTTATTCGGATGCGTTTTCACGATGGTCTCAGTCTCAAGCAAATTGCTGAGGAATTGGAAATTACAGTTAAGGCAGTTGAGGGAAAGATTGCCAGACTACGATCTGAACTTAAACCTTGCATTTCCCGTTGTCGGTGCATAAAAGCCTAAGGCATATTTGCCTTGTATTAAGGATACGAGCGTTGTGATGAACCATCTCCTGGATAACGACCTAATCGATCTTCTATTCTCGGATGCTCCTGCGAAAGAATTTCCTGATCTAGTTCAGCATTTGAAGGATTGCCTCAAGTGCCGTCAAAAGCTACGAGATCTGAAAACCACTCTAAGCATGTCGGCGACGCAAGGCGAAGAAGAAAATCTTGCGCCAATTTCCGATGACGATTTACGTTTTGTTCGTGAACGAGTCGCTGCATCTTTTAGAGAGAATGACAGCGCCACTACGCTCTCGCGATTCAGTATTCGGTGGTTAAAACCATTGATTGGCCTTACGATTGCCGCTGGAATCTTGTTCTTTTTGTTGTCGACGCAAGGGTTTCTCCCAAACAAAAAGGATGCAAAACCGACTGGTTGGAATCAGATTTCCTTTAAGGATGTTATCGTCCATAGCCGTCAACAGTTAGGCGAAAGCCAACCTGAAGAACCCTTGTCAGTTACGTCGGGAACAATTTCGCCGATAGGACCATTCGATGTTGTCCTTCCAAGAAACTTGGCGGGAATAGCTATAGCAATCGTTCCTGAGGGTTCCTCTGCTAAAGTTCTTCCGGAAAATGGCGATGGCATGGATTTGACCTCAGTACGCCAATCAGACGATGGCCGCAAAATTCTGGGTCCATTCGAAGTGCCGCGCGAGACGGGCGAATTTTTTATTATCGTCACGGAAAAATCATGTTCAAAAATGGTCAAATCGTACGTAGAAAACGCAAACTCTCGAAATGAAAAAATACCGATCGACCGCTTGATAGATCACTTAAGCGCGAATGGTTTTAAGAACGGATTTTTTTTGAGTCTGACGATCGACGCGTCCAACTCTAATGAAGGACAAGGACAAACTGAAGTACGGAATAAGCCGATTTTTGCTGACCTCGATGAAGAAGAACAGGCTCGCAATTATGACTCTCTGCGCATTGACGCAGAAAAGAAAGGTGATTTCGAAAAAGCAATCAGTCATGCTGAAGCAGAACAAGTCCATCTCGCAAATTTACTCTCACAAACGCATTGGCAAGTTATCGAACTTCGTCACGAAATCGAAAGACTAAAACTCTTCGAAAAAAACCCCGACTTCAAACGTCGTTTGGATGAACTTAAAAATGAATGGGATGCCGAGAGCGCAAATACGAATCACACGCTCCGTGAGCGTATTGCTATTCGAAAATCCATACGAGAGAGGCTACAGCAGATTGTTCCGGAAGGCTCGAAGGATATGATCGATATTTCTTGTTCACTAGCCCAAGATTATGGTGCGAATGGAGATAGAGATGAAGCAGAAAGTCTAATGACGGCCATTGATGCTTGCTCGGAAAGATACGGGGCGGAAAGTCCAACTCGAGTCAAAGCCTTCGAGTCCAGGATGAAGATGTACATGGGGCTGAACGATCATGATTCTTCGTTGCAGGCCGCTAGAAAAGCTTACGAGACTGCGAAACTCTTGGTTGCCCAAAAGGAAGTGCTGTTTGCCGACCAGAGGTCAAAAACTTCTGTTATTCTTTACCTGAAAATGGCTGTGAATTATGGCGAACGCCTTATTAATCTTGACTGGGAAACTTCAACCGCTGAAGCGATGATTATGCAAGTGATGAGATATTGTGAAAGCAAAGAGCATGGCCCTGAAATAGGAGAGTTATATGAAGCAAGCTTGCACAACCTTGGGACGCTTATGTTCGACCGCGGGCGGAGCGAAGAGGGCGCAAAGTTGCTAGAAAAAGCGGCGGAATTGACCGGGAAGCGATTAGGCACGCATAGTCTTGAGTACGCACAAACATTGGCCGCCCTAGGGTCAACAAGAGTGACTTTAGGAATGCATGATCTTGCGGAAAAAAACCTCGCTGAGGCTCAGCGAATTATTGCAACCTATCCAACGGAATCGTCCCGATACTTCGGAATTGCTAGCGAACGTCTTCGAAACTGCAAAGTAGGTGGCCCGAAATTAGTTGATCAAATCGTAAATGAAACTCTCTCAACTCAGGCCAATTCTGAACTCAAGAAAGAGAAATCTAAGGGATATGCCTATTTCATTCACGCATGTGGAATTTTCTCTACGGACGATCAAAAGGCTTCAGAATTCCTAGAATCTGCGGGCCAAATGCTGAAAGAACTTGTTGGAGCAAATCACAGTGCTTACATCAAGAATCGGTGTTCATTGGCCATTCGTCGACAAGACGGCTCAGATAAGCAATTATTGCAAAAGTATTTCGGACTGCTTCGAGATCATCTGGATGCGAGCAGCAGTACCGATAACGAGAACGAACAAATTTCTCGGACAAAGGAATATTGGCCCGTAATCAGTCGCGTCATCGCGGGGAACAAGAAACTTCTAACAGACGACGAACTTTATTCCTTAGTTCTAACGTGGAAGGGGACCGTATTTCTCAAGGGTCGATCAAGAACATCCATGGACGAAAATGTCGAGAACTTGCGTAGCAGCCTTATCAATGTCGATCATAGAATATCGACTATCATTTCCACCGATCTCCCAAATGAACCTGACGATGCACTTGAGGTGCTTTTACGAAAGAAAGACGAACTTGTCGCGAATCTAAATACAAATTCACTGGGACTCGCTGCGCTTTGGCAAACTCAGCGTACTACACTTACGGAATTGAAGTCATCCCTCGACGATGATGATGCAATCGTCGACTATTTTGCCTATGAAAAATCGCCATTCTTTAATTCAAGTGGAAAATCCAATGTTCACTTGGTCGCTTTCGTCATTAGACCTAAGAGATCGGTTGAGCGAGTCGAATTGGGCCCAATAGACATCGTTCAAGATACCGTCAAGAGTTGGCTAGTTGCATTATCCAATGTGCGCTCCATTAACGACCCTAGCTTAATTGAATCCACCAAAAAGGTTGATCGATTGGTATGGGAGAAAATCGCGACAAAATTATCTGACGTTGCACATGTTTATTTTGCACCCGATGGAGTCGTTAATTATATACCTTTCGCGCTGCTGTCTTCGCCAAAGAAAAAAGAACAATTACTTATCGAAACTCACACTCTAAGCGTACTTTCTGTACCCCAATTTTTGGCCTTGCAAAAAGTCCGCAAAAACCCAGTAGTCAATCGAAAAGATCAATTCTTAGTGATCGGAGACATTGATTTCGATTATGGCATGCAGAAAGAAACGAGTGCTCCGCAGTCCGCCAGCACTTTGGGTCAGCGTAACAAGTTCGGAAAGATTGAAGGGGGACAGAACTATTTCTCGCAAGTGCTGAAACCAATAATCCAGTCAAATAGCTCCAACCTAGCCGCAAAATACTTGTCTGAAGCGACGATTGCAAAAATTCAAATTGAAGGTGAAAAATCGCGATTTGTTCATATGGAGACACACGGTTGGTTTGACGAAAATAGTCAAACTACTCTGGGGCTTGCATTGACAGGCGCTAATACTGGTACCAAAGGCACGACGCTAACTCCCTTGCTAGTTTCTCAAATTGATTTTTCGAATTGTGAAGTGATAACAATTGCCGCCTGCGAATCGCGAATGGGTCCCAACGCAGCGGGAGAAGGATTGCTTGGAATGCAACGAGCTTTCGAGGTCGCTGGTGCCAATTCGACCGTTGCCAGCCTTTGGACTGTCGATAAGCAAGTTACTAGGTCGATAATGGCCAGGTTCTACGAGGGGCTATTAAGAGAGGGACACAAGCCTGCTTTGGCACTCCGCACTGCTCAATTGGCCGCTTTGAAGAATGACCTTGGCGAATTTGGTTCAACATCTGCCCCCAAATACTGGGCAGCTTGGGTCGTAAGCGGCACAAATGTAAAATAGACGGCTGTGCTTGTAACGACTAACGCATTGTAAAGATTTGTGTACGTTGAACACTTACACTTTGTCTTTCGGAGTATTCACGATGTTGCGAAATTGGATTGGACGGATGGTCGCGGGCTTGGTATTTGGGGGTTTGATGATGGGCATGGTTCAGGCTCAGGCTCCTTCTAAAGAAAAGGAGGATCTGGTGAAACCAAATTTGGGTAAGTACGCGACGGTCCCGTTGACTTGTGATTTAACCGATTTGTCGGATGCTGAGAAAAAGATGTTGCCCTTGCTGATCCGGGCAGGCGAGCAGATGGATGCCATTTATTGGATGGAATCTTACGGAGATCGCGATAAAATGCTGGGTTCGATTTCGGACGCGAATGCCAAGCAATACGCGGTAATCAACTACGGTCCATGGGATCGATTGGACGATTTCAAACCGTTTATCGCTGGCGTCGGCAAAAGGCCTGCCGGCGCGACTTATTATCCAACGGATATGACCAAAGAAGAATTTGAGAAAGCTTGCCGCGACAATCCGAGCGAAGCAGAACAATTGCGTTCGTTGTATACGGTCGTTCGACGCAACAATGGTCAATTGCAAACGATTCCGTTCCATGTTGCTTTTGCTGAACCGACGATGCAGGCGGTTCGTTTGCTGCAAGAGTCGGCTCAACTGGCTCCCCAAGCGTCGCTAAAAAAATATTTGCTGTCGCGAGCCGAAGCGCTTCGGACGGATAAGTATTTTGATAGCGATATCGCATGGATGGAGATGAAAGACAATCGACTGGATATCGTCATCGGCCCGATCGAGACGTACGAAGATCAATTATTCGGATACAAGGCTTCTCACGAATGCTATGTACTCGTCAAAGACCTCGATTGGAGCAAACGGCTGAGTCGTTATCTCACGCTCCTTCCCCAGTTGCAGCGGGACTTGCCGGTCGAACCGAAATACAAACAAGAGGAACCGGGATTGGAATCCGACCTCTACGTTTACGACGTCGTTTATTACGCGGGCGACTGCAATGCGGGTTCCAAAACAATTGCGATCCATCTGCCAAACGACGAGCAAGTCCAACTGAAAAAGGGAACCCGTCGACTGCAATTGAAGAATGCGATGCAGGCCAAGTTTGACAAGATTCTAGTTCCGGTCGCCGACGCGATCATTGTGCCCGAGCAGAGGAAGCATATCACGTTCGACGCTTTTTTTGCGAATACTATGTTCCATGAAGTCGCACATGGCTTGGGAATCAAATTCACGGTCGGCAAGAAAGAACGCGTTCGCGAAGTGTTGCGCGACGCCTACAGCTCGCTCGAAGAAGGCAAAGCCGACGTGCTTGGACTGTATATGGTCACACAACTGATCGATTCGGGGGAACTCAAGGACGTAGATGTGATGGATTACTACGTTACATTCTTGGCCGGGATATTTCGGTCGGTTCGATTCGGTGCCGCAAGCGCTCACGGCAAAGCCAACATGGTTAGATTCAATTACTTTCAGGAGCGAGGGGCCTTCACACGCGGGGCCGATGGCCGCTATCGAGTGGTTCCCGAGAAGTTGAAAGAATGCGTCGAGAGCCTGTCTCGGACCATTCTCGAATTGCAAGGCAACGGCAATTACGAAGCTTGTCAAGATTTCTTGACCGAGTACGCCGCGATTAAACCTGATTTGCAATCCGACTTAGATCGGCTGGGTCAATTGGGCATCCCGGTTGATGTCGTATTCGAGCAAGGGACAAAGGTGCTCGGATTGTAGATGCCGTTACTCCAGTCCGTTCACACCTGCGGGTGGGATGAGAGTTCCGCCGACGGAACCAAGGCGGCGTCGGCTGATAAATCGGGGTTCGATGTTGAACAAGAACGATGCGTTATCGCGACCGCTATCCACTGCCGTGCCGACTTGGATCAAGAACGATTCGCCGATTCGCGTCAAAGCCAATGTTTGTCCGATGTTGCCGACGTTACCCAAGTCTACAGCCGTACCACCCGTGGCGATCCACTTTTCGCCGATTCGGTAGTTCACGTTGCTATGCAGTACAAAGCTGCTGATGGGACCTTCGAGCGAAGTAAAACCGGTATACCATTCACCTCGCCCTGGACGGCTGAACATAGCGCCCAAACTAATCGCTTTGAGGCCTTGGCTGAAAACGTCGGCGTAACCATCGCTCAAAAGAGTCAGTCGATCGCCGATGTGGTAACGGAAATCGTAATTGAGAGCACCCACGTCTTCGCCAAAGTTGTCTCGATTGGGTTTTGGAAAGAAGATCATGCCGAAGTCAAACTCGACGAGATCCGTGATTCGCTCGCGCTCGCGTCGTCCGCGCTTGGTTTGCCATCGTTGGTCGATACCCAAGCGCAACTGCATTTGATCTTCGACGACTTCAGTGCTCGACGCCGTCACGTAACGCTGCAAACCTTGACGAATGGCGTACGATCGTGAATCGAATTCGGCTGGTAGGGTGCCGCCGAACGTGTTGAAGATCAATCGCCTGCGAAAATGTTCTTGAGAGTTATCATCCAGCGGATCATAAAGCGGCAGTTGATCGAGATTCTTGTCCGTGTCGGCGTAGAAGAACTCGCTCTTGAAGGTCACTTTGTGCGCAATGCCGCGAATATCCAGCAAGCGGCTTTCAATATTTGGGTAGACACTCCAAATGGGAATCGACGAACGAACCCCTGCTTGTCCCGTCAAACGCGTCAGTGGATTTCCGGTGATGTCTTCACCCCAGTAGGCAGCTTCCCCATTCAAGTAAGGCACGACTTTGGCCGGGCCGAGCGTCAGCGGCAAATTCAACTCTTGACGGGTGGCCGTGCGAATACCTTCGGCGTCAACTTCCCAAGGCAACGTTGCAAACTTGGCCGAGTCCTGAGGGTCTGTCGGTGTGGTCGCGATTCGCTGATGAGCGTAACCAACATGCGTGTGTGCATACCATGTGAACCGATCCGCGATCGACTGTCCTAGCCAGTAGTGATCGAGGCGCGGCAGCCATTCGGTCTCCATATAGAATTTATTGAGCCGAGCTTGCCCCCAAACGTCGAACATGCGGTTGTCGGTATATTTGCGAAGTCGTAGTCCGGTCGTATAGTCCTTTTCTTGATCCCATTCGCGCTCGAAATACTGTTCCATGAAGTTGCGATCGCTGATCCAACCGACTTCGGCGGTCAACTCGAGGTCTTTGGTAAAGTACTGACGATGGCGGAAAAGCAAACGGCCGCGCAGCGATTCTTCGGGCGTCATCCCATTGCGATCGCTGCCGATGATATCTTTGCCTTTGTCGTCGATCCCCCAGAAATCGAAATAGCCTGCGGCTGGTCCGGGCAAGATTAGTCCGGGAGTGTCGTAGACAAAATTCGTGCCCAGGGCAGGACCTCGCTTGGACAAATAATCCGTCGAAAGCGTCCAGCTTGAACCATTCGGCCCGTCGATGCCAAGCAATTGATAGAGGTCCCAATCCAACATGGCTTGCGAGCCAAAAATACTGTCGTTCTTGAACTTGGCACCCGTCAAGTAAAAATTTGGTTGTTCGATGTTCGTGGAGAGGACGGGCCAATAAAAGATCGGCAAGCCTCCGACATAGACAAGATTGTTTCGCGAAGTCGCCTCCATATCCGTGCCACCGGGGCGAGCCGTGGTCGTTGTTTGACCGGTCACAGGATCTGTCATTGCGACGCGATCATCGGTCAATTCAACCCGACCCGCTTGAAGCCAGTAACGGGGAACGCCTAAACGGCTGCTTGTGAGAGCGGCGTCGCGCGCAAAGAAACTGGAACGCGAACGCTGTTCGACAACGTCGGCCTTGAGTCTTAGCAGACCTTCGTATTGCGGCGCGGGTGTTAAGATTTCTGCGGACAGAACCATGCCATACTCGCTCTGCACGTTGTAGTACATTCGGTCGGCATAGATCACTCGCTGGCCTTGTTGGAAAACAATGTTGCCTTCGAGGTAGATCTCGACTGGCTGATCCCCAATAGATCCCGAATATAGTTCGTTAAAATCGCGAGACCAAATCACCGCGCGATCGGCTTCGAGGACAACGGTGCCGACATCCATGACCGTTCCATCCGAAGTTCGCGCTCGCACGCCACCGATTCGAATTCGGAAACCGCGAGTAAGCAGCGCCACGGAATCGCCACGTTCGGGGCGTTGGATTACTTGGAGTTGGACGTCTTGGCTGCTTCGTCCCGATAGACTGAACGATCGCGCACCGAAGGCTTGATCATCGGGTGGAGCAACTTGGTTGGCCGTAATGGTTTCTGAAGACGGCGACAGGGCTTGAATCTGGGGTAATGGTCGAGGAATCGTTTCGCCTTGCAAACCACGATCATCCACGATGACACCTTGGCTTGGCATTTCAAAAGTGCCGCCAGCGGAGCCGGGAGGGCCAACCTGTACAGAAGAGCCTATCGGTGGTGCTAACGATTCGAATTGAGCTTGTTGGACTGCGCCGGTTGGGTCTGTGAGCAATGCAGGGAGACTTGGCGAAGATTGATCATTCCAGCGAAGTGGTTGTGAGTTACGAGGGCTCGTCCATTCTTGAGCTTGAACATCGACGGGGAAGAAACTGAATAGACGTCCCATCCAATGTTGATCTTTGACGTGCTGAGACTCGTTCCAGCGAACATGGGCGTTGCCTTCGAGATAGACAATGATCTTCGTCGGTCGGTCGCTTGGTGCGGGCTGTTGATCGATCCACAAAACCGCTTCATCGCATTCCGCAGACCACAGACCTTGTTGAAGCTTGCAGTTTCCTCGCAGCTCGTAAACAAGATAACTGCCTTGAACAGATTTACTGGCCTGAGTTGCAGTCGCTCGAATGGTGGCGGTTGCATTGACAACGGGAAAGTCGATATCGGTTGCGAAGACGGGGGTGAAGAAACCAAGAAGGGCTGCCAACATGACCGCGCAGGCGCCGACGATCATCTGCGAGCGCAGTGCTCGAGAGGTCGCTTGATAAGCGATGCGATGAACGATCTTTCGATTGGCTTCCTGATCCACTATCGCTCTACTTCGTCCCTCATTGTGTTTCGAAGTTCCATGCGATCATAACTCCCGTGTCACAACGATCTTGCAAAAATCGTTGAGCGGGCAGCGAAGTATAGGAACCTGCAGTACTAGCCTCAATACGAAAGCCAACAAAAGTCAACGCGGAACGCAAACAAGTTGCGATGGGCCAACGACGCCAAAATTTCGCTAACAGGTCTGCGCGAAGGGCTCTTTGAAGACGAGCCGAGGAAATTACCCACGCCGGAAAGGCCGCATTCCATGGCACATGTAGTTGCAGGCGAATCTATTATCTAGAAAGAGACTTCAAGAAAACATGCTTAGGAACGTGCAAAGAATACGTGGCTCACTCTGCTTGGTCAGTCAACGCAACTACCGCAGTCCATAAAGATGCAACTGCGGTAGATGATGGTTTTGAGAAGAGACGATGAGCAAAGCAGGGTTAACGTTTGGTTGTCGCAGGAGAACCTGCGGACCAATTGATATAATCGCCGCCGATCGTTTGCGGTGCTTGTGGTTGAGTGACTGCGTGGTCTATTCCATCGGCGGCTTGGTTTTGCGTTGATGGAAAGGGGGAGTTGAAACCTGGTTTCGCGCCTGTCGCTGCATTTCCTTGATCTGGCTGCCCAATTGTAAAACTGGCTGGAGCTTGAGCTATTGGGTTAAGCGAATTTTGATTTGTCGTTTGTGGGTTCGCTTGAGGAGAACCTAACGCAGCACGCCATGTCGCCGCGACTTGGTTTCCAGAAGAATCGGAAAGAGATTGATTGGAGCTTGCCAAGCGAACGTTTGCACCATTGTTTGTGTCCACTGGGCCAAGCGATGCTATGTTCTTTGTGGAATGCCCCAGAGCGACCGCCGTAAAGCGATCGATTTGACCACCGCCTTCGCCAACCCATTGGTTCCAAGCGCTTTGCAATTTTCCAACGCGAGGGTATCCGTAGTGTTGTTCGGTCGCGGTGACCCAATCTTCGGTGCGCATGCCTTCTTCGAGGAACTGTACGAATCGTCGGGGGCCTTCGCTTTCGCCGCCTTGAGCTATCAAGAACGCGGCGACACTGTAGCCTTGAGCATAGAGCGGCATAATGTCCTGAGGGTAGTCGCGCATGGTAAACATGGCAGCGAAAGGAATGCCCCGTCCGCTTTGCAAGAACTCGACCAGCATGTGTTCATGCTTGCTTCGCTCGGCCCGATGTTCGACCGTCGTGCACGCACCTTCGTCAGCCCAACGTGGAACTGGTTTTCCAAGTGATGCGAAATGCGTCGCGAGAATAGTATGCGTGATTTCATGCGGCAAAACGCTGTCCAAAACGCGTTCAGGAGTTCCTTGAACGCTCATTCGCCAATTGCGAACAGTCCCATCGATCAGAGTAAAAGTGGTTTGGCCACCTGCTCCTAGATTGGGCGCGGCCATGACATGGATAGGGCAGGGTTGTGGCCATTGCGGTAGGTCTTCGCCAAGCCAATAAACGGATAATTCTCTTCGCATGGATTCGGCTGCTTCGGCAACTTGTTTCGCGAACTCGGGAGTCCGGGAAGTCACGACGAAATTTTCGGAACGGACTCGCGCACCGAGCTGGGCTTGGCTAACAGAAACGATGGAAACAGTTAGCAACAAGCTTAGCCAAGGTACTAGACCGGCGGATGGGAATCGAGCATCCATGCTCTGAGCCTCCAGAACGAGTTAACGGTTTCTTTAAAGCGGGAGCGAAGTCTACCGAGCGTCGCGAGAAACCAACTAGGTCAATCTTGAGCAAAAAATCCTAAAAACCGGAATATTCTGCATCATTGCTAGCGGAAGATGTAGCGTGAAAGCGTCAAACTCAGCTTGCTAGTATTCGCTCACCTACGTTGTTGTATCAGCGTTTTGCTTGACCAACTGTGCGACGGCTGCATTGACTAGCCGAACCCGTCCTCAGTCGCGTTACAAGTCCTTGCGATGCAATCCATAAAAGACCTTCTATGAACAACATGAAATTTGGCCAACAGATATTGGCTCGGCAACTTCGCATTGGTTCACGTCGCGACGTCGATTTGATTTCGGTCTTGTTGCTTGCCATGTTCACTGCCTTTATCGCCTATGTTGCACGACTGAATCCGGTAACTCATGATGCGTTTCACGAGATGGCTTTGGTTCGTGAATGGTTCCGGACGGGTAATTTTCCTACCAGCGATGTTTGGTCTTATTCTCCGACCGTGTCACCCGCCGTTCATCATGAATGGGCCACTGGCTTGGCCTTGTATTGGTCTGCTGGGGACAATCCACTGGGGCTTCAAGGCATGATGGCGTTGAGGTTGAGTCTAATATGTTTGCTTTGGATCATTCTCTATCGCGTTGCGAGGAACGGGGGATGTCATCCGATCGTCTTCGCGGTACTTGCGCCAATTACCTTTCCGTTTCTTTGGGTTGGATTTTCAACGGTCCGGGCTCAATTGTTTACGCTCGTTTTCTTGGCCATCCAGATGTTATTTTTGCAAGCAGACTGGCGAGGACGAAAAGCTTGGGTTTTCGGTTGGGGCGTGCTATTTTTAGCTTGGCTCAACATGCATGCTGGTTTTGTAGTGGGAGCGGCTTTTTTGATCGCGCATGTTGTCGAGAGGGTATTGGCAAGTTTGCATGATGACGGAGTAATCGATGCGAAACGGCCTTGGGTGAATCGATACGGGAGTATTGGATTCTGCAATCTACGCAGGGCGTTAAGCCAGACGTGGCATCTAATAGTTCTGATACCCGTGGGAATTGCATTAACGTTTTGCAACCCTTGGGGAAGCGAATACATTCCTTATCTTTACCGCGCGATTACAATGCCGCGGCCGACGATTGTCGAATGGCAACCGCTATGGAAAACGTATGCACCCGATCTGACCATGGCGAGCTATATTGTGGCTGTAGCTATCATGATCTACGCGGCTTGCCAGAAGCGTTGGATTCGGCTGCGCGGTTGGATGTTTTGCGCGCTGGCTGCCTTGATGGCCCTCAAGCACATTCGGCACGGGTCGTTATTCGCCGTTTTATGGATAGGCATCGTTCCGGCGTTGGTTTCTTCCACGCCTTTGGGACACTGGATAATTCGAGCCGTTCAAGGTAGTCGACGAAAAACCATCTTGTTAGCCAGCGTAACAACGATGGCATGCGGTGTATTTGCGATGGTTCAGCCATTTTGGTTAGCAACGGTACCACGATCTTTGGCCGACATTAACGTTTGCTATCCGGTAGGAGCCGTCAATTATCTCAAGCAGAACGCTTTTCATGGCAATGTAATGACGCCCTTCCAAACGGGCGCATACGTTTCTTGGCGTTTGTATCCCGATGTCCGTGTGAGTCTCGACGGACGTTATGAAGTCGCTTACCAGGACCACGTATTACCAGACCACAACGATATTTATCAAGCCAAACCAGGGTGGCAGGAACGGATATCCAGCTACTCGTCGGATTTGATCTTGGTCAATCGGCTCAATCCATTAAGCCAAGCCATGTTAAGCGAATGTCGTCGATACCTTGACCGAAGTGATCTATCCGAGACGGAAAACGATCCCACATGGCAACTTTACTATGAAGACGATGCGTTCCTGTTATTCGGTAGGCCAGGTCTGGATTTGCGGTACTCGGATGGTAATGGTAAAGATATTGCTCAAGCATTCTAGTGCGACGATAGTTTTCTTCGGCAGCAATTTTCGCTCATCTCGTTTCTTGAAGGCTGCCTAGCCGATAGCTTCGAGTCTAAAATTCGCGTCGAGTGGATAAGGTTGTTCGGGAGCGAAACGAAAAAAGGCGGCCTGCAAAGTTTTCACTTCACAGACCGCCTTAGATAACGTCGATCTCGAGACCTGCAGTTTATTCGGGATTAGCGAACAAAGCTGCTGGTTTGAATGACACGACGCTTGCTGTTCAAATAAGCACTTGGATCAACAACTGGTGCTGGAGGCATTGCGTCGCCAGCGCCTGGTGCTGCTGCTGCTGGTGCAGCTGCTGCTGGAGCAGCGGTGCTGCCACAGCTGCTGCAACCGGAAGCACAACCTGAATCGCATGCCATTGCATCGCAGCAAGCGTTGCTCTTACGGCACTTGAAAATCAGGCCTAGCAAACGTGGGCGGCTACGTCCACCGCAAGAACCTGCACTGCTATCGCAGCAAGGATCAGCGATTTCGCAACCACAAGTTGGAGCGGCAGCGCAACCGTTGCCACAACCAGCGAGGTCTGAACCACAGTTTGGACCAGCGCCGCAGCCATTGCCGCAACCAGCGAGGTCTGAACCGCAGGTTGGAGCAGCGCCACAACCATTGTCACATCCATTGTCGCAACCACGGCTGCCAATTCGGCTGCCGATGGAAGCCATTTTGCATTTCATCTTTCCAAACAAGGAAGCGAGAGGCTTCCTGCGTGGGGTGCAGCAAGCTGGTTCAGCGCCGCAAGATGGGTCACAAGCTGCTGCACAGCCAAGATCTGCACCGCAAGATGGATCGCATGCGCCGTTACCAGCACATCCGCCATTGCCTGCACAACCAAGGTCAGCACCGCAAGTCGGCTCGCAGCCTTTCTTGCAGAGACGGCTTAGCAAGCCGCCTCGGCCATTACCACATCCGCAACCAAGATCTGCGCCGCAAGATGGTTCGCATGCGCCGTTACCAGCACATCCGCCATTGCCTGCACATCCAAGGTCAGCACCGCAAGTTGGCTCGCAGCCCTTCTTGCATAGACGGCTTAGCAATCCGCCACGGCCATTGCCGCAGCCAAGATCAGCACCGCAGGATGGCTCGCAGCCACCTGCACATGGGTCGGCAATTTCGCAACCGCAATTTGGGTCAGCGACGCCAGTGTCACAGCAAGCGCTGTCACAACCGGTTCCGCGAGCACCCATCATACGGTTCAAAAGACCGAATTGTCCAAAAGTAGTGGTACACAGGCTAGAGCCAAGTACCAACGATCCAACCAAAATGTTCCATTTCATCGAGCCACATCTCCCTAAACGATGAATCACTAAAACTGGCCTTTTTTGATCTCATTACGACCTATGATCGGAGACCGGTTTCGAAGTACGAAGCCGCCAACGAAATCGCCCTCCAACCGTGTACGGCAACGAGCATCATTCAGCGGGGTGAGATGCTCGACTTCGTTGTGCCGTTGGAACGCGTTTGCAAGCTGCCTCCTGAAGTCAGCTTGCCTCGTCCTTTCCCTTAGTCGTAATAGTCTCCTTAGCCGACCAGTACTAAGCGTGTGATTGGAAAGCCAAACACCAACTTAGTAGATTTCCAAGATGCTCTATTCGACCTTACGATTTGGTCGAGAGAGTCTCGAATTCACGTTGGGTATCGGCCTGCAATCGAGGAGCGCTTGAGACCCGAAATTGATTTTCCGTCTGCTCGACAGCCTGCAAAACCCAGCCAGAAAATGAGGGTCAGGCAGTCTGGTTAATATGTCCCGATCGTGACTCCATACAACCGTCTTAGATTACCGCGCTCGTGTGAAGAAGAAGCGATCCTATCGATTGTGATCGGGAAAAATGACGTACCCCAGCAAAGGCAAATTTCTCAAAATTTTTTCGCGCTAGCTATCTTCCAGCCTGTCAATTTTTGCCCACACCGCAAAGTCGACGGCAAGTGAGTTGGGAAGGCAAAATCGGGTCTAGGCAACATTTGAAATCGTGTTCAAATTTACCAGTCCAACGCTGTCGTTAAAATTTACCAACTCCGGCTCTAGCCGTTTTCCCGATTCGAAGGCTGATAAAGGCGGATTATGTCAAAAAAACGTGTCATTGATTGTGGAAATTGCGGGCCGGATCATTCCAGCATCTCGCGCTTGCTGCGAAGTCTATTTGACGTCGAAATCGTCCAGACCAACACCGGCGATGAGACGCTTGTTGAGCTGCGACGGCAACGAGCCGATTTGGTATTGGTGAATAGGAAGCTGGATATCGATTACAGCGATGGAATAAAGGTGATCGAACAGTTGAAGTCATCCGAGGACTTTGCAGAGGTTCCCGTGATGTTGGTGACCAATCACGACGAATATCAGCAACAAGCTGTCGCGGCAGGGGCTCTCTATGGCTTTGGCAAGCTGGAACTGAGCAGTCCCAAAACCAAAGAACGGCTCACGGCCGTCTTGGGTGCCTCGGCCAAGAATTAATTCCCCTTCTATAGAGCCCCGAGTCACGTGAGCCGAATTCCATGCAAAACTCATTTTTGATTTCCGCTGTACTGGCTTTGATTGCAGGTTGCGGGATGGCAATCCAGCCAGGTGCCAATGGGACGTTGGCGACGGTCTTGGGACACTCGCTTCGCGGGTCAGTCGTCAGCTTTGCAACAGGTCTATTGGTGCTGCTAGTTTTGGCGTTTGCCTTTCGAGTGGGTTTGCCCGCTTCGGATCAGATCAAGCAAGTTCCCTGGTGGGGCTGGACCGGCGGATTGCTCGGTGCCTTTATGGTCACCGTATCGCTTTTGGGTGCGCCTCGGATGGGTGCGACGATATTTTTTGCATTTGTTTTATGTGCCCAACTAATTGTGGCGGTGATTTTGGACCATTACGGCTGGTTTGGGTATGCCGCCAAACCCGTTTCGATACCTCGAGTTCTGGGCATTGTCATGCTGGTTGCTGGGGTCATACTAGTTAACCTGTCAAGCAACATGACAGCAGTGACTAACGCCCATTCCATTGCTCCGATGGACCCATCGGGCAAATTCGACGAATAGATTTCTTTGTGTTCGTTATTGAATACGATAAATTGCGAACGATGCGTGTAACGACAATTACAGATTCGGCAGCAACCCGATTCATGACGGCGAGTTGTCCCTTATCTTCCGACAAATCCTTTATTCCCAAAAACGTACTTTGGAGATTTAGATGCTCGCCTTCGCTATTGTTATCTATATGCTCGCGACGATCGCGATCGGGCTGTATGCATCCAGCAAAGTTCATAATGCCAAGGACTTTATGGTGGCGGGCCGGTCGTTGCCTTTGTACATGAACTTTGCTTGTGTGTTCGCAACTTGGTTCGGTGCGGAAACGCTCTTGTCGATTTCAGCAACCTTTACGCGAGACGGGTTTGTCGGAATATCGGGCGACCCATTTGGCGCCGCAATGTGTTTGATGATCGTAGCTTTTTTCTTTGCTCGTGCGTTCTACCGGATGGAATTGCTGACCATCGGTGACTTTTACCACAAACGGTACGGTAAAGTCGTTGAAGTGTTTACCTCGATGGCCATAACGGCGTCGTATTTAGGATGGACGTCGGCTCAACTGACAGCTTTAGGACTCGTGATTTATGTTTTGGGACAGGACACGTTCACTTTCAACCAAGCCATCATCATGGGAGCGTGTATCGTCACCGTTTATACATTGTTTGGAGGGATGTGGTCGGTTGCGCTGACGGACTTGATCCAAACAGCCGCTATTGTGATTGGCTTATTTATTGTTGCGTACTTTCTCGGCAATAGAGCTGGCGGTTTTTCAAATGTCATGAGCCACGCCTACGAAGCTGGCAAATTCCAATTATTCCCCAGCACGGCCGGCAAAGGTTTTTTCGTCGGATCACGAGAATGGTTTACATTCATCGGGGCGTTCCTAACATTCGCATTGGGCTCTGTTCCGCAACAAGATGTTTTCCAACGCGTAACGAGTGCCAAAGATGAAAAAACAGCCGTTCGAGGAACGCTACTGGGTGGTGCATTTTACTTCATCTTCGCATTTATCCCGATGTACATCGCTTACTCGGCAGTTGTTATCGATCCAAATTTTTCGACGTTATTTGCCAGCGAAGAAAGCCGCGAGATTCAACGAATACTTCCAGAATTGATACTAAAGGAAACTCCGATATGGACTCAGATTCTCTTCTTCGGTGCACTGCTATCTGCAATCCTTTCGACCGCCAGCGGAACTTTGTTAGCACCTTCGAGCCTTTTCACGGAAAACGTTTTGCGGCCTATGCTCAAGCACTTGGACGACACGTCCTTTTTGTGGGTGTTGCGTTCGGTACTTTTTGGTTTTGCTGTCGCCGCGACGCTCATGGCAGTCAATTCGACGAGCACCATGTATGAAATGGTTCAGAACGCCTACAAGGTCACTCTTGTCGCTGCCTTTGTTCCGTTGGCGATGGGCGTCTACTGGAAACGCAGTAGTACCCAAGGCGCGATCTCGTCGATCGTTTTAGGCGTGACAACTTGGTTGGCATTTGAGTTTTCTTTACCCGAAGGTTCTGAAAACAAATGGGCCATTGTGCCACCGCAATTATTCGGCTTACTGGCTGCGTTCTTAGGAATGATCCTAGGTTCCTTGGGACCACAAATCATCAAGAAGCGGATGGTCGATGACAGCGAAATTACCGAAAGAAGAACAAGCCCAAGCCTGGGGCATTAGCTGCAGAGGATGAAGTGCATAACGCAGGACTGCTTTAGAAATATTGAGGCCGGCAAGAGGAAAACGCTCGCTTTTTACGCCACGCAGCGGGTCTGAAACAAATGTACGTAATTGCGAAGTATCTAAAAAAAATGGCCCCGATTAACTCGGGACCATTTAGTGTATCTTCAAAGCTGACACAACCAGCGACTTACTCGCGTGGGCGAATAGCACCGGTCAGACCGCTGTAATCTACGCGGTCATCTTTGTGCCATAGCGGTTGTCCAAACTGAACGCGACGACGGAGAACCTCGATCTTCTCTTCGGAGCCTGCAGGAGCATCCGTTGGAAGAAAGTGATCATCAACGATTGGATCAAAATCCTCGTCGTGTCCATATTTGAGAATCGCTTCGAAAACGTTTTTGCAGAAGTTGCTCATCGATAACTCCCCCTTTTTCCTAGAACAATAAAATTAATAAGTTTGATTCGGTTTCGCGCTGATTGAAGTTCACTCAGCAGCGAAGTTATTTCTTTGTGCGTCCGGTCGATTCAAATCGACGTTTGGCGAAACTGGATGGGCATCACGGTTGGGGAACTGGACTTTTCAATCATCGTTTGTGTGACCGCGAACAACATATGGCAAGCGATGATTAGAAAACTCAGCCATTGACTACAGTCGTATTATTGGCGTTTAGGTATAGAAGTCAAGAAAATTCTCTCAAAGTTCGGTGGCGATTCGTCGCATCGTTCTGTGCAGCAACCTTTGCGGACTTGGTTCCGCTTTGGCAATTTGTAGCGAGAGGGGCAAGTGACCGAAAATTCGGTTTCAGTCTCTTGTTCTTCGTTCGCGTGTATGCGCCGGGGGGGTCACTCCGAGATCGAGTTTTTTGGGAGCCTACAGTACCGTAAAGGTCTGTGAGTGCGCGCATTTCACCCTTACGCTTTCGGTCGCTTTTAGTGCAACCGGTCGACAAAGTTTCGACGTTCAAGTTAGATTGCTAACTGTGGCGGTACACCGCTTCGACTGGCCCCCCCAGTTATACAGGCCACCTGCACCCCCTTTTGAAATATCAGGAATCAAATTTTGTCCCCTGAAATTGACTTGTCGGTCCAACTTGGTCGTTTGACTTTGAAAAATCCGATCTTGGTTGCGTCGGGGACATTCGGCTACGCACGGGAGATGGAGTCCATTGTCGATCTTGGGAAACTTGGCGGGATACTACCCAAGACGATCACGCGAAATCCTCGCCCCGGCAATCAACCTTGGCGGACCGTAGAGACAAATGCAGGCCTGCTCAATTCGATTGGCCTCGATAACGATGGCATCGATCATTTTTTGGAACACCATTGGCCGTACTTGAAATCGCTCCCCACCGCTATCGTTGTGAGCATTGCTGGCAAATCGAAAGATGAATTTGTGGAGCTGGCCGACAAGCTTTCGCAGGCCGAAGGGCTGGCCGCAATCGAACTCAACGTTTCTTGCCCCAATGTTTCGGGCGGCGTGGATTTCGGCACGGACGCGGAACTATGCTTTCAAGTAATCTCGGCTGTGCGGAACGTATCGAATGCTCCTCTAATCGCCAAACTCACGCCCAATGTGACTCGTATTGCTGCAATTGCTCAGTCGGCTGCCGACGCTGGTGCCGACGCCGTTAGCTGTATCAACACAGTTTTGGGAATGGCAATTGACTGGCGTAAACAACGACCCATGCTGGGCAACATCGTTGGTGGGCTGAGCGGACCAGCGATCAAGCCCATCGCCCTACGGTGCGTTTATCAAGTGGCTGTGGCAGTCAAGATCCCGATCATCGGCATCGGCGGCATTGCAACAATCGATGACGTGATGGAATTTCTGGTTGCCGGCGCCAGCGCTGTCCAGCTTGGCACGGTTAATTACTACGACCCAACGGCAAGTCAAAGGATCGTGGACCAGTTGCCCGAAGCCATTCGCAGTCTGGGCTACTCCCGAGTCGCACAAGTCAGCGGCACCTTGAAAACCGCCAAGTAAAGCCCAGTAACGCTCGCCAAGAAATTCTCTCGCCAATTTGCGTGCGGTGACTAATCCGCCTGGAACTGAGAAATTCGAGAGTCCGGCTACCTGATAACTGCAGTCAACTCAACCCTGTCAGCGGACCATCTTTGCAGTAATCGGTGTTTCCAAAGCGATCGATCATGTGCCCCATTCCATGTGCCAGGGACAGCAATAATCGGTTGTGCGGTTGGCCGCCGAACTTCAGGGATCGCCCCATTTTGAACGGCATACCACCACCAATCATTACGAACGGGATGTTATCTAAAGTATGCGAATTGCCTTTTCCAAGCTCGTTGGTCCATAGGACGGTCGTGTTATCGAGCAAAGAGCCATCCCCGTTGGGTTCTGGCGTTTCTGCCAAGCGTCGGACTAGGTAAGCCATTTGCTCACAGTACCAACGATTGATCTTCGTAAGTTTTTCTTGAGCGCTCTGATTGTCATCGCCTTCGTGGGATAATTCGTGATGCCCCTCGTCGATTCCCAACCATCGCATTTTGGCTTGACCGACCGAATTCGTAAATTGAAACGTTGCGACTCGTGCGAAATCACCCAAGAAGCTGCTTATCAGCAAATCCATTTGGACACGGGTCAATGCTGGGATATTGTCGTTGGTATCTTCGAGACCGGGGTCGATCTGAGGGACAGCGTGCCCAGTCGGGCTCGAAACGTGGCGTGCCAACTCGACCTCCATCTGATGAACAAGTGTGGCGTGTTCATCCAACGTTTTGCGATCTTCGACGCTAACGGACTGTTTTAAACGCTCGAGATCTTGTCGGACTCCGTCGAGCACGCTGGAAGTGATTTCGTCGTCTTGGCGGTTGCCATATAACTTGCGAAACATTTGCCTCGGATCATCAATCGGAGCAACTGGCTTGTTCGGCCCTTGATAGACCATGCGCGTCCACGTATCCGCTCGCTCCGGCACGCCAACTCCAAACTCCAACGAACCAAAACGGGTTTCCGTTTCGGGATTCGCCTGAAGGAATTTCCTGATCTCTTGATCGATCGACAACCCGCTCGCCCAACCAGCGGGCGTATCCGATCCCCCCTGAATGTTTCCTGGAAATAATTCGATGCCGGTCAGCAAGCAACCGATACCGCGCATGTGATTGTCGCCGTCCCCTCGAATTTTGTCGTTAAGCCCATGCATGACAAGCATTCGACTCTTGAAATCGGCCAAAGGCTCGAGGATCGATTTCAATTCAAAGGATTCGCCTTCGGCATCAGGCCAAAATGTATCGGGAACAATTCCGTTTGGGCTGAAAAGAATTACCAATCGTTGTTTGCGCGAATACTCCGCCGAACGAACAACACTAGAAAGGTTCATTACAAAGGGGAGGGCAGCAGAACTGATTCCAAACTGCCTTAGAAACTGTCTTCGGGAATCGAGTAGAGGCATCGTTTCAACTTTCTATGTAGACCCCAGCGAATTTGGGCTCATGCACGATTGCAAAATCAACTTTATGTCCATTTCGATTCTATCCGACCGGCAACTTCCGTCAAACATCGAACATTTCAACGATTCGCGCTGCTGACAACGCACTTGCCTTCCGAAATTTAAAAACCTGTGACCTTAACATCGGGTGTTGCGAAACCCATTGGGCCATTCGAGGGAGGTTTTTGGCGTGACAAACCGTCACTGCGAGTAAATATCTTTGAACCAAGCGACTTACAGGGCCCAAATTGCTGAACCTAGGAAGCGAGGCGACAGGCAACTACAATGCAGCGATTCCGCTAAGAAATTTTTCGTGCCTAGCCTGACATGATGCACGCAAATTTAGTTTCACGCAAAAAGTCCGATCGAGGTTTTTGAATGCCATACAAGTATGCAATCGTCCTAGCCGCTTTTGCACCGCTCATCTTTTGCGGCGATGCTGCGCTCGCTCAAAATGCTGCAAACCCAAAGCCTCCAACTCAAGCTTCGCCAAACACTGCATCGCAAAAGACTGCGAAGCCAGATTGGATCGAAGTAAAATTGCCCGAAACCTCCAAGCCAGCCGAACTCTTGGCTTTTGTCGCAAAGACCAAACAACTCAAGCCTCAAACACCCGAACAGTATCTGCAAATGCAACGGGCGATTCGCGGAGCTTCGAAGAAAGTCATGGACTTGATCAAAGAGCCATCGTCCAAAGATTATCTCACTGCGGAAATCGATTTCGTTTCATCTTCCGTTCTGCTCCTTGGTAACGATGGCCCCGAATCTCAAAAGAAGACGGTCGAACGATTCAAGGAGTACTTGATAAGCAAAAAAAAATTGAACTCTTCGGATATGCAGATGGTCGTCTTGGCCGGACAGAACCTCGAACAACTCGAGGACTTGAGTTTCGCGCGAGACGCTTACAACCAATTTGCCGAAATCCTAGAAGCGAAAAAGGACGATTCGCTGACGGATTTTATCACGATGATCAAGGCCAATAGCAAACGGCTCGAGTTGATCGATAAACCACTAGACCTGAGAGGCGTGACCATCAACGACGAACCCTTTGACATCGCGGCGCTCAAGGACAAATACGTTGTGGTCTGTTTTTGGGCCACTTTCAGCCCACCGGCGATAAAGGAAATGAACAGCCTTAAGAAAGTTTACGAGACCTTTCATGACAAGGGTTTTGAGATCGTATCGGTATGCATGGATGAAGATCAGGTCAAAGCAAAAACCATAACTGATCAATCCAAGTGGCCTTGGATTCAACTGTGGGATCGAAGCACGAAATACGAACATCCTATTTCACTTGATTTGGGAATCAGCTCCGTTCCGAGCATGATTTTTCTGGACAAAGAAAACAAAGTTACCTCACTGGATGTGAATAGTCTTTTGTTGGAGCAAGGCTTGACTGAACTATTCAACCCGCCTCCACCGACAACCCCCTCAACCACGCCGGGCGAGTCGTCGCCTGAAAAAACTGCTGATCCAGCGATAAAAGGCTAGATTCTTGCAAACAAAAGCCGGATTCCTCTCGTAGTGCAGGGCATCTGCCAGCTCAAAGCGAACAGAACGTTGTAGAAATTTGGTTGCTCCGACGCTGTGAAATTGTGGAAACCCGCTGGATTTGTTGATAATCAGCAACTTCTAGGCTGTCATTTCGCGTTTCCGTTCATTGCAACTTCTGTGTATGCTTTAGGTCGTCAAAAGTCGTAGCGGAATGTCCGGTCTGCCAGCCATTCGCATTTGCTCGCCGCCTTCGACGAGTCAATTCATTTATTGCAAGGATTAGTTTCACATGTCTTTGGTATCCTCTCGGCGTTTGGCGATTCAAAAGCCACGCACCCTTCGTCGCCTTTCTCTAGCTCTTGTTTGCGGCTCCAGTTTGGTCCTTGCGGCCGGATGCCAAAAAGCCGAAGAGGCAGCGCCTAAATCCAAATTCGAAGTTGCTGACGACTCAGCCGCTTCCAAATCGCCAGCTTCGCCTGTTAACGCCAATACAGCTAACTCCGCTGGAAATCCCAACAACGCTGTTGCGGCAAATCCAAACGTAACTCAACCGAGCGCGGCTTCACCCGTTGCTACTCCAGGCGGCAAGTCCGCTCCAAAATCGGGCACTGCGATGCCTGCCGGGAAAACTCCCGGCGCTTCGGATGTTGGCGTGTCGCCTCCGGCAAACAACCCCGGCGCCACACCCCCACCATCCTTTTCTCCAACAGTCACTCAAGGGGCCGATACGCGCTCCTTTATGTCCCTTGTCAAACCCGCACAAGCTGACGCAAAAGGCTGGATGGAGTTCTTGGCAAAAACAGACGTTGCCATGCGCGATCTGATGATGGCGATTCAATCTCAGCAAATCGCTGAGCCTCAGTTCATGGAGCGAGCTAATTACATCGACAAACTGAAACTCGAGGCTTCCGCCGCTTTGCTGAGCCAAGCTCAAACGCCGGTCGAACGGGACGCGGGCCTTCTCGGCAAACTCCAAGCCCTTTCGCAAATGGCCGGTCTCAATGACGCCAAGGCAGCCGATGACCTGCGTGTGTTTGCGTCCGAAATTGCAAAGATCGAAAATCCCGATGCGGCTCACCAAGCCAACGTCGTCATGGCCATGTTCTACTTGGCAGATTACAAGACCGGCAAGACAAAGGAGACTCAACCGATTTTGGACCAAATGGACAAAGCTTGGTCTGACAAGAAATACGTCAGCATGCCTGATCTTCGAATGGCATCTGAAATCCTATCCGCTTTCCAAGGTTCAGGCGATATGTCGGCTTTCGACTCGGCCCGTGCCAAGACCATTGCTGCTCTGGGCGATTCCGACAATCTTCAAGTTGCCGGTACCGTTTGGCAACTCCAAGTGATGAACTCCAAGGAATTCGGTAATCTTCGTCAAGAATTAGAAGCCATGATGTCCGGCAGCGCCGAAGTGCCAGTCGACCGATTCAAGACGGTCCTCGAAGAATTCACCAAGGTTTACCCCAGCCAAATGACTTTTGCGTTCATTGCCAAACAATCGATTGACGTCGAATACGGCGGACTAGTCGAACATGCACGCGTCATGAATGAACTGGTGAAAGGGGCGAAGGATCAAATCAAAAATCCGGAAATGAAAGCCGACATCGAGCGTTCGATCGAGGACTTTGAAAAGCGGGCCGCGATTATCGGTAAACCTATCGCTCTGGATGGGCTCAAGACAATGGACGGTCAGCCCTTGGATTGGGCGACCTTCAAAGGCAAAGTCGTCCTCGTCGATATCTGGGCTACTTGGTGCGGACCTTGCATTGGAGAATTTCCGAACATGAAATCCATCTATGCCCAATTCAAAGACAAAGGATTTGAAATCGTCGGCGTCAGTGTCGATGAAGATGCTGCTGACCTCCAAGCCTTCATGCAAAAAGATCCTCTCCCATGGACGGTTGCCGTATCGAACGATCCGACCAAGATTGGCTTTGAGACACCTGTCGCGAAAAATTTGGGCGTGACTGCGATTCCGTTTCTTGTGTTGGTTGATCGGGCGGGCAACGTTGTCGGTATGCACAAACGCGGCAAAGCACTTGAGCAAGCCGTGGCAGAGCTAGTTCAGCAATAGTCTGAATCCGATCCCGTACTTTATTTTCTTCAACGAAAGCCTCCCGTTGCAAACAGCGGGAGGCTTTCGACTTTTTATGTCTCGTATCTCTGCACCGAGAATTGCCATGCACCGTTCCCATTCCCAGCCAAGACTGCACACTCCTCAAAGAATGCTCGTCGTCATAGCCGGGATTCTGTTTCTCCCAAGTATCGCGATCGCTCAATCGCCCGACGACCGCGACCAACCTGCCTCCGCTGCCCGACTTAAGCAAACGGAATACGATGTTGTTGTTTACGGGGCAACTCCGGCTGGAATTACGGCAGCCATCCAACTTGCGGCCTGGAATCATTCCGTCGTCTTGCTGGAACCCAGTGGGCACCTTGGTGGCATGACTACCGGTGGACTAGGAGCGACAGATATTGGCAAAAAAAGTGTCGTCGGAGGCTCGTCCCGCCAATTTTATGCGCGCATCGCAAAGGCCTACCAAGATCCATCCTTCTGGATCTTTGAAAAAGCGACTGACTACAAAAGCGCTCGTCAGCAAACGAACGAACCGACCATGTGGACGTTCGAACCGCGTGTTGCAATGCACGTATTTCAAACTTGGTTAAAGGAGGAGGGGGTTCAATATTATCTGAACGAAAAGCTGGATCGCTCACTGCCATTGGTGTTATCGGATGGTCGAATTCGCTCGATTCGCCTCGTGGATGGTCAGACCGTGCAAGCCCGCTATTTCATCGACGCCACCTACGAAGGTGACTTGATGGCGTTGGCAGGCGTTTCGTTCACGATGGGCCGTGAACGCAACGCGACGTACGACGAAAGCCTGAATGGAGTGCAAACCAGGAACGCCACCAAACACCAACTATTCCCAAGCGTCAGCGCTTTCAGAGTCCGAGGCGACTCCACCAGCGGCCTGCTTCCTTGGGTAACAGGGGAACTTCCCGCTGTTGACGCCTCGGGCGACTCTCATGTCCAAGCCTACTGCTTACGGATGTGTTTGACCAACGACGATCGCAATCGCATTCCTTTCGCAAAGCCAGATGACTATGACGAATCGAGTTACGAACTCTTGCTTCGGAATTTCGAAGCAGGCTTGAACGAGTTGCCATGGCACAGCATCATGATGCCCAATCATAAGACCGACACAAATAACAATACAGGGTTTTCGACGGATATGATCGGCATTAGCGATACCTGGCCCGAAAGTTCATACGATGAGCGAGATGAACTTTATCAGAAACATCTGCGTTATCAGCAAGGCCTGATGTGGACCGTGGCCAATCACCCACGAGTCCCCGAAGCCATTCGTCAGCAAGCCAAGCAATGGGGCAACTCCCGCGATGAATTCATCACCAACGATGGCTGGTCTCCACAGCTATATGTTCGCGAAGCTCGCCGTATGATTTCCGATGTGGTAATGACAGAACATCACTGCCGCGGAGAAGCCTTGGTCGAGGATAGCGTCGGTATGGCGGCATACACGATGGACTCTCACAACGTCCAGCGCTACGTCGACCCACAAGGTCATGCACGAAACGAAGGCGACGTCCAGGTCGGAGGTTTCTCGCCGTACCCAATTAGCTACCGCAGCATCATTCCGAAACGAGGCCAATGTTCAAATCTCGCCGTACCCGTTTGTCTATCTTCGTCGCATATCGCATTTGGTTCGATTCGGATGGAGCCAGTTTACATGATCCTTGGTCAAAGCTCGGCAGCGGCACTTCATCTGGCTCTTGCGGAATCGGGCGATCTGCAAGACATCCCCTACGATCGTTTAAGGGCGTTGTTGACCGAATTGGACCAAGTTCTCTCCTGGGAAACACGTATTCCCTAATCGCTTGTAAGGGCAAATCGTCCTGTTTGGTTGCGGCTTTGATTCACTCAAAGTAAAACTAGCCCAATCGTCGTTGTTTCCCTACCCATATTGAAAGCAACATTGTGGATTTATTTGCGGCAAGTGAAAAAGCCAACATGGCGCGGCACCAACCGCTGGCAACACGAATGCGTCCGCGAAATTTGAGCGAGTTTTCCGGACAGCAACACTTTCTCGGTCCAGGCAAACTCCTGCGTCGACTGATCGATGCGCGACGACTTGGATCGCTCATCCTGTACGGTCCGCCGGGATCAGGGAAAACGACCTTAGCTCATCTTCTCGCGTCGGAAACCGGCGGTCAGTTCCGTCCTCTGAGCGCTGTGACGAGTGGCGTCAAGGAACTGCGCGAACTTTTACAGTGGGCTCGCGACGAAGTTGCATCCGGTGGCGAACGTCCGATCGTGTTCATCGACGAAATCCACCGATTCAATCGATCCCAACAAGATGCCCTTTTGCCCGATGTCGAAGAAGGCATCATCACGCTTGTCGGGGCTACGACCAGCAATCCGTACTTCGCCATCAACGGCGCTCTCCTCAGCCGCAGCCAAATCCTGCAGTTCCAACCGCTGACTATCGAGGAATTGGAATCTTTGCTCTATCGGGCCATAGGCGATAAAGAACGCGGCCTCGGTCGATTTGCGATCAACGCGGAACCCGACGCGATCACGTTCTTAGCAACGATCGTGGATGGCGACGCGCGACGCGCTCTCAATGCACTTGAAGTCGCCGTACTGTCGACAACCCAGCGCCCCGTGCACCTCACCGTGGAACTCGCCCGCGAGTCAATGCAACAAAAATCCATGCAATTCGATCCCACCGGCGACGAGCACTATGATTTGGCAAGTGCTTTGATCAAGAGCATTCGGGGTTCGGATGTTGACGCTGCGTTGTATTGGTTGGCGCGAGCCTTGGAAAGCGGCGAAGATATTCGTTTCTTGTGTCGACGCTTAGTGATATTGGCCAGCGAAGATGTCGGTAACGCTGATCCGCAAGCGCTCGTTGTTGCCGTCTCCGCGATGCAAGCCTGCGAGTTCATCGGCTTGCCCGAATGCCAGTTGACTTTGTCTCAAGCCGTGATTTATCTGGCTCTAGCTCCGAAAAGCAATTCGGCCACAACCGCCATAAGCCTGGCGCGCCAAGACGTTCGCGAAGGCCGCACGATTCCGGTCCCCGTTCATTTGCGAGACGGTCATTACGGCGGAGCGAAACAGTTCGGGCATGGAAACGATTATCAGTATTCGCACGATGCACCGGGAGGCATTGCCCAACAAGATTACTTGTCCGTTGCTAAAACCTACTACACGCCCACCGACCGCGGCCTTGAATTGGAATTAGCCAAACGCTGGGCGGAAATTCGAAAGCTTCTTGGAAAGCCCGATTGATGGAAGACAACTTACGCGTCCAACGCCCTACCTTTGTAACTCACCTCGAATGTGGATTGATGGGTGATCGCTATCCGGCCGATCAAGTTCACGGTCTTTCTCAGGCGAGCCGCCCGCTGCTCGTGCGGTACGATTTGACCGCAATCGCTGCGGCTGTTAGCAAAGCCGACTTATCCAATCGATCCTCAGATTTATGGCGCTATCGCGAGTTCCTTCCCGTCAGGCAAGTCGAGAACATCGTCAGCTTGGGCGAAGTCATGACGCCACTCATTGACATGCCCAAGCTACGAACCGGCAGTGGTGCAGTGATCGTCAAGGACGAAGGCCGATTGCCCACGGGTTCCTTCAAAGCCCGTGGAGTTACAATGGCTGTTTCGATGGCCAAGGAACTTGGTATCAAAAGCATTGCGATGCCTACCAACGGCAACGCGGGGGCCGCGCTTGCTGCCTACGCTTCTCGAGCCGGAATCGAATCGTTTGTCTTTTGCCCCGAAGACACTCCCGAAATAAACGTCCGCGAGATCGCCGCCCAGGGTGCGCACACATGGCGAGTCAACGGGTTAATCAACGATTGCGGCAAAATCGTAGGCGAAGGCAAATCGAAGGTTGGTTGGTTTGATATGTCGACTCTTAAGGAACCGTATCGCATCGAAGGAAAAAAAACGATGGGCCTCGAATTGGCCGAACAGTTCGCGTGGTCGCTGCCTGATGTGATTTTCTACCCGACCGGTGGCGGTACCGGCCTGATCGGCATGTGGAAAGCCTTCAAGGAACTCCAAGCCATCGGGTGGATCGGAGATAAACTTCCTCGAATGATTGCTGTACAAGCTACCGGCTGCGCTCCGATCGTTCGCGCTTTTCAAGAGAACCTCGAGCACGCACCATTATGGGAAAACGCCCACACGGTCGCTGCTGGCATTCGCGTTCCCATCGCCGTCGGCGATTTCCTGATCTTGCGCGCCGTTCGAGAAAGCCACGGCTTTGCGATTGCAGTCCATGACGACGAGATTTTGCAGGCTCTTGATGAAGTGGCCAAATCCGAAGGTTTTCTGATGTGCCCCGAGGGTGCCGCCACTTACGCTGCTTACCAAAACGCAGTTCGCTCAGGACTCGTTTCAAGTTCGGATACTGCGGTATTGTTCAATTGTGCAAGCGGCTTGAAATACCCCTTGCCGCCAGCCAATGCGAAAATCGACAAATCTCTGCCAATCGCTTGGAATACCATCGTGCCCTAATAATAATGGATCACTATTCCAAATAAGCGAACGTAGGGGCATCCTCGTCCTATGATCCCAAGGCATTAGCGATGACCAACCACAAACCGGCTTTTACGTTGGTCGAACTCCTCGTCGTCCTCGCAGTCGTGGGAATACTCGTCGGGCTATTGCTCCCCGCAGTTCAAGGAGCGCGAGAAGCACAACGGCGCGTGCAGTGCCAGAACAATCTTCGACAGATCGGCTTGGCAATTCATAATTTTGAGTCGGCTCATCGCGTCTTTCCTGCTTCGGGTTGGACGACCAAGGGGCCCGGAAATCCGTATGGTAAATTTGTGGGATGGCGAACGACCATTCTCCCGTATCTTGAGCAATCCAATGTTCGAGAGTTGTACGACATCAGTCAGAATTGGTGGGAAGGCACCAATCTCGCCGTCGGTAGCGTTCCCATTCCGGTCATGGTATGCCCCAGCACTCCTCAACAACCGAGTGTATTGTCGGCGATAGCCAAGTCGCCGCGCCCAGCACTTAACTTTGCAACGCCGCTAGCACGCACGGACTACGAAGCCATCTTGGGCGTTCAACCAGCTTCGATCAATCCTACGCTTTATGATGCCGACAATCGATTTTCGGTGATGCACCGCAACTCAACCAATCGCTTCGCAGATATTCACGACGGCTCTCAGTACACGATCATGGTTCTCGAATGTGCCGCTCGCCCATTCGTTTACCGCAGAGAATCGCCAAGGAAGCAATTTACTAATGACCAAGGAATTGGGTGGGCCGATAGCGAAGGCCCCTTCAGTTTGGATGGAGCCAGCGCCGATGGTAACAGGGAGGGATGTGGACCAAACAACGGTTGTAGTTTTGCGATGAATCGGAAAAACGACAACGAACCCTACAGCTTCCATCGCGACGGCGTGATGGTGCTTTTCGCAGATGCTCATGTCACGTTTCAAAGCGCCTCCACACCCCTGAGCACCTTCGCCGCCTTTTGCACCCGCGCCGCCGCCGACGCAGTTGACCAACAATAAATATCGACACCTCCATTCCGACCTCCCCGGAATGCAATGCCAGTTCGTCGCTCTTGCCAAAAACTCAGCAGGCTGTTGAGGACCAAAATGACAATGATGATTACGGCATTCGTGGCGTCGTCCAGAAATTAAGAAAGGACGGCAGAAACAAATAGAAGCCAGATAATTGGATTGTTAAACTGCGATGCCAATATTGCGAAACTGGATCGGCGATCATTTTTCAGGGCCGATGTCGACGAAAGAGGGTACCGAGAGAGCGCTTCATGATCGGTAAGCCCCGCTTCTGCAGTCTGAAGAGCTATCAGAATTTCGCTTTCGCAAAACCGACCAAAAACGATGGAATCTTGCTCGTCCATCAGAGAGTTTTCCGAATTCTGGGCGGTTTCATGCAGTCGATCTTCCGAGTCGAATTCCGGCTGGGACGGCCAAGGACTGATATCCGCTTTAGACCTCGGCGCACCTAACTGTCTTATAACTGAACTTTTGCAAAACTGAAATTGAGCTTGGAAAAGACAGTATATAAGAGTTAAATTGCGTTTTGTAGAACTGGCGCGGGAATGCCAGTCGAGGGATCGATTTCGCACGGAGGCTTAAGCCATGCCTGCAATTGTTGAGTTTCCAAGCGTGGTTCGTAAAGCAATGGAAGATTATGGGGATCTGTTTTGGTGCGAGCCGCAACGCAAACATTTTGCGGAGTACCTAACAGGTCTGATGATTGCTGAGAACAAAACCGTAACGGGAATCAATGGTGAGTTCGTGCAAACGACTGATCAATCCTGCTTGAATCGCTTTCTGACAGATTCCAAATGGGATGTGGAAGCATTGAATTCTAGGCGATTGGAGTTGATGCAGCAGGACCCGGACACGCGATACCACAAGCGAGGTGTGATTGCATTGGACAATACCCTCATTGATCATGACGGCAAGCTGATCAAGGATGTGGGATGGTTTTGGGATCATGCAGAAGAACGCTCTAAGATCGCGCACGACTATTTGATCGCAAACTACGTGTGCCCTAGCAACAAGCATTACCCATTGGAGTTTCGACGCTTCAAGAAGCGAGAACAATGCGAAGCCACCGGAGAGACCTTTCAAGACCATACGCAACTGTCTTGTGAATTGGTAGACTGGGCTTGTGAGCGTGAAATCCCTGGAGAATTTGCGTTCGACAGCTACTTTACCAATGCGGAAACCTTGAATCACATTGACTCGAAAACAGAGTCAACGGGACGTTCTCGCGGTTATGTTGGTGATCTGAAAATGAATCGCAAAGTGGAATGGAAAGGGAAGGTTATTGGCGTAGCCAAATTGGCTGCAATGATCCCCGCATCCGATCGCAAAGAGATCCGGAAAGGTGATGAACGTCAGTGGTGCTTTACGACAACTCTAAAGATCCCCAAAGTGAATCATCGCGTCCGTATCGTCATCATCTGGAATCATCGACGCGACGAAACACCGCGCAAAGTCCTGGTATCGAATCGCACGAATTGGGAAGTCCACAGAGTGTTGGAAGTGTATCGTGATCGTTGGACAGGAACAGAAACCTTTCATCGAGATGGAAAGCAAGAGTTAGGCATGGGAGATTGTCAGCTTCGTGACGGAGAGGGCCAGACAAGGCATATGTACCTCGTCATGTTGGCGTACAGTTTGCTGATGCGTGAACTCCATCAAAACCGTGCTCGTGAATGGGCAATACATCGTCCGAAGACAATCGGCGAAGCCTGTCATGCGATGATCCACGAAGCACTTCGCGCCACCCTGAATTGGGCCATGCAACAAACCACGATCCATGGAAAACGCCCAGAAATCGTCATAAAATCACTCGGTCTAACCTAATTTGCAAAAGCCCAGTTATAAATTCTAAAATGCATGTAAAGCCATCTTCGTAATACTTGGCCTCACGCTCCATCGAATTCCACATGGTCGTACTGGCGGCAGGCTCTGAATTAGGTTGTCCAATATAAATTCTTTTGCTTGGGCTTTACTGACTCGGCTTGACAGCTATTTTCAAGTCAGATGGTCAGGACGAATCGCTCCGTCAATGGTAATCTATGGGTTAACGACATCTACGAGAAACTGAGCTGGAGGTTTTATGAGCACGCAGCGAACGATGCAATTAGTTTTCACATTCCTATTCGTGGTTTCGACAAACTTCCTGGTCAGTCCGAATGAGATTGCTTTTGCCCAGGAACCCGCCAAGGTCAAAGCTCGCTGCATTGCCCTTGAGTTGTATATTCGATCGAGTGAAAAAGCATCCGTCGATGCCTTGCCGATCATTCAAAACTATGTGAACGGTAAACGCGGCGTACGTCTTCGCATCTACGATCTCGACAAAACACCCGAATCGAAAGAACGCCTCGAACAAATTGCTACGGCCTATAAAGCTCCCGCTACGTCGTTGCCTTTCCTTTACGGGATGAACCAAGTTTTTAGCAATGTGGCGAATCCTAACGACTGGACGCGACGCGTTGATGACCTGCTTCTAGTCCAGATTTACGTCCGGCGCGGTTGTTCGCGGTGCGCCCGCGCCAAAGAGTACTTGCCTAGTTTTCAGGCAAAGTATCCTGGGCTTCAAATTCAAATCCTCGACGTAATTACGGATCCCGGAGTCAATCAGCAATACAACGAGTTGGCAAACAGCCAACGCATCGGTGGTATCAGCTTTCCGGGCTTCTGGATCTGCAAACAACTGATTGTCGGTTTTGACAGCGAACAAATTACCGCACCGCGTCTGGACGCTGCATTGAAGAAATGGACGTTCGACTGCGAACTCGCACCGGTTCAAAAGGTCGGTTTTATTCCGAAACAAGCAGGACTACTTGCAGTCACCGCGCTGGTACCAGGTCGATTATCACTCCTCCTCAGCCCTACGATAAGTAACTATCGACAAGAACCAAGATCGCCTCCTCCCACCGAATCGGAAACGCCGCCACCTCTGCCGATTACTGGTGAAGACGATCCCCCACCCTTAGAGATCGGCGATCCCTCCGAATCCCCGCCACTCGACATCGCTCCCGGTGACACCGTTGACAATACCCAGCAGTCTCAAGTTGCAGAAGACGCTATCGAAGTTCCTTACCTGGGACGCTTGAGCGCAAAACAACTGGGCATGCCAATGTTCACCATATTGATCGGTCTGGTGGATGGATTTAATCCTTGCGCGATGTGGGTGTTGATGTTCTTGCTGTCCGTGCTAGTGAACCTGAAAGACCGATGGAAAATACTCGCTGTGGCGGGAACGTTTGTTGTGATTAGTGGTGTCGCGTATTTTGCATTCATGGCGGCTTGGCTCAATGTTCTATTGCTCGTGGGATTTCTGCGCTGGGTGCAACTCATCTTGGCCGCACTGGCCATCATCGTCGGCAGCATTCACGTAAAGGATTTTTTTGCTTTCAAAAAAGGTATTTCGCTCTCCATTCCTGAGTCCGCCAAGCCTGGCATTTACGGTCGGGTTCGCAAAATCGTACTAGCGGAAAGTTTGATTGCTGCAATTGGCGGCGCGACCGTCTTAGCCGTTTTAGTTAACATCATTGAACTGCTGTGTACGGCGGGACTACCGGCGATGTATAGCCAAGTCCTGTCCCTGCAAAACTATCCTGTTTGGGAGAACTACGCTTACCTCGGGCTCTATATTCTTGCATACATGCTGGACGATTCGATCATGGTGGCAATCGTCGTTATCACGTTGGGCAAAAAGAAACTGCAGGAAACCCAGGGACGTTGGCTGAAACTGGTCAGCGGATTAGTCATATTGCTTCTGGGCCTCGTGCTGTTATTCAAGCCCGAGTGGCTCGAATAGTCGCTTTCTCCCGATCAGCAAATTCTTGGTAAGAACGCGCCCGACGGTTCGTCCAAGGGTATCTCCCGTCCAAGCGAACGGATCACCGTAACAGGGGCTATCTTGCGTTGACTGACTCTTCCAAAACATACGGCGTTAGCGCTGACGGCTGTTTGTCGCAAAGCCTCGACCGCCCTGCAAGCGAATTCGTCGGGAACTGCGACGAGCATCGTGCCCTCGTTGGCTACGAAGAGAGGATCGAGCCCGAGAATCTCACATAGGCCACGCACCACATGATTAACGGGAATCTTGTTCTCATCCACCGTGAGCGTGTGACCACAAGCTAATGACCATTCGTGAAGTACGGCTGCCACACCTCCACGCGTCGCATCGCGCATGGCTCGAACCGGAATTCCGGCGTGACTCAGCGCAGTAACCGCAGGTAGTAGCGATCCACAATCGCTTTCGATTTCCGCAACGACTCCTAAATTTTCTCTCGCGGCCATTACCGCCATTCCGTGACATGCAATGGTCCCCGTGACGATCAGTGCATCTCCTGGACGGATATCGCGGCAGTCATAACGCTGCTCATCTTGGTAGTGGCCAATGCCGCTGGTTGTAATAAAGAGACCATCGGCAGCGCCGCGCGGCACCACTTTCGTATCACCGGTTACAACCTGCACTCCAACCGTCTTTGCTGCTTGCGCGACGCTTTGGAGTACGCGATCGAGTGTCGCAAAAGGCAATCCTTCCTCAATAATCAATGACAAGCTCAGCCAAAGCGGTCGAGCTCCGGCAACCGCTAAGTCGTTGGTCGTGCCATACACGGCAAGTTTTCCAATATCGCCTCCGGGGAAAAAAAGAGGCGAAACGACAAAACCATCCGATGCAAAAGCCAATTGTCCCGATACGCTTGGCAAACGCGCTGCATCTCCGAACGAAGCGAGTGCGTCGTTCGAGAACAAAGGTAAAATTCGGCGTTGTATCAACTCGCGTGTTAAACGCGCTCCTTCACCGTGCGCTATGGTAACGCATTCCTTGTCGTCAACAGACAATATGGGACAAGTAATTGACAACGAATCGGCATTCACGGTTCGGCACCAACCTCAGCAATTCGAGGTCGCGATTGATAAGCATAATAAGCAGCACAAGCGCCTTCGGAGGAGACCATTGGAGCTCCCAAAGGATTCTGCGGCGTGCAAGCCAGTCCGAATTGCGGGCATTGCGGGGGACGAATGCGGCCAGTCATGACTTCGCCGCTAAGGCATTCTGGCGGCTCGGCAAACTGAGCGGATGATTTTGGGAAACGGCTATCGGCATCAAATTGCTTGAACTCGCCCCGCAAAACCAATCCCCCTTGAGGAATCACCCCCAAACCTCGCCAGGGTCGATCTGCAATTTTGAAGACTTGTTCAATTATCGATTGAGCGTTTACGTTACCTTCCGACCGTACGCTCCTAGCATACTCGTTTGCCACGTCGCACTGTCCGTTCTCTAATTGACGGACGCATTCGTAGATTCCGCTCAACAAATCGATGGGCTCGAAACCTGTCACCACCACCGGCAGGCGATACTTGCGAGAAAATTCTTGATAACAGTCGTAGCCCATCACCGTGCAGACATGCCCCGCCGCTAAAAAGCCTTGAACGCGGCATTCGGGCGATTGTGCGATCGATTGCATCGCCGGTTCGACTCGTACATGCGCGCTCAACAATGAAAAGTTTTCAAGCCCCAACCGTTGCGCTTGGAGAACCGCTAGACCGGTTGCCGGTGCAGTGGTCTCAAATCCAACGGCAAAGAATACGACGCGTGCATTCGGGTTATTCTTGGCAATTTCCACCGCGTCGAGCGGTGAGTACACAACTCGTACATCCGCGCCTTGGCTCTTGGCCTTGAGCAAGCTCCCAGTCGCTCCAGGCACTCGCAACATGTCTCCAAAACTAGCCAAAATAGTCTGCGGCTGCCGCGATAACTCGATGGCTTTCTCAATCGACTCAATCGGCGTGACGCATACGGGACAGCCGGGACCATGCAACATTTCAACGACGTCTTCTAAAGCTTCGTCAATGCCGTGACGCAGCAGCCCGTGCGTCTGTCCACCGCAAACTTCCATGAGCGTCCATCGTCTCGTCGCTACGTTGCGAATCTTGGCAACCAAGGTAGCAGCCAACTGAGGATCACGATATTCGTCGACGTACTTCATGATGCGTTTCCATTCAGCTCGTCCCAAATCTCACTGCTCGAAATTTCTTGCAAGAGCTGTTCAGCGGCAGCCGTATCCACTTTGCTGATTGCAACTCCGGCATGGACGATCACATAGTCGCCTTCTTGAGCATCGGGCACACACGACATGTTACATTTGCGACGTATACCGAGAAACTGGATGTCGGCTTCACAGAATGGTTGTTCTCTCTCTATCCAACGTACAACCTGGCCAGGAATGGCTAAGCACATCGCTGCTCCTCTGCAAGAATCGCACTTGCAATTGCTAATTGACCGGCCGCAATGCCGCCGTCATTGATGGGAATTTTACTGGGAATCGCAATGAGGGCCGACCGATTCGCGAACTCATCTGTAATTAAGTCCACCAAGATCTTGTTTTGAAAAACTCCGCCACCCAACACAACAGGCAACGATCCATTTAGAGACGATACTTGCCGTACTGCAAAGGCCAGTGTCCGGTGGAATTGCATCGCAATCGTCGATGCAGGGATGTTTCGAGCAAGATCGTTGAGTATGGCGCGAATCATCGGACGCCAATCTAACGTTCTTGGAACATGCAACTGTCGGCCGCCAGGAATGGCAATCGTGCTGGGTTCGCAAATCGGCATCGAGTAGCTGCCCCGTGCGTCTTCGTCACAACACGACTCTAGCAAGGCAGCAAAATGACCTTCGTAACCGGCTCGTCCAGATCGAAGTTCTTCGTTCGGTAAAATCAATGCTGCGACTGCATCAAACAACCGTCCCATGCTGCTTGTGAACGGGGCGTTGATCGAGTGGATAACCTTGGATTCAGTGTTCGTTTCGTTGGGCAACTGAAAGCTCACCGTGTTATCCCATGAGCGTACTTCGTTAAGAAGTGATATGGCAAGTCGCCATGGCTCGCGAATCGCTGCTTCACCACCAGGCATGGCAAAGGGTCTCAAACATGCAATCCTCTCAAATCCTGTCGACGTTGCTTTTAGGAACTCGCCACCCCAGATCGTGCCGTCGGTTCCCAATCCTGTTCCATCCCAAGCCACACCGAGCACTTCGCGATCAAGCCATCCTGGCTCAATCATTCCTGCAACAACATGAGCATGATGGTGCTGAACGGCAATGGTTCGGGCTTTTTTTTCGCTGGCATAATCCTTGGCCCATCGCGACGTAAAATAATCTTCGTGATAATCGTGTACCACAACCGCAGGATTAACTTGGAACAGACGCGTCAAATCCTCGACTTGATCAACGAATCGCTGCCGCGAAGCCAATGTATCCATATCGCCTAGATGTGGGCAAAGCACCTGTTGGCGACCGCTGGCCATAGCGATTGCAACTTTTTGATGTGCCCCGACAGCCAAGATATGCTGGCCCCCGAGTATGCGGCTGGTGCCTAAGCGTAACGAATAGGGGGCAAGCCCTCGTGCTAATCGCAAGGTGATCGCTTGCTGGCCCATGACGCGAACGACGCTATCATCGATTGGTCGTCGGATTGGTCGATCGTGATCGATGCAGACATCGAAGATTTTCTCGAGCGATTCAGACGCTTGATACTCTTCGAAAACAATCGGCTCGCCTTCAAGATTTCCGCTGGTGACAACCAAAGGACCTATCTCACGTGTCAGCCATTCGTGAAGTGGCGTCGTAGGCAACATCAGGCCCACGGTCGATAATCCCTTGGAGACTTCATCCGGAAAGCAGTCTTTCTTGGCGAGTACGACGACGATGGGAGCGGCATTGCTTTGCAACAACTCCCTTTCAAGCGTATGCAGTTCGCTGACATTTTCTGCGTATCGCATGGTGGGGACCATCACGGCGAATGGTTTTTCACGCCTACCTTTTAAGTCCCGTAGTCGCCGGATAGCTACCGGATTGAGAGCATCCACGAGCAATTGGTAACCCCCAATTCCCTTGACGCAAACTATTTTTCCGTCACGAAGGCAGTCCATTCCCTTTGCCAAATTTTCAAGTGTAGGTCCACACCGCGCACAGCAGGTAGTTTGCGCATGAAAGCGGCGTTCCGTTGGGTTGGTGTATTCGCCCAAGCAATTTTCGCAAAGCTGAAAACGACTCATGCTGGTCGTTTCGCGCTCGTAGGGCATGGTGTCCACAATCGTATAACGCGGGCCGCACTGATCGCAACTGGTTAGCAAATAACCGTATCGTCGATTCGTTGGATCGGATACCTCATCCACGCATTGACGACACACAACCAAATCTATGGGAACGCTAGTCGACAACGCCGCATGCTGCGATCCAATTTCAATAGAAAAAATTGTGTAACTCTGAACGTCGACTTGGCAAATGTCTTTTGACTCCACCACACCACGCGATGGGCACTTCTGATCGCAATGTTCCACAAATTGTTGAACTTGGCGAAATGGTCCTTCGACGTGAACTTCGACACCATCGCTTGTATTGCGAACCCAGCCCATTAGACCTAGCTGGCTGGCCGTGCGAGCGAGGGCAGGGCGATAACCGACTCCTTGAACATGCCCGTGTAGCAAGACTCGCTGGGCGACAATCAAATCACTTGTCACGGATGCGCTCATACCATGCTCGTGCATTCTCGTTTCAGGACCAATCGATCGCGAGCATTTTCGAGAAACCGACACCACTCGTCGATTCCCGCACCAGTCTGAGAGCTTAATTGAATGGAAGTGAGAGCTGGCTGGACAGTCAATGCGTCCCGTACTGCGTTGCCTACTTGAAAAGGGACATAGGGCAGCAGGTCAATTTTGCTGATCACTACCGCGTGACTGGTGCGAAACATTTTCGGATACTTGCCAGGTTTATCGTCGCCATCGGTCACGCTCAACATGACAACTCTCAAATGCTCGCCCAAATCGTGGGAGGCCGGACATACAAGATTGCCCACATTTTCGATAAACAAAAAATCAACTTGAGGATCGCCCAGTGCCATCAACCCGCGCCGGACAAGCGGCAACTCCAAATGACAAGCCCCGCCCGTCGTAAGCTGAGCGACTGGAACATACGGCGACAACCTCTGGGCATCTCGGTCGGTTTCCAAATCCCCTACCAAGACAGCCATCGAATGTTTGTCGTGCCAATGCCGCGCTGTCGCCTGCAAAAGCGCCGTTTTTCCTGCACCCGGCGAAGAGACTAGGTTTACAACGAGCGTGCCGCGTTCCAACAATCGCTGACGTTCGACTGCCGCATCGGCTTTGGCATCGGCCATGATATCGCGTCGCACAATTATTCGTTTGTTTTCTAATTGCATTGCACACTCCCTTCGCATAATTCTATCGGCGTTAGATTGACGCTCATCAGCCGCACGCAGTCACCCTGGCTTATTTCTAGTTTAGTACTCTGGCAATGCAGACAAGCAAAATTGAAATCGCTGATCGTGCATTGACGTTGGCAATCCTCGCAAATTGCCTGCAAAGCAACTTCGCGCATGATCAACTCAATTTCTCCCGTTCCTTCTTCCGCGACCAGCCTTTCGAAAGCCATGCTCAATAACATGGGTTCAACACCCGACAACGGTCCTAACTCAATTTCGACATCTACAACTCGAGACAGCGGATGCTCGCGCTGAATATTGCGAACCTGATCCAGCAAATTTTTGGCTAAAGAAGCTTCATGCATACGGTCTTGGCTTTCACTCGCTTCGGACTTTGGATTTCACCGGTCTATTTCACGCCATTCTTTGCCGAAAAGAGTTTTAGCGGCATCGACTTCGTTTTGAATTTTGTCCGCTGTTAACTTGATCCAATTTACAGCTTCCTCCGAAATCAAGTCGCCAACCTGATTGCTGCCTCGCTGAACTCCCCAAACAACGACTTGCGCCGGCAATTGGTCAAGCTGATTTGCCAGTGCCAACACACCCGACAAGTCAAAATCATGTGTACCTGACCATCGCCCCACCTGAATCTCTGGGCATGGCCAATTCCAGCGACCGATCGTTCCAGGCACTCCATCACCCTGACATGCATCGACCAAATGAAGCACAGTGCACTGATCGAGCCAGTCCAACAACTCAATCGGCGTGCTTGCAATTCGTACTTCGCAATTGTCCAAAGACCGCCGTGTTAGTTCCTTTGCAACTAGCCATCCCAGTTGATCGTCACCGTGCGAACTGCCAACACCGACAATCAAAATCGAAGGGGTTTCGTTGAGATTGCGCGTGCTTGCGACTGGGTTTTCGGAAATCCCAGGTGCAGATCGGTTCATCATGATCTTTCAATGCGCAGTTTAAGAAAATGCGTGGAACAACTAATGCACGGATCGTAGTTTCGGATGAGCCGTTCGCATTGCAGTGCGATTTTGTCATCTTCGGAACTCAGTATGCCCGGCAACATGCGATGCAAGTCGGATTCGATTTGAGCCTGATTTTGCGAAGTCGGTGGAACGATCTTTGCAAAGATTATCTTGCCGTCAGCTCCCGTATGGTAGCGATGGTAGATGAGTCCCCGCGGAGCCTCGGTGACGGAAGTGCCGTGTCCTTCGCAAACTTCAAATTTCGTTCTCGCCTCTCCTGTCGGTCGATAGGATCGAAGAATTTCCAAACCTTCTTCGAAAGCATGAATGACCTCAAGTGCGCGGGCCACGATTCCTTTGTAAGGATTATGGCAAGGAGTCTCCCAGCCGATTTCGTCCGCCACCCGTTGCGCGCTTGGCGACAATTGATGGCGACTTAGATTTACCCGTGCCAGCGGCCCAACGAAATAGGGCCGACGCCCCGGTATCCGATGCGATTGCAAAGCCGTCGAATGGGGTACTTGTTCCTCGACAAAATGTTGTTCGTAATCTTCAATTGCTATGTCCATTCCGTCCGAACATATCACCCTTCCATCAATAATTGCGTACTCATCCGGATGCGATAACGCGACGTAATCATAGTTGACTTGAAAGTCTGGAAATGGAAATTGCGCGACCCACTTGGCTGTCTCAATGGCGGCTTGCAGCGCCCATTCAAAGTCCGGAATGAGTGCCGCCAACTCTTCGCGTCTCGGCAGTCGATAGTAGCCGCCGACTGCTAGGTTTACTGGATGGATGGCGCGGCCACCGAGCACTTCGAGCAACCGATTGCCGAACTTCTTCATTCGCAATCCACGTTTCACTTCGTCCGGGAACCGCCGAGCCAATTCGATGCCGCTGTCGCAACTGAAGAAGTCGGGAGCATGAAGCAAATGCATGTGCAACACGTGGCTCTCGATCCATTCGCCACAGTACATCAAACGACGAAGCTTGCGTATTTCCGGCGAGACACTCACACCCATCGCATTTTCGAGCGCTTGAACGGCTGTCATTTGATAAGCGATCGGGCAGATCCCGCATATTCGTGCAGTGAAATCCGCAACGTCATCAAAGGGCCTGCCACGCAGCATTGCTTCGAATAACCTCGGTGGCTCGTAGATGGCTAATTGAACATCGCGAACGACGTTGCCATCAATCTTGACCAGCAGCGAGCCTTCACCTTCGACCCGTGTGAGGATTGGCACGTGAATTTTTCTTTGGGCATCATTGGAATCAATCATGGTCAGCCTCCATCTGGCTTGAATGGGAATGCTCGACCGTCATGAGACTTGGATGCAATTTTTGCGGTCGTCCGGCGATTTGCCACAACCGTTGGCTCTCGTGAGAAAAAGCAGGCGAATAAGTATTAAAACTCTGCAAGAAAAGTGCTGAATCGGCTGTGTCCATTCCATTGCTGACTAACCTTTGCGTCATGCTCGGCAGGTTTGGTTGATGAGATGGGCCAAAGCAACCGTAACAACCTCGGTCGTATGCTGGGCAAATCGATCCACATCCGGCTTGCGTGACCGGCCCCAAACACGGAACTCTCCGCGCAACAACAACGCACACCGTACCTCGTCGTTTACACGGCTGGCAAACACTTTCGGTGGACGTTCGCGGCCGATGACCGGCAACAAGCGATGCGATGACTTCCAATAACTGGTGTTTGTCGATCGGGCATCCACGCAACTCAAAATCCACTTTCACATGCGAAGAGATTGGCGTCGATGTCGCCAGTGTCTCGATGTAATCGGGTCGAGCATAAACCGATCGCATGAATTCTTGATGGTCGGCAAAATTGCGAAGAGCTTGCACGCCGCCTGCTGTCGCACACGCTCCGATCGTAACCAGAAATTTTGACTCAGCGCGTAACTTCAACAAGCGATGGCGATCTTCGGGGGTTGTGATCGATCCTTCGACTAGGGCAACATCGTAGGGACCAGGCTCCAATCGGCTCGAAGCTTCTGCGAAATGCGATATATGAACGGCTTCTGCCACTGCGAGTAATTCGTCTTCGGCATCCAGTAAAGTCAACTGGCAACCGTCGCAAGACGCGAACTTCATGACAGCCAAGGTTGGGCGTTTGGTCATCAAAAGTCCCTCACTTTCAACAAGTTCTCAATGGCATCGTATCGAAATACGGGACCTTGCCGGCAAACAAACACAGGCCCCAGTTGACAATGCCCGCATAACCCAACAGCACACTGCATGTTTCGCTCGATCGATAACCAAATCGATTCCTTCGGGATATTTCGCTTGATGGCTGATAGCGCCGAGTAATGCATCATGACCTCGGGTCCACACATCACCACTTCCGTGAAATTTGGTTTCAGTCCAGCTAGTCGGTCCAGAAGCAAAGGCACAACGCCCACCGCACCTTGCCAAGACTCCGTAGCCCGATCGACAGTCACTTGAATTTCAATACCGCGTTCCTTCCACGATTCCAGCTCTTCGGCGTAGAGGAGCAATTCTGGGGAACGCGACCCGTACAGCAAAACGACTCGCCCAAAGTCGTCACGATTCTCCATAAAGGAATATAACGCTGGTCTCAGCGGGGCCAACCCGATCCCTCCAGCAACGACGATCACATCACGACCTTTGCAGCGATCCATGGGCCAAGCCGTTCCAAATGGCCCTCGCACCCCGAGCCTATCTCCCACTCGAAGCTTCGCTATAGCATCGGTAACGCGGCCGACAAATCGAATCGTATGGACGATTTTGTTGCCATCCAAGGATGGTGGACCACTATGACTAATTGCCGATTCACCACACCCAGGAATGTAGAGCATGTTGAATTGGCCAGGCTGAAATCGATACCCTTGGGCTACGTGCGAATCGACGAATCGCATTTGATAGGTTGCGACCGATTCAATTTCTTGCTGAATCGCATCGATGACTACAGAATGCGAAAGCCAAGGGTTAGCGACGATTTTTGGATTGTCTTGCGTTGTAATCATGATTCGTCAACATCCGTGCAAATAGCCGCGATCTCTTGCGTCAGGTCAATCCCTACGGGACACCACGTGATGCATCGCCCGCAACCGACGCAACCCGACGTTCCAAATTGATCGATCCATGAAGCCATCTTGTGGGTCAACCATTGCCGGTATCGCGATCGGGTTTGATTCCGAATCGGACCGCCGCTGATATGGCTAAAATCGAAATTGAAACAAGAATCCCAACGGCGTTGGCGAAGCACTTCGTCATTGGTCAAATCGGTTACATCATCCACCGAACTGCAAAAGCAAGTCGGACACACCAGCGTGCAGTTAGCGCAACTCAGACAACGTTCGGCGACATTATCCCAGCGAGGGTGCTCAAGTCGAGACAGCAGCTTATCGCGTATGCCTTCGGTTTCGACTTTTCTGGTGATCTGTGTTACGGCTACTTGGCGGCAGGATTCGGCGGATTGGCATTCAGCAGCGGACGCCCGGCGAAATCCCAATCTGTCGACAATATCTTGCCCGGCCGGACTGCCGACTTCGACGACAAAGCCGTTTGGTAACTCGGTGAGTGCCAGATCGAAGTTGGATTGGCATCGAGGCCCAGTTCCCATCGAAGTGCAAAAACAAGTCGAAGCGGCTTGAGTGCAGTTGACCGCCACAATAAACAGCCCTTCTCGGCGTTTTGCATAAATCGGGTCGACATAAGCGTCCGACATGAAGACGCGATCTTGCACAGCGATTGCAGCCAATTCGCACGCCCGTGCTCCAATTAGCGCAAATTTTTTGGGTTCGACAGGCTCATCCTGCATCTTCCATCCATCGGCATCGCGCCGCGATGACAGGACGTTGACCAATGGCGGAAACATGTACTTTTTCCAGGAGTGCGGCCCGATGACGTAGCCGAATAACGCTTCGTCGTCACGGCGTTTTAGACGATATTGACCAGGCGATTGCTCGTCAGTCCATCCCTTCGGCAAATCTTCAACTCGCTCAATTTGGTCATAAACGATAGCTTCCTGCTCGACGCGTGGCCCTACCAATTCATATTCGCGGCTTGAGAGGTCGTCAAATACCTCCTGCAGTTTTATCCGATCGAGATAGTACATCGACTCAGCGCCTCGTTCCATTCCGTTGCATTAGCTCAATTACAAAACTGACTGCCGATAAGATCTTTCATTTATTGGGTGCGAACAAGTCAAGCATCTGCAAACGCGTTGCAAGCAATCGTTTGGCCAATGCAGTCGCCGTCATCTTCATGAACTCGCACCCAAACTCCGAATCAGATTCGATCATCTCCAAAACCGATTTGCAATCAACCGCGATCAGTTGCGCTCGCTCAACACAAATTGCCGAAGAAGTCATGATGCCTTCGCCCAAGATTGCTGACCAAGCAACGAGTTCACCCGGTCCCAAAGTTAAAATTCTAGTCGGGCCTCGCCCAGGCACTGTCATGGTCAAATCCAAGTGACCTTCTAAAAGAACAAAAACCTTGTGATTCTGCTGCCCTTCACGAAAGAGGTAATGTCCCGCCTGCAGTTCTACAAACTCCGCGATCGAAACCAGTTTCGTAAGATTCGCGTGGGACAAAAAATCTCCAAAGATCGTTTGCACCAGTCTGCTTCGCCACTCAGATTGCATTACCCAGCTCCTTAGGATTCTTTTGGGGATTCATCGCAATAAGGTTGAGTGTAACGAGTTTTTCAATCGATTGTAAAGGCAACTTAATTTTGTCGGCCAAGACGTTTTCATGTCGTCCACAGCACGCTAACAAATCATCGCGCAGCTATCGCAAGACGAGTTTTTCATTCCTCATCCCGACGGTTGCGCAATGAAACTAAGGTTTTTCACAACCCTGAGTGTCACAATTATTCCGTTGAAAGAATGATCTGGCTCTACAAGTTTCCTGTCGGGACAATTGACCGCAACGCCATTGAGTTAGGCGAGATCAAATATTGACGATACCTTCGCATTCAAAACGATATACTCCATGTTAGGATCGAATACTAATTGCGTTAAGCCGCTATCGTCACTTGGTATTCCGCTTCGGTGTGCAAGTGAGAATGACCTTCTCTCCGCTATCGCGGGCACCGAATCACCTGACGCAGTTTCTAACCATTTTCAATGATGAAGGATTACGTCATGCCGAACCGGCAAACTTTGGATGCGAACGAAGCCGTCGCGAGGGTTGCTTATGCGGCCAGCGAAGTTATCGCCATCTATCCCATCACGCCCGCTTCGCCGATGGGAGAGCATGCCGACGCTTGGCAAGCGGAAAAACGACGCAATGTCTTTGGGACAATTCCCGAAGTCATCGAAATGCAGAGCGAAGGAGGCGCGGCCGGAACCGTGCATGGTGCGCTGCAATCGGGCGCGATGTCGACGACGTTTACCGCCTCGCAAGGCCTGCTCCTGATGATCCCGAACATGTTCAAAATTGCGGGCGAGCTAACGCCTACGGTTTTCCATGTTGCTGCGCGTACGGTTGCCACGCATGCCCTCTCCATCTTTGGCGATCACAGCGACGTGATGGCTTGCCGCTCAACAGGTTGGGCCATGCTCTGCTCAAGCAATGTCCAAGAAGCACCCGATTTTGCCTTGATTTCCCACGCCGCAACTCTCAAGTCGCGCCTCCCATTCCTGCATTTTTTCGATGGATTTCGCACTTCGCACGAACTCAACTGCATCGACGAATTATCGTTCGAAGACATTCGGTCCCTCTTAGAAGATCGTTTTATCGACGACCATCGTCGCCGCGGTCTGTCTCCTGATCACCCACAACTCAGGGGCTCGGCTCAAAATCCGGACGTGTTCTTTCAAGCCCGCGAAGCCATCAACTCGTATTACGATCAATTGCCCCGGATCGTCCAAGAAACGATGGACGGATTTGCGGCTCTTACCGGGCGTTCTTACAAGCTATTTGATTACTACGGCGACCCACAGGCCCAGCGCGTCATCGTCATGATGGGATCGGGCGTTGGCGCGGTCCAAGAAGCGATCGACAAGCTCAACTCCGAAGGCCACAAAATTGGCTTGGTCCAAGTTCGACTTTACCGACCGTTTGACGTCGACGCTTTTCTTAACTCGCTTCCGGCAACAACTCGCAAGATCGCTGTCCTCGATCGAGTGAAGGAACCAGGCGCTGTCGGCGAACCGCTTTATCAAGATGTCGTGGCCGCGCTTCATGAATCGCGCGCTTCGGGTCACACCGACGCCAAGCTTGATTCCTTGGTCATTGGCGGTCGCTACGGGTTGGCTTCTAAAGAATTTACTCCAGCGATGGCTTGGTCGGTCTATCAAGAGCTGGACAAGGAAACACCCAAGCGCGGCTTTACCGTTGGTATTGTCGACGACATCACGCACCGCAGCCTGTTGATCGATTCGGATTGGATCGTCGAATCCCCGGGATCAACGCAAGCTATGTTCTTTGGACTTGGTAGCGATGGCACAGTCGGTGCCACGAAAAACTCTGTGAAGATCATCGGCGATAACACGCCTTTGTATACACAAGGGTATTTCGTGTACGACTCGAAGAAATCCGGTGCCATGACAATCTCACATTTACGGATTAGCCCTAAACCGATTCGCTCGACGTACTTGATCCAGAAAGCCAACTTCATCGCGTGCCATCAGTTCTCTTTTCTCAACCGCGTGGACATTCTGGGCAACGCAGCCGAAGGGGCAACGTTCCTTTTGAATTCACCGTTTGGCCCTGAAGAAGTGTGGGATCGATTACCAATCGAAATACAGCGAGCATGCATCGAACGCAAATTACGGCTATTCGTTGTGGACGCGGAAGCTGTTGCCCGACAAGTTGGCATGGCGGGCCGAATCAACGTGGTTATGCAAGTTTGCTTTTTCGCAATCTCGGGCGTTTTGCCGCGCGACGAAGCAATTTCTCAAATTAAGCAAAGCATTGAGAAAACCTACGGCAAACGCGGTAGCAGCGTCTTGGAAAAGAACTACGAAGCCGTCGATCAATCGCTCGTCGGTCTTCATCAAGTAACGATTCCCGAACAAATTTCCAGTAAATTCTCCCAAGTTCCCTTGATCGCAAGCCACGATGATTTTGTACAACGCGTGACAGCAGCGATGCTTGCCGGTCACGGTGATCGATTACCCGTGAGCGCGATGCCAATCGATGGTACATTTCCGACCAGCACAGCAAAACTTGAGAAGCGAAGTATCGCTGCCGAAATTCCCGAGTGGGTTCCTGATCTGTGCATCCAATGCGGATTGTGTGCCCTCGTTTGCCCGCACACGGCCATTCGCGTCAAAGCCTTCTCACCGGACAGTTTGATCAATGCACCCGGAACGTTTCAAACTCGACCCTGGTCCGCCAAAGATCGTCCTGGCGATCAAATGACGATTCAAGTTGCACCCGATGATTGCACGGGCTGTGGAGTTTGCGTGGATGTTTGTCCCGCGCGGAGCAAAGAGGCCGTCAAGCTCAAGGCGATCAACATGGTTCCAAAGCAAGGGATCTTGGATCGCGAACAAGCGAACTTCGAATTTTTCTTGACGATCCCCGATGCCGATCGAACGACGCTCGACCCAGGAACGGTCAAGGGCTCTCAATTGATGCTTCCTTTGTTCGAATTTTCTGGTGCATGTGCCGGTTGCGGTGAGACGCCCTACTTAAAACTAATCTCGCAGATGTTTGGTGATCGCATGGTCGTCGCGAATGCGACAGGGTGCTCCTCGATCTACGGAGGTAACTTGCCGACCACGCCTTGGTCACAGAATGGTGCGGGGCAGGGGCCAGCTTGGGCAAATTCGCTTTTTGAGGACAACGCAGAGTTTGGACTTGGAATGCGTTTAGGTTTGGACAAACGAGAACAGGCCGCTCGATTGCTCTTGAGAGAAATGGCGAGCACTGTACCAGAGAATCTTGTTAGCGAGCTTTTGAGCGCCGAACAACGAACGGAATCGGATATCGCCAAGCAACGCGATCGTGTCGCACAATTGAGAACATTGCTAGATCGATTACCCAGTCCGTCTGCGAAAACTTTGCTGAGTCTCGCGGATGCGCTGGTCAAAAAAGTTGTGTGGATCGTGGGGGGCGATGGTTGGGCGTATGATATCGGCTTCGGTGGCTTGGATCATGTGTTGGCATCGGGCAAGAACGTCAATGTGATCGTGCTGGATACCGAAGTCTACTCGAACACCGGCGGTCAAGCATCCAAATCCACTCCTCGTGCCGCTGTTGCAAAATTCGCCTCGGCAGGCAAGAGCGTCAATAAAAAAGATATCGGCATGATCGCAATGGCGTACGGCCACGTCTACGTAGCTCAGATCGCGGTCGGTGCCCACCCACTACAAACGATCAAGGCTATCCAGGAGGCCGAGTCGTATCCTGGACCTTCTCTGATTTTGGCTTACAGCCAATGCATCGCGCATGGGATCGACATGTCAACTGGAATGTCGCACCAAAAAGAAGCGGTGCAAAGTGGCTATTGGCCGCTGTATCGCTACGATCCCCGCGTCGCGCATGATGGTGGGAAGCCATTTCATCTCGATTGCCGAAAACCAACGATTCCCTTCCGGCAGTTCGCTGCCAAAGAAGCTCGGTTTTCGATGCTTTTGCGAAGCGACCCGGCGCGTGCAGATCAATTGCTCAACCTTGCACAGATCGACATCAACGATCGGTGGCATTACTACGAACAAATTGCAAATGTGGAAAGATCCTTGGCTGGCTTGATCGATGAGGTGCCGGTATGAACGTGAACTTGACAACACACTATCTCCGACGACAACTAAAAAACCCGCTGGTCGTGTCGGCTTGCCCTCTGACAGGATCGATTGCAAGCCTGAAAAAACTGGAAGCCGCTGGCGCATCAGCATTCGTATTGCAGTCGATGTTTGCCGAGCAAATCGAACACGACGAACACGAAGTTTTCAAGTTGTACGAGTATGCTGGCGAATCGTCCGCAGAATCGTCGAGCTATTTTCCGGAACTCGAACAATACAACACGGGCCCAGAACCGCATCTAGAGTTTCTCGAAGACGTTAAACGCGAAACTAATTTGCCCGTTATCGCGAGCTTAAACGGAACGTCTCCGGGAAAGTGGGTTCGTTTTGCCAAAATGTTCGAGATGGCGGGAGCCGATGCAATTGAGTTGAATATTTACTTTGTTCCGACGGATGCCAAGTTATCGGCGGCCGATGTCGAAAACCAATATGTCCAAATCGTCGATGAAGTCGCGCGTCAAATCACGATCCCTTTTGCCGTAAAATTGGGACCGTACTTTTCCGCTTTACCCCATTTTGCAAAACAGTTGGTCGACGCTGGCGCGAGTGGTTTGGTTTTGTTCAACCGCTACCTGGATCCGGAACTGGATTTGGAAACCTTGCGAGTTCAACCTCACTTGGCACTCAGCACACCAAGTGAACTTCGGTTGGTATTGCGATGGCTGGGCATCTTGCGGGACCAACTCGATTGCTCGCTGGCGGCGACAAGCGGTGTTCATTCGTCCGATGATGTTGTCAAAGCGCTGTTGGCCGGTGCCAACGTGACGATGATGGCTTCCGCTTTACTGCGTTACGGCCCGGATCACTTGGCCAAAGTTCTCGCGGGACTGGAGAAATGGCTCGTCGATCATCAGTACGAATCGGTTGAGCAAATGATCGGCAGTGTCAGCCGATGCCGTAGCGCCGACGCCTCCGCATTTGAACGAGCCAACTATATGAAGGCCCTCGTCGCATTTACTCGCAACGGGCAATGGGCTTAGCGAGAATCACTTCACGTTTTTCGAACCCAGCACGACCTTGTTGTCGGGCATAAGTTTGAGTGTAAATCCCATCTTTCTTAAAATGGCCGCCATTCGCCTTTCTTCAACGGTCGTTTCCGCAACCAATTGCTGAACACCCCAGGGCTCCGCGATCGCCATACAGTGTCGGGCGATCGCCGTGCCCAGTCCGCGATTTTGCCAAGCGTCCTCTACCAAGAGCGCGAACTCGGCCGTTTGATGATCCGCATCCGCCACCAAACGTCCGACCGCGACAATTTTCGAATGGTTGTTACCAACGGTTTCCGCGACAATCGCGATTTCGCGATCATAGTCCAAAAAGCAAAAACGAGTTGCCATTTCGTGCGTCGCTTCTTTGAACAAGACATGAAATCTGGACCAAATGGACTCATCCGAACATCGACCTAGCATGGCCCGCCACTGAGGTTCGTCTTCGGGACGTATCGGACGCAAATTGATCGCCGTTCCATCGGGCAGTGTAACTTTGCTTTCGAATTCCGACGGATAAGGTCGAATGGCCAAATGATCGTATGGTCGTTTCACCCGCTCGCCTGACGAAGCTATCACAAACCGTGCATCGAGCGCCATGATCGAGTCCGATGCGATCAATAAAGGATTGATGTCGGCTTCGACGATGTCCGGTTGTTCGACAATGAGGTTCGAAAACCGAAGCAAAATCTCGACTAATCGATCCATATTGACAGCAGCCCGGCCACGGTAACCGGACAGCAGCGGCCAGCACTTGAGTGACGTCAGCATGCGCATGACCAATCGCTCGTTGACCGGCGGCAACTCCAGCGAGCGATCCTTGAATAACTCCGCAGTGATACCTCCCAGTCCCGCCATCATGACGGTACCGAAAATTGGATCTCGCTTGGCACCTAAAATCAGCTCGACTCCGTGAATAGCTGTGATCATTGGCTGGATCGTCACACCAATCAGTTGAGCATCCGGCCGTAGCGTTCTCGCGCTATGCATCATGCGATCAAAAGTCCCACGGACTTCGTTCTCGTTTTTCAAGTTTAACGCGACCCCGTTCACATCCGTTTTGTGTGTGATCTGTGGCGAGTAGATCTTCATGACAACGGGATAACCCATCGCCGAGGACACCGTGACTACTTGGTCTGCATTTTCCGCGACGACAATTTTTGTTGTCGGGATTTCATAATGTTGCAACAGAGCTTTCGATTCGACTTCGGTCAAAATCGATCGGTCAGCTTGAAAAGCCCGCGTCGCAAAGATACGTGAACGATCCGCTGCGCTCGATTTGTAGGCAAGCGGAATATCGCGCGGCGTTTCGTAGAGAATTTCGCGATTACGTGAGTAACTTGTCAAATTCATCAAACCGCGAATGGCTTGTTCAGGCGTTTCGAAAGTTGGAATCCGAGCCTGCTGAAGCAATCGCACGCCGTCGGCCATCAAGACCCCGCCCATCCACGAAGCTAGCAACGTTTTATTTTCTGGAATTGTAAGTCTTGATAATTTGCTCGCCGTATGTGTCGGATCGGTCATGGCTTGAGGCGTCAAGATAGCCAGCACCGTATCGACTTTCTCGTCCCGCAGAACGACTTCGACGGCATGTACGAATCGGTCAGCATCCGCATCGCCGATCACATCCACAGGATTTCCATGCGACCAGTTGTCGGGCAGGAATTGATTGAGCTGCTGCCAAGTGGAGTCCGACAGTTCGGACAGTCGCCCCCCAAAATCCAACAAAGAATCCGTTGCCATCACGCCGGGGCCGCCCGCATTGGTCACGATTGCCAATCGCGGTCCCACCGGTTCTGGATGCTGCGTCAACAATGCGGCGCTTTCGAAGACCGATTGCATATCGAAAACGCGTACGATTCCGGCTCGATCAAATGCTGCTTGATAAACCGCATCCACGCCAGCCATCGCGCCGGTATGCGAAGCCGCTGCTTTAGCTGATTCCGCAAAACGACCTGCCTTGTATGCCACCAACGGTTTCTTGCGAGCAAAAGCTCTTGCGGCCGACATGAAGTAACGCGAGTCGCTGATGGACTCGACATACAAGATCGCTGACGTCGTCTTCGGATCTTCCGCCAAGTAGTCCAGTAAATCGGCGAATCCAACATCCAACTGATTGCCCAGCGACAGGAACTGCGAGAAGCCGATTCCTTGAGCGAGTGCCCAGTCCAGAACGGCCGTGCATAGCGCACCCGATTGCGACAAGAAGGCAACGCTGCCGACGGCCGGCATGCCGACCGCGAAGCTCGCGCTCAGTTTGACTCGAGGGCAAATCACACCAACGCAGTTGGGACCGATAATCCGAAGCCCAGGAAATTTCTTCTGTTCAACGCGAATTTGCTCTTCGAGCGCTTTGCCTTCGGTACCCAATTCGCGAAAGCCAGCCGTCAAGATAACAACGCCAGGAATTCCTTTTTCACCGCACTGCCGGATCAGATTAGGGACTGTCGGCGCGGGTGTGCAGATGATTGCCAAGTCAGGAACGGTAGGCGTATCGAGGATTGAACGATAAGCGGCCTTGCCCTGGACAGAATCCCTCTTGGCGTTTACCGGATAAACCGGTCCGGCAAACCCACCGTCGATCACATTTCTTAGAACGTTGTAGCCCACTTTCCCCGGCGCTTCACTAGCCCCCACAATCGCCACAGCCCCCGGCGCCAACATCCGCTCCAAATTCCGAACCGCCATGGGAATTCCTTTTCATTAAGAGCATATTCAATATCCCAGTATCATGAAACATTCATCATACAGTCTTTGACTATGCAGTTAAGGTCACGCAGCACCTTGCAAAAGGCAGCGTACAATGGATTTCGCCCCGGATGCTCCTTCTTCCAGGACTACCGTAGAACGGATTTCAATCCGTTACCCAAGTTTACCGCCACCTATCCCGTAGATCGGATTTCAATCCGTTCCTTTTCTCTTTGTTCAATGCATTACGAGCGTTTGAAGCATGACGCAATGCATTGAATGGGTATTAACAACTCAAACTACTACCAGACAGGCTTATTGCATGTCAGCCCGTTCGCTTTCGGTAAAGTCGTTGTTGATGGTTTGGCCTTGGCGGCTTTGGGCTCGCATTCGTTTGACCTTGGCATTGGTTGCACCGTATGCCAAGGCAACTTTGTCAGCGGCGAAGTTGGCCGCACCGGTCGCAGCAATCCCCATTTGTTCCGCTTCGTCGAAAGCGTCCTGGTTGGCACCGAGAAAAGTGAAGTGCCAGTTATAGGTCTCTTGCTGGTGCTCGATCATTGCCTTGATTTTGGCCTTGGTGAATTCGGTGCTCGAATTCTCTTGACCGTCGGTCATCACCACGAAAATGACAAGCCCTGGGCGGTCGGCTTCGGGTATCTTTGCCAGACGCTGCCCCGTTTCCAAAATCGCTCGCCCCACGGCATCTAACAACGCAGTACCGCCGCGTGGCTCGAGTGTGTACTTGGGAACTTTGTCGATCGGCACTCCTTGGTGGATAAACTCGTACTCCGTATCGAACTGAACGAGAGTCAAGAACGCTTCGCCGGTCTCGGCGGCCTGCTCGCGAATAAAGGCATTCACGCCTCCTTCGGCATCATCTTTGATCGATTCCATGGAACCACTGCGATCGACGACCAGGGTTATGTCGGTTTTGTCTTTGTTCATGACTTTTCTATCCTTTGCTATAAATGAAAAACGGTAATTCGAACAACTGTTCTTGTCCGTCGGGCACTCCTCCTATGTAATTTGCGACAATGAAACGAATCGCCGATGCTATGAGCGAACCGAGTAAATCTTGATGCAAGCTTCCATCGTTGCTCGATGTAATGCGATGACTGGTTCGATGCTGCCAAGCTCGTCTTTTTTGTAGCCGCCTGCCAAATTCCAGGCTACGGGAATTTTTTTAGCAAAACAAAAGTCGAACACGGTCTCATCGCGACGAACCATCTCCTCGTCGTCGAGCAATCCACCCAAGGGATCATCGCAATGCGCGTCTGCGCCCGCTTGATACAAGATCAAGTCAACATTCGCATCCCAAAGGTTCTCCAAAGCGCGGCTTAACCAGCGGAAATAGGCGTCCGAATCTGAGAATAGCTCCTGACCACTCGTGCGATGGTGGATAGCCGACCGCACGTCAAGCTGGTCCACGATATCATCGGTCCCATTCCCATAATGCCAGTCGCAATCCAATATACCCACGCGATTGACGAGTCCCTCACCCAACAATTTTCGAGCGGCAACGACCAGTCCATTAAACGTGCAGAAAGCTCCTCCACTGCTGTAACATGCATGGTGAAAACCGCTGGAAGGCGAACAAGCCACGCGGGATTTCAAAGCTTGCCGAGCCGCAGCAACCATCGATCCCACGGTCCACAACGTCGAGTCCGCAACAGCTCGATTCCGGTTTCCATGCCCGTTGCTGATCGTTCCTGCAAAAACGCCTTCAACGTATTGCTGGTCGTGTGCAAGCAACAGATCCTCACGGGTTGCGGGAGCAAACGCTTCAAGCTGAACAAGATCCGCATGCGACCAATCCGCAACAACTTCTTCCGGCTTTGTTCCCGATGGCGAATAGCCTCCCGACGGATACGACATGCGTTGATCGTAAAAGGTTTTGATTTTGGTCTTCGTGGATAGACTCCTCAAGTAAGAATGTTATGGACTTTTCCCGCCATGCGACCTGAAACTACGCAGGTTAGTTCGTAGCAGTTGGCCTACATCACTAATAGGCAGGATCGGTGTGACACCTTAGGTCACAATCAGGAGAAAATTCCGCAAAATGCTTGCGTTGCGGTTCGCACCAAAAGAGATCACCAAAATCTTCCATCGCTTGACGAACCACGCTTGGAAACTCGACGATTTCGGGCATGGCGTTAACCTCCGTGCGAAATCAATCCTCCAACTGGCAATCCTGCGCCAATACTGCAAAACGGATTTTACCTCTAAAACACTGTCTTTTCCAAGCTCAATTCCGGTTTTGCCAAAGTCCAGAACTTGACGCAAAATCGATTCGACGAGCGAACGTTAACAATAACTTCACCGACTCTTAACCGTTTGTTCGATTGCCTTTTCTTCGTGCCGGGTAAAGTACTTTGACTTTGGTCGGGAACCCCAAAGGTTTAGCGAGGCGGCATCGTTTCGCGTGCGATGAAACAGATTCAAAAATTAGCGAGGTGAGTGCAATGAGAATGAGAATGCGTAGCAACAAATATTCCGGATTTACATTAATCGAATTGCTGGTGGTGATCGCGATCATAGGTATTCTTGTCGGGCTATTAATGCCTGCGGTCCAGGCGGCCCGCGAAGCAGCACGTCGCGCTCAATGCCAGAACAACCTAAGGCAATTTGGTTTGGCTCTAATGAATTACGAGAGCACCCACAAGTTTTTACCGGTTGCCATTTGGAGTTCGAATCCTCTCAGGGGAGAACCTTCCAAATGGGATGACGATGGGTACGGATGGCAGACCAGTATATTGCCTTATTTGGAGCAAACAGCTCTATACGAAAAGCTCAAAATAGGGCCGATTCCACTCGGAACACCAGGTGCGCTTGAGATTTATTGGGCAAACGCTGGATCGCCCGCTGGCGGAGCTGTCATTCCAGGAGGAGAAACGACACTTGCGTTCACTCGATGTCCATCGTCGACACTACCATCGCTCGTGCCTGTTAGCTTTAGAATCCCGGGAGCGAGCATCGAAACGTTACTTTCTGAACCGTGGGCTGCTGGCTACGCTGTAACCGATTACAAAACATGTGGCGGTTCGGAACGGGGCGATTTCGGCATTATGCACAAGCTGTGGGAGACTCCGAAGCCTCGTAAATTAGCCGATGTTGTAGACGGGCTCAGCAACACAGCAATGGTTTGCGAGTCGTCATACGTCACTGGCAGTAACTCGACCAAATGGGGTGGAAGTGCGACTCCGGCAAGCCCTGGTACAGTCCAAGATTGGCCGATTTGGATAGGATCTCCCGGCAGCGACGAAACCACGCGAACGAATGGTCGTTATTCGTCGCCGATCAATGCTGCTACTGGCGTCACTCAAATGTTTTTGGCCATCAACGATGACTCCGCGTTTAGCGCGCATTCAGGCGGTGGCGCTCAATTCGTCTTCGCGGATGGATCGGTACATTTTATTTCCGAGAACATTGCCAATTCGGTTTACACCCTCTTGCATGACATTAGCGATGGGCAAGTGGTTGGCGATTGGAAAGAATAAGAAGACTCGTTCTTGTTTCCGAGCGGCTTTACCCTTTTAGGCGAAGCCGCTCTTTGAAAGCTGAGCGTCTGAATTGTTTGAACGCAGAATATATCCGCCGCGCGGTCAGAAGTGAGGGACGTGTTGTTGAGTGAGCCGCAAGGCGGTAGCTGCGGGTTGTGCATTCGGTCAGCACCGGCGGCTAGGGCCTTGCCGCTCACAAAACCTCAAATCTGACCGCGCGGAGTATAGTCGCTCCTGACTCCATTAAGAAAAATCAAGTGTACGGAGTGTCGTCGCTGCGCCGCTCTTGAACCGACGTTGCTACCTTAGACCTCGCAGTGCGCAGAGCTTGTTGTTGACTTTCAAACCAAAATCCTTACCGAACGTTTTCCAGGAATTGTAAAATGCGACTCTCTCATTTTTGTCCCATGATAATTCTTCTAGTAGCGGGGTGCTCTAGTGGAATTAACAAATTTCCTTTGGCTCAAGCTACGGGAACGGTTACTTGCGACGGCAAACCGGTTTCAAAGGCTCTTGTCTATTTTGAGCCTAAGAAAGTCGACAAGGAAATCGTGATTGGCAAGCAGGGGTTTGCACTGACGGACGGGAACGGCAGGTTCACGGTTTCGACTTACGGGGAAAACGACGGAGCGGTGATCGGGCGTCATATTGTACGCGTCGGTAGCACAGAAGGTACGCCCGGTTGCGATTGCTCCTTGGTTGCTGATGTGCCGTTGATAGAAGTTGACGTCAAGTCGGACCAAACCAACGACTTCGATCTGAAACTGAAGAAACCATCGGTCGAAGACCGCGTAGAAGTGGATCGCACCAAACTCGAAGAACAACTCGAAAAAGAGCTAGACAAAGATGAAGGTCAGTAAGGGCAATCGTGCCCTACACAACAGCTACTTCATCCCTCTCCACAGATTCGTTTGAATTTCTACTAAGCATAGTTGATTGCCGTGACAGACCGAGTTGACTCTTTCGTAACGAAACTCATCGACCGCGGGTTAAATCCGGTTGATAATGCCAGTGTTACGTTCTTTCGTATCTGCTTTGGCTTAATCTCGGCGACTTGGGCTTGGGACTATCTATCCAAGGGGTTGGCGACTCAGCTCTACGTAAATTCCCCGTATCACTTCACATACTATCTATTGGACTGGGTAAAGCCGTTGCCCGGGGACTTGATATATCTTCATTTTCTCGTCCTTTTGCTGGCCGCCGTTTGTATTGCCATAGGCTTTCTATACCGAATCAGTTCGTTCGTATGGGCAATTGGTTTCACCTATTTCTTTTTGATAGATAGGACGAGTTATCAAAACCACTATTATTTGATGGTGCTCATCTCGTGGTGGCTTCCGTTTTTACCGTTGAATCGCAACGTTTCCGTGGACGCATGGCATTGGCCTCAAATTCGGAGCGAGTTCGTTTCTTCTTGGGTGCTATGGATCATTCAATTCCATATCGGAGTTCCTTATTTCTTTGGCGGGATAGCCAAGATCGTTCCCGACTGGTTTTTTGGGGCACCACTCGTCCAAATGATGGCATCCAAGAGCGATTTGCCGTTCGTTGGCGAGCTCTTGGGCAATCCTAGCATTGGGCTAATTCTTGCATGGGGCGGCTTGGTATTTGACTTAGCGGTCGTGCCCATGCTCATTTGGAAAAAAACGAGGGTAATAGCATACTGTTTTTGTATCGTGTTCCATCTCATGAACGCTGTGATTTTTAACATTCACATTTTCCCTTGGTTCATGCTGGCTGCCACTCCCGTTTTCTTTGAGCCCGACTGGCCAAGGCGTGTATTGGGAGGCGCTCGACTTGAGCTGTCGACTTGCGTAGGCAATCAAGGTGCGCCAAGCTTCTTCCAGAGATTGATCGCCTGCGGGATTCTCGGGTATCTGACCTTTCATTGTTTATGGCCCTTGAGACATCACTTGTACCCCGGAGACGCCAGTTGGAATGAACGCGGCCACTATTTTGCATGGCGCATGATGCTTCGAGGCAAGTCGGTCGTGCTCGGGTATGCCATCCATGACAAGGTCACAGGAAAAACGGTCGACGGCAATGTTAATCGCTTCTTAAATCCCGAACAGTCTGAAAAATTTGGCCGCGACCCTGAGATGATTTTGCAGTTCGCACATTTCTTGGGAAATGAATACAAAAAGACAACTGGTCACGATGCATCGGTCTACGTTTTAGCGCTTGCTTCCCTCAACGGACGGAAGCCGGAATTGATGATCGATCCCAACGTAGATCTTATGCGCGAACCGCGTGGATTCGATGAAAGAGCTTGGCTAATGCCACAGACGGAACCGCTCCGCCAACCTTTTTGGGATGTTCCCGTCGATCAATGGCGGAACTATGTCAAAATTCCTGAACTCAGGTTTCTAACTCACAAAGAGTCTGAGGCATTGGATTCGGATCGCAGATCAGTAGTCATGCTGGATAAGGACGATGATTCGAGCTCCAGCAAGTAAAACGATCGATTTCTTAACAACGTATTCATCACGTGAAAGGACCGAACATGAAGGGCGAATCACGACGAGAGTTTCTAAATAAGATGGTTGGAGGCGCGAGTGCGGCAGCGATTTCGAGTGCGTTTTTCCAATTCAACGGAAGGGTAAACGCAGGCGATCAAGGAACTGCCATCGGTTTTGGCCAACTCCATGAAGTCAACGACGCAACTACAGGTCTTCCTCTTGTCAAATTGCCCGAAGGATTCCGCTATCTTTCGTTTGGCTGGACCAATGAACCACTCAGCGACGGAAGACCGACTCCCGGCGCACACGATGGCATGGCGGTGATCAGTGAATCGGAAGATGAAATCGTTCTCTGCCGCAATCACGAAATCGGCAGCCCCGGCCAAACGTTTTGGGAGCCAGCGAACAGCTACGACGTATCGGCGGGAGGTGGATGCACTAACATCGTCTTTAATCGAAAACTCGAACGAGTTACTTCGGCGAAACAAAGCCTCGCTGGCACTGTCAAGAATTGTGCGGGCGGCGCGACACCTTGGGGCAGTTGGCTCAGTTGCGAGGAAACCGTCGTCGATTCGAACACGCAGCTAAAAAACGGCGTCCGCAATACATTCACGAAACCGCACGGCTTCGTTTTTGATGTTCCTGCGGACGGTCAAGCTTCTCCAAAGCCAATCGAATCTCTCGGGCGATTCGTTCACGAGGCGGTCGCCGTCGATCCGAAAAGCGGGGTTGTTTACCTAACCGAAGATGCAAATACCGCAGGCTTCTATCGTATGATTCCAAACGACCCTCGCGATCTGCATGCGGGTGGCAAATTCCAAATGATGGCCGCGAAGCAATCGCAGGACGTGCGGACCGGACTCAAAAGCGAAGCTCTTTTTGACGTGAAATGGGTCGATATTCCGGATCGACTCCGTGCTCACTCGAGTGGTACGCAGGATGGCTTGGGTGTATTCACACAAGGCAAGAGCCAAGGCGCACTGACTTTCGCTCGGCTTGAAGGCTGCGCCATTCACGGTGGCAAAGTTTTCATCACCGCAACGTCTGGCGGGGATGCGAAAGCAGGCCAGTTATGGCAATATGATCCGGCTGAAGAGCAACTGAAACTGATTTATGAATCGCCAAGTTCTGAAGTTCTCGATATGCCAGATAACTTGGCGGTTAGTCCGCGCGGCGGAATTCTCCTGTGCGAGGACGGCGATTACAAACTGCAACGCTTGCAGGTATTAACCACGAACGGAAATCTCTTCCCGCTGGCTGTCAACAATGTGCAACTTGATGGTCTCCATGGTCACCGGGGAGATTTCCGTTCAAGCGAGTGGGCCGGCGCAACATTCTCTGCCGACGGCAAGTGGCTGTTCGTTAATATACAAACACCGGGAGTCACCTTGGCAATCACCGGTCCCTGGCGCAACGACTTAATCTAGATACTGTCTCTAAGGCCCCGATTCTTTTACGAATAAGTTGTCGAATAATGAACAAGTCATGTTCTGATAGCCATCGATGTCAATTTGCGCTAATGCTGATTACCTCAGTTTTGTTGTTGCCCAATTGCGCGTTCGGATCTGATGCTGTTGTGCCTGTGCAAGTTCTGAAGAACGAGTCCGTCGGCGATCAAGATGATTTGTGTTTTTGGCAGCATCCAAGCGAGCCTTCTCAAAGTGTCGTGATCGCCTCAGACAAGAAGGCGAATCGAGTATTCACTTACGATCTATCAGGCAATTTGAAGCAGACCGTTGAATTAGATAAACCGGGCAACATTGACATTCGTCAAAATATTCGACTTGGGGGAAAAGAAATCGATCTCGTCGTCGTCAATATTCGCGCGGGCCAACCGGCACTCCGCGTATTCTCGGTTGATCGAACAAGCGGCGTGTTGAAAGCGATTGATGGGAATGGGATTCCGACGCAACCGAACTACGGTGGTTGCTTGGGTTACGACAAGAAACAAGAGCGACTTTGGTTCTTTTGCACTTCGGAGGAATTTGGTGTCACACAGTATGAGTTGTCATTGAGTGATTCGCACTTGGTTCAAGGCCACGAAGTTCGCCGCTGGGATTTAGGAAAATGTGAGGGCGCAGTCGCAGATGATGATGCGATGACCTTGTTCGTCGCCGTAGAGAATGAGTGTGTATGGCGCGTGGGGATGCTGCCAGAAGATTCGACGCCAGGTGAGAGAATTGTGTCGGTTGGTGAAAACGGAGTCAAAGCCGATCTTGAGGGCATGTGCTTGGTCAAGCTTCCCGATTCAACGCCAGCCCTCATCGTGTCATCACAGGGTGCTGACCAATTCTTCGTCTTCGAACGCAATGCTCCGTACACGTTTTATGGTGCTTTTTGCGTAAAAGGCGCTAGCGGTACCGACGGAATTGAACTCTTACAGACCGATGCCTTTAAGCGATTTGAGGGTGGCATATTTGGCTGTCACACCGACGAGAAAAGCCATCCAATTCTACTTTCGTCGTGGAACGCGATACTAAAAATCTTGCCGGAGCGTCCCGCAAACTAAAACGTCGCGATTCATGGACTGTACTAAGAAATCCGCAGCCCTTCCAAGAAATTCAGAATTCTAAAAAATCTCAAAGGAATTCAACCAAATGTGCATGAAAGTTTTCTCGAGTCGAAAAGGTCTTCTTTCAATTTTGGCAGCGATCAGCTCGCTGTCGTCTCATAGCGTACTGTCATTTGCTCATGATGGTCACGAACATAAAGTTGCAGCAGTGAAGCCCGCCGACTTCTACAAGCCAACTGCAATGCCGGATCGTATCGTGCTGACGCTGAACGGCGATCCGCGAACGTGCGCAGCGGTAAGCTGGAGGACTTCTACGGAAGTGACTGATGCTCTCGCAGAGATCGCAGTGGCGGAATCCAATCCGTACTTCTCGGAAAGATCAAAGCCGCTCGATGCCGCGACTCAGGCGTTAAAAACGGATATTAATGAAGCTCACTTTCATACCGTAAAATTCGAGGGTTTGAAAGCCGGGACAAAGTATGCGTATCGAGTAGGCGACGGCACGAATTGGAGCGAATGGTTCCATTTCAAAACTGCTACCGCCAACAATGAACCGTTCTCATTCATCTATTTCGGCGACGCACAGAATAACATTCGCTCGATGTGGTCGCGCTTGATCCGCGAGGCATATTCCGATGCACCGAAAGCGGCTTTCTTGCTTCACGCTGGTGATTTGATTAACACCGCGGAGGCCGACGCGGAATGGGGTGAATGGTGCGGAGCGGGAGCTTGGGTTAATGCGATGATGCCAAACGTTGCTATCCCCGGCAATCACGAAATGGCCAAGGGAGAGAACAGCGCACGGCACGTTTCTCATCATTGGCGTCCGCAATTCGAATTCCCATTGAACGGTCCCAAGGGGCTCGAAGAATCCTGCTTTACCATTCAGTATCACAATGCGTTGATCGTAGGCATGAACAGCAATGAACAGCAATCTCTGCAAGCGGAGTGGCTCGATAAAGTGCTAGCCGAAAACAAGTCCGAATGGGTGGTCTGCACCTTCCATCACCCGATCTTTTCAACTGCCAAGGATCGTGACAACGCTGAGTTGCGAACACTGTGGAAGCCAATTTTCGACAAATACAAAGTTGACTTAGTGCTGCAAGGTCACGATCACACTTACGGTCGCACAGGGTTGCACGTTCCCAGCACATTATCAAACGAAGAATCAACCGAAGAACCTGCCCAAATTGATTCTGCTGTAAGTGCAGCATCAGCTGCAGGCGGTGGCCCTGCGGTGGTCACCGTACCGCAAACGATTGCAAACGTTCCTACCGGTGTTCAACAAGTTGACGAAAATACTGGCACGGTTTACGTCGTTTCCGTTAGCGGCCCCAAAATGTACAACATTCAACGTCAACCATTCATGAAGCGAGTGGGAGAAGATACGCAGTTGTACCAGATCATTCACATCGACGGGAACAAACTTCGGTTCGAAGCCCGCACCGCAGTCGGCGATCTCTACGATGCCTTTGAGTTGCAGAAGAAACCTGGCAAAGTCAATCAGCTAATCGAGATCGCACCTCAAGTCCCCGAGCACTTGCGACCAGCAGGCGCGAAGCGGTAGTTACTAGTTGGAATGTAATTACTACGAACGATATCGAAGGCGAAAACGTTGCCTTTCCAGCCATTTCCAACGGCGATTTCGTACTGAGAACTCGGAGCCATTTAGTCTTGATACGCTAGCCGACACTTCTGGCGACTGCCATTCGAGAGGTCTAGCCCAACTTCCGCAACAACTCGGTGTCGAGTAAGGAAAAGGTTGGTTTTTCGATTTTCGTTTCCACTACATTTTGGCTTCGCGCATTCTCGTTGGTAACTTCATTTCAAGTTTATCGAGCAGGATTCGCTGATGTTCTGTAGGACGGGTGACACAGCGGTTTCGGATTTCATGACCGGTATCGGTGGGGAATACTAGGTCTACCAAGCGTATATCGGATCGTTCGGATAATACTCGACGGGGTTCGTCACCTAATCCCGCTTGTTTGTATCGTTGTCCAAGAGTTTTCCAGAGAACATACGACAGGAAGCAGACCATAATGTGGGCGCGTACGCGATCCTCTTTGTGGTGCCATACCGGGCGAAGACTCAGGTCCGATTTGTGGATGCGGAATGCATTCTCGGCCTCTGTCAATTGGATATAGGCTTTCCAGAGATCTTCATCAGTCCAATCACTGACATTGCTACGTAGTAAGTAGCAACCGTCGCTTAGCTCGTGCCAGTCGGTCGCGGGTTGGATTCGTTTCCATTCAATGGCCGCGAATTTTGTAGCTTTCGCGTCATTCTTTCTCGGGTACACCAAGCAATTCGGGCAAGGTCGTTTTGGGATACCACTGTTCGGAGACATAAAGTTCGCTTGATGGATCAAGCAGCCGCGCAATAACCAGAATCATGGCTGTCAAAGACCATTGCACTCGCTCTCGACCCTGCGGCATCGACTTGTGCAGGAATTCAACCAGTTTGAGTTGCTCAATCAATTGCATTGCCAACCACGGACCGCCAAAGGCCCGGGAGTTCTCAACGCGAACTGCATTGATATTGACTTGCACCCAACGCGGCTCAATCGGTTCGTCTTCATACTCAAAAAGAGCAAGCTGCTTGGTGCTCGCGCAAGCCTGGCGACCATTTTCACCTTGCGTCACAGCCCCCGCTGCTTGCAGAACACCCATCCGCCCCGCTTCATCAATTGCGCCCAGCCAAGCTACTACATTCTGCCGAGGCCCTCGTTCCGTGCGTACCGATTCGACCAGAGCCTAATGAGCTAAACGCTTTCCTTCAACAGCTCTGAAGCACTGGCGAATAAACATACCCAGAAACTTAACCAGGCAATTCAATACGTCCAGACCAAGGCCGTTTCCACTACATCGCTTTCACGGATGCCTGAATCCCCTAACCCCATTTTTACTGGTGTCTCGGGAAGAATCTCCAACATAGATCGCCGAATAAAAAATTCTCAGAAATCCTATTGGGGAAGTTGGGCTAGACCATACATTAGGAACAACCGAAACGCGTACGAGTATTTATGGTATGTGTTCTCGATCTCGACTACCGTACAAGTTTCAAGCTGGCAAGATTCGCGACGAATGCGATGCGGCTCACTTTTGGAGCTTGCATCCGGGCGGTGGCCATTTTGCTCGTTGCGATGGGTCGGTTGCTTTCTTCTCTTATACGTCTTCCGATGTTCTCATTTCGCTCTCAACCCGAGACGTCGGAGATGTCGCTCCCGAATAAACATACTTTCTCTAGGTGCACCGAATCCCCGGGGTTCGCCGTCGACTTGGAAATCAAAACTCATGTTGCGAAGCGCCGAATAGAATCGGAATAAATCACCTGGCGCTTCGCGTATTGCAACTCCCCATCAATGGAGCGCACTCGCTTCATCAAACCAAGTCTTCGATTGGTTTTCCATTCTCGACCAAGTACGTTGGGCGGCCGGCTTGGTTGGTGAACTGGATTCGGCGATCGATGCCGAGGACTTGGAAGATGGTGGCCATCAGATCTTGCGGTGTGATTGGCGTTGTCTTGGGGACGTCGACTTTTTCCGCCGATTCGCCGATGACTTGGCCCATCTTCAGACCACCGCCAGCCAAAGCCAAAGTGCTCAACGGAGCCCAGTGATCGCGGCCCGCTCCGCCGTTAATCTTAGGCGTGCGACCAAACTCGCCGCTGATGACGAGCAAAGTCTTATCGGCCGTTCCTCGCAAGTTCATGTCTTCGACGAATGCTGCCACAGCGCGATCCAATTGCGGTCCTAAGTTATTCATCGCGTCTTTGATGTTTCCGTGCATGTCCCAGCCTCCAAAATGCACCGTTACGAAACCGCAGCCCGCTTCACAAAGCCGACGCGCTTGTAACATCTGCTGGCCCAGCCCTGGTCCATAGCGATCGACCACACGAGGATCCTCGTATTTGAGATCAAACGCCCTTTGGGAACGGCTCAAAATAATATCGAAAGCTTGTTGATCGAACGAATCCAAACCTTCGATCAATCCCGTACGATCTGCTTCGCGACGAATGTTGTCGATGCCTTTGAGCAACTCTCGACGGGAATCTAATCGCGTTTGTTGGACAGCCAACTCCATATTGCGGCGCGCGTCACCGGCTGGATCGAACGGACCGAAAGCCGTTCCCAAGAACGCTGGTCCGTCGGCATAAATCCCGCCAAGCCGAATGTAGGTTGGAATTCCTGTTTCAGGATGGTTGGTGCCGCGAACTCGCGACAAGATCGAACCGATCCCAGGGCGATCCGCTGCTGCACCGTTATCGGCTAACCGATTATCGTAACCGGTCATCACGTAATGCGTGCCGCCTGAATGGCCGCTGTTGGTGTGCGCAAAGGAACGAACAAAGGCCATCTTGTCGGCAACTTGGGCCATGCGCTCAAAGTTCCCGCCAAGCGTCAATCCGGAAACGTTCGTCTTCACTTCGCCCGTGACGCTACGATACTCTGCCGGTGCGGTCATCTTGGGATCAAAGGTCTCGACGTGCGTTGGACCACCACCCAACCATAACCAAACGACCGAGGTGTCTTTGGTGCTTTGTCCGGACTCGCCCGCTTGTGCGCGAGCGCGCAACATGTCAGACAAAGTCAGGGCACCCATACCCAGAGCGCCGACGCGGAGAAAGTCTCGCCGCGATGTTCCTTCACAGTTTCCGCGACCACGTAACGAATGAACGCTGAACATAATTCGTCCTTTCAAGCATCATTGGGTAATTTGTTACGGATTGTACTAATCTTCGTATATCGTTCAATCTAACGATTTCGAAATACTCAAGTCAATTAAAATCCAACACATCTCCGACTAATTTCCGGTGAATTCGACTTGTGAATCGAATTATGGCTGACCGATCAATAGTTTTTTCAACTGCTGCCCGTTATTGCCATTCCATAAAAACACCACCCCTCTGTCAGTACCAGCAGCGACTACGCTACTGTCATCGACGATATCGACGCAGTGTAGCCAACCATCCGCACCACCAAAGTTACGGAAATTCCCGCCGTTCGTCGCATTGTGCATGCGGACTGTGCGGTCGCCACAACTCGAGACGACATTATCCGTTTCACCGATAAACTCAACTTGGGTTACGTGTTTGCCAAAGTTCACTATTGTCTGAAGCTGATCTGCAGTGTCCGCATCCCATATCTTGATGGTCGAGTCAGCCGAAGCCGATGCAATCTGTTGCCCATCGCCTTTCCATCCCACACTGAGGACGTAGTTCGTGTGTCCTTCGAATCGGCGAATCAATTGTGACGAAGCCACATCAAAAGTGCGAAGGTATTTGTCCGCTCCCGCCGACGCGACACGTTTGCCGTCAGGCGAAAAGCGAGCCGCATAGATTACATCGTCATGAGCTTGAGGAAGGTACATCACTCGCTTGCCATCGACGGTGCTAAAGATTTGCAGCTCGCCATTTCGCGATGGCACACCGCCACCCACAAGCACTTGAGTACCGTCTGCATTGAAATCCAAGGACATCACGCGATCGCTGATCACATCGGGCTGATCGAATGCGCCGATGGTTCGCTCCAACCGCCAACTGGGCCGTCGCTCCCACAACCGTACAGACTGATCCTGAGAGATCGAAATCACCTTGTCATTGTCCAGAAACGCGGCAGCAGGAATCGGCCCGGCGTGTCCAGCGTACGCTGCCAAAGCCGTCCCCGTTTCGCCGTCCCAGGTATGCAAGTTGGAAAAATCGCCGCTTGTCAACAACGTCGTTCCGTCTGGCGAAAAGCACACAGATCGTATCGCCAAGTCCGCATCGCTGGCCGCTTTGTTGCGTGCCTCCAGTAGCTTCTTGGTTTCCTCAAGTACAGCTTCGGCGGTAATGAGCGTTTGTTTGGCGACCGGGGCAAGGTCTTGTGCCGCTTTCAATTCTCGAGCAGCGATCACGTGCTGTTGCGAGGCTAGATTCTGCGTTGCCGTGGCGGTTTTCATCGCCGCCAAGGCATCGTTGTAGGGCTTTTGCGTGGTCGTAACTTTTTGAGCCGCAGCATTGGCTTTTGTAGTCGCGTCGGTAGCGGCCTGCATAGGCGATTGCATCGCTTGCTGCATTTGCTGCACCAACTGCTGCGCTGCGACAAGCGTTTGTTGGGATTGCTCCGATGCCTTTTTCAGGGCCTCGTTGGTTGGCGAAGCACTTGCTGCGGCGGCCAACTGCGAAGCACGCTGCTGGGCAATGGGAACTGCGGCAACGGCGGATTTGTGAGCTTCTTCGGCGGCGGCGACGGCAATGAGCGCTATTCGCGCGGCTGCGGCGGCTTCGATGGCTTCCTTTTCAGAAGCTATCTTTTCTTTTTGCGTTTGATCTAGCACTGCTTGCTTGTCGGTCACGTCCTTGTTCGCAGCGGCGAGAGCATCCACCGCTTTCTTTTCGGCATCCGTTTTCAGCGGAACATCTTTCTCGGCGACATCCAAACGCTGCTTGGCGACGTTCACTCGCGAGTTTGCCGCAGATAGTTGCTGGGTCAAACGACCGACTGCGGTTTTCAAGCGGACGTCACCGCGCATCTCGGCGATTTGCTGACCATTCAAGTTCCATAGCTTGGCCGTGTGGTTCTCGCTCGCCGAGGCGACACGCTGGCCATCGGAACGCACAGCTATAGCGGTCACCGGTCCACCATGAGTGAATTGACGAATCTGCTGGCCGTTGTCCAAGTTCCACTGTCGAATCGTTCCATCGGTACTTCCTGATACCATCTCCTGGGGCGCGTTGGGTACCTGAGCCAGTGACGTCACGTCCGCATTGTGGCCTGCAATAGTTTTGATTGCATGCGTCGACCATTGCCATAAACTGTCGATGGCGATGGAGACGATTTGGTCTGGTTGTTTTGATTGAGCATTCGAATCCGATACGACAGCATACGCAATCGCAGGTTGCTGATGCTCCGAAAATCGCTGTAGCGGTAGTCCAGACTGAAGGTCAAACACGATCGTCGTGGGCTTTTCTGCAGGACCACTGGCGAGAATTTGCAAGTTGTTTGAAGTAAACGCAATTGCTCGCACTGGTCCTGTAAAACCGGTTAGCTGTTGAGGGCCGAAAGGCGCACCGTTGCTTTGCCACAAACGGATAATTCCGTTCTCGCCAGCCGTCGCAAACATCTGTTCATTCGGCGAAAGAGCTAAAGCGGACACAGCCGCGCCGTGAGAGGCAGTAAACGTCGCTTGACCGTTGGCTGTCGTGTAACCGCGAATCGCTCCATCTTGCGACGCCGAAAGTAACGTTTGACCATTGGAGTGAAATGCCAGTGCACGAATCGCTTGCACGTTTCCTTCGAGATAGCGTACGAATCGAAGTGCCGAAGATCGGATACCACCTTGCCGGTCACCCAACAATACCCGATCCGCAGCTCGGTCGAACAAGGCAAGCGTCACGTCGGCTTGCAATAATTTCTCTTGCATTCGCGGAGGATTCACGGCGAGATCCCAAACGATGGCCTCGCTCGGCTGCCCTGCCACCACAGCGGTCGACAGCAGTCGCTTGCCATCCGCAGCAAAGGCCAACACCTGAGCTTCGGCGGAATGACCCGTGAGAGTTTGCAACAACTGGCCACTTGCGAATTGAAGCAGTCGAATATTTTTGTCGTCTGCCGCCAAAGCCAAAGTTTGGCCGTCAGGGCTGATTGCATAAGCTTTGGTGCCCGCTTGATCATTGAACGTACGCGTTTGATTGCCATCGGCGGGATTCCAAAATCGCACACTGCGGTCGGCTGAAATGGTAAAAGGCTCGTTTCCTGCAAAACCAGCTCCCAGTATCGGTCCCGCATGGCCGACAAAATCTTTGAGTGGCATGTTGTCGGCTAAATTCCAAAGTCGTACGGCATTGTCCGCGGTCCCCGACAGAACCTGATTCGCATCTGGGCTGAATGCAACGGCAGTAACACTGGCCGACAGTCCCTCCAGCTTGTTTTGTTCAGGCTGCTGCGGGTTGCTAAGATTCCAGACGCGTATCGTTCGATCATCGCCTCCGGAAACGATTCGATTGTTGTCGTTCGCAAAAGCTAACGAACGGATTGGAGCGTCATGACCGAGGAGTGTGTGCGTCATCTGATCATTGTCCAGGTTCTTGACAAAGATCGCGGGGCGTCCGTTGGCTACACCAGCGACGGCTAGCAACGAGCGAGACGGGCTGAGAGCGTATACCGTCACGGGTCCGCCGATATTTTCAGGCCAAGGTTTCGTTTCCTCTTGTTTCAATCGCCACAACGACAGCGCGCCATTATCAAAACCGGTTGCCAACTGCTGGCCATCGGAAGAACTTGCGATGGCTGATGCCGCAACGAGTGCTCCTTGCCACTTGGCGATAAGCTCATGGTTCGGTAAGGACCAGATCGAGATCGACCCGTCATTCGCAGTCGTCACCAGTCGCTGGCTTGGGGCAGCGGTTTGCGATGGATCGCCGGGCACTGCGGGAAGGTTGTTTGCAAAGGCCATAGCTTTTACGGGACCTGAATTCACTTTCCATTCCGCCAAAGGCACGAACAAGCCGTTTGAATCTCGGTGCCCAACGCGAACGACATCGTCGCTCCCTGCCATAGCAACCAGTTGCTGGTCTCGACTAACGACGGCATGCATCATGAGATTGGTATTCAGATCAAGCTTGCGCGGTGCGGCCACAGGCATCGTCCATGTCCGCAGCAGTTTGTCCGATCCTCCCGACACAAGGATCGAGTTCGTCGGCGATTGTCCTTCGGCGGGCGGAGCCGCGAAAGGCATCTCAACCGCATTTATGGGGCTGGGCGTTTCTATCATTCCGTTTAGACTTCCGTCGCTGCTATTCCAAACACGAATCGTCTGATCCATTGAAGCCGAAATTAGTCGACCATCCGGCAGAAACCGCAGTGCGTTGATTTTGGCGGTATGTCCAACCAGCCGAACCCCGCGTTCGCCATTGTTTGCATTCCATAATTGAATCGCGTTCGACGCGTCGGCTGTCGCTATCCATTTACGATCAAGACTTACTGCAAGTGCATTCAAAGGTGCGCCGGCGGCCGCGTTGAACAATTGCACATCGCTCGGTCGTCGCCATATTTTGACTTCCCGAAAACTGCCCGATGCAAGCAAATCACCGTCACGATTAAACGTTACGGTTTGAATCAGATCGCGATGCGCCATTCCATTTGCTGAATTACCAGAAGCGTTATCATTTAGCGCGGGATCATTGAATTGGGTAATAAATTGGCCTGTTGGGACGTGATACATCAACAGTTGATTGGCTCGGCTGGCGATCAAATACTGACCGTCACCCGTGAGATCCAGACTAAAAACGGGCGCGACACGCGAAGAAATTTTCTGCCATGCTTTTGGCGAGAGCACGTTTGCAGTACTGCTGCCTCTGGCCCCTTGATCGATCCAAAGACGGACAAGTCCCAGTTCGTCCGATGTCAGCGGTTTGGCATTCACATCGTTGCCATCGGGCGGCATCACCGGTTCCGCTTGACGTGCAGCTAGTTTAAGAAGCAAGCTTTCTGCGCCGTGTCCTGGCAAGACGGCGGGCCCCGTATCGCCGCCTGTTCGCATCGAAACAGGTGACTCCAAAACCAAGTCACCTTGTTTTTCACTCGCACTGTGACAAGCCAAGCAATTCCGCTGAAGAATGGGAAGCACATCCTTTTCGAAACTCACCGGTTCCGTTCTCTGGATGTTCGCAATTGCGATCGGCTGCGCTTTGAGTGCGTTACTAGAAAGCAACCATGCCAGCAACATGATAATTGCAAATGTCTTGGGTGGATTTGTTGAGGTGTTACAACGCATTGTGGATTGGACGGCGAGGGAAGGGATATTTTCAAAAATGTTTTGTTAAATGAATTCGTTAAACAGGGCACGCGATCTACTTGGAAGGTGACTCAACCTTTTCGACCGATAGCACGAAGGATCGTTCCAATGTCAGGTTTTGGCCATTGAAATTCATCGAAGTCACAACGGTCAATTTGTGGTCGCCTGGAGTCGCGTTCGCTTGGGCGGTAATCGAGACCACGCCATCGGGCTTGTCGCCAGGTAAATTGAGGTTTTGAATCTGCAAGCCTGCGACACCACTGGGCACATTGACTTGGAAGTTGACTTGTTGATTGAACTCGAACAGCCTATCTACTTTGAACGGGACTTCCACTTTCTCGCCTTGCTTGATCGTGAACTTCTCAAGCGGTCCGGTTAGCTTGATCGGGTAGTCCGCGACGGAAATAGTTACGGGGGTGCTGAATATCATGTGGTTGAATCCGCGCATTGCCGATTGTTGCTGTAGCTGCTGCGCTTTTTGATCGGCTCTTTGCTTTTCTTGTTGCGATAGTTGTTGGAATTTCTGTACGGCCTGCAATTCTTCATCGGCTTTCGTTTTGGCTTCTTGGCCTGCTTGTTGGTTCTTGGTAGCCTCCTCCAATTTTTTTACCGCCTCGGCTGCCGCTTCGGTTGCGACTTTGGCTTTTTCGTTCGCATCGACCAGTGCTTTCTCTGCGGCTGCAACCTGCTGCTTAAAATTGTCATCATCCGGTTTTGCCTCAAGCTGCTTTTTGGCTGCTGCGACGGCATCGGTTGCAGCTTTTACTGCGCTGTTCATCGCCGTGGCGGTTTGCTCGGTGGTTGTTTTCGCGGTGGTTGCTTGCGCCACCAGCGTATTAAGCTGCGCGAGAGTCGTTTGGGCTTGCTGAGCGGTCTGTTGCGCCGTTTGCAATTTTTGCTGGGACTCGGTAAATATCTTGGTGACACGATCTTGTCGTTCTTTCGCTTTCGCTGCCGCTTCGGGATTGCGCGCGTAGTTGACACCTTGGTTTGTTGCGACCAAATTGAGCGTGTACGTTCCTGGAGTCATATTCGCAGGGAAACGCAATTCGAATTCGCCTTCGTTGGCTCCTCCGATATTCACTTGAGGCATGTTCATCACGCGTGGCAGTCCGAAAGCGAAACCAGTTATATTGCCACCAGCACCGTCTTGGCGAGCGACCTTGTACTTAAGTTTCAAAACACCGCCTCGCGATGTTTCGATTTTCGCGGGATCTTGCATCGACAAGACCACGCGTTCCGTTTCGGCCTCGGAAACAACGATTGGCAATTTGTCTGTTAATCGAGCGCTGAGGCTCGCTTGGCCGTTGTTGTTGGGTTGCGACGAAGCGATGGACACCAGTGTGTGACCGGTTCTCGCGTTTCGAGCGACTTCGGCACCGTTAATAGTGGCTCGACCGACAATTTTTATTTCTCCCACCGACACAGGTGCATCAGCAGCTGCCGTTAGCACGAAAGCCGTTTGTGGACTATCAGGTCCCGCGATGATGTCCGGTGCAGTGACGCCCGCAGGCAATCCGGTTGCCGACAAGCGGACTTCGCCCAGAAACCCATCTTGACGGAAGACGACGACGTTGACCGCAGCCCGACCTCCTTTGCGCAAAAACAACTCGCCAGACGAATCAATCGGGCAAACGGCTATTCGATAATCCGGCTTGAGATTTCGCACCGCTAGCCGATAGACGAGGCCTGGATCGTTGACGACGGAACTGAGAGATTCGCGAATCAGCAACCGATAAGTACCGTCGGCGGGTGCTTTGAAAAGATAGACGGGGTCCGTGGTCCGCTGGTCAAATTCGAATCCGCCATCCCGTTGTGTCACGTCTTCTATCCAAGCCACCTGCGTCGCCTTTTCTTGACCCGTCTCCGTTTTTTCTACTCTGAACAAGACAAGCGACGCGTCCGTCGATACTCCCAGTCGATGCGAATACAATTCGATAGCCAATTCTTCTTCGGCCTTTGCGTCAAACGAATACCAATCGACGTCGCGTTGAGGGAAGAATTGTCCAGCGACCTCGCACGGTGCAACGAGCTTCTGGGCGAATTGTGGTGTATTGTTGTCTTGTTCGCGTACAACAGGCGCTGTCGCAACTGTGATTAGTACAGGATTGGAATTTCCCGATGGTGACGGTAACCGAAACTCCACGCCGTCAAGTCCAGCTTGGTAAGGCTCCAATCGATCCGAGTACGATAATCGGTCTGCAATGTCGCCGACGATTGGAATGCGAACAGTGACTTGCTCCAAAGGCTGACCATTGCGGAGAAGGTTCGACGGTTGCCCGCCAGGCAGGTTTCGCCCATACACCAAATATTCATCGCTCGAGCCAGGTAAACCGGCAGGCGGAAAGACAAAATCGATGACTGGTTTATTTCCCATCGTCAATCGATAAACATAGTCGTTGCCACCAGCGTACAGAAGATCGCGAACTCGCACCAAGTAGGTTCCGTCGGACGGGATTTTCATATCGAGCGTCGGATCGTTGATACCCACGCGACGACTTTCACCCAAGACGCGTCCATCGGGAGCGAAAACCGTCAGCACAACCGAAGCGGGCGAGTCGATTCGAGCAGCACTGGCTTGGATGACCCATCGCTGGCCCGCAGTAGCCGAAAACCGGTACCAATCGACATCCGCGCCACCATTCAATTGTCCGTTGGCGACGATCGGTAACTGCGTCAGTTCAGTTGCTTTTTCTTTTTCGTTATTTGGTTCCGCTTCATTCACAGCATTTAACGTATCAACAACAAACGTGCGAGGGCCCGACAGCCCGTATTTTCCTTGGCATCGCACTGTGTAATTTCCCGGTGGTACATCAGCGGCAGTTGTCACCGAAAACTGATTTTCGATGGGTTGAGGTCCTTCGTCGAAAACCGTAGGCTCCGCCATTTTCTGTTTGGCAGTGATTCCTGGATGAGAAAAATGAAGCTGAGCGACATCGTCGAGGTCTGTTCCGAAAACTGTGAGATCGACGGTTTGCCCGACTGTTCCACTCGCTGGAAATAATCCGTCCATTCGCGTTGCTGGCAGTTGAGCTCGCGCTGCGATGCACTGAAAAAATGCAAAGCACAATAGCCAGCAGGCGACTGTAATTCGAGGTGCTTTCATTTCGAAGGCCTATGTCTATTGCTTACGGATGAATGCGGCAAAAATCAGGTGAAGGTTGGAAGTGACCGGTTTGGACTTGATGGGGATATTGAGGTGGGATGATGCTAACTGCAAATTTTAACGGATGAACTGGAACTCCTTGGCATTGATCATGGCCCATAGGACGTCTTCCCAAGCTTGCGTTTTAATTTGCGCGCCGCCAACGTGCTTGCAGACGAGCTCCAATTCCGTTGGCGTCGGCTGGCGCGCGAAGGCTCGCAAATAGAGGGCGGTCGCTTTGGCCTCGTCGGTGCGCTCCGTGTCTTTGGCAAGCTCGGCGGCAAATCCTTGACCGTTTTGTAGCTGGTTTTGCATGTCTGGCGAATTCAGCAGATGCAGTGACTGAGCAAGATTGGCTTCGGGTGATCGTTCGCACTCGCATGCGCTCTCCGCCTCTGGTTTGCCGAAGACTTGCAAGAAGTAATTATTGAATCCGTTGTCCGGTAACTGTACGGCCCTCGTACCTTGGGGTACACCGCCAAATCCGGAAGAGACACCGACCACTTGATTGATTGCATCGTATAACACTTCGGCAGTCATGCGGCGTGGATAGAAACTGGAATAGTTTTGCTGATCGTTCGCGTTGGACTCTGTTGGTTGGGAACTCAACTGATACGAACTGGATTTGCAGATCGTGCGCACAAGGTCCTTGAGATCAAAACGATGATTGCGAAAATGCTGCGTCAGAGAATCGAGCAACTCGGGGTTGGAAGGGGGATTGGTTACCCGCAGATCGTCTTCGGGATCGACGATTCCACGGCCAAAGAAATGTTTCCAATAACGATTCACGAGTGCTTTGGCAAATAGCGGATTTTCGGGCGCGACCATCCAGTCCACCATTCGCTGGCGAGCGTCCTCGTACGCCGGAATGTCGAGCGGTTCGCCACCGAGTCCGGCTGGTTTGACCTGTAGCTTGGAACGTGGATTGAGCGCGGTCGGAGCGGTTTCTTTGAGGAACACGACATCGGGAATGTTGGTTTGGGGGTTGAAACGACTTACTTTCAAACCCACTTGGGAAAAGAAAGCTTCGAATTGGTAATAGTCTTGTTGGCTCCATCGTTCGAATGGATGATGGTGACACTTGGCACAGGCCAGACGCATTCCAAGGAACAACTGGGCTGTGTCTTCCATCTGCTGCGAAGACGTATTCACCTCGCGATACCAAGCGACGGGTGGATGCGAATCGACGTCGCCTGTCGCCGTCAATATGCTGCGAACAAACTGGTCGTAAGGCATGTTCTCGGCCAGAGCATTGAGAATCCACGAATGGAATCGGAATGTATACGTTGTATCGTTTCCGTTGCGACGCTTGTTGCGCAGTACCGAAGCCCACTTGTTTGCGAAATACTCAGCGTACGCCGGGCTGTCGACCAATCGATCGACCAAGGCGTTGCGTTTGTCGGGATTGGTGTCGGCAATGAACTGTTCCACCGCACCCTGTTCGGGCAGACGACCCGTGATGTCGACTGTAACACGTCGTATGAATGTCGCGTCATCGCACAGCGACGAGGGCGGAATGCCAAGTTGCTTGAGTCGTTTCATCACAAACTGATCGACGAAGTTTATTTCGGGAGGCGTTTGCTCCACGGGCAATCCTTGGGGAATGACGGCGCGGAAGACGCTCACTTCGCCTTGGAACCGAACCATCACCGCTGCTTCACCCGGTGTGCTTCGAACGACTACACGTCCATCTTTGTCCACTAACGCCATCTCGGGCTGATTGGCTTCGTAAGAGGCTAATCTCGTAACATCGCGCAAGGTGCCATCGGAGTAGTGGGCGATGACGGACAACTGTTGCTTGGTGCTAAAATTCATTTCGCGGACTGGCGGGACGAGCGAGATACGCTGTAGCTTGGCATCTTCTTCACTGCCGAGCGGCATCCCTTGTCGAATCCAGCTTGCAATCAGTTCCCATTCATAGGTGCCGGGCGACATGCGTTTGCCGCCACCATGGGGCAGCATGTTTGCAGGCTTGAGCAACAGCAAACTAAATTCAGGTTCGGCCGGAAAGACCCGTCGACCTCGCGACTCATTTACCAAGTACTCGTAATCGTCTTCGGGATAAAAACCCAGCAAAGAAAGTTTAAATCCGTTTTGCCCATCGGATTTGCCGTGGCATCCGCCCGAATTACACCCGAGTCGCGTAAAAATCGGCACTACTTCGTTGACGAAATTGATCGGCAGTTCTTCGTTGCAATGTTCGGCCCGTAGTACGATGCTTGCAGTCTTTCCACCGGCGACGGTTACTTGCACGTTTGCTTCACCATCGATTAATGGTGTCACGAGTCCATCAGCGGCAACGGTAATGACATTGGGCTTGTCAACGGAGAACGTACTCTCATGGGTCAGATCGTGGCGTTGGCCGCTCGAGTAGATGCCGGTGACGACCAGTTGCTTGCGAGCGTTATGGCCCTGAAGACTAGTCGGACCCGATTGCTCGATTTCGATCGATATCAAATCTCCGGCAGGTCCAAGGCCAGGGAAATCTTTTGCAAACGATGGTTGGGAAAGAATTCCCAATAGGAACAACCAGACGGCAACGGCTGTCGGGATCGAAATCCGCATGATCGTTTATTCCTCGGTGAGCTTGTAGGAATGCTAGGTGGGATAACACATTCTAGGGAAGTCCAGCTTTGTAAGTCACGTATATTCGGGGAGGAACCGTAATTTTCCAAGACTATCTTGCGGCAGGAGGGATATCAAAAATACGGGCAGTCGCATCGCCATTAGATATCAAAAGGCGCGAACCGTCGGAATTGTACTCAGCATAGTTACCAATTCGCCCAATGCGTTCCTGTAACAGCGAATTGCCCGTGGTTGGGTCCCAAATTCTCAACTGCCCCGCATATCCATACGATAATAGTCGAGTGCCGGAGGCATTGAAAGCAACACAATGGATAAAGTCCGGATGGCCTTCCAGAGTCCGAATGATGGCACCGCTGATCAAGTCGATCAAGTAAACTTTGCGATCCGCGCCCGCCGCAGCAATAAGTTGACCATTGGGATGCACGGCCACCGAGTACATCGTGTCATTCAATGTCGCCAATTGCTTTAGCTGTCTTCCGCCCACTACGTCCCAAAGTCGCAGTGTTCGATCCGCACCCGATGACACGACAAACGACTCGTCGGGGCTCAGAGCCAACGCATGCACCGGACCTTGATGACCATTTAACTGAAATTTCTGTTGTCCTGTCGTTACATCCCAAACGCGAACAGTCTGATCCGCGCTGCACGAATAAATTGTCTTTGCGTCGCGACTGGTCGTGACACCATAAACGGGACCGCCGTGATTGAACTGAGCAATCTGAGTGGGCGCGGCATAGGCCCACCTTGCGAGATGGCCACTCGCATGGCTTGCCCATACCGTGCGATTGTCTCGATCAAACAAGATGCGCGTCGCAATCGATTCGGTGTTGGTTTGCTGATGCAGAGTCAGTTCATTGCCGGGTTGGGGTGAGGCAGGAGGCAATGGCGGACCGAAGATGTACAGCTTGTTCGTTTCGGTACTGACCGCTAACTTTGCGCTCTCCCCGCTCCAGGCCACAGATCGTACCGGACCATCGACCGATAAAGTCTGCAGTAGCTCGCCATTGTTTGCGTTCCACACGAGAACTTGGCCGTTCGATGTACCTAACGCGATTCGCTGATTGTCGACTCGGGCCGCAACAGCACGCGGCTCGCCACTTGCTCCTTGGAACTCGCGAATCATCTGCCCCGAGCTAGTGTCGCACAAGACGACTCGACCGTCCGACGAACAACTCAACGATTGAGCGCCGCCCGCGAACAAGGACATGTCGACCACAGGATTCACATGGGCTCGATACGATCTAACGACTGCGGATTTGCGAACACGGAGAGTTTGATCGCTCGAGCCCGATACGACCGTCACGCTATCGCTCAACCAACGAGCTTGTGCCACGCCTGGCATGTGACCCGAAAAATTCTCAAGAGGTAGTCCGGTGGCTGCATCAAACACGCGTACAAACCCATCCTCGGAACAGGTAGCAATGCGTTGGCTGTTAGGCGAATGAGTAACACTGAGAACGGCCGTCGCATGATCGACTTTGTGCAACAAGCTACCATCTACGGCATTCCAGATACGCAAGGCCTTGTCGCGTCCCACACTTGCGAACTGTTGACCATTGGCTGAAATCGACAAATCGGTGATCGCATCGGTGTGCCCCTCAAGCGACCGTTCCACGGTCCCGTTACTCACAAGAACTTGTCTGAGTTTGCCGTCCACGCTGCCAAACAAAATTCGAGTTCCGTCGGGAGTGAGCGCGAGGCGCGAAATGCCTTCGGGTAGATTTCCGACGAACGATCGCAACGCGCGCGACGCGATAAATCCCATCGCTGCAGAGCCCGTTGTGACGCATTGCTGCTCGTCCGACGACCATTGAACTGAAGTAACCGGTTGGGGCGTCGCGATCTCTTCCAGTAATCGCGGAGTCGTGACCGAAAATATTCGAAAGCGATTTTGTGTGTCGGCCACAGCGACTTCGTTTCCTACTCGATTCAGCGCGGCATCGGCCACGTTCCCCGGTGCATCAAGCGTAGCGATAAGCCCGCCGTCAGCCACCGTCCAAACAAGTACTTTTCCTTGCGAACTACCTGCAACAACGCGTGTTCCATCTGCGCTTGCACGGAGCGATTGCAGGCCCGCGATCGGTGGCGTGATTGCGGGCATCGGTGCCCCATCGCCTCGCCACCGCAAAACGCTTTGGCCAGTCTTGAGCAAAGCCGCAAAACTTACATCGCCGACCGTCGCGGCCAAGTGTGTGATGGGATCGATTGCGTTGGGATTGCTTGCCCGAATCACTTGCATTACCGATGGCGTCCAAATCCTTAACGCGTTGTCTTGCGAGCCAGATGCAATGCGTTGCGTGTTCCCGATCATGCAAACCGACGATACTGGCTGAGTATGACCAAGAAATCTCTCGGCCATCTGCCCCGTCGCTGCGTCCCACTGATACACCATAAAATCGTCGCCAGCGGTTGCGATCCGAGCGGAGTCGTCGCTTATCGAAACACTGCGAATGGCCGCCGCGTGCGTAAGTGTCTGTATCGGTGGAACATTCTGGTTTGCCGGAGCAGTAGCGATGGCTGCTGCATCCCAGACATAGACATTTCGATCTTCGCAAGCTGCTGCTAAACGCTGTCCATTTCGGCTAAACGCCAAATCCGTGATAGCAGCTTGTGCGATCGCAAACGAATGGAAAGGCGCTTCGGCTGTAACCTTGCCGTCAACTAACTGCCAGCCGTGAACTACTTTCGCTGCACCTGCCACAAACAACCATTTGCCATCGGGAGACAGCGCTAGCGATTTGCTCCCTGCGTCGGCCAACTTGATTGCTTGATAAGGAATCGCCTCTTCTGGGACAGTCGTCGGGGCCAGGGGAACTTGCCAAAGTCGCACGGCGCTGTCGGCTTCGAGCGTGATGACTTGCAAACCGCTGGGAAGGAAAACAACATCTATCATCGCGCCGCCTGTCCCCGTTCGGCGTTGCTGTAAAGCACCGTCCGCCAGATTCCAAATCGCCAACTGACCCGAGTCACTGACAGCAGCCACTCGCGTGCCATCGGGACTCACTGCTATGGATGAAATAGGTCCGCCCAATCCACCGGGGGCATCCAAAGTACGAATAGCTTGTCCGTTTTCAGCATTCCAAACGCGAACCGTTTGGTCCAGCGAACCGGAAATAATCGTTTGTCCATTGGGCGATGTCGCAACAGCGCGTACGGCTTGCGAGTGCCCGCTGGCCAGGAGCGGAGTTTTCGCAGGCAACTGCCAGCGTCGAACCCACCCTTGATCATCACCTGAAAGCAAGGAGGTTCCATTTCGATCATACGCGAGTGCGGTTGTTGAAGTGGCAGGCCCGGCAAAGCTACCTTCGGGTGTTCCGTTGCTTACATTCCAAAGCCAGATAATCCCTTCGGCATCTCCCGACGCAATCTGCGAATCATCGTGCCGAACGGCAAGCGCGGTGATTGGTTTTTGATGGTTGCCAAGCGCTCGCAGAGGTTGGCCGTTCGGTTGCCAGACACGGCAGCTTTTGTCGGCAGAACCGGTCACATACCATTGCCCGCTCTGGCTGCTCGCCAGTACTTGGATCGGTTCTGCGTGACCTGTGATCGGAACATTCGCAATTGGCAATCGCCAATGACGGATCGTTCCGTCGACGCTTGTTGTAAAAATTTGCTGGTTGTCTGCATGAAACTGAATGCTTTGGATGCTACCTGCATGCCCGCTAACGGTGCCTTGTTCTTCGCCATTGGTCATGTTCAGGAGAGCGACTCGTCCGCTTTCGTCGCCGATCGCGAGAATAGCGTTGTTGGGCGAAAGCCGAATTGCCGTGACGGGCTTCTCGCGTTTTGCAATTTCGCGAACGACTTGACTCGTGTCTAAATTGATGACTCGTGTTATCTGATCCGACGTAACGACAATTGCAATAGGTTGGTTGTTCATCACCTCCAAGTGCAATATGGGTCCTGCAATTCCTGCGATCTGTCTTGGCAACGGAATTGGCAACTGCCATTGACGGATGAGTCCATCGGCACCGGATGCGAAGATTTGTTGGTTGTTGCTGTGAAACGCGAGCGACGTGACTTGAGAGCTTTCGACTTGGCCTTGTTGCTCGTCCAAGTAAGGACTCCAAAATGCGATTCGGCCATGATCGTCGGCGGTAGCAAATAGATTTCCATCACCGCGATAGGCAACGGCCGTACCAGGGAATTCATGGGCAGCGAGTGGCTTGGAGAAAGGGGTCAAGTCGACGGGCTGGGGACTCGATACGTTAAAGGATGGAAGCTTTGTTGCTTCCCACACACGCGGCGTCTTGTCGATTCCAACCGAAACAACTTGGCGACCGTCGGCGCTCAAAGCCAAGTTGCTTGCTCCTCCGGGATGTCCGGGCAACCATACAAGCGGCCGAGTTTGTGGCACATCCCACAACCGCAGGGTGTTATCCTGGGCACCCGTCACCAAAGTCCGACCATCCGCACTGAGCGCCAAACAATACAGCGGCCCTGTGTGCCCTTTGTATTGCCGCACTTCGGCAAAAGTCTGCAAATCCCAAAGCCGCGCCGTATCATCGGAGCTTGCCGTAACCGCGCGAAGGTCATCTGGCGTAAAAACACCCATCAGCACGGGCGCTAAATGCCCACGAAGCACGCCGCTCTCCGTCGGTTGCTGTGCGAATGCAATAACTATCGCAACAGGCACAAACCCAATGGCCACGAAAGAAAACATTGCAAGACAACGAATCGCGAAACCCAGTTTTGCCATCCCATTCACTCCCAGCTCGCAAGTTTCCAATCAAGCGCCCTCACTGCATTGTAATTGGCCACCATCGTGCCATGTGATCGCCTCAAGCAACCGTGTTTCACCGTCTCAATTACTTATATTCCCGAGATTACCTGCTGCAAGCTACAAAAGGACTGTTGCTCGACGACGCCATTTGATCGCCAAAAATCCTCGCAAAGCGAAATTCGACGTCGTCCATCCTAGTAGAGATTGGGGGCGCGATCTTTCCCGAATTCTATCCAGCGTGTGCATTCTACGGTCGCGCTCACACGCCCTCGGTGGCCCAGTCGGCACAGAGCAACTCGGCTTGTTGCAGGACCGTTTTGACAGCTTCCTCTTGAAGATCCGGTGGATAACCGTATTTGTTCAGAATGCGTTTCACCATCACGCGAATCTTGGCCCTCGCACTTTCTCGAAGCGTCCAATCGATCGTGACACTCTGGCGAACTTGCGTGATCAGCTCTGCGGCGATGACTTTCAATTTGTCGTCGCCGATCGCTTGAATAGCTGACTCGTTCGCGGCCAATGCGTCGTAAAAGGCGACTTCATCATCCGTTAAACCGAGTTCAACGCCACGCTTCGTCGCGCCATCCATTTCCTTAGCCAGCTTGATCAACTCGTCGATGACTTCTTGAGTCGCGATGGCCCGATTGTGATAGGCGTTGAGTGTTTTTCTGAGCTTGTCACTAAACAGTTGGCTTTGCACAAGATTGCGCTTCGATCGAACTTTGATTTCGTCCTTGAGCAACTTTTCCAGCAATTCAGCGGCAACGTTTTTGTATTTTAGACCGCGTACTTCGGCCAAAAATTGATCGGACAAGATGCTAATGTCGGGCTTGGGCAATCCGGCGGCGGTAAACACGTCGATGACTTGGCCATCGGTCGTGATAGCTTTCGAAACCAATTGCCGAATAGCAGCATCGATTTGCTCGGGCGTTTTCTTGGAACCGCCTGACTGCTTGTTTAAGGCGGCTTGAATCGCTTGGAAATAAGAAATGTCATCGCGCAGGTCCGTTGCTTCATCGCTGGCAGCGCACAATGCAAAGGCTTGGGATAGTTCGGTGACGATCTGAACAAATCGCTTTTTCCCGTCTTCTTGCTCCAACACTCGCTCCTGGCCAGCGGGAATCAGCGCTAACCGCTCGGCCGACTTGCCGGTACTCCACTTAGACCAATCGAGCCCGTGAAGCATGTGGGCGGCGACTTCGTGCTTCTCCAGCATGACCGCAATAGCTTGAGCTGTGTCGTATGTAGGGTCGCCTTGCCCGCCGCTTTCGGTGTAAATGCCAAGTGCCCGTTTTAGCTGGTCGGCAAGTCCAAGATAATCGACTACCAGACCGCCAGGCTTGTCGCGGAAAACGCGGTTTACACGAGCGATCGCTTGCAACAAACCGTGGCCTTGCATGGGCTTGTCTGCGTACATGGTATGCAGGCACGGAGCATCGAATCCGGTAAGCCACATATCGCGCACGATAACGATTCGAAAAGGGTCCTTGCTATCCTTGAACCGATTGGCCAATTTGCGGCGTTTGTCCTTGTTGCGAATATGAGGCTGCCACTCGGGCCCATCCTCGGCACTACCCGTCATGATTACCTTAGCGACACACGACTTGGGCTTTTCCGATTCGGCATTATCGTCGACGGTGCTGGCCCAATCCGGACGAAGCTTGGTGATGGCATTGTAAAGATCAACGCAGATGCGTCGGCTCATGCATACGACCATTGCTTTTCCGTCCATGGCCTCAATGCGTTTTTCAAAGTGTGCTACCAAGTCGGCTGCAATCAATGCGATTCGCTTGGGATCACCGACCAAGGCTTCGAGTGCCGCCCATTTGCTCTTGAGCTTCTCTTTCTTCGTTTGTTCTTCGCCTTCGGTGATTTCGTCAAACTCGGTATCGATCATTGGCAATTCGGCAGCGTTTAATCTCAGTTTGGCAATACGGCGTTCGTAGTAGATCGGTACCGTGGCTTTATCGGCAACGGCACGTTGAATGTCGTAGATGCTGATATAGTCCCCGAAGACCGCGCGGGTGTTTGCGTCGGTCTTTTCGATCGGCGTACCCGTAAAGCCAATGAATGAAGCATAGGGCAGGGCATCGCGCATGTTGCGAGCCAATCCGTCGATCAAATCGTATTGGCTACGATGGGCTTCGTCGGCAATAACGACAATGTTGCGTCGTTCGCTGAGAGAAGGCCTTCGCTCGCCCTTTTCCTGTAGAAATTTCTGAATCGTCGTGAACACAACTCCGCCGCTGGCGACGGAAAGCAATTGTTGCAGGTTATCGCGATTGGCAGCTTGAACGGGCATTTGGCCAAGCAACTCATGGCATCGCTGGAACTGGCCGAAAAGTTGGTCGTCTAGATCGTTTCGGTCCGTCAGTACAACCAGCGTCGGGTTTTGCATCGTTGGATGACGAACGATGCGAGCCGCATAGAAGAGCATCGAAAAACTCTTGCCGCTACCTTGCGTATGCCAAACGACGCCCGCCCGACGATCGCCCGGCAAACCGCCATGCATTCGCCCCGCCCAGTAGCGTCCAGGCTCTTCGGCGACAGCAGGGCCCCCCACAAGACCGCTAGCGCGAACGGTCTCTTCGACCGCTGCATTGACAGCATGAAATTGATGGTAACCCGCGATGATTTTATGTATGGCACCCGAATCGGGGTCTTCCTCGAACACGATGAAGTGTTGTAACAATGCAAGAAATCGTTGGCGGTCGAATACGCCCTTGATCAGGATTTCCAATTCAAGCGAACCTTTGGGCGCGTCGCCTTCGCCGCTGATGGTACGCCAGACTTTGAACCATTCTTGATTCGCAGTTATTGAACCAATGCGAGATTGTAAACCGTCGCTGACAACAAGTGCCGCGTTGTAATGTATCAGCGACGGAATTTCGGCTTTGTAGGTTTGCACTTGCAAGTAAGCCGACCAGATCGTGGCATCTTCGTCGGTTGGGTTCTTCAATTCGACCACGCCAAGCGGCAGTCCATTCACAAATACAACAACGTCAGGTCGCCGATTATGTTGCCCTTCGACCACCGTAAACTGGTTTACCGCCAGCCAATCGTTGTGGTCGGCATTGTCGAAGTCCAGCAAACGGACATGGTCACCCGCGATTGAGCCATCGGCTCTCGGATATTCGACTTCCACGCCATCGCGCAGCATCTTGTGGAAAGCTCGATTGGTTTGGACGAGCGAGGGCGAAGCAACGCGAAGAACTTTTCGCACCGCATCTTCTTGGGCATCGCCTGGAATTTCCGGGTTAAGCCGCCCGATCGCCGACCGTAGGCGATCTTCCAATACAACATCGCGAAACGAATTTCTTTCCGCAGCGGATTCACCTGGTGCTACGTCCGGACCATTGGCAACCGCATACCCAAGTGACTCAAACCATTCGAGCGAAGCGATTTCAATATCGGATTCGTTTAGTGTCATCGAATTCGAGCCGTTGTGCAGTGTTTCCCACGCGACCACTACCCCGAAAGCTGGACGTGATTTTGGAAACTAGGGGCAAAAACATCAATAGATCATACAGATTCTAATTGCTTACGAATCCAATCCATCACTGAAATAAGTGAATCGCGATCTGCGTCCGTCTTGAACTGATCCAGCTCCAAAATCGGCAAGCCGTTCATTCCGCCACGTTTATTGAAACCTGGCAGTTCAGCCAGCATTTCCTCCAATGCCCCGAGTAGTTTCGGATTATCGAATGGAGCGCTTTGAACCATATATCGCATCTGAAGCACAAGTTGCCCAATATGTTTGCAGCTGAAGGGATACCATAACTTTCCTGCAACTTTGATTTCGGGAATACAAACCGTATCACGAACACCGCGCCGGAAGGTCATTCCTAGCTTATTGTTTTCTGCCCAGTCAATAATTCGACGGACCGCTTCAAGCCGACTAGGAGCGTTTTGTTCTTCGATCGTTGAAATAAACTCATTTTTCGTGATCGTCGCGGCAGGGGCCGTAATACTCGTTCGCGCCGATCTTACATTGGGAATGGTCCCAATTACCGTTGGCACCAGAGTTTTGATCTTGTTGGTTGGATCGACATAATGCCGCAACTCAACCGCCAGTACTTCTGCGGGATCCATTTGTCGATTTAGAAACTCAACAATTGTTCTCAGTTCATTTGGAATCTCATCAGCCAAGAATACCATGCGAATGCGACCCGCCTGTAGATTGACCTTTACACTGCTCCAAAAATCATCAACTGCAATGTTGGGTCCAATGAGTTCGAGTAATTGAGCGTCTCCCAATTCGAGGTTGTCGACGTATTGCTGCTCAAAGTAATTGCGCAAGTCTTGGATATTCCAGTAGCTGGAGGCATTGGCAGCGTAATCAAGCATTTGTCCTACTACTTCACGTCGTAGTCGAGTATCCGAGCTGCGCTTAACTTCCACGAGCGTCGGGATGCCGTCTTGATCGAGATAGAGATGGTCAAGAGACCATCGATAATTTGCAATTTCCGCTTGATCTTGAATGCCGACTTCGCGCGAGACAAGAATCCATTTCCGGGGCTTTTCAGGATTCATTTGATTCCCTGCCAATAGATCAGGGTATTTGGCAATCAATTCTTGAAGCAATTGCTCATTGGTAAACTCTGCTTCTTTCATCTCCGTCAAATTTGAGTCTGCACCAATAATAAAGATCGCGCCAGAATTTGGTTTGAAAACAGGAGGAATGCGGCTCTGCTCCAATTTCTTTTGTTCTTCAATCCTAGAGATTTCGTCCCATGCTCGATCAAGTGCTCGTTCATCCTCTTCAGTAAGCGATATTTCTTCGTGCATTTGAGTTTTCCGATCAGATAGTTTTGTTACGACAAAAAGAAAACAACAGCGAATCTAGTATACAGGACGCTTCGCCGCTAATTGGCCACGCTGAATTTTGAGTTTTTGCAAATCATCTTCAAAAACGCTCCTGATCCAGTAAATGCTCAACTAATTGCTTTGTCGTGCTGTCGTCGACCCAATTATCGAATCGGCCGACACTGGCATCCACCCCAAGTTCGGCTAAGAGTTTAGCCGGAACATCGATCACCTTCGGAATCACCAATTTTACTCGCACCTGATAAGGAAACTTTCCACCCCAGATTTTTGGAACGAGATTTTTCCCACCATCCGTAACCGCTTGCCACAACCCAAGCAAACCTCCGACCTCGTAGTGATGCAACAAGCAATAATCGCCGACTTTGATTGCCATCGGCCAAGGCTTATTCGAACCAAACAAGTTCTTCTCAACACAGTCCATGTAAGTCGTGCTGCTGCATTCAAAGATGTAGGTCTTGTGGGTCATTTTATTTTCCTATGTGCTGTTACAAGCGACTCCCCAGGACACAAGTTCTCTAACAGTTTCAGCGCCCCATCCAATTCCGGCTCGTGTGCGGTCAATAGTCCTATCCCCAGACGATGAACGCGGGATTCACGGAGTGCCCACAGCGAGAACAAGTTGGGTTCGAAGCGGAAACGGTGGACTGTTCGCAGTACGGGCACATGTCATTATCGAGCAACCACATCACTTGTTTGCCCATCGACACGCCACATTCCGGACAAGTAGGATTTAAATCTTTCGCGTCCCAGCGTCCCCAGCAAGCGGGGCAATGGTCGTGCGGCACCACCACCAGCTCTCCGTCGACAACATAGCGATGCGGTGAGGAGTCACCCCAGCACGGATGCGGTTCCGCACCATTGGTCGTCGAAAAGCCAGCCTGCAGCAGTGGCAGCGACTGTTCGCGATTAGGATCAAAGACTTGCAAATTAATTTCAAGCGTTACCGAGTATAGTTCTCCGAGCAGCGAGCTGATCTCCGCCATCTGCCGCTTAAGTGCAGCCAATTTCTCCCCTTCGAGTAATTCGTCAACGGATTCAGCGAGTTTGTCCAAGAGTGGATCGACCTGTTCAAATTTGTGACGTTCCATGTTATTTCAGGGGCTTTCTTCAAGGTACGCTTCTACCCGCAGTGTCGCTGAGAGAATCAATTTTGCTTCTCGCCAAAAATTTACTTTTCCCAGATCCCCAAGGTACCGCGAGTCGGTCCGAATAGCCCACCTCCGCGAACCATTCGAGAGTGGCGAACCCGAAGAAGGAGTCATCATTGTTCGTAAAATTGGTTTAAAACGAAAGCACAATTAAGCTTCCCAAACCACTCCTCTCACGAAATTCGAAGCGAACTCCGTTCAAATTCATACTGGGAATAGTTATCATTCAGGTTCATTCCAGGGCTTTGTTGTTGATCAAAAGTACTTTCTGAAAACCAGACTTGACTTTCTTACCTTTGCGACCGATAGTTATTTTAGCTCATCTACCATGTGTAGAAGGAGTAACAAAGCCGTCCCTCGGGGCGGCTTTAGCTATTTTGGGACTTCTTCCATTCTTCGAACTCCCGTTCCAGCTTCCTTCGTCGATGCTCCTGTTCGACGCAGTAAGCCGTCCATAGCAGGACATAATCCGCTCGGTCGTCGAGAATCACGACGTACGAAAAGTCGTTGGTTGCAATAACAATTCGTTCGTTCTTGCCCCGTGTGTTTCGCCACTGACGAACTTTGTCGGTTTGAATCGCTTCGATTATGGGGCGGGGCCAGCGGATTCGTTCACACCGTCTAAGATCGGGCGTCCTATCTTCTTCGACGTCGCCCTCTTGGATTAAATGCCAAAACGTCGCCTCTTTCCCCAATGCCTTTGGAAATCGCTTCAGTGCGAAACGCTTTCCGGGATAGCTCGGTCTCGATCCCACGAAATCATCGCAAAAGACTTCGTAAATTGCGTCGAGGTATGCCTGCCATTTGCCAGCAAAATCTGACAGCACCATTAGTTCCGGAAGCCAGTCAATCGCTTCGCTCATGCAGTACCCCTGGCTTGCCAAATCAGCAAATTGAACTTGGGCTCACGCAACCAGGTCGTATTGCACAACGTAAGGCGAGTGCGTTGACGGAGGCGATCCACGATCGCAGACTTTGCTTTGCTTTGTGTCAAACCGCGATTCGCGTAGGTGACAGCCCCAAGCAGAAGATCGGTGACTTGAAGCAATTCCGATTCGTGCGATCGAATCTGCTGAACGCGCTGAATGATGTTTCCAGATCCGTCATATTTTGCATTGCGCAGGACCTCCTCGAGCTTGGCTCGTTTAATTTCGCTACGAGTATCCTTGATATCAAGGTACATCGAATAGTGTTGCGTTGGGTCGATGATTGGCTCAAGTACAGTAAAGCACATCTTGTAGTACCAAACGTCATGGTCTTGATCAAAGCCGTCATGATTGAGCAGTCGTTTGTCCGGGATCACAACGCCCCTGAAGTGAAGGTCATCGTCATCGAGAAAGTAGTCGATGATCGCCAGGTAGAACTCGAGTTTAGCGGGCGAGACTTTGGTCCACTTGATTTCAAAGTCATTCGCTAAGCCGTGCTGGTGCTTGACATCGCGCACGCGAACGGAGATGTCCCGGGTCTTGTCTTGCAGGCACCACACGGCCCCCAGTCCCATCGTACTGATGAGATCATTCTGTAAATGGCAGCTTTCATCGAGATAGATATTGAAGGACTCAGCCACTACAGCTTCTCCTCGGTGGTCGCAAACGCGTGATCAACGCTCAACTCGGCGCTCAGCAGCTTCGGCAGCAGTGTGTCGCGCAGGATGGCGAGGGTGCGGGATTGGATGGAGTTGGCTTTGATTTTCGCAATTAGCGGCGAGGTGAGTTCGTCGAAGCGGCGGGCGATTTCGGGCGTTGGGACGGCGAGCCAGAAGGTGTTGAAGCATTCGGACGGGACGCGCTGGCGTCCGCTGGTGCCGGTCATGTTTTGGATGGCGTGGGTGCGCAGGGCGTCGGAGCGGGCGAGGAGGTAGCCGAACTGCGGTGGGAGCGGCGGCTTCGGCGAGAGGATGATGTATTCAGTGGAGCCCCATCCGACTTGGCCGTCTTCGAGGAAATCGACGTAGCCGGTCTTGCCATTTTCCAAGCAGGGCGTGATGCGGGCGAGGAGCGTGTCGCCATTTTGGAACTTGGTGCCGGAGCTGAACTCGCGGTCGATGACTTCCTCGGCGGAATGGCCCTGCGTCGGCAGGTTCTTCATGTCGAGATAGGGCGCGATGGTTCCGCTCTTCAAGGTGCGGCGCGGATTCACGTCGATGGCGTCGGGCAAGCGTTGCGCCGTCCAACCTTTCGGAATGTGTCCGAGCAGTGAGTCTTCTAAGTGCTCGGGGAATAGTGCGGCGGTGGCGGGGTCGAGGTTGGCGGGGGGGCGACCGTCGAGTTTGGCGCGGACGGGGTCGAAACCCACGAACCAGCTCTGGAACAGCGCCCGCGCCATCGCCTCCAGCGTCGCGTTCGTCCGCCGGTTCAACTCGATCTTGTCGTCCAGCGCCCCTAAGATGTTCGCGATCACTTTCTGTTCGGAAAGTGGGGGCGCAGGTACTTTCAGCGCACAAATGTTTGCCAAGCTAATTGTCGGTTGACTTGAACCTGCGCCCCGATCTTGGATTTGTCTTCGGACTGGGGCCGAATTGAGAGCATAGAAAAGAAAGCGTGAGTCGCACATCGGATGAATAACTGCTGTATTCTGCCCCATGCAGAACGGTTGGTCGGTATCTACGTAGGCTGAGCGACCAAAGTAAGCACCGACGCGGCCAAACAGAATGTCCCCACGCTGTGGTAAATATCGCTTCGTAAACTCGGCAAATACTTCAGCGCTGACACGCAAGGTACCACCCAGATGAAGAGCTCCGCCTTTAATTTCGACTGCGCGCACCATTGGAAATCCAATGTTTTCGTACTGAGGCGTCTTGTGCAGCGAGTCAATAACGGTCGCTACTTCGTCGAGACGTTTTGACACCCAAGCCGAATTGGACTCTCCGTCACTTACCATAGCCCAGCCCCCTCAGGTTGGCTTTGATGGCCTGCTCCCGTTTCGCGGACTCGGCCAGTGCGGTGAATGCAGATAGATCGGCGAACGGGACGTGCCTTTCGGTGATCCAACGACGATTGCTACTCATCTCCGCTCTCCTTTTTCGGAGGTTCAATTTTCTTGATCCCTTCCACAAAGTGATCAAAATCGCTGGTCGGATTTGCCGCCTCAATGCGGCGCTGCGCGGTCTGATATCGATCGAATTGTTTTACCGCCAATTCGTCGGCCACTTTCTTTTCGATCTTCCCGGCGTTCTGCAACACAGCTCGATCGTTGAATGCCAGAAAGGCATCCAGTTTGCCAGCCCAAACGGCCATCACCATCAACTTGCCTCGCCGCGCCTGATCTTCAGCATAGTCGAGATACATGGTCACGAAGCGATTGAGCTGGCTCAATTCTTCCTGGGTCAGATAATTTTTCGCGATGGTCACATCCGATTTGCGAATCTTACCCGCTGGAGAATTTTTCCAAGTCTGCAAACCCATGTTCGGTTGTGCAGCATCGGCGCGGGACTGGATCAGCTCGGCGGCGGTCATCCCCGTGATTGCCCATTCGAGTTTGTTTTGCACGGTGGCGAAAAACAAGCGAGTGATTTCGGCATCCTTGTTGTAGTCGGAACTGGTAGCATAAATGTCGGTGATCTTTTGATAGAATCGCCGTTCGGAGGCGCGAATTGCTCGAATCCGCTCCAGCAGTTCCTCGAAGTAGTCCTTGCCAAAGGTTGTTTCGGCCGCTTTGAGCCGTTCGTCGTTAAGCACGAAGCCCTTCACCAAATATTCACGCAACGTTGCGGTCGCCCAGCGTCGGAATTGCACCCCCCTGGGACTCCGAACTCGGTAGCCAATGGCAAGCAGCATGTCGAGGTTGTAGTGCTTGGTTTTGTATTGTTTCCCGTCAGTCGCAGTTATTAAGTAATCCTTAATAACTGAGTCAGCATGCACCTCAGATTCGTCCAAAATGTTGCGAATATGCGTGTTTACATTCGCTACGGTCGTTTCGAACAGGTCCGCGATTCCCTTTTGAGGCATCCAGACGGTTGAACCATCCACCAGCAAATGGACGCGGGTGGTTCCATCTTCGGTATCGTAAAAAAGAAATTGGCCTTCGTTACCTTCTTTAGGGGCAGGTAGGTTGTCGGTCATTTTTTGACTCCCGCAATGTCAAAGCCCAGCCCTTTCAAATTGGCTTTAATCAACTTTTCCAGCTTGGCGGACTCGGCGAACTGGGCGTGCAGTTCGGCGACGAGGCGCGGCATCTTTTCCTCGAAAGGGTCGCCGTCGTCTTCGACTTCCTCGGCACCGACATAACGGCCGGGCGTGAGGACGTGGCCGTGCGCGGCGATTTCGGCGGTGGTAGCGGATTTGCAGAAGCCCGCGATGTCAGAGTAGGCCGGTGTGGGGTTCTTGGTTCCTGGTTCTTTGTTCTTGGTTGAGGAGTCGCTGCGCCAGGCGTGGTAGGTGCTGGTGATTTTCTCCAGGTCGGCGTCGGTCAGCTCGCGGTGGACGCGGTCGATGAGGGTGCCGAGATTGCGGGCGTTGATGAACAGGGTGTGTTTGCTGCGGTCGCGGAAACCTCGTTTGGTGTCGGCTTTTTTGCTCTTAGTGAGGAACCAGAGGCAGACGGGGATCTGCGTGCTGTAGAAAAGCTGGCCGGGTAGGGCGACCATGCAATCGACCAAGTCGGCTTCGATGAGGGCCTTTCTAATATCGCCTTCGCCGGATTGGTTCGAGCTCATGCTGCCGTTGGCGAGAACAAACCCAGCCATGCCACTCGGTGATAGATGGTGGATGAAGTGCCGCACCCAGGCAAAGTTGGCGTTGCCTTTTGGTGGTACTCCATACTGCCAGCGCACGTCGTCGTCCTTGCGGAACCAGTCGGAGTCATTGAAGGGCGGGTTGGCGAGGACGTAGTCGGCGCGGAGGTCGGGATGGAGGTCGCGGCGGAAGGTGTCGGCGTGCTCGGGGCCGAAGTCGGCCTCGATGCCGCGCAGGGCGAGGT